>NZ_JBSGZV010000001.1:0-548218 GCF_053611185.1 Streptomyces sp. NPDC054834 | reverse complement strand
TGAAGCCTGGACGCCAGTTCAGGTGGAGTCGTCGTTGAAATACCAGTCTGGTCGTGCTGGATGTCTAACCTGGGTCCGTGATCCGGATCAGGGACAGTGTCTGATGGGTAGTTTAACTGGGGCGGTTGCCTCCTAAAGAGTAACGGAGGCGCCCAAAGGTTCCCTCAGCCTGGTTGGCAATCAGGTGTTGAGTGTAAGTGCACAAGGGAGCTTGACTGTGAGACCGACGGGTCGAGCAGGGACGAAAGTCGGGACTAGTGATCCGGCGGTGGCTTGTGGAAGCGCCGTCGCTCAACGGATAAAAGGTACCCCGGGGATAACAGGCTGATCTTCCCCAAGAGTCCATATCGACGGGATGGTTTGGCACCTCGATGTCGGCTCGTCGCATCCTGGGGCTGGAGTCGGTCCCAAGGGTTGGGCTGTTCGCCCATTAAAGCGGTACGCGAGCTGGGTTTAGAACGTCGTGAGACAGTTCGGTCCCTATCCGCTGTGCGCGTAGGAGTCTTGAGAAGGGCTGTCCCTAGTACGAGAGGACCGGGACGGACGAACCTCTGGTGTGCCAGTTGTCCTGCCAAGGGCATGGCTGGTTGGCTACGTTCGGGAGGGATAACCGCTGAAAGCATCTAAGCGGGAAGCCTGCTTCGAGATGAGGACTCCCACCCACTTGATGGGGTAAGGCTCCCAGTAGACGACTGGGTTGATAGGCCGGATCTGGAAGCCAGGTAACTGGTGGAGGTGACCGGTACTAATAGGCCGAGGGCTTGTCCTCAGTTGCTCGCGTCCACTGTGTTGGTTCTGAAACCACGAACAGCCCCGCCATGACATATGGCGGTTCGGTTGTCTGTTTCATAGTGTTTCGGTGGTCATAGCGTGAGGGAAACGCCCGGTTACATTCCGAACCCGGAAGCTAAGCCTCACAGCGCCGATGGTACTGCAGGGGGGACCCTGTGGGAGAGTAGGACACCGCCGAACAAATATTGAGAAAACCCCCGCACCTCACGGTGCGGGGGTTTTCTGCTTTTCCGGTGTTTTAGAAGGCCACATCCGCCGTGTCGACGATCCCGCCCTCGCGGCCGGGCGCGCTGTGCCACTTCCAGTAGAGGTTGGTGTGGGCGATCACCTGCTCCGGGGCGGGAGCGCCGTACTCGGTGTTGTCCTCCGTGGTGTGGGCATCGGCGACCAGCGTGGCGTCGTACCCACGGACGAGGGCGCCGTGCAGTGTCGAGCGGATGCAGACGTCGGTCTGGGCGCCGGTGACGACGAGCCGGCCTATTTTGCGCTCGGCCAGGAATGCCTCGAGTTCGGTGTTCTCGAAGGAGTCCGCCCAGGACTTGTGGACGAGAGGCTCGGTGTCGCGGCGGGCCAGCTCCGCGACGTACTCCCAGCTGTCGCTACCGCGTTCGAGGTGTTCGTCGGAGTGCTGCACCCAGATCACCGGCACGTCCTCCGCGCGTGCCTTGTCGACCAGGGTGTTGATGTTGGCTATGACGGCGTCGCGGCGGGGCGCACCCGCCACCACGCCGTTCTGTACGTCGATGACGAGGAGAGCTGTGTTGGGCCGACCGAGCAGGGTCGTCATGGGGTCTCCCTGGGTTCGCGTGTGCCTATAGGCACGGATCATGCACGGCAAAAACAGTAGGACCTGCCACTGACATCAGTACTACGGTGGCTGGCATGACCACCATGACCAGCGGTGACTATGTGATCCGGGCGATTCGTGCCGACGAGTGGCCTGCCGCCAAGGCGCTGCGACTGCTCGCGCTCCAGGACCCGGTCGCGCACCTCGCCTTCCTGGAGACGTACGAGGAAGCCCTGGAGAAGCCCGATACCTTTTGGAAGGAGCGGGTCGAGCGAGCCGCGGAAGGCGCGACCTCGGCGCAGCAGATCATCGCTGACGGGCCGAACGGGGAGTGGGTCGGGTCCTTGACGGTGCTGGTCGAGGAGGCGGGCACGAAGGACTGGGCCGGTTTGTCCGTCGAGCGGAGGCAAGGGCACATAGTCGGGGTGTTCGTGCGGCCCGACTACCGGGGGATCGGTCTGACCGAGGTGCTCTTCGACGCCGGCCTGGAATGGGCGTGGGCGCAGGGCACCGAGCGAGTGCGGCTCATGGTGCACGAGGACAACGGGCGTGCGCAGCGCTTCTACCGCAGGGCCGGGTTCGTACCGAGCGGGGTCACCGTGCCGTTCGTGAAGGACGAGGCGCAGTTGGAGCTGGAGTTCGTGCTCGACCGGGACTCACGGGACTCACGCGACTGACGCTCACACCGGGAGCTCGTCGTGCGGCCAGCGGCTGCGGGCCTGTTCGCGGGAGCGGAGGAGGGCCAGGGTCGGCAGGCCGCGGTCCGCTCCCGTGGACAGCAGGTCCGGGAGCTGGGGTAGCGGGGCCACGGCCGCGATGTCGTCCAGGACCAGGGTCAGTGGTGGGTCGAGCCGACCGGAGGATGACCGTTCGGCCATGCGCCGGCCGCGCTCGACCACGCTGGAGACGAGGGCCGTCAGGAGCGGCATCGCGCCGGGGCTGGTCCTGGGGTCCTCGATGGATTCACCGACCACATAAAGCGTGCCCCCTTCGTCGACGAAGGAATCCAAGGCGACGGCATCAGTTCGGTTTGGAGTGCACGCTTCGCGGATGTTGACCGTGGAGAGCGCGGACAGGGCACGGCTCGTCAGCTCGTGGGCCATGTCCCGGCGCTCGGGATGCGAGGTGAGCGCGGCTTCCAGTTCGCCCGCGGCGCCGGGGGCCGCCTTGGGGTTGGTGCGCAGGGCGCGGACCGCGTCCTGGATCTGTGTGCCCTGGGCCCAGCGGTGGACGTGGCGGATGCTGCGGCTGTCGAGGGCGGCGGCGTGTAGGTAGCTGCGGAGGAGTGTCTCGGCGGTGTCGCTGACCGCTTGGTCCAGACGGGCGGTCGGCTTCACCGGAGCGAGCAGGGCGGCTGCCCGCCGCACCGCCGTCTGCTTGTCACCGCAGCCCGTGGCAGGGGACCAGTGCAGTCGGGCCGGCGTGTCGCAGAGGTGGGTGGGGTCGTAGAGGAGGACCGGGCCCAGTTTGGCTCTCGCGTCCTTGGTCTCCTGCCAGAGGCCGGCGCTGGACGTGACCACGACGAGGGGGCCGGCCGCGTCGCGGATGGCTTGGATTGCCGTGGCCTGGCGGGCTGTGGGTGCGCCGTACAGCACCGCGCCCTCGCCGCGGTTCGTTTCCCAGCCACCCACGCCTTCCCCGTCTGCGACGGAGGCGGGGGCGGGGGCGGAGGGGGGCGATTCCACGGGCTCCGGCTCACTGCGAGGCGCGGGCACCTCGGGCTGCGGCTCGGGCGCCCAAGCATGGGCCGGTGCCTGTGCCGGTGCCTGTGCCGGCACCTCTGCCGGCGCCGGGGAAGCCGAGCGCGTCGCCGCCGCGGCCCCCGCCCCGTTCTCGAATCTCCGCCGGGCCCGCCCCGCCCGCCACCGCGCGACCGTCCCGATCACGAACACGGTCAGTACGAACAGCACCATCAGCTGCCCTATGAACAGCCCCCAGAACAGTCCGTACCCCGACAGCTGTGCCGCCGGGGTGTCCGGCCAGGCGCCCGTCATGTCGTGCGGATGGCCGATGAGGTGGCGCATGGCCACGGGGGTGCCCGTGAAGGTGACGCCGGACGGCCAGGCGCCGCCTGCGAACCAGCCCGCGAGGCCCGTCGCCGACCACACCAGGAGGGTCATGCCGAGCAGGAAGGCGAGGATGCCGATCAGCAGGCCGTCCGGGATGCCGCCCTGGCCGTCCCGTCGTCCCCGCCCGTCGTCGTATCGCCCGTGGTCGCGGTCGTCGGGTCTCACGCCGCCTCCCCTACGCCACCGTAGACTCCGACGACCCGTCCAGGTCGCCGATGTGCTGTTCCACGAAGGCCGCCGCCCGCTGCTCCGCCTCCAGTTCGGCGGCGCGCAGGGCGTCGTCGGCCGCCAGGTCGAAGGAGGACTCGGTCATCGCGCGGTCGGTGAAGACCAGCGGGCGTTCCGTCTCCGTCACGAGGTGCTTGACCACCTGGACGTTGCCGTTGACGTCCCAGACGGCGATGCCGGGGGTGAGGGTGGGGATGATCTCCACCGCCCATCTGGGCAGCCCCAGCACCCGGCCCGTGGCCCGCGCCTCGTCGGCCTTCTGGGCGTAGATCGTCCGCGTCGACGCCATCTTCAGGATCGCCGCGGCCTCCTTCGCCGCCGCTCCGTCCACCACGTCGGAAAGATGGTGGACGACCGCGACGAAGGACAGGCCGAGCCGTCGGCCGAACTTCAGCAGCCGCTGGAACAGCTGGGCCACGAAGGGGCTGTTGATGATGTGCCAGGCCTCCTCGACCAGGAAGATGCGCTTCTTCCGGTCGGGGCGGATCCAGGTGTGCTCCAGCCACACGCCGACGATCGCCATCAGGATGGGCATCGCGATGGAGTTGCGGTCGATGTGGGAGAGGTCGAAGACGATCAGCGGGGCGTCCAGGTCGATGCCGACCGTGGTCGGGCCGTCGAACATGCCGCGCAGGTCACCGTCGACGAGCCGGTCGAGGACCAGCGCCACGTCCAGGCCCCAGGCCCGGACGTCGTCTATGGCGACGTTCATCGCCTCGGCGGACTCCGGCTCCGGGTGCCGTAGCTGCTCGACGATGTCGGTGAGCACGGGCTGGCGCTCGACGATCGTCTCGTTGACGTAGGCGTGCGCCACCTTCAGCGCGAAGCCGGCGCGCTCGTCGAGGCCGTGTCCCATCGCGACCTCGATGATGGTCCGCAGCAGTGCCAGCTGACCCGTGGTCGTGATCGCGGGATCCAGTGGATTCAGGCGGATCCCGTGGTCCAGGGCCGCCGTCGGGTCCAGCCGGATGGGGGTTATCCCCAGCTCCTCCGCGATGAGGTTCCATTCGCCGACGCCGTCCTCGCCCTGCGCGTCCAGGACGACGACCTGGCGGTCGCGGAAGCGCAGCTGGCGCAGGACGTACGTCTTCTCCAGCGCCGACTTGCCGTTGCCGGACTCGCCGAGGACCAGCCAGTGCGGGGCGGGGAGCTGCTGGCCGTACAGCTGGAACGGGTCGTAGATGTAGCCCTTCCCGGAGTACACCTCGCGGCCGATGATGACGCCGGAGTCGCCGAGGCCGGGGGCGGCGGTCGGCAGGTAGACGGCCTGGGCCTGGCCCGTGGAGGTGCGCACCGGCATCCGGGTCGACTCGATCTTCCCGAACAGGAAGGACGTGAAGGCGTCCGTGATGGCGGACAGCGGGTCCCGCATCAGCGCATCAACTCCTACCTTCGGATTCCGGTGGCGAACGGGAGCGTGTTCACGAACGCGCGGTGGTGCTCGCGGTCGCACCATTCGAGCTTCAGGTACGACTTTCCGGCCGACGCCCTTATCGTGCGCTTGTCGCGGGCCAGCGCCTCAGGGGTGCGCGAGGAGACGGTGATGTAGCCGACCAGATTCACTCCGGCGGCGCCACTGGCGAGGTCCTCGCCGCGCTGGTCGAGGCGGCTGTGGGCGGCCACGTCACGCGGGTCGACGGTCCGGTTCATCTTGGCGGCGCGGGAGGCCTCGGCCTCGTCGTTGGTCTTCTCCGTCAGCATGCGCTCGATGGCGATCTCGGTGGGCTCGAGGTCCATCGTCACGGCGACGGTCCGGATGACGTCCGGGGTGTGGACGAGGAGCGGCGCGAGGAAGTTCACGCCGACGGGCGTCATCGGCCACTCCTTGACCCACGCCGTGGCATGGCACCAGGGCGCGCGGGTGGCGGACTCCCGGGTCTTGGCCTGGAGGTAGGTGGGCTCCATGGCGTCCAGCTCGGCCGGCCAGGCGTTGCGCCTGGTCATCGCCTGGATGTGGTCGATCGGGTGGTCGGGGTCGTACATGGAGTGGACGAGGGAGGCGAGACGCCCCTGCCCCAGGGGCTGGCGCACCCTGATGTCGGCCTCCTGGAGCCGCGAGCAGATGTCGGTGAGCTCACGCGCCATGACGACGGCGAGCCCAGCGTCCCGGTCCAGCTTCCGCCCGCCCTGCGGCCGGGCCGCCCGGGCCATGGCCTGCGCCTCGGCGGCCAGCTCGCGCGTGTAGTGCATGCAGGCGACGAGGTAGGCGCGGTGCTGCTCGCTGCTGGTGGACACCATCGACTGCAACTGGTCGTACGACTGCCTGAGCCATCCCGGCGTCCGGTCGTCCCCGCGCTGGGCGACGTCCTTGGCGTGGGCGTCGGGGTCGGCGGGCAGGGTGCGGGCGAGCATCTGAAGGCGGGTGACGAACCCGTCGCCGTTCGCCACGTGCTTCAGCAGGGTGCCGAACCGGTCGACCAGGGCCTCCTGGTCCTCGGAGTCGCGCAGGCCGACGCCGGGGCCCTCGATCTCGATGGCCGCGGTGACGGTCTTGCGGTCGGCGTGCAGCAGTACGGCGATCTCGTCCGGCCCGAAGGGCGCGGCCAGCCAGGTGATCCGGCCGATGCCGGGCGGCGGCCCGATCTCGACCTCGCGGCCGTCCATGCGTGTACCGGCCTCCATGACGCCGGAGCGGTAGACGGCGCCCCGCTTGACGGTGCGCTTGAAGCTGCGGTTGATCTCGAACCACTTGTAGAAGGTGCGGCGCTTGTACGGCACGTACACCGCCGCCAGCGCCAGCATCGGGAAGCCCGTCAGCAGCACGATCCGCAGGGACAGGACCGGGACGAGGAGACCGCACATCATGCCGAGGAACGCGCCCGCGACGATCAGCGCGATCTCGCCGGACTCGCGGTTCCGGCCGATGATCCCGTTCGGCCGGGCGCGGCCGATCAGATACGTACGGCGGGGCGTGACCGGATGGGACATGTGGGACTCGGTCGTCAACGCCCTTCACCTCCCGAGCGGTTGCTGTTGCGGGTGTTGCTGGCGTGCGGGGTGTTGGCCGGGCTGGGAGCGCGCGGCGCGGGCGCGGCGGAGGGGACGGCTCCGCCGCCGCCCCCGTTCGGGGAACGTGTGCTGTGCGCGGCGACTCCGCCGGAGGCCGGGTTGGCCGGGCGGGCGGACGGCTGGCCGCCGCCTCCGTTGTTGTCGGCGCGGGAGCTGTGCGTCTTGATGCCCTGCGCGACCAGGGTCGCCGGGGAGCTGATGACCGCGGCGGCCTTGCCCTCGGCGCCCTGCATGATGCGGTTGTTGCGGCCGCTCGCGATCTCGTCGCCGAAGCCGGGGACGAAGCGGTAGATCATCGCGCTCGCGAAGATGGCGAGCAGGATGATGGCGAGGCCCGACACGACGGCCGAGAAGGCGTCCGGGCCGTTGTCCCCGGACAGCGCCCCGGCCAGGCCCAGCACTATGACGATGACGGGCTTGACCAGGATGACGGCGATCATGATCCCGGCCCAGCGGCGGACGTGCCCCCACAGGTTCTTGTCCACCAGGCCCGCGTAGACGACGGTGCCGAGGAGGGCGCCGACGTAGAGCAGGGCGGCGCGGATCACGAGCTCCAGCCAGAGGATGCCGGCCGCGAGAATGCTGACCAGGGACACCACGATCAGCATGATCGGCCCGCCGCCGATGTCGTTGCCCTTTTTCAACGCGCCGGAGAAGGTGCCGAAGAACGTGTCGGTCTGGTCGCCGGTGGCCTTCGCCAGTACGTCCGTGACTCCGTCGGTGGCGGATACGACCGTGTACAGGATCAGCGGCGTGAACGCGGAGGCCAGGACCGTCAGCCAGAGGAACCCGACGGCTTCCGACAGCGCGGTGGTCATGGGGACGCCGCGTACGGCTCGCTTGGCCACGGCCAGCAGCCACAGCAGCAGCGTGAGGATCGTCGACGCCGCGAAGACGACCGCGTACTGCTTCAGGAACTTCTCGTTCGTGAAGTCGACGTTCGCCGTCTCCTTCACCGCGTCACCGAGCTTGTCGATGGTCCACGACGCGGCGTCCGCGCAGCCCTTGGCCAGGGAGGCGAGGGGGTCGAGGGTGTCGGAGAGGGGGTCGTTGCTGGTTACGCCGGATTTGCCGCCGGAGCCGCTGCTGCCTTTTTCGCAGTACTTCTTGGCGGGCCCAGCGATCAGTGAGCAGGGGTCGTCGCTCTTCGACGGTGTCGGTTTGGGTGCGGCGAAGGCGCGCGTGGCAAGCAGCACGGCGGATGCTTGGATGGCAGCCACGAGGCCGGTGAGCTTTAGCGCGCGGTGCTGGCTACCGAGCATAGGTGAACCCTCCGAACTCCTGGACCGCCTTGCTGATCTCATCGGCGCCGGACACGGGGTTGTCCCCGGTGACGGGCGTCGGGCCGGTCTTCTGGGTGGACTCGAGGACCTTCCAGTCGCCGCCGCTCCAGGCCAGCTTCATGGTCACGGTGAACCAGTTGCTGGTCACGGGGTTGGTCGAGTTGTCGCCGGCGAGCCCGAAGAGGCCGTTGCACCAGACCTCGACGGTGGCCGCGTCAGTGCTGAAGTCGGTGGTCTTGGTGCCTGTCGGCAACGTTCGGTTGACGAACGTGCTGCCCGCAGGGGCGCTGCCGTCGTCGTTTAGGCCGATCTTCTTCAGGAAAGCCGCCGAGTAGTCGGCGTCGAAGCCGGACTGCAGTCGGGTAGCGGTGCTGGGGGCGGCGATGGTCTGCACGATCTCGTGGCGCCTTGTGGCGTTGAACATCCCGTCGGAGCCCAGCACGGTCGCGTAATTGGCGGCCGCGCTCTCCGCCCCCTGCTGATCCCGCGAGAACCCCGTAGGAATCCCCCCGGCCTTCGAAGTGACCGGCTTCGTGCCGCTCGCCGCAGTCGCCGCCGTCTTCGGCTTGTTGGCGGAGCCGGAGCCTCCGCCGGACGAGGAGTCATCGCCCCGGTTCGCGAAGGCGATCGCCGCGATGAGGAGGACGACGACGCCGACCACCGTGACCAGGCCCCGGGAGGATGACCGGCCGCCTCGGCGGGCCCCGCCGTAGGGGTCGCCGCCGCGTTCGGGCAGCCGGGTTCTGGTCTCGCCCGCGCCGCCGTAACCCTGCTCGTCTCCGAGACTCATGCCGCGTACGCCCCCTTGACCTCGTACCGGAACGCGTAGATGTACGACGGTAGCCGTGCTGGCTCCCGCGCGGGCGCGGTGTGGTGACTCGACATCAGGGAAACGCAACCTCAGCCGGTGGGCACGACGGGCGGGTGGGGTGGTGGGGACCGGGCGTGCCCGGAGGACTGGAGGAGTGGGGGGACCGCTACACGGCCATGCCGTACACGATGGTGAACAGCGTGCCCAGTGAGCCGATGATGAAGACACCCGTCAGGCCGGCGATGATGAGGCCTTTGCCCTGTTCGGCGCTGAAGGTGTCCCGGAGGGCTGTCGCGCCGATGCGCTGTTTGGCCGCACCCCAGACGGCGATGCCGAGGCAGAGCAGGATGGCGACGGCCATCACCACCTCGATCATCACCTTCGCTTCGTTGCCCAGGCTGCCGAAGGGCCCCCAGTCCGGAGCGATTCCGCCGATAATGGTGTTGATGTCTCCCTTGTCGGCCGCAAAGAGCATGTAAGTCACCGCCCCTGGTGGGTAGTTCCGCAGTCCCCCTGCGGTGTGCAGAGGTCAGGCCTCATTGTCGCCGACAATGTCGCCGCCGTATGTCGACTTGGCGTCATTGAATGGCGGGTTTCGTACGAATGGACCGTACGGTCACTCTGTGTATCACGGCAGGTCACGCCGGGCAATGAGGCCTGAGCGGAACCTGTCGTGTGGTTCCGTCGTTGTGCTCCTCTATGACCCGGCACGTTTTCTGACGGCTGGTCGGGTGAGGTGCCGTCACGATGGTCTCACGAGGAAGGGGCCCCGGCGGTTGCCGAGGCCCCTTCGGTTGCCGGTTCGGTGCTCAGCCGGTGAAGGCCGAGATCCCCTCCGGGGTGCCCCAGCCGGTCGGGCCGTCGTAGCCCGACTGGGCGGTGCACAGATAGGTGGTGGAGCAGGAGCCGTTGTTGCCGCTGGTGACGTCGTTCAGCGCGGAGGTGCCCGCCGCGGCGTAGGGGAAGGAGGCCGGGTAGCTGCTGCTGGACGGGGTGCCGGCCAGGGCGTAGACGCCGGCGATGATGGGGGCGGAGGCGCTGGTGCCGCCGAAGGTGTACCAGCCGGAGGTGATGCCGTAGGAGTCGTAGACCGAGACGCCGGTGGCCGGGTCGGCGACGGCCGCCACGTCCGAGATGGTGCGCTTGGTGCAGCCGGTGTCGGTCTGCCAGCTCGGCTTGGTGTCGTAGGAGGAGCAGCCGGAGCCGGTGCCCTCGCTGCTGCTGGTCTTCCACACGGTCTCGGTCCAGCCCCGGGTGGTGGAGGAGGCCTCGGAGAGGGCGGTGCCGCCGACGGCCGTCACGTACTTGGACGCGGCCGGGTATTCGGCGCCGTAGCCGCTGTCGCCGGCGCTGACGGTGATGGCGACGCCCGGGTGGTTGAAGTAGGAGGAGTCGTACGACGTGTCCGAGGACGATTCGGAGCCGCCGTAGCTGTTCGAGACGTACTTCGCGCCCAGGGTGACCGCTCGGTTCACCGCCGTACCCAGGTTGGCCATGGTCGCGGAGGTGGCCTCCACCAGGAGGATGTTGCAGTTCGGGCAGGAGGCGGACGCCATGTCGAGGTCGAGGGAGATCTCCTCGGCCCAGCCCGTGTTCGCGGAGGGGAGGGAGGTCGTCGAGCCCGTCTGGCTGACCTTCTTGAAGCAGCCGTTGGCCGTCGTGCAGGCGCTCAGACCGTAGTACGAGCGGTACTTCGCGAGGTCGGCCTCGGCGTTCGGGTCGTCGTAGGCGTCGACGATCGCGATGGTCTCGCCGGAGCCGTTGGAGGCGGCGGCGGAGGTGAGGCCGTAGGCCGACTGGAGGTCGGAGGGGCCGTAGCCGGAGGGGGTCGAGGCGTCGGCGGTCTTGGGGGTGACGCCGTCCGCCTTGGCCTGCGCCTTCTGGAAGGCGGTGGTGCCACCGGTGACGCGGAGTGCCTTGCAGGCCATCTGGCCCTTGGCGGGGGTGGAGCAGGCGTTCGTCCAGGTGACCTTCGACGAGGCGCTGGTGGCGGTGTCGGCATGGGCGGCGGTGCCGAAACCGGCGAGGACGAGGGTCGCGGTGGCGGCGACGGCGGAGCCGACGCTGCGCCGGCGGCCGGGCCGGGCCGGTCTCTTCGTGGGGGTCGTACGCATCGTGCAGCCTCCTGATGCTCCGAGTGGGGTTGGAACAGGCGGTGCGTGCGGGTCATGCGTGCGGGTGGTCGGCGAAGACGATCCCTTGTTGAGTACGCGACAACAAGACTCTTCTGGAATCCTGACTTCCGCCTTACCGAACCGGGTCTTCGCCTTGACCCAACTCACAGGTGAGGCACGGGAATCGGCCGGTTACCGGCAAGAGACCGGCAAGGGACCGGCAAGGTCACGGCAAGGTTCAGGCAGGGAAGAACGGGTCACGGCCGGCTGCCGTGACCCGTCCCCTTTGCGTGCCGCCGAGAGGACCCCACGTCCCCCTCACTGTGGCGGCTCCCCGTGACCCGACGGGGAGGTCAAGCCCTGCTCACCCGGTGAAGGCGTCCGTGCCCTCCGGGGTGCCCCAGCTGGTCGGGCCGTCGTAACCGGACTTGGCGGTGCACAGATAGGTGGTGGAGCAGGAGCCGTTGTTGCCGCTGGTGACGTCGTTCAGCGCGGAGGTGCCCGCCGCGGCGTAGGGGAAGGAGGCCGGGTAGTCGCCGCTGCCCGGGGTGCCCGCGAGGGCGTAGACGCCGGCGATGATCGGGGTGGAGGCGCTGGTGCCGCCGAAGGTGTACCAGCCGGCGGTGATGCCGTAGGAGTCGTAGACCGAGACGCCGGTCGCGGGGTCGGCGACGGCCGAGACGTCGGCGATGGTGCGCTTGCTGCACCCCGTGGGAAGTGCCGCGGTGGCGGCGCCGGCAGCGCCGGCTCGGCGCCATCTTCCGCGTATGTGGGGGGAGTCGGGGGTGGTCGTGCGCAACGTACAGCCTCCTGGGAAGGGTGGACAGAGGCCTGCGGGTGGGGGGCCACCGGTGCGCTCACCGGTGGGGGCGGCGGCCCGCGACGACGATGACTTGTTGGGTACGCGACAACAAGGCGGGCGGCGGAATCCTGACTACCGCGTTACTGAAACGGGCGCCCGGCTTACTGATCATTGGCGCGCGGATGGTGCCGGGGTGGGCGCGGCTTGACCCGGCTCACAGTGCGGACACAGCCCGGGGTGCGGGTGGCCGGGGGCGGGCTCAGCGGGGCTTGAGGCCGTGCAGCAGGTGGTGTACGTGCTCGTCCAGGCCGACCAGGACCTGATCGGCCGGGATGCTGCCGTTGGCGGCGAAGGTGGCCAGCCCGTGCATGCTCGCGCCGGCGAAGAGGGTGAGGCGCGCCGGGTCGCCCGCGACGATCTCGCCCCGCGCCTGCGCGTCCGTGATCAGCCGCTCGAAGGACCCGACGGAGCGGTCGACGGCGTCGGCGAGCTGCGCGGAGACCTCCGGGTCGTGCTTGCGCGCGAACATCACCTCCAGCAGCGCGTCGTGCTCGACGGCGAAGCCCACGTAGGCCTTCGCCAGCACCGACAGCCGTGCCTCGAGCGGCAGCGCGGGGTCGTCCGCGGACTCCAGTGCTCCGGCCAGCCGCTCGTACCCGGCCAGGGCCAGGGCGTCGAGCAGGGCCTGCTTGTCCTTGAAGTGCCGGCCGGGGGCGGCATGACTCACCCCGACCTCGCGGGCCAGCTCGCGCAGGGAGAGCGCACCGGCTCCCCGGTCGCGCAGGGTGCGCTCGGCCGCCGCGAGGAGGGCGGCGCGGAGGTCTCCGTGGTGATAGGGGCGGCTCTCGGGCATGCGGACCATCGTATCCGCATGTTGTCGGCGGCAGCATAGTTGTCGACGTCATCATTGTTGTCATTGACAGCATTGTTGTCGACGCCTACTTTGGAGGCATGGCTGAAAAGACCGACGCGCCCAAGGCGCGCACATGGAACGCGACCCACCTCCCCGACTTCTCCGGCCGCACCGCCGTCATCACCGGCGCCAACAGCGGCATCGGCTTCGCCGCCGCCGACGCGCTGGCCCGCGCGGGCGCGCACGTGGTGTTCGCCGTACGGGACCTCGAGCGCGGCCGGGCCGCCGCCGCGCGGGTGAACGGCAGTACGGAGGTGCGCCGGCTCGACCTCGCGGACCTGGCCTCCGTCCGGGAGTTCGCCTACTCCTGGCAGGGCGGGACGATCGACCTGCTGATCAACAACGCGGGGGTGATGATGCTCCCGGAGCAGTACACCAAGGACGGCTTCGAGATGCAGTTCGGCACGAACCATCTCGGGCACTTCGCCCTGACGAACCTGCTGCTGCCCCACGTCGGGGACCGGGTGGTGACCGTCTCCTCCGGCGCCCACCGCATGGGCGACCGCAGGATCTCCTTCGACGACCCCAACCTCACGGGCCGCTACACCCCGCAACGCGCCTACTCCCAGTCCAAGCTGGCGAATCTTCTGTTCACCCTGGAACTCCAGCGCCGCCTCACCGAGTCCGGCTCACCCGTCCGCGCCCTCGCCGCCCACCCCGGCTGGGCGGCCACCAACCTCCAGAGCCACACCGCGAACCCGGTCGGCCGCGTCCTCATGCAGATCGGCAACCGGATCCTGGCCCAGGACGACAAGGCGGGCGCCCTGCCCACCCTCTACGCGGCGAGCCAGGACCTCCCCGGCGCGAGCTACGTCGGCCCCGACGGCCTGGCCGAGATGCGGGGCGCCCCCACCCTCGTAGGCCGCAACACCGCGGCGAGCGACCCGGTGGCCGCACGGCGGCTGTGGGCGCTGTCCGAGGAACTGACGGGCGTGCGGTATCCGCTGGCGCTGACGGAGGCGGGCGGAGGGCGGCGGTCGTAGGGGCCGTAGGGAGGGTCGGGACCGTAGGGGGAGTCGGGGCCGGGACCGGCACCGGGACCGGCGCCGGGACCGGGGGTGCGGTGGCGGCCCCGCCGCAGCGCTACTCCACGCCCTCCACGAAGTGGTCGAACTCGCCCGCCTGCACGCCGAGTACGAAGGCGTCCCACTTGCGGCGGTTCGTGGTGACGACGTTGTCCGGGTCGCTGGTCTCCCGGATGTAGACGGGGGCCTCCCCGTCGTCCCCCTCACCGAAGGCGATCTCGATCCAGGGACCGGGACCGGTCGCCTCCGGCGGGGCGGCGCGTTCCCAGGTGAGGTCCGGGGGAAGGTCGGGCATTCTGCGGCTCCTTCTTGAGGGAAGGCCACCGTATCCCCGCGTATCCCCGCGCATCCCTGCCGTGGAGCTACACCCTCCGGCTCTCTCCGGCCCTCTCCGGCTCAGAGCGGGTTGCATCTGGTGCGGGAGTGCGCGGACTTGCGGGGGGTATGTGTGGTGCGGGAGTTGGAGGCATCCAGGGCCAGGAAGCTGTTGTGGACCGATCGCCAGGGGTAAGCGCGATTCACAGTCAAAACTCAGAGAAGCCGGGAACCGATTCTCACCTTCGTGGGACAAAGTGGGCCTGATGAAGCGCACGTCACGCATCTCGGTCACCTCACGTCCCGCCCTGCTCGGCACCGTGGTGCTGCTGGCGCTGACGTCGGCCTCCGTGGCGGCCGCCGATGACGGTCCGGGCCCCTTCGGGGTCACCGTCGTGGCCGCCGCGAACCGGGAGAGCGAGAGAGTCGGGGCACTCTTCGACGCGGACCGGGTCGGCAAGCTCGCCGGGGGACACTTCTGCACCGCCTCGGTCGTGCACAGCGCTCATCGCAACCTCATCGTCACCGCCGCGCACTGTGTGGACGGTGACGACAGTGGCGACGGCGGCGACTTGGTGTTCGTGCCGGGCTACCGGGACGGGAAGGCGCCGTACGGGGTGTGGAAGCTGAAGGGGCGCTTCCTGCCGGACGGGTGGTCCAAGGGGCAGGACGAGGACAGCGACGTGGCGTTCGCCGTCGTGGAGGGACTGGGCGGGGACCAGGGGAAGCTGATCGAGGATGTCGTCGGCGGCAACCGCTTCGCCACCCGGACGGCGACCGGGGCCACCGCTGTGACGGTCACCGGCTACCCCAATTCCCAGGAAACCCCCATCAGTTGCACCAACAAGCCCGGCGTGCACAGCAACACCCAGCAGCGGATCTCCTGCCCCGAATTCACCGGCGGGACCAGCGGCAGTCCCTGGGTCAACGGGGACCACGAGGTCGTGGGGATCCTGGGCGGCCACGAACAGGGCGGGACGACGGCCGACATCTCGTACAGCGTGGTGCTTGGGGTGGAGGCGGCCGAGCTTTACGGGGACGCGGCGAGCGATCCGTGAGGCCTGCCCCCTGGGGAGTGGTGGTGGTCGGTCAGGTGCGGAGCGCCTCCCGGAACACCTGCGCGTGGCGGGCGCACCAGTCCGCGAATGTCCGCGGCTTGCGTGCGAGCAGTCGCTCGACCGTGTCCGTGCGGACTCCGACGGTGTCGGCGCGCATGAGCGCGAAGCCTTCCACGAGGGCCTCGGCGAGAGCGGGTGGCGCGCCGCCGGGGAAGCGGGAGCGTACCGCCTCGGCCGCCTCGGCCGGCTCGCGGACGGTCATGGCGCAGCCGGTCGTCTCGGCGAGGATGTGCACCTGCTCGGCGACGGTGAAGGTCTCCGCGCCGGTGAGCACGTACTCCTTGCCCTGGTGACCGTCCTGGGTCAGGGCGAGGGCGGCGACCGCGGCGATGTCGGCCGGGTCGATCGGCGCGTAGCGGCCGGGGCCGATCGGGTCGAGGACGTAGCGGGCCTCGCGGAGGGTGGGCAGCCAGTCCAGGGCGTTGGTCATGAAGCCGCCGGGACGCAGGAACGTGGCGGGGATACCGGTGGCGCGGATGATCTCCTCGCGCTCGTGGTGCCAGCGGCCCATCGCGGGCATCGGGTCGCCCAGGACGTTGAACGAGGACAAGTGCACGATGTGGCCCACTCCGGCGGCCTGGGCGGCGGTGACGGCGTGGGTGGTCTGGGCGGTGCCGATGCCGGGGGTGAGCAGGAACAGGCGGTCGATGCAAAAGAAGCGGGCGGCCCCACGGTCACTGGTAGTCGGCGGTCAGGGGAGTCGGAGGTCTGGAGCTGCCCGCCGGGCCGGGCGGCGACGAGGTGCGGTTCGGCTGCGAGCAGGCCCAGCAGGGTCTCGCGCTCGTCTGCCCTGGTTCCGGTCAGGTCGAAGGCGATCGGCAGGCCCTGGAGGGTGCATACCAGGTGCAATCGCAGACCCCAGAAGAAGCGGCTGTGGCTGGCGCAGTACCCGTACCCGGCCCATCCGGCCAGGTCGGAGCATTTGACGGTCTCGCGGGAACGGCCGCATTCCACGGGTGTGGAGTCCACGATCCACACGTCGTCGCTCCACATCGAGGTGTTGGTGGCCAGGATCCGGGTGATACGGCGGAGCAGGTCGGCGGCCTTGCGCAGCCGCTTGTTGTAGCCGGGTTGCTGCGGCAGGTACGGGAAGAGGTGCCGCAGGTGGGCCCGGGCATGCCGGAGCCACCTGGCCTCGGAGGTGAACCGAGCATGGCCTGCATCAGCATGGCCTGCATCATCGCCAGGGTGACCAGCTGGGCGTCGGTGAGCTGCGGCGCGATCCCCACGGCCGGCCGCCGCGACGCCAAGTTTGGACGGTCCTTCGGCAGATCGTCTGCTGTGGCACAGAGTGCTGTCGCGAGGGTGTCCAGGTTGTTCGTCACACAACGATCTTGAACGCCCTCGTTCCCGTCGCCGCAGACATGTGACTGAGCGCCACACCGTTGGCCGTTTGAGCCTCTTCTGGCATTTCCCTTGATCGCGAGGAAGATCCCGCGGGTAGAGTCGGCTGGAGGACGGCGTCACCTGGGGGGCTGATGACGGCAGCGGATGCAGTGCCCATAGTCTTCGTTCACGGGACGCGCTTCAGCGCGGGACAGTGGAGCATGCAGCTTGCCGCACTCCGGGACGAATGCCCGGTAGTCGCCGTCGACCTGCCCGGCCACGGGGAGCGCTCGGCTCAGCCCTGGAGCCTGAGCACTGCGACGGAGATCATCGCTTCCGCAGTGGACTCGCTCGACCGCGGGCCGGCTCTGGTCGTCGGGCACTCGCTCGGCGGATATGCCGCGCTGGAGTTCGCGCGGCGTCGTCCGGGACAACTGCGCGGGCTGGTCCTCGCGGGAGCCAGTGCCTCCACCCGCGGCCTCCGGGCAGCGCCCTACCGGTGGGTTGCCAGGCTGGTCCCTCATATCCCGGCGGATCGCCTGGCCCGGTGGAACGACCGGTTGCTTCAGCGACTCTACCCACGGGAAGTGGTGGAGGCGACCATCCGTTCCGGCTACGCCTTCCATACCCTGCCAGCAGCCTGGGACGAGGTACTCGGACGCTTCGACGCGGGTGCGATGCGTTATGTGAAGGCTCCGGTCCTCATCCTGAACGGCGAGAAGGACGCCGTCTTCCGGGCCGGGGAGGCGGACTTCGCCCGCGCGCATCCGCACGCCCGCGTCGAATTGATCCCGCGGGCACGACACCTGGCGAACTTCGACGACCCAGATGCCTTCACTGATGCCGTCCGCCGCTTCGCCCGACAGCTCCCTGCCGTCAGCTGAGCGCGCCACAGGGATGCTCAGTCACAAGACACCGCTTGGAATTGATCACCTGGTGGTGATAGGCGATCAGGTCGCCGGTCGGCTGGGTTACTTCCCGTATTCTGGCGATCACTGTGGCACGAATAGGCCGAAATGCTGGCTGAGTCGGTCGGTCTGAGGCGAAAGCGGACTTGAAGCGGGCGTGGATGGGGGAGGGTTGAGCCGTGCGGAAAGTATGGGTGGTCGGTGCGGCCGCGGCCGGGCTCGGGCTGAGCTTCGTCATGCTGCTCGTGGTCGGGGTGTACGTCGTCGCCGGGAACCTCGTCAACGGGATGGGCGGCGGGGCCGTCTCGCTGGCCAAGGGGGCCGTGCCGGCCGCGTACCAGACGCTCGTTCAGAAGTGGGGCAATCTCTGCCCCGCCCTCAATCCGGCCCTGCTGGGCGCCCAGTTGTACCAGGAGAGCGGATTCAACCCGAACGCCAAAAGTCCGGCGAAGGCGGAGGGGATAGCGCAATTCATCCCGGGGACGTGGGCCACGCACGGTATCGATGGCGATGGGGACGGAGACCGGGATGTGTGGGACCCGAATGACGCGATTCCGTCGGCCGCTTCCTACGACTGCCAGCTCGCCTCGTACGTGAAGGACGTCCCCGGCGACGTCTCCGACAACATGCTCGCCGCCTACAACGCGGGGGCGTACGCGGTCATCCAGTACGGGGGCGTGCCGCCGTACTCGGAGACCCGGAACTACGTGAAGACGATCAGCACGCTCGAGAAGAGCTTCGCCGCCCCCGTCACCCGGGTCGACCCCAGCCGGCAGGCCGCCGCTGCCATCGCCTATGCGCAGAAGAAGCTCGGGACGCCCTACTTGTGGGGTGGGAACGGCACCGCTGACCAGGGCGGACGGTTCGACTGTTCCGGGTTGACCAAGGCGGCGTACGAGAGCGTCGGGGTCACGCTTCCGCGTGTCGCCAACGATCAGTACAACGCGGGGCCGCACCCGAAGCGGGAGGAGTTGCTGCCGGGCGATCTGGTGTTCTTCTCCGATGATCTGACCGACTCTCGGGCCATCCGGCACGTGGGGATCTACGTGGGGGGCGGATACATGATCGACGCGCCCAGGCCGGGGGCTGTCATCCGGTTCGACCCGGTCGACACCCCCGACTACTTCGGGGCCACTCGGGTAACCGAAGATGGCGCGAAAGCGCTCCCCACCAAGGTGTGACCGAACGTGAACCGGCCCCCTGAGCTGCGGCTATGAGTCTCTCTTCGATAACGTCTGAGTGATCTTTCGGTGGAGAGTGGAACGTTGAGACGGGGGACGTGCGTTCCTGTTGACGTAGCCGAGCGGACGTCAGTGCGTCAGTGCAGCGGAAGCGGATCTACGAAACCACAGGGGTGGGTAGGAGCGGCGCACGCGAGGTGCGCCCGGAGAACGACGAAGGGGCCGCAGCACCATGGCTGTACTCGCCGATTCCGGATCGAACCCCGACGTCGACCTGCTGTACGACATCAACGGACTGGCCAAGGACGCGCCCGGGTGGGTCGACCGGGTGATGGAGTTCGTGGGTGAGTACGGGCTGCTGCTCGCCATGGTGCTGGTGGTGCTCTGGTGCTGGTGGTCCGTGCGGAGGCGTTCCGCCGACGCGGACGAGGCGGCTGCCTCTGTCGCGGGGCTCGTGTGGGCGCCGTTGGCCGCCGGGATCGCCGTGTTGGTGAACGTGCCCATCCGGGGATTCGTGGAGCGGCCCCGTCCCTTCGTCGATCACCAGGGGCTGGACGTTCTCGTCTCCGGGAAGAACGACTACTCGTTCGTGAGTGATCACGCGACGCTGACCATGGCCATGGCGGTCGGACTGTTCGTCGCCAACCGGAGGTTCGGGGTCGTCGGGATCGGGCTGGCGCTGTTCGAGGGGTTCTGCCGGGTGTACATGGGCGTGCACTATCCGACCGATGTGGTCGGGGGGTTCGCGCTCGGGACCGCGGTGGCGTTGTTGCTGTCGCCGCCGGCGATGGCTTTGCTCACGCCGGTGATGAAGGCGGTGGAGCGGTCGCCTCGGGTGGGGTGGGTCGTCCGGCGGCGCTCATCGGAGGCCGAGGGCGGGGATGCGTTCGTTCCCGGGTCGCGGGAGTCCGTGGCCTCGGAGGAGCGGGATCTCGCCGCGTAGGGTGCCGTGCCGCCTGGGGTCCCCCCAGGCCCTTGAGGCCCTTGAAGCACTGGGGGAGGCACGGCTGCCCGCAGCTACGCGGCCGCATCGCATCGCATAGCTGCGGGCGGGCAGGCCCCCGGCCTACAACCCCTGCGGGTAACTGAAGAACCTCTCCGGGTCGTACTGCTTCTTCACCTGGGCCAGCCGCGTCGCCGCGTCGCCGTAGTACGCCTTGCGCCAGTTGGTGAGCGTCGGGTCGGTGTAGTTCTGGTAGGCCGCGCCGGAGGCGTAGGGCTGCATGGCGTTGTGGGCCGACGTGAGCCAGGACTGGGCCGTCGTGCCGGAGCTGCCCGCGCCCCAGGAGGCGATGTACTGGGCCAGCATCCGGGAGCGGCGGTGGACGAAGGCCGTGGCGGTGGGGGAGACGCGGTTGACGGCGCCGCCGAGGGCGGTGAGGTCGATGCTGCCCGCGCCGCCCCGCACCGACGTCAGCTGGGCCAGCAGCTTCTGGATGCCGGCCGCCGAGAGGGAGTGGTCGAAGAAGTCGGAGCGGGCGGCGTACGTTTCGCGGCTCAGGGCGCCCTGCGGGGAGCGGCCCGGGGTCGAGCCGGGGAGGTGGCACTGGGCGTCGGTGGGGTAGGAGGAGCAGTTGGCGTATCCCTCCATCGCCTCCTCGTAGCCCCGGCGGCGCAGGGAGACGCTGGAGGCGTTGGCGCCCACCTTGTCGGCCAGGCGGTCGACCGCGTTCTTGAGCTCGCCGTAGGTGCCCATGGAGAACGCGGCCACGGAGACCGTGGGGGTGCGGCCGGGGGAGCTCGACAGGTGCAGGGAGGACCAGATCTCGTCGGGCTGGGTCGGGCCCCACTCCTGCCAGGCCTTGATCACCGCGGCGGCCTTCGCCCAGGGCCAGGTCAGGTATCCGGTGACGGCCTGGGGGGCCGGGTGGGTCTTGAAGTGGAGTTCGGTGACGACGCCGAAGTTGCCGTTGCCGGCGCCGCGCAGGGCCCAGAAGAGGTCTTTGTTGGTGGTGGCGTTGGCGGTGAGCTGCTTGCCGTCCGCGGTGATCAGGGTGGCCTGGGTGAGGCTGTCGCAGGTCAGGCCGTACGCACGGGAGGCCACGCCGTGGCCGCCGCCGAGCACCAGGCCGGAGACGCCGACCGTGGGGCAGGAACCGGCGGGGATCGTCACGCCCTTGGCACCGAGCGCGCGGTAGACGTCGATCAGCTTGGAGCCGGCGCCGACGACGGCCTCCTGGCCGCTGACCCGGATCCGGTTGAGCTTGGAGACGTCGACTATGAGGCGGCTGTCGCCGGAGGACCAGCCCGCGTAGGAGTGGCCGCCGTTGCGTATCGCCACGCGTATGTTGTGCGCGTGGGCGTAGGCCAGCGTCGTCCGGATGTCGTCGGCGTGGGCGACGTAGGCGACCGCAGCGGGTTTCAGGCCGTCGAAGCGGGTGTTGTACAGCTGGTGGGCGGTCTTCCAGGCCGCGTCGCCGGGGCGGACCAGCGTGCCGTCGAGGTCGCGGGCGAGCGCCGCCCAGTTCGCGGCGGCCGCCGCGTTGGCGGTCTTGATCGGCGTACGGGAGGATGTCGACGTCAGTGCCCGCGTCGACGGGTCCGCTGTGCCCGTCGCGTGCTTCGCGGATCCGGCGGCCGTGCCCCCGCTTCCCTTGCAGCCGGCCACCGCGATCGCGGCCACCGCGGCTGCGCCGCCTGAGATAAACGTACGCCGTTCCATGCTCGTGCCTTTCGTCGGCTCCCCTGGAACGAGACGGCGTACCGGGGCCAAAGGTTCCACGCTGCGTAACCCAGCGTCGGAACCTATGTGTGGCCTCCCCGTAAGCATTCCGTGACCTCACCGGGCCGACGGCAGGGGTTCACCCCCCGTTCACTTCCGGCCATCGGCGCCTTCACCTGTTCTGCCTAATTTCGGCCGTACCCGGTGCGGAGTGCGGCCTTGCGGACGCGCTTCCGTACCAACGACTTCGCACGCCGCCGACGGTGGCGGCTCCTGGAAGGAACTCCCGAAAGTGAAGCTTCAGCGCAAGAACCGGCTTCGCGCCCTTTCCCTCGGTGTTGTGGCCGTCTCCGGCGCCCTGGCCCTGACGGCGTGCGGCTCCGACGACACGGGCAAGAAGGCGAGCGACGGTTCTTCGTCCACGGCGAACGCCAGCTCCATCAAGTGCGACAACGCCAAGGGCCAGCTCCTCGCCGACGGCTCCTCCGCGCAGAAGAACGCGATCGACGCGTGGGTGAAGAACTTCTCCCAGGCCTGCGGCGTGCAGATCAACTACAAGGGCGGCGGCTCCGGCGCCGGTGTCACCGCGTTCACCCAGGGTCAGGTCGCCTTCGCCGGCTCCGACTCCGCACTCAAGCCCGAAGAGGTCGCCGCCTCCAAGAAGGTCTGCTCCGGCGGTCAGGGCATCGACCTGCCGATGGTCGGCGGCCCGATCGCGGTCGGTTACAACGTCCCGGGTGCCGACAACCTGGTCCTGGACGCCCCGACCCTCGCCAAGATCTTCGACAGCAAGATCACCAACTGGAACGACGCGGCGATCAAGAAGCTGAACCCCGACGCGAAGCTCCCGAACCTGAAGATCCAGGCGTTCCACCGCTCCGACGAGTCGGGTACGACGGACAACTTCACCAAGTACCTGATCGCCACCACCCCGGACAACTGGAAGTACTCCGGCGGCAAGGCCTGGCAGGCCAAGGGCGGCCAGTCCGCTCCGCAGTCCGCGGGTGTGGCCCAGCAGGTGAAGCAGACCTCCGGCGCCATCGGCTACTTCGAGCTGTCCTACGTCTCGGACGGCCTCAAGGCCGTCTCCATCGACACCGGTGCCAGCAAGCCGGTCGCGCCCAGCACCGAGAGCGCCACCGCCGACATCGCCGCCGCCAAGGTCGTCGGCACCGGCAAGGACCTGTCGCTCCAGCTCGACTACAAGACCAAGGCCGAGGGCGCCTACCCGCTCACGCTGGTCACGTACGAGATCGCCTGCGACAAGGGCAACAAGGCGGACACCCTGCCCGCCACCAAGGCGTTCCTCCGCTACATCGCCAGCGAGGACGGCCAGAAGGTCCTGTCCGGGATCGACTACGCCCCCGTCCCCGACGCGATCATCTCCAAGGTCCGCACCACCATCGAGGGCCTGAGCTGACCTGAGTGCGGTCCGGCCCCGGTCCGGGGCCGGACCGCACCGTCCGGTGCACCGCCGCCAGGAGCCGTCCCCCGTGGACGGCTCCACCGAGCCGCCCACCCGCAAGCGGCTCCGCAGACCGGAGAACCCGATGGACATATCGACGCAGACAACCGACGCACCTCCCCCCGTCCCCGAGCCGACCGTGGCCGAGCAGAAGCGCAACGCCCGTGGCGCGACCCGCCCCGGTGACCGCATCTTCCTCGGCCTCTCCCGCGGCTCGGGCATCCTGCTGCTGGTGGTCATGGCCGCGATCGCGGTCTTCCTCACCTACCGCGCCTCCCTCGCGATCAGCAAGGACCACGGCAACTTCCTGACCACCTTCGAGTGGAACACCAACCTCCAGCCGCCTTCCTTCGGCATCGCGGTCCTCGCCTTCGGCACGATCGTCTCCTCGATCATCGCCATGGTCATCGCGGTCCCGATCGCGGTCGCCATCGCGCTCTTCATCACGCACTACGCGCCGCGCAGGATGGCCGGCCCCGTCGCGTACGTGATCGACCTGCTCGCCGCCGTGCCGTCCATCGTGTACGGCCTGTGGGGCGCGCTCATCCTCGTACCGCACATGACCGGCCTCTACGGCTGGCTCGACAAATACCTCGGCTGGACCGGCATCTTCTCCTGGGAGGGCGGCGCCCCCCGGTCGATGCTCACCGTCGGCATCCTGCTCGCGATCATGATCCTGCCGGTCATCACCAACGTGAGCCGCGAGGTCTTCCGGCAGGTCCCGAGGATGCACGAGGAGGCCGCGCTGGCCCTCGGCGCCACGCGCTGGGAGGTCATCCGCATGTCGGTGCTGCCCTTCGGCCGCTCCGGCGTGATCTCCGCCTCGATGCTCGGCCTCGGCCGCGCCCTCGGCGAGACGATGGCCGTCGCCACCGTGCTCTCCCCGACCTTCGACGTCCAGACCAGCCTGCTCGACCCGGGCGGCGGCACCTTCGCCCAGAACATCGCCAGCAAGTTCAGCGAGGCGACGCAGGACGGCCGTGACGCGCTGATCGCCTCCGGTCTGGTCCTGTTCGTCATCACCCTGCTGGTCAACGGCGCGGCCCGCGCGATCATCGCCCGCCGCAAGGAGTACTCGGGGGCCAACGCATGAGCACCGCCAGCCTCGCCGACAAGCGCCCCAGCACGCTGCGCGGCGCCAGCCTCCCGAAGTGGTCCCCGTGGGCCATCGCCGCCGGGTCCCTCGTGGTCGCGGTCGGCATCGGCCTCGCCGCCGGCCTGGACAGCAAGGTCCAGTGGGGCCTGATCGCCGCGATCCTGTTCATCCTCGGTACGTTCGGCATCGCCGCCCGCGTCGAGGGCCGCCGCCAGGCCAAGGACCGCGTCGCGACCTCCCTCGTCTGGGTCGCCTTCCTGCTCGCCGTCGTCCCGCTGGTCTCCCTGATCTGGACGACCGTCTCGCGCGGCGTGAAGGTCCTCGACGTCTACTTCCTCACCCACTCCATGGGTGTCGTCGCCGACTCCGAGCCGGGCGGCGGTATCTACGCCGCCATCATCGGCAGCCTGGAGCAGGTCGGCCTCGCCACCCTGATCGGCGCGCCGATCGGCATCCTCACCGCGATCTACCTGGTCGAGTACGGGCGGGGCAGGCTCGCCCAGGCCGTCACGTTCTTCGTCGACGTGATGACCGGTATCCCGTCGATCGTCGCGGGTCTGTTCATCCTCAGCCTGATGCTGATCTTCGACATGCAGCCCTTCGGCTTCGCCGGCTCGCTGGCCCTGGCCATCCTGATGATGCCGGTCGTGGTCCGCTCCACCGAGGAGATGCTCAAGCTCGTACCGAACGAGCTGCGCGAGGCGTCCCTGGCGCTGGGTGTGCCCAAGTGGCGCACCATCCTGAAGGTGGTCGTGCCGACCTCCATCGGCGGCATCATCACCGGCATCATGCTCGCCGTCGCCCGTATCGCGGGTGAGACGGCGCCGGTGCTGCTGCTGGTGTTCGGCAACCCGTTCATCAACAACAACCCCTTCGAGGGTGCGCAGGCGTCGCTGCCGCTGTACATCTACCAGCAGTACTCGCAGAGCGCGGGTGCCAACGCGGCGTACGACCGCGCGTGGGCGGCGTCCCTCACGCTGATCGCCTTCGTGATGATCCTCAACATGGTGGCCCGGGGCATTGCCCGCTTGAAGGCCCCGAAGACCGGTCGCTGACCGCGGCCTATCAGCGACCGAAGAGTCTGGAAGTGAAGTAGTTATGTCCAAGCGAATCGATGTGAGCGGGCTCACCGCCTACTACGGCTCCCACAAGGCGATCGAGGACATCTCGATGACGGTCGAGCCGCGCTCGGTGACGGCGTTCATCGGCCCCTCCGGCTGCGGCAAGTCGACGTTCCTGCGCACCCTGAACCGCATGCACGAGGTCACGCCGGGTGGGCGGGTCGAGGGCAAGGTGATGCTCGACGACGAGGACCTGTACGGGACCGGGATCGACCCGGTGTCGGTACGGCGTGAGGTCGGCATGGTGTTCCAGCGGCCGAACCCGTTCCCCACGATGTCGATCTTCGACAACGTGGCGGCGGGGCTGCGGCTGAACGGCAGCTACAAGAAGAGCGAGCTCGCGGACGTCGTCGAGAAGTCGCTCAAGGGCGCGAACCTCTGGAACGAGGTCAAGGACCGGCTGAACAAGCCGGGGTCCGGGCTGTCCGGTGGTCAGCAGCAGCGGCTGTGCATCGCGCGGGCGATCGCCGTGGAGCCGAAGGTGCTGCTGATGGACGAGCCGTGCTCGGCGCTGGACCCGATCTCCACGCTCGCCATCGAGGACCTGATCGGTGAGCTGAAGGAACGGTTCACGATCGTCATCGTGACGCACAACATGCAGCAGGCCGCGCGTGTGTCCGACCGTACGGCGTTCTTCAACCTCGCGGCGGTGGGGCAGCCGGGCAAGCTGATCGAGATCGACGACACGGAGCGGATCTTCTCCAACCCGTCGGTCCAGGCGACCGAGGACTACATCTCCGGCCGCTTCGGCTGAGCCGGCGGTTTGCCGAGACCCCTCGCGGTGCTGCATGGCGGTGCCACCGCGGGGATGTGAGGGCCCGCCCCTGGCTCCCGGGGGCGGGCCCATCGCTGTTTGTACGGGGGGCTCCGCCGGGGGCTCCGCCGGGGAGGGCCGCTTCTTGTAGCCTCCCGGGGTTCGCGCCCACGGCGGGTCTCCGGGCAGCCCCTGGGGCTCCGCCCCAGACCCCGCCAGGGGCTGTCGCCCCTGGACCCCGTTTCCCACCCACCCGTGCGGGTCGGCTGGAAGGGCCCCCACCCTGGGGCCCCGCCCCAGACCCCGGCGGGCCCGGTGAGCGCAGGCGCGGCGGGGCTCGTCAGCGTGTGGCTTGCTGGCGGGGAACGGGGGCCGTCCGGGGCTACAGGAACGCCAGGTTCACGACCCCGAATGCCGCCGCGGCCACCAGGGCGGCTGCCGGCATGGTGATGAACCAGCCGAGGACGATGTTCTTGGCGACGCCCCAGCGGACGGCGTTGACGCGCTTGGTGGCGCCTACGCCCATGATCGCTGAGGTGATGACGTGGGTCGTGGAGATCGGCGCCTTGAAGAGGAACGCGGTGGCGAACATGATCGACGCGCCGGTGGTCTCGGCGGCGAAGCCCTGCGGCGGGTCGAGTTCGATGATCTTCCGGCCCAGGGTGCGCATGATGCGCCAGCCGCCGGCGTAGGTGCCGAGGGAGAGCATCACCGCGCACACGAGCTTGACCCACACCGGGATCGGGTCGTTGAAGGTCTTGTGGCCGGAGATGACCAGGGCGAGCACCACTACGCCCATGGTCTTCTGGGCGTCCTGGAGGCCGTGGCCGAGGGCCATGCCGGCCGCCGACACCGTCTGCGCTATGCGGAAGCCGCGCTTGGCCTTGTGCGGGTTGGAGCGGCGGAACGCCCACAGGATCACGGTCATGACCAGGTAGCCGACGATCAGGCCGACCACCGGGGACAGGAACATCGGGATGATGATCTTGTCGAGCACACCGTTCCAGTGGACCGCCGTGCCGCCCGCGAGCGCCGCGCCGACCATGCCGCCGAACAGGGCGTGGGAGGACGAGGAGGGCAGGCCGAAGTACCAGGTGACGAGGTTCCAGACGATCGCGCCGACCAGCGCCGCGAAGAGGATGGCCATGCCCGAGGAGCCCTGGGGCGTCTCGATCAGGCCCTCGCTGACGGTCTTGGCGACACCGGAGCCCAGGAAGGCACCGGCCAGGTTCATCACGGCCGCCATCGCCAGTGCCGCCCGCGGGGTCAGGGCCCGGGTCGACACCGACGTCGCGATCGCGTTCGCCGAGTCGTGGAATCCGTTCGTGTAAGTGAAGAAGAGCGCGACCGCGACGGTCACGATCAGAGCCAAGGTGTCCATAAAGAGGTCAGGACTCCTTGACGGCGATGGTCTCCACCGTGTTCGCCACGTGCTCGAACGCGTCCGCCGCCTCCTCCAGCACATCCACGATCTGCTTGAGCTTGAGCACCTCGATCGCGTCGTACTTGCCGTTGAAGAGGTGCGCAAGAAGCTTTCTGTGGATCTGGTCGGCCTGGTTCTCGAGGCGGTTGACCTCGATCCAGTACTCGGTGAGGTTGTCCATCGTGCGGAGGTTCGGCATGGCCTCCGCCGTCAGCTCCGCCGCCCTCGCCAGGACCTCGATCTGCTGCTCGACGCCCTTGGGCAGTTCCTCGACGTTGTAGAGGACGACCAGGTCGACGGCCTCCTCCATGAAGTCCATGATGTCGTCCAGGGACGACGCGAGGGAGTAGATGTCCTCGCGGTCGAAGGGCGTGATGAACGAGGAGTTCAACTGGTGGAAGATCGCATGCGTGGCGTCGTCACCTGCGTGTTCCGCGGCCCGCATACGCTCTGCGATCTCGGCTCGGGCGGAAGCGTCCGCCCCGAGCAGTTCCATCAGGAGTTTCGAGCCGGTGACGATGTTGTCCGCGGAAGCGGCGAACATGTCGTAGAAGCTCGTCTCCCTGGGGGTCAGACGAAAGCGCACTTGGGGTCCTCGGGGTGCTTCGGTTTCGGTCAGGCTGATGCTAGGCGCATCATCCGGCCACGGCTAATGGGCCGCCTCCCAGTGTCACCCATCAGTCAAACCGATCATCACGGGGGCGTACCAAGACGCGTATACCCAGCAAAGTTGGCTACCATATACCCTGTAGGGGTATCTGTCCGGAGCTCCGCAGTGACTGGAGGGGCGCGATGACGACGACCGAGGCCGGTGCCACGGCGCCCTCCGAGGTGGGCGGCACCACGCACGGGTACCACAAGCAGAAGGACGAGCACCTCAAGCGGCTGCGCCGGATCGAGGGCCAGATCCGGGGCCTTCAGCGCATGGTCGACGAGGACACCTACTGCATCGACATACTCACGCAGGTGTCCGCCTCCACCAAGGCCCTGCAGTCCTTCGCGCTGCAACTCCTGGAGGAGCACCTGCGCCACTGCGTCGCGGACGCGGCCGTCAAGGGCGGGACGGAGATCGACGCCAAGGTGGAGGAGGCCACGAAGGCGATCGGCCGCCTGCTGCGCACCTGAGTGCCCGTCCCGCAGGTCAGCGGTCAGTGCTCGGTCGTCTCGCGTTCCTTCGCCACGCGCAGCACCTCGTCGATGCTCTCCAGGCTGAGCCGTTCCTCGGCGGCGGACGCCGCGATGATCAGCTCTCCGCACAGCTCGATCTCGGCGAGGGCCACGTGGTCCTGAACTGCCGTACCGCCGACCGGAGCCACGTGCATCACCTCTTCTCTGCCGTTACCGACTTCCTAGAGTAGGCAGGGCTCTACACACCGCGCATGGCACGGACGGGCTAGTTCACGGGCCGCCGCGCTGACTAGTGCCCCGGGCCGCCGGCCGGTTCGCCGGATGGCTGGTTTTCGGCGATCCGGCCCGCGTAGATGTCCTTCGGCAGCGGCAGCCGGACGTCCGCCGGGGTGCCGAAGCCGTACAGCACCGTTGTGGAGGCGACCGCCACGGCGGTCTTCCGGCGGCCGTTGACGAAGGAGAAGCTCTGCCGGATCTTGCGGATGCGGCCCTCGTCGTCGAGGTAGGCGTCGAAGGGAACCTCGGCCGTGGCGAAACCCTTCGCCGCCGCGGCCAGTGCCTCCCGGTTGCCCGCCGAGGCGCCGCGCGCCGCCCTGACCAGGTCGGCGGTGCCGCGGAAGTGCCGCACCTCGATCCCGCCGAGCTCGCTACGCCCCACGTACGTCGCCGTCCGTGTCCCGCGCAGCAACTCCGCGGCGGCGTACGGGTCCGTCGCCCCGCCCGTGACCAGGTTGCCGTCGGAGAGGGTCGTGGTGTCCACCCGTACCCATTTGTCGGCGGGCACCCCCGCTCCGCGGTTCTTCATGAACAGGGCGCCGGGGGCGAGGAGTTCGGTGATCGGGCGGTGCTCGGCCTGCCCGGCCGGGTCCTGCGGCAGCTGCACGGTGAGCCGGCCCAGCTGTCTGCGGAAGTCGTAGACGCCCTTGCCGCGGATGGTGACCCGGGTGCCGCCGGTGGCCATCTCCATCGAGGTGGTGGCCTTTGAACTGCCCGCCCCGCGCAGGGCGTCGGCGGCGTGGTGCAGCGTGGTGACCGGGTCGCCCGCGCCGCGCCCGTCCTCGGCGGCGGCGCCGCTGAAGGAGCAGCCCGTGACACCGAGGCCGAGACCGGCCGCGATCCCCACCGCGAATCCCGCTCTGCCGGCTGTCCCGCCCCGTCTGTACTGCCGCCGATCCATAGCCTGCCTACCCCCAGCCGGTACGTCCGTCACGGGCCCCCTGTCGATCCGGTTAACGACGAGTAGGGGGCGGCCGTCACGCGTGCGCCCGGTCGGCGCGGCGGGAGCTTGAGCGGGGGTGGACGAGCCCTTTACCTCGGGTGGGTAACGTTGTCGGCGTGGCGCAGCAGGACGGTCCCGAACGGACCCGGCACGGGCAGGAACACCTCACGACGACGAGCGAACAGGGCCGCTTCTGCGTGGCCCGTTGCACCTGCGGCTGGCGCGGTCCCGCCCGCCGGGCCCGCAGCCAGGCGAGAGCGGACGCGGAGGGGCATTCGACGGCGAGCTGACGGGCTCGCGGGTCATACGGGAGGCTTCTCGCGGGGCGCACCGGCCCGGTCGCGGGTCACACCGGAGAGTTCGCGGGTCACACCTGCGAGTCGCAGACCAGGGCGTCGACGAGGTCCCGGTCGCGGGGCTGGGTCAGGCGGGCCCGGGCCGGGCCGGGCGCCAGCCACAGGATGCGGTCCACCTCGTCGTTGGGCGTGAAGTCGCCGGCGACGGCCTCGGCCGCCCAGTAACGGACCTCCTTGGGACGGCCGTTGGCGTAGTAGCACACCGTGGGCAGCTCGGCGCCGGGCTCGGCGCTGTACCCGGTCTCCTCCGCCACCTCCCGCAGGGCGCCCGACAGCGCCTCCTCGCCGCGCTTGAGCTTGCCCTTCGGATGGGACCAGTCGTCGTACTTGGGCCGGTGGACGAGGCAGACCTCCAGGCCGCCGTCCACCGGCGAGCGACGCCACAGTACGCAGCCCGCGGCCTGCACGGGGGTGTCGTTCGCGGTCGTCACCGGTGCTTCACCGCCTCGCGTCGAAGGGGTAGAAAAAGTCAGAAAGAGCTGGAAACGGCCAGAAAGGGTCAGGGGGTGGTGACCGTCTGCTTCTGCCAGCACTGCTGGAACGCGAACCGTGACGCCTCCACCTCGTGACGCTGGTCGGCGTGGAGCACGCCGAGGGCGTACGCCGTCGCCGGGGCGATGCGCGGGGTGCGGGCCGCCTGTGCCGCCGCCGCGGCGGCCTCCGAGGCGTCCCGGTGCCGGTTCAGGGCCTGGCCGGCCGTGAGCAGGCGCAGGTCCACGGGGGCGCCCGGGCCGTGCAGCACCTCACGGGCGTAGCGGTGCAGGCGCAGCAGCAGGCGGACCTGGTGCCAGGGGCCGTCCTGTGGGTGGGAGGACGGGTCCGGGGACAGGCCGTGGATGAGGGCCTCCGCGTTGTAGGGGTGGCCCGCGGTGACCAGGGGGAGCGCGGTGATCGCGTCGGTGAGGCGTTCCTCGGCGGCGTCCGCCATGGGGTGCAGTTCGGTGGACGTGGCGGCGGCGGTGAGGGGGACCTCGCTGGCCAGTACGGCGACCTTGTCGGCGACGGCGTGGAAGCGGGAGGAGCCGAGGGCCTGGAGGGCCGTGGAGTGGGCGCGGGTCCGCGCGAGGGTGAGCTGGCGGTCGAGCAGGGCGCCCGCCTTCGCCGCGCCGACGGTCAGGTTGCCGTTCGGGGGTGCCGCCTTCAGCGGGGCGGGCGCCGCCCCGTCGGTGGGGCCGCCCACGGCCGCGCCGACCGCCTGGGCGGGCACCGTCGTCGACCCCGACAGCCGGTGCAGCGCCAGCAGCAGCCGCTCCAGCCGGCCCTCGTACGCGTGCTCCAGCCCCAGCGTGCCCGACAGCCAGGCCAGTTCGGGCCTGATCTCCTCCGACCAGGCGGTGTCGAGCAGGGGTCGGAAGGTGTGCAGGCTGCCGCTGATGCGGCGGGCCGAGCGACGCAGGGCGCGCGCCGCGTCGACGGACTCCTCCGCGCCGTTCGAGCTGCCCCCGGTCTCCCGGTGCAGCCGCAGCGCGCGGAGGAACTCCGTGGCCTGGGCGCGCAGGTAGCCCGCGAGGGTGTCCCCGGTCACCGCCCCGGCCGTGGGGTCCGTCGGGTCAAGGTGTCGCTGTGCCACGCCGGCGCCTCCGGGCGTCTATGAGCATCTCCTGGACGTTGCGCAGGGGCTGGCCGTCCCCGTCGTTCGCGTGTCGCAGCCACTCGCCGTCCGGGCCCAGGTGCCAGGAGATGGTGGTGTCGGACATGCCGGTGTCGAACAGCCGGTTGAGAGAGGACCGGTGGGCGGGGTCGGTGACCCGGACGAGGGCCTCTATCCGGCGGTCGAGGTTGCGGTGCATCATGTCGGCGCTGCCGAACCACACCTCGGGCTCGCCGCCGTTGCCGAAGATGAACACCCGGGAGTGCTCGAGGAAGCGGCCGAGGACGGACCGGACGCGGATGTTCTCCGACAGGCCCGGGACGCCGGGGCGCAGCGCGCAGATGCCGCGGACCCACACGTCCACCGGCACGCCCGCCTGGGACGCGCGGTAGCAGGCGTCGATGACCGCCTCGTCCACCATCGAGTTGACCTTGATGCGGACGAACGCCGGACGCCCTGCACGGTGGTGCACGACCTCCTTGTCGATCCGTGAGACCAGGCCGTCGCGCAGGGACTTGGGGGCGACCAGCAGCCGGCGGTAGGTCTCGCGGCGCGAGTAGCCGGAGAGGCGGTTGAACAGGTCGGAGAGGTCCGCGCCGACCTGCGGGTCGGCGGTGAGCAGACCGAGGTCCTCGTACAGCCGGGCCGTCTTCGGGTGGTAGTTGCCCGTGCCGACGTGGCTGTAGCGGCGGAGCGTCTCGCCCTCCTGGCGCACCACCAGGGACAGCTTGCAGTGGGTCTTCAGGCCGACGAGGCCGTACACCACGTGGCAGCCGGCCTCCTCCAGCTTGCGCGCCCACTTGATGTTGGCGTGTTCGTCGAAGCGTGCCTTGATCTCGACGAGGACGAGGACCTGCTTGCCGGATTCGGCGGCGTCGATGAGCGCGTCGACGATCGGGGAGTCGCCGGAGGTGCGGTACAGGGTCTGCTTGATGGCGAGGACGTCCGGGTCGCCCGCGGCCTGTTCGAGGAAGGCCTGCACGGACGTGGAGAAGCTGTCGTACGGGTGGTGCAGCAGCACGTCGCGGGTGCGCAGGGCCGCGAAGATGTCCGGTGCCGACGCCGACTCGACCTCGGCGAGGTCACGGTTGGTGCCGGCGACGAACTTCGGGTACTTGAGCTCAAGCCGGTCCAGGGAGGCGATGCGGAAGAGGCCGGTGAGGTCCAGGGGGCCGGGCAGCGGGTACACCTCGGCCTCGCTGATCTTCAGCTCGCGCACCAGCAGGTCGAGGACCTCGCGGTCGATGGACTCCTCGACCTCCAGGCGCACCGGCGGCCCGAAGCGGCGCCGCATGAGCTCCTTCTCCAGGGCCTGGAGCAGGTTCTCGGCGTCGTCCTCCTCGACCTCGAGGTCCTCGTTGCGGGTGAGCCGGAAGGCGTGGTGCTCGAGGACCTCCATGCCCGGGAAGAGCTCCTCCAGGTGGGCCGCGATGACGTCCTCCAGCGGGACGTACCGGCCTGGGGCGGCCTCCAGGAAGCGGGACAGCAGCGGCGGCACCTTCACGCGGGCGAAGTGCCGGTGGCCGCTGACCGGGTTGCGTACCACCACGGCCAGGTTCAGGGACAGGCCGGAGATGTACGGGAAGGGGTGCGCCGGGTCCACGGCCAGGGGGGTCAGGACCGGGAAGATCTGGTGCCGGAAGAGCGTGAAGAGGCGCGCCTGTTCCTTCTCCGTCAGCTCGCTCCAGCGGACCAGGTGGATGCCCTCCTCCGCGAGTGCGGGGGCGACGTCCTCGTGGTAGCAGGCGGCGTGCCGGGCCATCAGCTCGCGGGAGCGGGCCCAGATCATCTCCAGTACTTCACGGGGCTGGAGACCGGAGGCCGAGCGGGTGGCGACGCCCGTCGCGATACGGCGCTTCAGACCGGCCACCCGGACCATGAAGAACTCGTCCAGGTTGCTGGCGAAGATCGCCAGGAAGTTCGCGCGTTCGAGGAGGGGCGTGTTCGGGTCCTCGGCGAGTTCGAGGACCCGCTCGTTGAACGCGAGCCAGCTGCGTTCCCGGTCGAGGAATCGACCCTGCGGCAGCTGTACCCCGTCGACCTGGGATTCCTCGTACGCGTCGAGGTCGGCATCGATGTCGGGTTCCAGGTCGGAGACCACGGCCGCCACGGTGTGCGGGCGGTGCGCGGCTATGGAGCCCACGGAGGGCTGCGCGTGCTGGACCTGTGCCTGGGTGTCTGGCTGGCTCATGACCCCATTGTTCCGCGCCAGGAGCGATACGGGCGCGTCGGAACGTGCGGGTGGGAGCTTCACGACCCCGTTCCCCGCGGGCCCCTCGGGGGGCGGCGAAGGCTCTGGCACGGCGGGCTTCATTGGCTGAGCGTCGCAAGGTCGTCTGAATCGATGGTTACGGAGACATGACGTGCGGGATATCTGGGAGCGGCTCCCGGGCGTTCGGCGCGGTGCGGCGTTCGCGAAAGTGCGGCGCGCCGTCCGCGAAATACGGTGCGCCCTCCGCGAAAGTGACGATCCCGTACGTCCTTCCCCCCGTGGGAGGACGTACGGGATCGTCGGTCCCTTACGCGGTGCGCCGGCGCAGCACCGTGTAGGCCGCCGTGGTCGCGGCGGCCGCCAGGGTGAGGACTATGCCGGTCTCCACCAGGTGGAGGGGCCAGTAGTGGGACTCCGGGTGATAGACGGCGTAGTAGCCGTCGGCGTTCCGGCCCCAGTTCACCTGCCAGGCACCGTTGGGCCACCTGAGCCGCTCCAGTGACGTGCGGGTCACCGTCGGCCACAGGTCCGCGCGGTAGCGCTCCAGCACGAAGTTCAGCAGCCACATCGCGGCGAACGCGGTGCCGAGGGCGGCCAGGGTGCGGCGCAGCAGCAGCGCGGCGAGCGCGCCGAACGCGAGGGCGCACAGGCCGTACGCCACCATGAGCGGGCCCCGGGCCACGAACACGTCGGCGAAGGTCCAGTCGTCGTCCATCAGGCCCCGGCTGGCCGCCCAGCCCCAGCGGTACACCGTCACCAGGGCGGCACCGCCGGCCGTGACCACCAGTGCGGGCAGCGCGAGCTTGGCGGTGAGCCAGCGGGTCGGGGTGACGCCCTGGGTCCAGGCCAGCTGGGCGGTCCCGGACTCCAGCTCCCGGCCGATCAGGGCGCCGCCCGCGAAGGCGGCGACGGCCAGGAAGCTGTAGCAGATCAGCGTGCCGATCCAGCCGACCGATTCGGTGTAGGCGAGCAGGCGGGAGATGTTGCAGGCCGGGGCGTGGCGGCAGGACAGATCGTCCGCGCGGGCGCCGGCCGCGGTCACCTCGGTCAGCCAGACCAGCCAGCCGGTCAGCCCGGCCACGAACGCGGCCCAGGCCAGCAGGGCCCAGCGGTGCAGCCGCAGGACCGTGCGGGGCAGGCCCCGGAGGGCGGCGGCGCTCATGCGGAGGCCGCCTTCGCGAGCCGGAACGCTCCGGTGAGCCGCCTGAGGACGAGGAACGCGCCCGCGGTGAGCAGGGCGGCCAGGGCCAGTACCAGGGCGGTGGTGGTCAGCTGGAGCGGCCAGAAGTGCGAGGCGGGGTGGTAGCTGCTGTAGTAGCCCACCGCGCCGAGCTTCTCGTACGCCCGGTGGCACCCGTTCGTCGAGAGGTTGTCGCAGGCGGGGGCGGGGATGTGCGCGCCGGTGGCGGTGACCAGGCCTCTGTCGACGTTGATGCCGGTGAAGACGTAGCCCTCCTTGAGGCTGGTGACCCGGGTGACGGCGGGCCACAGGTGCGGCAGGAGCACCTCGGCCAGGACCCGGATCCCGGCGGTGAGGACGAGGCCGAGGACGAGTGCGGGCAGGGTGCGGCGCCAGAGCATGCCCGCGAAGGCGCCGGCGGCCAGGCCGGCCAGGGCGAAGGCGACCGTGGTGGGGCCGTTGGCGTGGAAGGTCCAGATCTCGTTCCAGAGGTCGAGGGTGACGCCGCGGCTGTGGGCCGCCGACCAGGCCCGGCGGTGCAGGAGTACCAGCAGGCTTGTGCCGGCGGTGACCGCAACGGTCGGCAGCGCCAGCTTGGCCACCAGCCAGCGGGCCGGGGTGACGCCTTGCGTCCAGGCCAGCTGCGCGGTGCCGGACTCCATCTCGCGCCCGACGAGCGCGGCGCCCGCCCAGGCGGCCGTCAGCAACGGCAGCGCGGCCAGGGCGAGGGTGAGGTAGGTGTACGTGTCGCTGAAGAACAGGACCGGTTCCTGGTCGAACGGGCAGTTCGGTCCGTTGCGGCAGGAGTTCCACTGCCGCCACGCCTGAGCCGCCGCGTCGGTGAGCGGCCCGGCGAGCCACAGCAGCAGGGCGGCCCCGAGGACCACCAGTCCCGCCCAGAGGAGCAGCGCCGGGCGGTGCAGGCGCAGCAGCCAGCGGGTCAGACGCGGGCGGCCGGACGGGTGCCGGGCGGCTGCCGAAGTAGACGCGGTCATGACACTCACGCGGCGGCCTCCTCGGTCGTCGCCGCGGCGGCGGTGAGGGCGGGGGCCTCGGGGTTGCGCAGGTGGGCGAGGACCAGTTCCTCCAGGGACGGCGTGCTGGTGCGCCAGCCGGCGGGCAGTGGGCCGGCCGGGCGGACGAGGGCGCTGAGCTGGCGGCCGGTGACACGGGACTCGACGACCGTGTGCGGGGCGAGGTCGGCCGTGTCCGCGGCGGCGCTCACGCGCGTGTGGGCGGCCAGCAGGTCGTCGATCTCCCCGGCCAGCCGGATCCGGCCGCCGCCGACCAGCAGCAGGTGGTCGCAGGAGTCCTCCAGCTCGGCGACCACGTGCGAGGACATCGCGATCGTGGTGCCGTACTCGGCCGCCTGCGCCATCAGCACGCCCATCAGCTCGTGCCGGGCCAGCGGGTCGAGGTCGGCCATCGGCTCGTCCAGGAGCAGCAGCTCCGGCTGCTTGCCGAGGGCCAGGGCGAGCGCGACCCGGGTGCGCTGACCGCCGGAGAGCGTGCGGACCTTGGCGTTCGGGTCCAGGTCGCCGGCGGCGGTCGTCCGCTCGGCGGCGGCCGCGTCCCACCGCTCCGGGTTGAGGTCGGCGCCCATGCGGAGCGTCTCGGCGACCGTGAGCTGCGGGTGGAGCGGCTTGTCCTGGGCGACGTAGGCCACGCGGGTGCGCGCCTCGGCGGGGCCCGTCCCGAGGACGGTGAGCGTGCCCTCGGTGGGGACGAGCAGCCCGGCGCTCAGGGTGAGGAGCGTGGACTTGCCCGCTCCGTTGGGCCCGACGACGGCACAGACACGTCCGGCGGGCAGCTGGAAGGTGCAGTCGCGCAGCGCCCACCCTCGCCGCCTGCCGTAGCGCTTGCCCAGCGCGTCGGCCCTCAGCGCCGTGTTGGTCATGACAGGTCTCCCTGGAAGTGTTTCTCGAGTACGGCAGTGAAGAGTGCGGCCACGTCGTCACGCTCCAGCCCGGCGTCCTGGGCGCGCGCCGCCCACTCCTCCAGTTCGGCGCGCAGGGGCGAGTCGACGGGGGCGGCGCCCAGAGAACGCCGTACGAAGGTCCCGAGCCCTCGCCGGGCCTCCACGAGTCCCTCGCGTTCCAGCTCGCGGTACGCCTTCAGGACGGTGTTCGGATTGATCGCGGTGGCTTCCACGACCTCCCGCGCCGTGGGCAGCCTGTCCCCCGGCTCCAGCAGCCCCATGCGCAGGGCCTGCTTCGTCTGCTGGACGATCTGGACGTAGGTGGCCACGCCGCTGTGCCGGTCGATGCGGTACTCGACCACTCACAACCACCCTTTCACTAATTGAGTAGTGAAAGGGTGGTGCAAAGAAGGGGGCGGCGTCAAGACCGCCGCCCCCTATGAGAGGTACGTCAGGTATAAGAGGTACCTCAGGTTCAGGTGCGTCAGGTTTCGGTGCGGTACATCAGGTCCGTCTCGTACGTCGTGAACCCCAGCCGCTCGTACACCGACACCGCCGCCTTGTTGTCCGCGTCGACGTACAGCATCGCCGTCGGCATCCCCTGAGCCGCCAGATGGCGCAGGCCCACCATGGTGAGCGCCTTGCCCAGGCCGCCGCCCTGCCGGCCGGGGGCCACGCCGAGGACGTACACCTCGCCGAGCTGCTCGACCGCGTGCACCTTCGTCCAGTGGAAGCCGACGAGCTCACCCGAGCGCTCGGCCAGGAAGAAGCCGGCCGGGTCGAACCACGGCTGGGACTTGCGGTCGTCGAGGTCGCGCCGGGTCAGGGAGCCCTGCTCGGGGTGGTGGGCGAAGGCGGCGGCGTTGACGGCCAGCCAGGCCGCGTCGTCGGCGCCCGGCACGAAGGCGCGTACCGTCACGCCCTCGGGCAGCACCGGATCGGGCAGGTCCGGATCGGCCAACGACCTCCGCATCTGGCGCAGTTCGCGGAACAGGGTCAGGCCGAGCACCTGGGCGAGGTGCCGGGCCGCGGAGTGCCCGCCGTGCGCCCACACCCGCAGCCGCTTGCCCGAGGCCGCCAGCAGGGCCGAGCCCAGCGCCCGGCCGTGCCCGTGCCCGCGGTGGGCCGGGTGGACGACGAGTTCCGCGGCCGGCGCCTCGACCGGGTCGGTGTCTTCCAGCTGGGCATAGCCGACGAGTTCGTCGCCGACGAGCAGCAGCAGATGCGATACGCCCTCCCGGGCGCCGCCGGAGAGTTGCAGCCGCCCCTGCTCGGACACCGGCTGCTGCCCGTCGACGCGGGCGGCCTCCGCGAGCAGCCCGAGCACGGCCTCTGCCTGGCCCGGGGAGAGCGCGGAGTAGGTCTCGATGGAACGGGTGTGGGCGGGCCGTGCGGTGTCGTCGCTGGTCATGCGTATGAGGGTACGGGGCGGTCCCGGGCCGGTGGCGGAAAGGGAAACGGTAAAGAAATCGGCAAAGGGAAACCAGGATGTAACCATCAACACCCTGTTGCGCTACGCGCGTTGACCCTAGGCTGCGCCCGGAACGGGCCACCGTCTCAGCAGACCCACAGGGGGGGGCGCATGCCGACCGCACATCACCCGTATCGCCGCGTCAGACGACGTACGTACGCACTTCTCGCCTCGGCCGCCGCACTGGCCTCCGCCGCCGCACTGGCCACCGCGCTCCCGGCGGACGCCCACGACGGCAGGGGCGGCCACGGCCACCACCCGAGCCGCTACCAGGACGTCCAGCTCCTGTCCTTCAACGACCTGCACGGCAACCTCGAACCGCCGTCCGGTTCCTCCGGCCGGGTCACCGAACTCCAGCCGGACGGCACGACGAAGACGATCGACGCGGGCGGCGTCGAGTACCTCGCCACGCACCTGCGCGACGCCCGCGCCGGGCACCCGTACTCCATCACCGCGGCCGGCGGCGACATGGTCGGCGCCTCCCCGCTGATCTCCGGGCTGTTCCACGACGAGCCCACCATCGAGGCGCTGAACAACCTGAAGCTCGATGTCACCTCCGTCGGCAACCACGAGTTCGACGAGGGCGCGAAGGAACTCGCCCGGCTCCAGAACGGCGGCTGCCACCCCACGGCGGGCTGCTACACGGACAAGGAGTTCCAGGGCGCCGACTTCCCCTACCTCGCGGCGAACGTCCTCGACGAGAAGACGGGCAAGCCGATCCTGCGCCCGTACTGGGTGTGGAAGAAGAAGGACGTCAAGATCGGCTTCATCGGCGTCACTCTGGAGGGCACGCCGGACATCGTCTCGGCGGACGGCGTCAAGGGCCTGAAGTTCAAGGACGAGGTCGAGACGATCAACAAGTACGCCAAGGTGCTCCAGCGCCAGGGCGTGCAGTCGATCGTCGCCCTCGTCCACGAGGGCGGCTATCCCGCGTCGGGCTCGTACAACTACGACTGCGACTCCCCGGGCGCCGGCGCCGGCGCCGGCATCTCCGGCCCGATCGTCGACATCGCGAAGAACGTGACCCCGGCGGTGGACGCGCTGGTCACCGGGCACACCCACACCGCGTACGTCTGCACGGTCGACGACCCGGCGGGCCGCCCCCGCATGGTCACCTCGGCCGCCTCCTTCGGCCGCCTCTACACGGACACGACGCTGATGTACGACCGGCGCACCGGCGACATCGCGCGTACGGCGGTGCAGTCGGCCAACCACGTGGTCACCCGGGACGTCCCGAAGGCGGCCGACATGACCGCCCTGATCGACAGGTGGAACACCCTCGCCGCGCCGATCGGCAACCGGCCCATCGGCTACATCTCCGCCGACATCGGCAACACCGGCAACGAGTCCCCCATGGGCGACCTGATCGCGGACGCGCAGCTGGCGTACGGCAAGGAGCTCGACCCGGAGACCGACCTCGCGCTGATGAACCCGGGCGGGGTGCGGGCCGGGCTGACGTACGCGGCCAAGGGCAGTGAGGGCGACGGCGTCGTCACCTACGCCGAGGGCTTCACCGTCCAGCCCTTCTCCAACACCGTGAACCTCCAGGACTTCACCGGGGCCCAGCTGATCCAGACGCTCAAGGAACAGGTGAGCGGTGCGAACGCGGCGGCGCCGAAGATCCTTCAGCCGTCCTCCGGGCTGACGTACACGCTGGACCTGACGAAGACCGGCGCCGACCGTGTGGTCACCGACTCGATCCGGCTGAACGGCACGGCGATCGACCCGTCGGCCACCTACCGGGTCGCGACCAACAGCTTCCTCGCGGGCGGCGGCGACGGCTTCACCACGCTGGGGCAGGGCACGAACGACCTGGTCGGCACGGACGACCTGACGGCGCTGGAGAAGTACCTGACGGCGAACTCGTCGGCGGCGAACCCGCTGACGCCGCCGGCCGCCGATCGGATCACGATCGTCCAGTAACCGCACACCGAGGGCCCGGTACGCACTACCCGTGCGTGCCGGGCCTTCGTGTTCCGTAAAACCTGTGTGAGGGGCGGTTCGGTTCCGCGTTGCTCCTGAAAATTCATCTCAGACGCAATTCATCGAGGTCTAAGCGAAATTGGCTTTTCCTGGCCCTCGCGTCCCGTAATGTTTTCCATGTCGAAAGCGAACGCCGACGAAAGGGAAAGCAGATGAGCTTCCACAAGATCGCCCCGGTCAAGAAGACCCGCAAGTGCGCACCGGCCCCGAAGCCGGCCGCCAAGAGGAAGCCCGCCCCGAAGAAGCCCCAGTTCAAGCGCCCGGTGGGCCATAAGTAAGCGCGACTGTAGGCGGCGTATAAGAGCAGGCTGAGTATGGCCTGGGAATTGCAAGGAAACCCCTCTGAAGCGCCGCCCGGTCGCCCACAGCGGCTGACAAAGAATTCACCCACGTAAATCAAAGAAAGGCACAGCATCATGAGCTTCCACAAGATCACCCCCGTCAAGAAGCACCGCAAGCCCGCCCCGGCCCCCAAGAAGCCGGCGCCGAAGAAGCCCGCGCCGAAGCGCCGCCCGGTGGGGCAGCAGGGCTGAGGCACGCCGCGAGGCGGGGTCACCGGTTACAGCGTGGTCGCACCGGTGGCCCCGCCTCGGCCATGTGCCGCGCAGGAACAAGGGCACGTACAAGGGCACGTACAAGGGCCCGTGCAAGGGGCCCGCATGAGGGAGTTGTTGACATGAGGGAAGCCCTCGCGGCCTTCCACCGCTTCTGGCCGCTGACCCGCGGCGACCGCAGGTGGCTGGCGGCGATCGTGGCCTGCGTGGTGGTGTCCGCGCTCGCCGAGACCGCCGCGATTCTGCTCTTCGCCGACCTCACGGACAACGCCCTCAAGGCCGGCTCGCTCTCCGCCTTCTGGGGCCCGGCCGCCGCCTGGCTCGGCGTCGCCGCCCTCGGCGCGTTCGTCGGCTACCTCGGCAACTCGCTGGCCACCTGGACCGCCGAGAGATTCGTACTCCGCCTGCGCGCCGGAGTCTTCCGGCACGTCCAGGGCCTGCCACCGCACTTCTTCCAGAAGCACCGCCAGGGCGACCTGGTGGAGCGCCTCACCGGTGACGTAGAAGCCATCGAACAGATGGTCGTGTCAGGTGTCGTCGGCACGATCTCCGCCGCCTTCTCCGCGGTCTTCTACGCCTGCGCCGCCTGCTGGCTGCGCTGGGACCTGGCCCTCGCCACCTTCGTCCTCGCCCCCCTCTTCCTCCTCGCCGCCCGCCGCTTCTCCGGCCGCATCAAGCAGACCTCCCAGGACGAGCGGACCGCCGACGGCGCGATCACCTCGGTGGTCGAGGAGTCGCTCGGCAACGTCGTCCTCACCCAGGCCTACAACCGCCGCCGGGACGAGGAGAAGCGCCTCGACACCGAGGCCCGCGCCTGGATGCGGGCCAGCCTGCGCGGGGCGCGGCTGAGCGAGATGTACGAGCAGCTCGTCGAGGTCGTCGAGACGCTGTGCGTGCTCGCGGTGATCGGCCTGGGCGTGTGGGAGATCTCGGCCGGCCGCATGACCCTCGGCCAGCTCCTCGCCTTCGCCGCCTTCCTCGGCTACCTCTACCCGCCGATCCGGGGCCTCGGCCAGCTCGGCCTCACGGCCGCCGCGGCCACCGCCGGCGCCGAACGCATCGCCGAGATCCTGGACGCCGAACCGGCCGTCACCGACCCCGCCGAGCCGGTCCCCGCATGGCCGGTGCACGGCTGGGTCAGCTTCCACGGCGTGTCCTTCCGCTACCCGCAGTCCCGCCGCGCGTCCCTGCGCGACGTGACCTTCACGGCCGGACCGGGCGAACTGGTGGTGGTGACGGGCGCGAGCGGCGCCGGCAAGTCCACCCTGTCCAAGCTCCTGACCCGCTTCTACGACCCGTCCACGGGCGCGATCTGCCTGGACGGCGTCCCCCTGACGGACGTACCCCTCGAATTCCTCCGCGAGAACGTCGCCCTCCTCCCCCAGGAGACGCTCGTCCTCAACGGCACCATCCGCGAGAACATCGGCTGCGGCCGCCCCGACGCCACCGACACCGAGATCGAGCAGGCGGCCAGGGACGCGGCGGCGCACGACTTCATCGCCGCGCTGCCCGACGGCTACGACACCGAGATCGCGCCCGGCACGGCCGCCCTCTCCGGCGGCCAGCTCAAGCGCGTCGCCATCGCCCGCGCGATGCTGCGCGCCGCCCCCGTCCTGGTGCTGGACGAGCCGACGGCGGGCCTGGACGCGGTGGCCGCCCGCCAGGTGGTCCAGCCCCTGCGGCGCCTTGTGTCCGGCCGCACGACCATCATGATCACCCACGACCTGAGCCTGGCCCCGGACGCCGACCGCGTCCTGGTCGTGGACCGCGGCCGACTGGTGGAGACGGGCACCCACGCCGAACTGCTCGCACGGGACGGCGCCTACGCGAGGCTGGCGTCCCCGCTGCCGGAGACGATCGCGGAGCCGACGCCGGCGGCGGACGAGACGATGATCCTGAGGTGGTAGCCGGAAGCAGGTGCCGAGCAGCGGCGACGATGCCGCGCAGCATCTCGACCTCGGCGTGCTCCTGTACCCGCCGATCAATCTCCGCTACCGATTTGTCAGCCAGGGCCCCGCGAAGTTCAACGAGGCCCTCGCCCAGGCGGTGCAGTTCCACAAGGCGTACTGGACGGCCGATTCCGAACGTGAGGAGTCGGGTGACGGCGACATTGCCCTGGCTCCCCTCGCACTTGCCTGTCTGGGCTACGACGCCGGCCGTCCCATCGAGGTCGAGTCGGAGTACTTGCCCGAGCATCTACTGAAGCGTTCGTGGATCGGCGAGTTCGATACATGACCCGTGCTCTTCGGGGCGCGGCGGCAGCGGTGGTCGCTCGATGAGCGGATGGGGAGGTCGCATCGGGTCATCGGGAAGAGTCCGTAGGGAACCTCGGCGTCGCCCCTGGGGCCGTCCTCTCGAAGTCCTGACGGTGACACGCTAGGCCAACGCTGCTGTCCCGTCTCACGGGCTGTGTTAGTGAGTCAGGCGCAGTCCGGATCACGCCACATGACCCCCAACTGCGTTGCGTCTGCAACCCCTTGTGCGAGAGTATGTTCGAGGTCATGCGACGGAAGTGACGTACGGGGGTACGCGGATGAAGTTCGACATGGGCTCGACGACCCTGTCGGATCTGGGGAAGAGCACCATCGGCTCGGTCGACGACCTGGGCACGCTCATCAAGTTGCTGATCCAGGCGGCGGAGCCGTTGGAGGGGAAGTTCAACGGGGCCGGTAAGGCCGCGTTCGACTCGTTCAAGGCGCATGCCGACGAGATCACCAGCGATCTGAACGGCTCGCTCAACGCGATCCTGGGCGGTCAGTCCGGGATGGACACGGCGTTCGGCGGCGGTGACGTGGAGCTTCAGGACAACGCCAACCAGAACATGGGCGCCGCGAACTTCGACGCGGCCCGGTTCGGTGCGCGATAGGCGCAGTCGTGACCGCTGAAGTCGCCGACTCCGCAACCGTTTTCTGTTTTCAGGGGGAAACCGATCATGGGTCAGAACCAGGACCGCCGTTCGTACGACACCGGTGCCTCGTCCGAGGTGCAGACCAGCCTCCAGGGCGTCATCGGCCAGTTGGAGAGCGTGCTGACCGACCGTGAGCGTGCGGTCCAGGCCGCGATGGCCGACTTCACCGCGGACGGCGTCGCCGACGAGTACCACGGCAAGGAGGTCCGCTGGCACCGCGCCGCGAGCGAGGTGCGGGAGATCATCCGGCTGGTGCGCTCGACGCTGGAGCAGAACGACGGCACCGCACAGTCGACGCTCGCCAAGGCGAAGGCGGCCGTCGACAACATCGGCTGAGCAGCGGTACGTACGGGGATCTGACGGGGGCAGGGCAGTATGACGAGCTGGGACATCTCGTCGTCCGGCGTCGAGTTCGTGACCTCGCTGGTGCAGGACGCGATGGACGACATGGCGAAGGACGTCAAGGCGTACGGCAAGGACGTGGAGAGCGCGGCCGGCTCGGCCGGCACCATCAGCGGGCCCTACTGCGGAATGGCGCCGACCGGGCCCGTCGGGGCGGCGCTGTCGGTCTTCGTGGAGAAGACCTTGGGGGACGTGATGTTCCTCGGCGCACGCGCGGCGAAGTCGGTGAACGGCGCGCGCGAGGCCACGGCGTACTACGTCGTCGGAGACACGGAGATGGCCGCCAGGACGCAGCACAAGGCCCTGGCGGCGCCGAAGATCGACCTGCCGGGGCAGGGCGGCGGCAAGGGCGAGGAGGGCGGGAAGAAGTGATCAGCCCGTCCGGAATACCGCAGTTCACGGGCGACTTCGACCAGCTGGACAAGGACGTCTCGGCACTGCGCGGCGACGCCATCGGCATCCGCAACAGCGGCATGGACGTGCACTCCCGCTTCCAGATGCTGGAGGCCTACTACACCGCACCGGAGGCGGACGAACTGTTCGCCACCACCCAGCCGGTGATGGACCGGTCCGATACCTTCGCCACGAAGCTGGAGACGGTGGCCGACGCGCTGGACACGTACTCCGTCGAGGCGCGTCCGCTGGCCAAGAAGCTGGCGCAACTCAAGGCGGACGCCTTCGCGTTCGTCGACAGCGTCGACGGTGACGACGACTGGACCGAGGACGAGGACAAGGTCCACCGGCACCAGGAACTGCTCGACGGGGTCACGTCCGCCCAGGCGGCCTTCCAGGACGCGGAGCGCCGGGCGGCCACCAAGATCTCGGCGATCGTCGGCGGCCCGGAGTTCGTGACGGACGACGGCAGTCACACCGTCAACAAGAAGAAGGTGATGTACGGCTACGACCTCGATACGTTGGGGCAGGCCAAGGAACTGCCCTGGGGCACCCCGGAGGAGCAGAGCTACGAGGCGTGGAGTCTGGACTGGTTCGGGCACGGGGCCAAGAGCTTCGTCTGGGACGGCCTGTACAAGGACAACATCAAGGGCGGCCTCGACGGGCTGTACACGCTGTTCGGCGGTCACGGCTCGAAGGCGGCTGGTGATGCCTGGAGCGGTCTGAAGGACATCGTCGGAGGCATCGGGCTGTACACCATGACTCCGTACGACAAGCTCATGGACTGGACGTTCGGCCCGGTGAAGGACAGCCCCAGCGAGGTCCGGCAGAAGAAGGCCGCCAAGGAGTTCGCCAAGTCGCTGGTCGCCTGGGACATGTGGAGCGAGAACCCTGCCCGGGCCTCGGCGACGGTCCTCTTCAACGGTCTGACTCTCGGGGCCGGCCCGCTGGGCGCCGCGTCCAAGGCCAGCGAGGCCGGCGCCGTCGCCAAGACCGCCGGGATCGCCGCCAAGGTCGGCGACTTCATCGACCCGGTCGCGGTCGGCCTCCGGGCAACCGGCAAGGCCGTCGGCAAGCTGCCCAAGCTGTCCGATCTCACCTCGAAGATCTTCACCGGCGCGGGTACGTCGGCGGACGCGGGGCGCGTGCACAGCGTGATCGAACTCGAGGACGGCTCCAAGGTCGTCATCAAGGACGGTGAGTTCGTCGCGTACGACAAACACGGCGACGTCATCGACACGGCCCCGAAGCAGGAACGATACGGCGCGGCGGAAGCCGGGCCGCAACACACGCCGACGCGCGAACGAGAGCTGTCCCGGGTTGGAGGCGGATCGACTTCGCCAGAAGCATCGGCCTATGGGGGCGGCGGCTCCGGCAATGAGGGAGGGCGCACAGGCAGTGCCCGAGAACACACCTCTGAGGCATCGCTGTCGGGCCACGGTGGATCGAGGCATGGCTCTGGAGCAGGCATCGCGGATGAGACGTCGCGCGGCAGCGGGCGGGCTGAAACGTCACATCACGACGGTGGTCCGGACGGCGCGGACCGTGCGCCGGGCAGTGGGCGGCACGTCGGTGATACGGCCGAGTCGGAACACCATGCGGGTGACCGACTTGGCAATAACAGCGAACGTGAACTGACGGCCGAGGAGCGGAAACGTCTCCAGGACGAACTTGTCAGGAAAGCCAATGACCCGGAATGGCGCAAGAGGTACTACGACAGTCGTGGTCACCGCTTGAGCGTAGAAACAAAGGTGAACGGCGTTGAGCTTCCCATCATCAAGGAGCTCCCGAACGGCAAGTGGGTCGCGAGTCACGACATGCCAAGCGGTCCGTCGGAGGTCAAGTTCGGATCGAAGCCGTTGGGAAGGGATACGGTCCCGGACGGCAACATCCGAGATCTCGACAGGGCGGCAGCTGATCGACAGGTGGCGCTGGATCGCACTCATGCGGAAAACGCGTTCAAGGCGAACCCGGGCCCTGATACGCAAAAGGCGCTCGAAAAGGCGTTGAAAGCGTATTCGGATCAACTCGGAAGCAAGCCGAACAACAGTAAGATCGCCGAGGAGCTCGGTGAAAAATCTGCTGCACTTCATGTCGTACCGCGCGAGTTTCCATCAGCCCGAGAAATCGATCTCCCGAAGACTCCTACCGGTGCTGACATGTTCGACCAGGTCTACGAACTTGATGACGACAAGTTCCTCATTGTCGAGGCAAAGGCTCCGAAGGGGGATCTGGACTGGCGCCACGGGGTGCCTGATCCGGAGGACCCGGCGAACCCGCACGTCGGCGATGACGGCGGGGCCCAAGGTATGAGGGTCAAGCAAGGCACTAAGCTGTACGTCCGATCGATCCTTGGCCTCATGACGCGGCGCGGTGGGGAGGACGCTGAGATAGCGGCCAAACTTCGTCGCGCGCTGAAGAGTGGAAAGCTGGAGTACGTCTTGGTCAAGGCGCAAAAGCCAGACGGTTCCTCCTACGCTGGCGCCGTGTTCGAACATTTCAAGATCTAGTCGGAGGAGAGCAAGTGGTCACCAGCATTCCGCGCCATGACTTCCGTACGGACAACGCTGCGGAAGCCTTGGCGCCGATCGTCAAGAGCGCTGAGGAGGTGCTGGACGAGCTGGAGACGTCGGAGTTCGACCGCTTCGATGCCCTGGACTACACGCTGACCGTGGCGAAGTGGCGCTGCCTGACGGACCCCACGGCGGAGACATTCGCCACGTGGGAGGCGTGGGTAGTGGCCATGCAGGTGGGCTGCGCCCTTTTCGATGCGGGCATGGCGACCGAAGGACCGGTTCCTTGCCGCATCGGGGCGGACGGGGAAGTCAAGGACCTTCCTGCGACTGGGCCCCAGGAGTACCTTCACGCGGGAAACTGGCTGACGGCTTACTACCTGGCCGCAATTTGCCGGGAGAACGAGCGTCTCAACCGTCTGGCACAGGTGCCCGTCTCGTTCCTTCGCGCGTCCGGGGTGGAGTTCGACGAGTACGTGTACGCCTGGGTGGAGACTCTTCAGCACGCCTGGTTCCGACGGCCCGAGATGTGGGACACGCTTGTCACCGCGGTGAACGGTACCAATCCCGACACCGCGCGGATCGCTAGCAGGGAACTGATGCTGAAGATCCTGTATCCACCCCTGGAACTGTTCCACCGCTACCAGCGTCAGGACGCTGCGCAGTTCAACACTGCACTGGTCAACGTCCTCACCTGGCACAAGGAGTACTGGACTGCGAACGAGACGCGTGCCCTGAACGGTGAGGGGCTGGTTGCCCTCGCGCCTCTGGCCATCGCCTGTATGGCCTACGACGCCGACATCCCGCTCGAGGTCGAGTCCGACTACCTCCCCAGGCACCTCCTCCAGCGCGACTGGCTCGGCGAGTTCCCTACCTGACTGACGCATCCATGGACAGGTGACCCCACACCGTGACCGCCCACGACTACGACAACCAGCTCCTCGAATCGGTCTCCGTCCGCCGACGGCGTCTCCGGGACGCCGTGCTCTTCGGGGCGCAGCGGCAGCGGCGGTCGCTCGATGAGCGGGTGGGGAAGGTGTTCGCCGGGGTGGTGATCGCGGCGGTGGTGTGTGCCGGGTGTGTGGGGTGGTCGTTCGTGTCGCATCGGGTCATCGGGAAGAACCCGTACGGCGGGGGCACGACGGTGCCCTCCGGCCCGGCCTCCCCGACCGCTTCTGTCCCATCTGCCCCTTCTTCTCGATGATAGGTTCGAACGCGTGATATCCACGGGGTCCTTGAGTCGTTCGGCGGCCGGCACTCGGACCGCGCTCAGCCGGGTCACCCTGGTCGGTGAGCGACGTCGGGTCGACCTCGTACTGCCTTCGCGGGAGCCCGTCGGGGTGTTGCTGCCGGAGGTCATGCGGCTGCTGGACGACCGGGTCGGGGGCCGGCCCGAGCTGCGGTATCTGGTGAACCCGGACGGGTCCGTGCTCGCGCACGACAGCACCCTGGAGTCGGCCGGTGTGGCCGACGGGACCGTGCTGCGGCTCGTGCGCGCGGAGGACGCTCCCTCCGCTCCCGTGGTCCATGACGTCACGGACGAAGTCGCCGGTGATCTCGATGTGCGGGCGTGGCGGTGGCGGCCTGCCATGCGGCGGGTCGTCGCCGGAAGCGCGACCGTCCTGTGGGCTCTGGCCGCCGGCGTCTTGGCCGTCAGCCGATTCGACCCGGCCGCGGCCGGTGCGGGCCTTCTTGTCACAGCGCTGGGGGCGGCTCTCGCCGGTCTCCTCTGCGGTCGCGCACAGCGGCACGCCCTCGCCGCGACCTTGCTCGCCACCGGCGCCGTCCTGGCCGTCCTGGGCATGTGGAGCTGTGCTGATGCCTACGGCTGGATCGGCGCCGCGCGGCTGGCCGGTGTCGCGGGAGCCGTGGCGTTCGCGTTGCTGCTCGCCGGGTGGTTCACGCCGTTGAAGCGGGCCGCGTCGATCGGCGCCGCGGCTGTCGCGGGCTGCCTCGCGGTGTGGGAAGCGGCCATCGCGTTCCAGGGCGGGGCGGCAACCGCGGCCCAGCAGGCCAGGATCGGCGCGCTGCTCGCCGTCGTGTCCGTCGTCGCCCTCGGTGTGCTGCCCCGGCTCGCGCTGATGGCCTCGGGGCTGACCGGGCTGGACGACCGGCGTTCGGGCGGAGCGTCGGTGAGCCGTTACCAGGTGGCCACCGCGCTCGCGGCCACACATCGCGGTCTGGTCCTGGCGACCGTCGTCCTCGCCGGGTCCACGGGCGCGGCCGGTGTGTTCCTGCTGCGCACGGCGTCGGCGTGGACTGTGCCGCTGGGAGTCGTGGTGGCGGTGGTGCTCGCGCTGCGGGCCCGTGCCTTTCCGCTCACCGCCGAGGTCGTGGTGCTGTTCGTCGCCGCCGCCGTCGTGGCCGTGCGGCTCGTGGAGGTGTGGGGGGAGCATGCCTCGCCGGCCGGGCCCGTCGCCGCGCTCGCCCTTCTGGCCGTCGTACCTCTCGTCGTGCTGGCCGTGGAACCGGCCGAGCACGTGCGGGTGCGGCTGCGTCGTGCCGGGGACGCTCTGGAGTCGGCGGCCGTGATCGCCCTGTTCCCGCTGGTGATCGGCGTGTTCGGGGTGTACGGGCGGCTGCTCGGCACCTTCGCGTAAGGAGTGGGGCGTATGACCGGGGGAGGGGACTGGCAGCAGGACGTGCTGCGGGATCTGGCCGACGCCACCCCGGACCCGGTTGCTCCTGCCGTGCCCGAGCCCGAGCCCGTGGCTCAGCCCGCTCCCCAGCCGTCCCCGCCCTCGTCCCCGGTCCCCCGCGAGGCACGTGATCCCCGCGTCCCGGCCCCGGCGCCCGAATCCCTCCCGACGGTCGACCCACGACTCGCCCTCGCGCTCGGCCGCCCCCAGCACGGTGACTCCGTCACGCGTCGGGCCGGCACGTCACTGCGCCGGCTCACCGCATCCGCCACCCAGGAAGTGGCCGAACAATCCCGCCTCGCGAAGCAGATGCAGCAACCCGTCACCACCGGACGGGTCATCGCCGTCACCTCCATTCGCGGCGGCGTCGGCAAGTCCACGGTCGCCGCGCTGCTCGGCCGGACCTTCAACCACTACCGTCACGACCCGGTGCTCACCCTGGAGGCGGACGCCGCCCTCGGCACGCTCCCGGTGCGGATGGGCGCGGACAGCGTGCGCTGGTCGTGCGGTGACCTTGCCCGCATCCTCACACCCGCCATGCAACTGACCGACGTCACCGGCTATCTCGTGCCGGTGACGGACGGCGGCTGGTTGCTGCCCGCGAGCCAGGGGAGGGTCGGCGCTCCTTTGGACGTGCGCACCTACCGGACGGTGACGCTGGCGCTGCGGCGCTACTTCGCGGTGACCGTGGTGGACTGCGAGACGCTGCCCGGCGATGTGGCGCGTACGGCGATGGACACCGCGCACGCGCGAGTCGTCGTCGCTCCGATGACCGCCGAGGGCATCCACGGCACCCGGCAGGTCCTGGACTGGCTCGGCCAGTTGCCGCACTCCGCCCTGGCCGCCACCGTGGTCGCGCTCAGCGCGAACACCCCCGACGCCACCCTCGACCCGAAGACCGCCGTCGCGCACCTCCGCGAGACCGGCGTGCCCGTCGTCGCGCTTCCCTACGACCGTCATCTCGCCCAAGGGGGACCCATCCACACCGCCATGCTGGGCCGGAACACCCGGGACGCGGCCGTCCGTCTGGCGGCCGAGGCGATACACCGGGCGGTGAGGGTGCGATGACCCAGCAGATGGTCCACCGGCCGGCCCGGAGCACCCGTCCCCTCGAGGCCGGGCCGCCCCGGACGGTCGAGGCACCCCCGAACCTCCCGGAAGGGAAGGTCGGAAACGCGGCGACCGCCCTGCTGCCCATGGCCGGTGTCGTCAGCTCCGTCGTGATGATGACCATCATCCGCAACAGCCAGTTCGCCGCGCTCGGTGCGATCGTGCTGGTCGTGGCGCTGCTCGGCGGGGTGGCGCTGTTCCTGTCGCAGCGCGGCAAGGCCCAGCGAACCCGGCGCGTGCAGCGCGAGCGGTACCTGGAGTATCTGGAGGAGCTGCGCGAGGAGCTGGGTGCGGCCGAGCGGGACCGACGGCACGCGGCGCGCGAGCTGGACCCGCCGCCCGAGGCCCTGTACGACCTCGTCAGGGACCCGGCGCGGCTGTGGGAGCGGCGCCGTCAGGACGCCGACTTCCTGCGACCGCGGCTGGGCACCGGCGAGGTGCCCGTGCAGGAGCTGTCCATCGCGCAGAACAGTGTCGGTGGTGTTCTCACCCCGCCCGATCCGTTCATGCTCAACGAGGCCCGCGCCCTTCAGGGCCGTTTCGGCACCGCCACGGATCTCCCGCTCACCGTCCCCCTGGACCGGGCCGGGAACGTCAGCGTCGTCGGAGACCGGGAGGGAGTCCTCCGCGTCGCCCGGGCCCTGCTGTTGCAGACCGTCGTCACACATGCGCCGGACGACGTCGCCGTCTCTCTCGGCACGCCCGACGAGGAGGAGTGGGCGTGGGCCAAGTGGCTGCCCCACGTTCTCGACCCGCAGACGTTCGACGGCCCGGTGGCCGCTCGCCGGATCGCGCCCGATCTGACGGAACTGGCGCGGCTGTGCGCGCCCGACCTGCGGCAGCGTGCGGCGTACGCGGCCGAGGTGCGCCGTGGACTGTCCGGCAGTCAGGCCCTTGGGCTCGCGAGCCGGCTGCTCGTGGTCAGCGACTCGTACGGTGGTGTCGCGGCCGAACTGCCCCGGCCGGACATGGCCGTGGATCTGGCGGACATGGGTGTGACCGTGCTGCACCTGCTCGAACAGCGGGTGCAGGAGCCGGACGAGGTGAGTGTGCGCATCACCGTCGACGGCGACCGGGTCGTCGTCGACGATCTGCGCGGAACTCTCGCGCACGGCACCGTCGACGGAGTGACCAGGGCCGGCGCCGAGGGCATCGCCCGGATGCTCGCCCCGCTGCGGCTGTCCGCGGAGTCCGCGGCCGAGGGCACCCCGGTGTCCGGTCCTGTCGACTTCCCCGCCCTGCTGGGTATCGACGACCCGGCCGACCTCGACCTGCACCGCCTGTGGGCGCCCCGGGGCGACCGGGACTTCCTGCGCGTCCCGATCGGCCTCACGGATCGCCACGAGCCGGTGCTGCTGGACCTCAAGGAGTCCTCGCAACTCGGCATGGGCCCGCACGGGCTGTGCGTGGGCGCCACCGGCTCCGGCAAGAGCGAGCTGCTGCGGACCCTCGTCCTCGCGCTCGCCACCACCCACTCCCCGGAGGACCTGGCCTTGGTCCTGGTCGACTACAAGGGCGGTGCCACCTTCGCGCCGTTCGCCGAACTCCCGCATGTCGCGGGTGTGATCACCAACCTGGAGAACCAGGCCGGGCTCGTCGAACGCGTCCACGCGAGCCTGGCCGGCGAGGTCAAGCGGCGGCAGCAGGTGCTCAAGGACGCCGGGAACGTCGCCGACATCGGCCACTACGCCGTCCTGCGTGCCACCGAGCGCCCGGATCTGGAACCGCTGCCGCACCTCTTCGTCGTCATCGACGAGTTCGGCGAACTGATCACCGCCAAACCGGACTTCATCGACCTGTTCCTGTCCATCGGCCGCATCGGCCGCTCCATCGGCGTGCACCTGCTGCTGTCCAGCCAGCGCATCGAGGGCGGCAAGCTCAAGGGGCTGGACACCTATCTGTCGTACCGGCTGGGCCTGCGTACCTTCTCCGCGGACGAGTCCCGTACCGTCCTGGACACCACGGACGCCTTCCATCTCCCGCCGCTGCCGGGGTTCGGCTACCTGAAGGTCGACACCTCCACCTACGAGCGGTTCAAGGCGGGTTACGTCTTCGGCGCCTACCGCGGACCCGTTCTGAGCAAGGACCGTGACGACGAGCCGCCGCTCAGGCCCTACCCGGTCTACAACCTCCCGCAGAACGCCTCCGACGACCCGGCGGAAGCCCCCGCCGCGACCCTGCGCGAGACCGGCCCGACCGTCCTGTCCGTCATGGTCGGCCGGCTCGCCACCGCCGCGCCCCCGGTCCGCCGCATCTGGCTTCCCCCGCTGCCCGAGACCATCACCCTGGACCAGGCCGCCGGCCCCGTTCAGGCCGGTACGGACGGTCTCCGCCTCACCCATCGCGACGGTCCCCTGCGGGTGCCGCTCGGCGTCCTCGACGACCCGGCCCGGCAGTGGCAGGAACCCTGGCTGCTGGACCTCACCACCGCCGGCGGGCACGCCGCGGTCATCGGCGGACCGCAGTCCGGCAAGACGACGCTCCTGCGCACGCTCGCCCTGTCGCTCGCCCTCACCCACACGCCGTACGACGTCGCCGTGTACGGCCTCGACCTGGCCGGTGGCGGCCTGTCCACGCTCGCCCGGCTACCTCACGTCGGCGGCATCGCGGGCCGTGCCGACCACGAGCGTGCCGCCCGCACGGTCGCCGAGGTACGTGCCACGCTCGCCCGGCGCGAGGAACTCTTCCGCGAGCACGGCATCGACTCCGTCGACCAGCTGCGCCGGCTCAGAGCCAAGGCGAAACTGCCCGAACTGGGCGCCACCGACGTCGTGCTGCTCATCGACGGCTTCGGCGCCCTGCGCGACGAGTTCGCCGACCTCGAGGAGGCGGTGACGGACCTGCTCAAGCGCGGTGGCGGATACGGCATCCACGTCGTGGCCGGCATGCTGCGCTGGAACGACGTCCGCATCGCCACCCAGTCGATGTTCGGCATCCGGATCGAATCGCGCCTGAACGACCCGGCCGACTCCTCCATCGACCGCAAGCTCTCCGAGACCCTCACCGCCGACACCCCCGGCCGGGTGCTGACCGACGGCAAGCTGTTCGCCCAGGTCGCGCTGCCCCGCATCGACAACCGGCCCGCGCCGGACGACCTGGGGCAGGCCCTCGAAAGCGCGGCCCGCACCATCCGTGCCGCATGGCACGGCGAAATCGCCCCACCCGTACGTGTGCTGCCGACCCGGCTGGCCGCGGCCGGGCTGCCCTCCCCGGCGGCCGAACCGCACCGGATCCCCCTGGGCGTCGACCAGGACGCCCTCTCACCGGTCCTGCTCGACCTGTTCGGCACCGACCAGCACCTGCTGATCCTCGGCGACAACCAATGCGGCAAGACCAATCTGCTGCGGCTGATCGCCACCCAGCTCATCGCGCGCCACTCCGACGAGGAACTCGTCTTCGGCGTCTTCGACCCGCGCCGCGGCCTGCGCGGCGTGATCCCCGAGCCCTACCGGGGCGGCTACGCCCACAACCCCAAACTGGCCGCCGCCCTGTCCACCGGCATCGCCGCCGAACTGGACAAGCGCCTGCCGGAGACCGCCGATCCCGACGCGGTCTCGACGGAACCCTCATTCACCGGTCCGCGCATCGTCATCCTCGTCGACGACTACGACATCCTCACCACCGCCGGCCAGCAGCCACTCGCGCCCTTCCTGCCGTACATCTCCTCCGCCCAGGACATCGGCCTGCACTTCGTCATCGCCCGCCGGGCCGCCGGATCCTCACGGGCCCTGTACGAGCCTCTGCTGACCACCCTGCGGGAAACCGGCACCACCGCCCTGGTCATGACCGGCGAACGCACCGAGGGCCAGCTCTTCCCCGGGCTCTACGCCTCCCCGCAGCCACCCGGCCGGGGCACGTTCGTCCGCCGTGGCCGCCCCCATCAGCTCGTCCAGACCGCTGTGACGGCAGAAGAAGCGGAAGAAGCAGAAGACACCCTGTGACCAAGGACGTCATAGCGCTCACCCCGAAGATGCCGGACCTGCGCACCCTGCTGGCGGGCCTCTACGCAGGCGGCCCCGACCTCGGCGTGGACACCACGGCCGACGGCGCGGTCGTACAACTCTGCGCTCCCGACGGCCGCCCCCTCGTCTCCGTGGAGGCACCGATCCTGGTCCAGGTTCTCGGCGAGACCGCCCGGCTGCTGGACCAGGCCGTCTCCGACGAGCCGGTGTGGTGGACCGAGGCCCGCGCCTCCACCGCCGTCGCCGAGGCCGGGCGGCTGGCGGGCTCCTTCGCCGGACGTCTGGCCACCGTGCTCGGCGGCACCGTCTGGCCGCCGGAGGCCGCCACGACCGAGGTCATACCCCTCACCACCGATGTCTCCGCGGTGCCGGTCCCGGCCACCGGAACCCCCGCCGTGGATGTCCTGACCGCCGCGACGGCCGTGGTCATCCAGGACCGACCGCTCGTCGCCATGACGAGCTGGCTCTCCGACGCACTGCGCGCCGCGACGGCCGCCGACCGCGCTCTTCAGATCGTCACCCCGCCGGCCACGCGTCTGACCCTGGCCACCCGCGCGGCCCTTCGCGGCCTCCCCAACCGCTGGGTCGTCCAGGACCCCGAGCACGGCTACTACGACGGCCTGTCCGGCGCCGTGCTCCACTGGAAGAACGGCACCTTCACCCCCGTACGCGACGAACAGGGGGCCGCACATGCCGCCGACGCCTTCACGGCCGTCGCCGACAGCGGTGACCGGCAGCTGATCCTCACCCTGCGCACACGGCATCCCGCCGCCGAGAACCTCGTCCTCGGCGGCGCCCTGGAAACGGCGTTCCGGCACCTGACCGGTGCCCCGCCCGCCGGCTGGAGCACGGCCGAGCCGGTCAACCTCCGCTGGAACCGGCGGGAGCTGACCGACCTGGCCCGCACGCGCGCGCCCCATCCCACCTGGCTGATCGCGGTCGGGCACCCGGACCGGCCCGCGCTCGCGACCGTACGGGTGCTGCGCACACCGGCGGGCGTCGAGGAGGACATCACCCTCACGCTCGGTTACGGCCCGGACGAGACACCGCCCCTGGACGCCCTGGAGGCGCTGGCCGCCGAACTCGACACCGGGCACGGGCTCGTCACCCTGCTCACGGCGCTGCGGTCCGCGCGCCGTGACCTCACCGTGCCCGCGCAGGCCGAGCCCTTGCCCGTGCCGGTCGCGTTCACGCTCGGCCAGGACGAGGTCCGGCGCGTCGGCCGGGACCGCGCCGAACACCCGCACCCGGACGTCACGCCCATGCGCCTCGGATCCGCGCTCCACTACCGCCTGGACGAGAGCGCGGAAGAGACGGGAGAGACCGGAGAGACGGGAGAGATCAGGAAGCCGTAGGCGTCCAGTCCCCCAGCCAGTCCGTGACCTCCTGGTTCGCCGCCTGGGCGTCGGTCAGCTGGGGGCGGTCGCTGCTTGCGGTGCCGGAGCCGGCGCCGGTGTTCTTGTACTCGGCGAAGCGGTCGTCCTTCCAGGAGAAGCCGCTCATGTCGGTCCACGGGGTGGTCTTGATCGCGGCGCTCAGGGTGGTGTTGCGGACCGTGGTCTGCGGGTCGAGGGTCGCGTCGCCGCCGGCGTGCCAGGGGCGGCCGAGGTAGAAGCTGCGGTCGGACACGTCACCGTTCACCGTGGAGTTGGCTATCAGGATGCCCTTGCGGTCGGCGGCGGTCGACGGGGCGGTGACGAAGCCGGCCGAGGTGCCGTTGTAGCGCTTCTTCAGGGTGATGACGGACTTGTCGATCACGGTGGTCGCGCGGCCGAAGACGAAGTCGACGTTGCCGATCACGTAGGAATTGGTCATGTAGACACGGCCGAGCTTCTCCTTGGCCGCGGTGTCCACCAGCAGGGTGTCCTGGTCGCCGCTGACGATCACGCCGTCGAGGAACACCTTGTCGGCGGTGGTGCGCAGGGCGACGGCCTGCTGGCTGATGTCCTGGTGCGCGGCCTCGTCGAAGTCGTTGGAGACGGTCAGGTTACGGGCCTGGAAGTCGTCGGCCTCGACGGCGACGGTGGCGCTGCCCCCGGTGCCGTACGGCCCCGAACCGTCGGGCTTCTGCGTGCCCGCCGCGTTGTTGTAGACGATCACCGTGTCCTTCCGGCTGCCGCCGGTGCCCTGGATGGTGACGTGCGGCTTGTTGGACGGCACCTTGACCAGCTCGCGGTACGTGCCCGGCTTGACGCTGATCACCACGCGGGAGGGGTTGTTGGCGGGGACGGCGTTCACCGCGGCCTGGACGGTCTTGTACTGGCCGGTGCCGTCCTGGGCGACGGTGAGGGTGGTGGCGGTGGCCGACTTGGTGGTCGCGGTGGTCGTGATGGTCGTGGTGGTCGTCGTCGTGCCGATGGAACTGCGCGGTCCCGCGCCGGACTTCAGGAGGGCGGGTACGTCGCCGGCCTTGTCGAGGGTGTAGCCGTAGTACGTCTTCGGGTCCCAGGCCGCGCCCGTGCCGCCGCTCTCGTTCCTGCCGCTCGTGCCCGAGAAGACGTTGCCGTGCTGGACCAGGGTGGCCGTGCTGTCCCGGATCACGGGGTTGTTCATGCCCTGGAAGTAGGAGTTCTCCAGCAGCATGTTCGTCTTGCCGCGCGAGTAGTCGCCGTAGGAGGACTGGATGGTGGTGCCGGCCTCGTCCTCCAGGTAGTTGTTGTAGAGGTGGGCGTGCGCCACGTTGTCCGTGGACGGGTTGCGCTGTTCCGTCTCGCGGATCCAGTTGTGGTGGATCGTGATGTCCGCGGTGACGTTGTCGGTCCAGCCGATGCCGAAGGCCTTGTTGTCCTGGCTGAGCTTGTTCCAGGAGACGGTGAGGTAGGTGGTGTCCTTGCGGCTGTCGATGAGCCCGTCGGCCATGTGGCGGATGTCGTTGTGGTCGATCCAGACGTGGTGGGCGCCGTCCATCTGGATGCCGTCGTAGTCGTGCTCCTTGTCGTTCCAGGTGCCCTGGTACGTGTCCCGGATCGTGAGGTTCCGGATGATCACGTTGTGGACACCCTGGCCGAGGAAGAAGCCGCCGCCGACGATCTGGCCGGAGGTGCCGGAGCCGACGATGGTCTTGTTCGACTGGACCTTGATCTCTTTCCCGACCGGGTCCATGTCGATGGTGGCCGCGACGACGATGACGTACGGCTCGGTGGCGGTCGCGTACTTCTCGAGGTCCGCGAGCGTCCTGACCGTGACGGTCTTGCCGTCCCGGCCGCCGTACGTGCCGTTCTGGCCCAGCGCGTTGACGGAGGCGAACCCGTCGGCGGTCGCGGTGGCCCACGCGGGGGTGGCGGTCGCGGCCGAGGCCTTCTGCTGGGTGCCGGTGCAGAGGACTCCGTAGGCGAGAGCGGTGGCGGTGGTCAGGGCGAGGGGGATGCCGACGGTGAGGGCGGTGCGGCGTCTGCGGTGCCGGGGCTTTGAGTGGGGGGTGGCCATGGGGCGGCTCCTGTTCGGGTCGTTCCCGGTTGGGGGTGACCTGGAGTTGCCACGGGGCAGGGGAAGGTTGCCCCCTTTCGGATGACTGGTGGGCCGATCCAGACGCGGGGGGCTGCGACGCGGCCATGGTCGGACCATGGCAGGGCACACCACCATCCGGGTGTCCCGGCACGCCCGCGACCATCTCGCCCAGGTCGCCAAGGAGCGCGGGATGAGTTTGAGGCAGCTTGTGGAGCAGTTGGCTGCGGAACAGCCGACGAGGGAGCAGATCGCGCAGCGGGTGCCGGCCGCACGCAAGGTGTTGCATGAGCGGATGGGCTGCCCGCTCAGCGATGAGGAGTGGGCCAGCTGTCCGGACGTGGTTGTTGTCTCGTGATCAGCCGCGTTCGAAGCAGTGCGAGTAGTCGATGACGGAGAAGCCACGCCGCTCGTACCAGTGGCGCGGCCAGTCCGTCGCGTCGGCGGTCAGGAACCGGGTAGCGCAGCCCGCATCGGCAGCCAGGCGGAGGGCAGTGGCCAGGACCGCATCGGCATATCCGCGCTTGAGGTGGGACTCCGAGGTGATCAGGTCCTCGATCTGGGCTGTGCCGGTTGCCGGGTCCACGTAGAGGTCGGCCCATGAGGCGACTTCGCCTTCCTCCGTGCGGGCACCGATGAAGCGAACGACGTCGGCCCCGCGTCGGCGAGCCTCGCGTCGGTCGACAAGGTGGCGTACGACCTCGTCGTCGACGTCCGGGAGAAGGCCACGCCATCGCCGGGTGAGTGGAGTACGTATCGCGTCGAGGTCCACCTCGTCCGCGGGGCTGCCGGCCGGAACCGGGCCCGCGTGCAGCATGACCAGGTAGGTGGAGTGGGTGTATCCGGCGCGGATCAGCGGCTCTGCGCACGCCAGTCCGACTTCATGGTCAAGCACGGAGATCATCCGGTGTGGCAGATGACCCAGTGCTTGCTCCGCGATGGCGGGCAGCGCCTCGGAATCGACGGGCGTATCGATGATGACCTGGTTGTTCGCGCGGGAGTGGGCGAAGGCGTCGTCGTATACGGCGAACCCGCCCGGGAGGCCGACGGTGTGCGCGGCCTGGCGGCGAGCGAAGGCGGACAGGAAGGCGTTGATCCGCTGAAGTTCTGAGCTCGGCATGGAGGGAGCCTACGAAGCCGTGACCGTAGCCGCCTTCGAATTGCCCCGCAGACAGTCCCTACATGACTATGACGACCACGGCACCGTCACCCTCCTCACTGACCCTCAGCCCGACAAGGCCGACTGGGGCGAGTCCCACCGGGTGCCCTATGGCACCGAGGTCGTCATCCCCAAAGGCCCCGCCAAAGGCTTCGTGAGCGGGGAAGCGATCACCGGGCCGAAGCGCGGCTGAGGGGCGGCCGGGCCGAGGGCCTCATGCCGGATCCGGCGGAGCCGTAGGCGCCCCCGGTAGCCGTACCGTCGCCACCGTGCCGCCCCCGTCCGCGCGGGAGAGGGAGACCTCGCCGCCCGCCTCCTGGACCGTGCGGGCCACGATGGACAGGCCGAGACCGGAGCCGGGGAGGGCGCGGGCCGAGGGGGAGCGCCAGAAGCGGTCGAAGACGTGGGGGAGTTCGTCGGCGGGGATGCCGGGGCCGTGGTCGCGGACCGTGAGGACGCCTTCGGCGAGCTGTACGTCGATCGTGCCGCGCTCGGGGCTGAACTTCACCGCGTTGTCCAGGATGTTGACCACCGCCCGCTCCAGCGCGGCCGGCTCCGCCCGGGTGTACCAGGGCCCCAGGGAGGCCGTGATGGTCAGCTCCGGGCCGCGCAGGCGGGCGCGGTTCAGGGCCGCTTCCACGGTGTCCTCGAGGGAGACCACCTGGACGCGTTCGCCGCGCTGGCCCTCCGAGCGGGACAGTTCCTGGAGGTCGCCGATGAGTGAGGCCAGCTCCGTCATCTGGGCCTTCACCGAGGCCAGGAGCGCCTTGCGGTCCGCCGGGGGGATGGGGCGGCCCGTCTCCTCGCTGCGGGTGAGGAGTTCGATGTTCGTGCGCAACGACGTCAGAGGCGTGCGGAGTTCGTGGCCCGCGTCGGCGATGAGCTGCTGTTGCAGCTCGCGGGAGCTGGCCAGGGACGAGGTCATGGAGTTGAAGGAGCGGGAGAGGCGGGCCACCTCGTCCTCGCTGTCCTCCTCGACCGGGATGCGGATGCTCAGGTCCTCCGTGCGGGCCACGTGTTCGACGGCTTCGGTGAGCTTGTCGACGGGGCGGAGGCCGGCGCGGGCGACGGCGAGGCCGGCGGCTCCGGCGCCGATTACTCCGATGCCGGAGACGAGGAGGAGGATCAGGGCCAGGTCGTTGAGGGTGCTCTGGGTGCCCTTCAGAGGTGCCGCGACGAGGAGTCCGACGTTGGGGCCGGCCTCACCGGTCCGGGGGTTGTGGGGCGTACCCATCGGCTTGACGACGACGCGCACCGCGTTGCCCTCGGTGTCGGTGCCGTTGCGGAAGTACAGCTCGTCGGTGTGCGCGTTCTTGATCTCGTTTTTGTCGTCCTGGGTGACCTTGACCTTGCCGGTGGCGTTCGAGGAGAGGCAGATGCTTCCGTCCTCCTTGACCGCCTGGGTGTAGGAGCTCCGGAAGCCTCCGTCACCCTGCGGGCTGCCGGCGCAACTCTGGAGAGCCTCGTTGATCATGCCGTAGGGGGCGGGCCCCCTCATGCCCTTCGCCAGGTCGTTGTTGAGCTGGTCGTACAGCTTCCCCTGCACGATGAACCAACAGGTCACCGACACCGCCGCCACCGCGAACGCCACCGCCGCCGCCACCAGCAGGGCCAGCCGGGAGCGGATGGGGAGGGAACGGTAGCGGCGTAGGAGCCTTCTCACTCGGCGCCGCCCTGTCGCAGGACGTAGCCCACGCCGCGCACGGTGTGCACGAGGCGTGGCTCGCCGCCCGCCTCGGTCTTGCGGCGGAGGTACATGACGTAGACGTCCAGGGAGTTCGACGAGGGCTCGAAGTCGAAGCCCCAGACCGCCTTCAGGATCTGCTCACGCGTGAGCACCTGACGGGGATGGGCCATGAACATCTCCAGGAGCGTGAACTCGGTGCGGGTCAGCTCCACCTGGCGGCCGCCGCGGGTGACCTCGCGGGTCGCGAGGTTCATGCGCAGGTCGGCGAAGGTGAGGGCCTCGTCGTCCTCGGCGGGCCCCGCACCGGCTGTCGCCGCGTAGGAGCTGCGGCGCAGCAGCGCGCGGACGCGGGCGAACAGCTCGTCCAGTTCGAAGGGCTTGACCAGGTAGTCGTCGGCTCCGGCGTCGAGTCCGGTGACGCGGTCGCCGACCGTGTCGCGGGCCGTGAGCATGAGGATCGGCGTCGTCTCGCCCGCGCCGCGGATGCGGCGGGCGGCGGTGAGGCCGTCCATGCGGGGCATCTGGATGTCGAGGACCACCAGGTCGGGCTTGTAGGCGGTCGCCTTCTCCAGGGCGTCGGCGCCGTCGACGGCGACCTCGGTGTCGTACCCCTCGAAGGCGAGGCTGCGCTGAAGTGCTTCGCGTAGGGCCGGTTCGTCGTCGACGATCAGGATGCGCTGGGGGTCACGGTCGCCTTCGGCGGGGCTCATCGCTCGCGGTTCCTCGGGGTGCGGTGGGTGGGGACGCTTTCAGCGTCGCATGATTGTGGCTGCGGAGTAGGCACGAGGCCGGTGTCAGCCGGGCATCGTCGTCAGGCGCTTCAGCGGCACCTTGTGGCGGTGCGGGCGGCCGGCGGGGACGCGCAGGCCCATCATCTCGGGAGCCGCGACCTCGGGGGCGCGCGGCGCGGGCACCGGCGCGTGGAGGTCGTATGCCACTTGGAGGGCCAGGGTGATCCCGGCCGGGTCGGTACCGGTGACCGTGTGCGAGACCTGATTGATCATGACGTACTCCCTAGACGTGCGGGCCGAACCTGGGGGGCCGAACCTGCGGGGCCGCTGGTTCAGCTGTCGGAGCCCGACCGCAGCTTGGCCAGGTCGGACTTGACGGTGTTGATCGGGATGGCGAAGCCGAGGCCGATGCTGCCCGCGTCGGAGGACGAGGACGACTGCTGACTCGACGAGTACATCGCGGAGTTGATGCCGATGATGTTGCCGCCGGCGTCGATCAGGGCGCCGCCGGAGTTGCCGGGGTTCAGCGAGGCGTCGGTCTGGATCGCCTTGTAGGTGGTGGTGGAGGAGCCGGTGTCGCCGTTGAACTGCTGGCCGCCGAACTGGAAGGGCCACTGCCCGCCCCCGCCGCTGCCCTGGCTCTGGCCCTGGTTCTCGTCCGTGGAGACGGTCACGTCACGGCTGAGCGCGGAGACGATGCCGCTGGTGACGGTGCCGGTCAGGCCCTCGGGGGAGCCGATCGCCACGACCGTGTCGCCGACCTGGACGCCGGAGGAGTTGCCGAGGGTCGCGGCTTTCAGGCCGGAGGCGTTCTGGAGCTTGACGAGGGCGAGGTCCTTGGAGCTGTCGGTGCCGACGACCTGGGCGGTGTAGGACTTGCCGTCGCTGGTCGTGACCTTGATCGAGGAGGCGCCGGAGACGACGTGGTTGTTGGTGACGATCTCGCCGCCGGAGCTGATGATCACGCCGGAACCGGTGGAGGAGCCGTTGCTGAGGGTCGCGTTGATCTCGACCACGCTCGGGCTGACCGCGGCGGCGATGGCGGCGACGTCGCCCTTCTTGCTGGAGGGCACCACGTTGGTGGTGGTGCTGGAGGTGGCGACGGTGTCCTTGCCGGTCAGCTCCTGGAAGGCGTACGCGGTGCCGCCGCCCACGGCCGCGGCGACGATCGCCACGGCGGCCAGCAGGGCGATCGGGCCCCGGGTGCGCTTCTTCTTCGCCGTCGGGTCGGCATCGGCCGGGACGGTGGAGAGGAGAGCGGTACCGCCGCCGTGACCGCCGTGACCGCCGTGGCCGTCGTCCGCACCGTCCGTGGCGGTCTGCGGGGACGGCCAGGCGGTGGCGACCGGCTCGTTGGTGACCGGCTGCGCGGGCTGGTACGCCGGAGGGGCCGGCCACTGGGGGTCCACGGAGGAGGAGGCGTGCTGCTGCCGGGGGTACTGGTAGGCGTCACCCTGGGGGTTCTCGTACGCGCCGCTGCGGCGGAAGCTCTCGGTCATGGCATAGAGCTTCGCCCGCGACCATGAGAGCTGGCTGAGTGCTCCCTGAGAAGCCCGGCAGAACCTCGTATGCCCGATATAAAGACCGTCCTCGCAGCTCGGGGCGGGTTCTCAGAGGGCGTTCATCGTGACGGGTACAGGCCACTCACAGCCGTGGGGCGCGGGTCACTCACAGCCGTGGGGCGCGGGCCGCTCACAGCTGCGGGACGCAGGCGTCCCGCAGTCGCACGACGCGTCACTCACAGCCGCACGAGCCGCGGACCACCAGCCGCGACGGGAACGTCTTCAGCCGCTCCCGCCGGGAGCCCGCCACCCGCAGTCCGTCGTCGAGGACGAGGTCCACGGCGGCCCGGGCCATCGCGGAGCGGTCCGAGGCGATGGTCGTCAGCGGCGGGTCGGCCAGAGCCGCTTCCTTGATGTCGTCGAAGCCGGCCACCGCCAGCTCGCCGGGCACGTCGATGCGCAGTTCGCGCGCGGCGCGCAGCACGCCGATCGCCTGGTCGTCGGTGGAGCAGAAGACCGCGGGCGGGCGGTGCGGGCCGGAGAGGACCTCGAGGCCCACGCGGTAGGCGTCGTAGCGGTTGTACGGCGCCTCGAAGAGCCGTCCCTCGCTCGGGATGCCGGCCTCGGCCATCGCGCGCCGCCAGCCTTCGACGTGGTCGGAGACCGGGTCGCCGACGGCGGGGGTCTCGGCGGTGCCGCCCATACAGGCCACGTACTCGTAGCCGTGCTCAAGGAGGTGTCGTACGGCGAGCTGGGCGCCGCCCAGGTCGTCGGTGACGACGGCGACGTCGTCGATGGCCTCGGGGCGCTCGTGCAGCAGTACCACCCGGGCGTCCCAGGCCTCGATCTCCGCGGCGGCCAGGTCGTTCAACGCGTGGGAGACGAGGATCAGGCCGGAGACGCGCATGCCCAGGAAGGCGCGCAGGTAGTGGACCTCGCGTTCGCTGACGTAGTCGGTGTTGCCGACGAGGACCATCTTGCCGCGCTCGGAGGCGGCCTGTTCGACCGCGTGCGCCATCTCCCCGAAGAAAGGCTGGCGGGCGTCCGGGATGATCAGGCCTATGAGGTCGGTGCGCCGCGAGGCCATCGCCTGGGCGACCCGGTCGGGCCGGTACCCCAGCTCCTTGATCGCGGCGAGGACACGCTCGCGCGTGGCCGGGGCGACCGGCCGGGGTCCGTTGTTGATGACATAGCTGACCACGGCGGTGGAAGTCCCCGCCAGCCGCGCCACATCGTCCCGAGTCACCTTGGCCACGCGCGGAGTCTACGCGGAGAGACCCGCTCTGGGCAGGGCGTATCGCAGCTCGGCTGTGCGGAAGCGATGCCCTGCCCAGGTGCCCGCTATGCCTCCGCGTGGACCTCGGTGTCGTCCAGGGCGGGCGAGGTGTCCGCATCGCCCGGCTTTGCCCGGTCGGCCTTGGCCTTCGTCTCGTCCGAGGACCGGTCGCCCTTTTCGGGAGTAACGAATCGATAACCGACGTTCCGGACGGTTCCGATCAGTGACTCGTGCTCGGGTCCGAGCTTGGCGCGCAGCCGTCGAACGTGCACGTCGACCGTGCGGGTGCCGCCGAAGTAGTCGTAGCCCCAGACCTCCTGGAGCAGCTGGGCGCGGGTGAACACGCGGCCCGGATGCTGGGCGAGGTACTTCAGCAGCTCGAACTCCTTGAAGGTGAGGTCGAGCACCCGGCCCTTGAGCTTGGCGGAGTAGGTGGCCTCGTCCACCGACAGGTCGCCGTTGCGGATCTCCATCGGGGAGTCGTCGGCGACGATCTGCTGCCGGCCCATGGCCAGCCGGAGACGGGCCTCCACCTCGGCGGGGCCGGCGGTGTCCAGGAGTACGTCGTCGATGCCCCAGTCGGCGGTGACGGCGGCCAGGCCGCCCTCGGTCACGACGAGGATGAGCGGGCAGCCGGGACCCGTGGAGCGCAGCAGCTGGCACAGGCTCCGTACCTGCGGCAGGTCACGGCGGCCGTCGATCAGGATGACGTCGGCGCCGGGGGTGTCGACGAGTGCGGGTCCCTCCGCGGGGGCCACGCGCACGTTGTGCAGCAGCAGGCCCAGGGCGGGAAGCACCTCCGTCGACGGCTGGAGGGCGTTGGTCAGGAGCAGCAGAGAACTCATACGTCTGGTTCCTCCTCGGTCCCTGCGAGGACGTGGGCGGTACGGAACTGCTCTGCGATCCCGAAGGCCCCGTACACCTGCGGTTTCCCGCTTCGTATACAACGCTTCCGAAAGCACAAAAGGACTCGGGGGCTTCGCTGCCCGAGTCCTCTGCCCAGCAGAATAGCCCACATGAGCAACAGTCCGGCAGGTCACATGACGCGTTCCGCCATTCGTCCGAACTGCGAGACGAGCAGAAGTACCGTTATGCGGACGTTTCTGCGCACCGCGGACGGGATTGCGATCGATTCCGTATACAACCCGGGTTCGGTCGTATACGACGCCTCCGCGCCACCTGCCCGTGATCTGGTGTTCGTCATCGCGCACGGCTTCACCGGCGCCGTGGACCGGCCGCATGTGCGCCGGGTGGCGGGGGTTCTCGCCGGGTACGGGGCCGTCGTCACCTTCTCCTTCCGGGGGCACGGCGCGTCCGGTGGCCGCTCCACGGTCGGCGACCGGGAGGTGCTGGACCTCGCCGCCGCGGTCGAGTGGGCCCGCGGCTTCGGGCACGCGCGCGTGGTCACCGTCGGCTTCTCCATGGGCGGCTCGGTGGCGCTGCGGCACGCGGCGCTGCACGAGGGCACGGACGCCGTCGTCTCGGTGAGCGCGCCGGCCCGCTGGTACTACCGGGGCACCGCCCCCATGCGCCGCCTGCACTGGCTGATCACCCGCCCCGAGGGCCGCCTGGTCGGCCGCTACGGCCTGCACACCCGCATCCACCACCGCGACTGGGACCCGGTGCCCCTCTCTCCGGTCGAGGCGGTGCCGCGGATCGCCCCCACCCCGCTGCTGATCGTGCACGGCGACAGCGACGGCTACTTCCCCGTCGACCACCCCCGGATGCTGGCCGACGCGGCCGGTGACCACGGCGAACTCTGGCTGGAGCCCGGCATGGGCCACGCCGAAAACGCCGCCGAGGACGCCCTGCTCGCCCGGATCGGGGACTGGGCGGTGACCCGGGCGGGCTAGCCTGGCCTCATCCGTCTCTCATTCTTCTTCCTTCGATTGAGGAACCAGATGTCCAAGGTCACGGTGCGCTACTGGGCCGCCGCCAAGGCCGCGGCCGGGGTCGCCGAGGAGCCGTACGACGCGGCGACCCTCTCCGAGGCGCTCGCCGCGGTGCGGGAGCGACACCCCGGTGAACTCGTGCGCGTACTGCAGCGTTGCTCGTACCTCATCGACGGTGACCCCGTGGGGACCCGCGGGCATGAGACGGTACGGCTGGCCGAGGGCGGCACGGTCGAGGTGCTCCCGCCGTTCGCAGGAGGGTGAGCGATGACCGATCAGCCGTATGAGGGCCAGAACCCCTACCAGGAGCCCGGGTACGACGGCTACCAGGGGCAGCAGGGGCAGCATCAGCGCCAGCAGCAGGCCTACGAGGGGTACGAGCCGTACCAGCAGCAGGCGCCGCAGGCGTGGCCCGGGCAGTCGGGGTACGACCAGGGCGGTTACGACCAGGGCGGTTACGGACAGGGCGGTTACGACCAGTCCGGGTACGGCCAGTCCGGGTACGAGGAGCAGCACACCCAGCAGTGGCAGGGCCAGACCTGGGACACGCAGCTGCACGCGCCGGTGCAGCCGCCGGTGGCGGCCGCCGAGACGGCGTACCTGCCGCAGCAGACCTACGATCCCGCCGCGCCCGTCCCGCCGGTCCCGCCCGCCGCGTCTGCCGCGCCCGCCCCTCCGCAGCCCCCGGCGCAGCAGCCGCCCGCGCAGCAGCCCTCCGCACCGGAGTCCGGGACCGGCTACGGGCCGGCCACCCTGTCCGGGAACTCCCGCATCACCGACGCCCAGCGCGCCCGCCTGGAGGGCCGCTCCCCGATCATCGAGCCGGGCATGCAGCCCGCCGCGCTGACCGCGCTGCTCGGCCTGCTGCTCTCCGGTACGGCGGCGATCGGCACGTACGCCCTGGTCGTACCGCTGGTGCTGCTCCAGGCGGTGACCGCCGCAGGCTGGTTCCGGCTGAACGGCATGTGGCCCGCCCGGCAGGGCATCGCCCTCGCCTTCGCCGGGGCGCTCACCGCGGACGTGGCCGTACTGGTGGCCGGCCGGGAAAACGCCCCCGCCGCGATCCTCGGCGCCCTCGGGGTGTGGGTCCTGCTCGTCCTGGTGCTCCAGCTGCGCTCGCACGCCTCACCCGACGAGCGCATGTACGGCCTGATGGCGACGGTCGTGTCGACGGCGCTGGCGGTCGTCGCCACCGGCTATCTGGGCGCCGAACCCGACGCGGTGACGGTCGGCGCGGCGGCGGTGGCGGTCGCCCTCCTGGCCCGTGCCCTGCCGCTGCCGACCCCGGCCTCCGTGGTCGTCGCCGTGCTCGCCGCGGCGGGCGCCGGCATCGCGCTGGGCGGTGTGACGGACCTGGGCACCAAGGGCGCCCTCCTCGGCGCCGCCGCGGCGGTCTGCGCCCTGGTCGGCCACCGCGTCGCCAGCTACGACTACCCCTCCCGCTTCGTCCACTTCACGGCGGGCGTGGCCCTGCCGCTGGCGGCGGCCGCACCGGTGGTGTGGGTGCTGGGGCGGGCACTGGGGTAACCGGGCAGAAGGGCACCTTCGTCGTCCCCTGTCACAGGTGATCGACAATTTCCCTGCGGCCCGGCCCCGCAGGGATACCGTCGGTGTTGCACCAGTCGCAGCACATGTCACCGCATGCCACAAGACCGCCTAGCCGGGGGAAACAACGAATGCGCGCCCTGCGAATACTGCTGATCGTCGTCGTGATCCTGGGCGGCCTTTTCGTGATCGTCGACCGTGTCGCCGTGCACTTCGCGGAGGGTCAGGCCGCCGACAAGCTGAAGACGACGGAGAACCTCGTCGACACCCCCGACGTGTCGATCAAGGGTTTCCCTTTCCTCACCCAGGTCGCGGGCGGCTCCCTGGACGACGTCGAGGTCGGCATCAAGGACTACGAGGCGGCCACCGGCAACGGCGCCGAGAAGATCCGTATCGACGACCTGAAGGCCGACATGAAGGGCGTCGACTTCTCCGGCGACTACAGCTCCGCCACCGCGTCCACCGCCACCGGCACCGCGACCGTCTCCTACGACGAGCTGCTGAAGACGGCGAAGTCGGAACCCACCCAGGTCGCCCCCGGCGTCACCGCCCGCGTGGTCGGCCTCTCCGACGGCGGCAACGGCAAGATCAAGGTCGCGGTGGAGGCGACGGTCCTCGGCAACAAGCTGCCCAAGCCGGTCTACGTCCTCAGCTCGGTCGCCGTCGAGGGCGACAAGGTGAAGGTGCACGCCGACGCCCTGCCCGCGATCGGCAAGGTCGACATCGCCGAGAACCGGGTCCGTGAGATCACCGACTTCAACCAGGCCATAGACCAGCTGCCCGGCGGTATCAAGCTGGACTCGGTGCGGGCGGCGACGGACGGCGTCGAGATCACGGTGAAGGGTTCGAACGTCAAGCTGGCCGGGTAGGACCTCCTGCGGTGGACGAGGGCGTCCGAGGAGCGAGACGCCCGCGTCCGTAGCGCAGAAGAACCGGCCGCAACCGGCGCCCGGAGGCTCTGCGGCGGGCACCCTTTCCCACACCTCGTCCCACATCGCGGACGATCGCATCTCAACATACGACACCCCGGTGACACGCCCCACTGTCCGTACCTACGATCGTCGGCATGAAGCGACAGGCGGATCTCACGAAGCGGCGGGCAGTGGACCTGTGCCGCGTTGCCGCCATGCTCTGTCGCCCCTTCTGAGCGGAAGCCCGACTTCCGCGCTCACCCCTCGCCCTGCCCTGCTCAGGGCATCCGTGCGCCGGCCCGCAACGGGCCGCGCACCCACGCACTCGCACGCCCCGCCGCAACTGCCCCGGAGGAGAAAGAGCATGAGCCGCAGCGACGTCCTGGTCGACGCCGACTGGCTCCAGGAGCACCTGGACGACCCGACCATCGCCATCGTCGAGGTGGACGAGGACACGTCCGCCTACGAGAAGAACCACATCAAGAACGCGATCCGCATCGACTGGACCAAGGACCTCCAGGACCCGGTCCGCCGCGACTTCGTCGACCAGGCGGGCTTCGAGGCGCTCCTGTCCGGCAAGGGCATCGCCAACGACCACACGGTGGTCCTCTACGGCGGCAACAACAACTGGTTCGCGTCCTACGCCTACTGGTACTTCAAGCTCTACGGCCACGACAACGTCAAGCTCCTCGACGGCGGCCGCAAGAAGTGGGAGCTGGACGCTCGCGAGCTGGTCGACGGCACCGAGGTCCCCGAGCGTGCGGCCACCGAGTACAAGGCCAAGCCGCAGGACACCTCGATCCGCGCCTTCCGTGACGACGTGGTCGCCGCGATCGGCTCGCAGAACCTGGTCGACGTGCGCTCGCCCGACGAGTTCTCCGGCAAGCTGCTCGCGCCCGCCCACCTGCCGCAGGAGCAGTCGCAGCGTCCGGGCCACGTCCCGTCCGCCCGCAACATCCCGTGGTCGAAGAACGCCAACGACGACGGCACCTTCAAGTCGGACGACGAGCTCAAGGAGCTCTACACCGAGGAGAGCGTCGACCTGGCCAAGGACACGATCGCCTACTGCCGCATCGGTGAGCGCTCGGCCCTGACCTGGTTCGTCCTGCACGAGCTGCTGGGCGTGCAGAACGTCAAGAACTACGACGGCTCCTGGACCGAGTACGGCTCCCTCGTCGGCGTGCCGATCGAGCTCGGCGCCAACAAGTAACCACCCGACCGGCCTTCCGGTCAGACCCCAACCCTCTGGAGAAAGACATGTGTGGAGCGAAGGCCGGCGGCCCGGACGCCTCGACGATCAAGCCCGGTGAGACCACGATCCAGGGTCAGGTGACCCGCGACGGCGAGCCGGTGACCGGCTACGTCCGCCTGCTGGACTCGACCGGCGAGTTCACCGCGGAGGTGCCCACCTCCGCCACCGGGCAGTTCCGCTTCTACGCGGCCGAGGGCACCTGGACCGTCCGCGCCCTCGTCCCCGGCGCCACCGCCGACCGCACGGTCGTCGCTCAGCAGGGCGGCCTCGCCGAGGTCGCGATCGCGGTCTGAGCACCCTCAGTACCGGCTGAAGGGCCGCACCCCCGGGTTGGACGCCTGGGTGCGGCCCTTCGGCGTGCCCGGGCCGCCCCCCTTGATGCGGACCTCGCACTGCTGCGCGGGCTTCGCCCCGCTGCGCCGGACTCCGTCCGTCGGCCTTTGCGCCCGCCGCACGCGCCGAGCGCCGCGCACCCGCCTACCCTGGACTCATGTACGCACGGCGACGTCACGTGTACTTCGCCATGATGGGGACATGCATCGCACTCTTCGTCCTGGCGTGGGGAGTCGTACGCATCTGGTCGGTGCCCGCCGCGGTCGGCATGTGCGTGGTGGCCATGGTCATCCCGCCCGTCGCGGCGATGATCGCCAACCGGCGCGGGCCCGAGGACCGCTGGTGGGACGATCCCTCGGGCGATCCGAAGTCCGACGAGTGGTGGGACGAACTGGACGGCAAGAAACGCCCTCGCCGGTAGCGGCCGCGTCTCAGTGACCCTGACCCGGCGCTACCGCTCCGCCCGGAGCGCGTCCAGCGCCGCCTCCCCAGCCGGCCCGCACAGCGCCCCCTGGCGTCAGTAGACCAGCGCGTCAGTAGACCAGCGCCTGTGTGTCGTCGCCGAGCGCCTCCTGCACGAAGACCTGCGCGCCCGCGATCCGTACGCCCTCGATGACGTCCCTCTCGGTGATCTCGCGGCGGGCGGCGCACTGCGTGCACAGGGTGATCCGCCCGGCCGCGAGGATCGACTCGATCAGATCCGGCAGCGGGGCCGCGTGCGGCAGCTCGAACTCGGCGGCCCGCCCGGGCAGCGCGAACCAGGACGACTCCCCGGTCAGCCACAGCGAGACGTCGACCCCGCTGGCCACGGCCACCGCCGCCACCGTGAACGCCTGCGAGCAGCGCTCGGGGGCATCGGCCCCCGCCGTCACCTTGATCACGAGCTTCTTGGTCATGCCGGAAGCGTAGCCGCGGCGACGATCGTCACGAGCAGCGTGACCACGCAGAGCGCGGTGAGTACGCCGCTCACGACGGTCCCGTCGACCGGCCGCCGCCCGCGCCGGCGCCGGGAGCGGGGGGCGAACGGCGGGAGCGCGAAGGCCGGGTACAACGGTGCCCGGTCGCGCGGTGCGGTGTGCTGTCGCCGCTTGCACTCCTCGTACGGCAGGCCGCCCCTCATGCGTGGTGCTCCCGCCGTCGGTGCTGCCGGAGCAGGACGTTCGCGTCGGTCTCCGCGCTGCGGTCGCACTCGGCGCGGGCGGCCTCCCTGCGTCCGGCCAGCTCCGCGCAGGCCGGGCAGTCCGGGACCGGCCGGGGTGGACGGCTCAGGTCGTCGGTGAGGCGTTCCCGGTCGGTGGCGGGCCGGAGCGAGGCCGGATCGGCCTGCCACTCCCGGCCACCGCCGACGGGGCGCAGCAGCGCGTAGGGGCCCGCGCTGTCCTGGTACTCGCCGACCTTGGTGGTCGCCGGGTCGTAGAGGAGGGATCCGGGTTCGAGGGGCTCCGACTTCGTTGTCATCGAGCGCCATTCCTTTCTGTGAACGCGTGTGCGCAGCGCGACTGCTGAACTACGCTGCGTGGTCGAATGCTTCGAGCATGGCGCATCAAGGGGGCGTTCATGCAGCTGAGAAGCCCAACTTCAACGCTGACCTCTCCAAATTCAACAAATTCAACAGGAGCGCGATGCCGCAACGTTTGGTGATCACAGGGCGGAGCCAGGAGCCGAGGGGGCGATACGCCGAGGAGTTGCGGCGTCTGAGGACCGAGCGGGGTCTGAGCCTTCGGGACCTGGCGAAGGAGGTGGGCTGGGACTCGTCCCAGTTCAGCAAGATGGAGAGCGGGCGGACGCTGGGCGGTCCCGAGGTCGTACAGGCGCTGGATCAGTTCTATGGGACGCCGGGGTTGCTGGTGACGCTGTGGGAGCTGGCGATGGCAGATCCGACGCAGTTCAAGGAGCGGTACCGGCGGTACATGATTCTGGAGTCGGAGGCGGTGAGCCTTTGGCACTACGGCGTGAGCAGGCCGCCAGGGCTTCTTCAGACCGACGCATACGCGCGTGAAGCGCTTGCGGGAGGTGGGATCAAGGGGAGCGAGCTGGACCAGCAGGTAGAAGCGCGCACCGGTCGGCGAGAGCTGCTGGAGGGAGGTGAAGCCCCCATGTTCCGCAGCATCCTGTCCGAGGCGGTCCTGCGGACCCCGTTGCCCAACCGGGGCGAGTGGCGGGAGCAGGTGGAGTACCTGGTGGAGATGTCGGAGCACCGGAACATCACACTCCAGGTATTGCCGTTCAGCGCCGGTTTTCACGGCTTGGCGAGCACCACCATGATGTTCCTACGGCTGCTGGACACCCGTACCGTGGCATACGCCGAGAACGACGTACACGGTGAACTGATCGAAGACCCAAGCAGAGTTGAGCGTTTCCAACGCACTTATGATGCGCTGCGCGATATGGCCTTGTCCCCGGCCGAGTCGCGGAAGTTCATCCTGCGGATGTTGGAGGAAGTGCCGTGCGAGCCATCGACCTGAACAACCTGACCTGGCGTAAGAGCAGCTACAGCAACTCCGACGGCGGCGAGTGCGTCGAAGTCGCCGGCAACGTCCCCTCCCTCGTCCCCGTCCGTGACAGCAAGGACACCACCCGCTCCCCGCTCCTCTTCACGGCCCCGGCCTGGGCGGCCTTCGTCGACGGGGTCAAGCGCTGAGAGGCCGACCTCGCCAAGAGGCCCGGGCCCCGGCCGCGTAAGCTGGGCCACGGCTCTGTCGTACGCCCACCCTCGCTCAAGGAGCACCCGTGGAGATCTTCTTCGAAACCCTGCTGGTCCTGGTCTGCGTCGGCGTTCTCGCCTTCGCCGGGCTGACCGTGAAGAAGCTGTACCAGGGCCAGCGCTGACCCCCATCAAGGAACTGCCGACCTCATGATCGAGATCCCGTCCGACCTCCACAAGGACCTGGTCCCCCTCGCCTTTCTGCTCGGCGACTGGGCGGGCGCGGGCGTGCACGACTTCCCCGGCTCGGAGAAGTGCAACTTCGGGCAGGAGGTCACCTTCACCCACGACGGGCGTGACTTCCTGGAGTACCACTCCCACACCTGGGTGCTGGACAACGACGGGAACAAGGTCCGCCCGCTGGAGTCGGAGTCCGGCTTCTGGCGGATCGACGCCGACCGCAAGGTCGAGGTCACGATGACCCGCGACGACGGCGTCATCGAGATCTGGTACGGCGAGCTCGCCGACAAGAAGCCCCAGATCGACCTGGTCACGGACGCCGTGGCCCGCACGGCCGCCTCCAGCCCCTACAGCGGCGGCAAGCGCCTGTACGGCTACGTCAAGAGCGACCTGATGTGGGTCGGCGAGAAGCAGACCCCCGAGATCGAGCTGCGCCCCTACATGTCGGCCCACCTGAAGAAGGTCGTCACCCCGGAGGACGTCGAGCGCTGGGCCAAGGCCCTCCCGGACGACCTTCCGGACGACGGGATCGCTTTCTTCAAGTAGTCCTCCGGAGCCCCGGTGGCGGCTGTCCGCAGGGGCATGAGATACGCACGGCATGCCGGGTAGGGGCGGCCCTAGACTGGACGCCGTGGTGAGCACCGACTGGAAGAGCGACCTCAGGCAGCGCGGCTACCGGCTGACGCCGCAGCGGCAACTCGTGCTCGAAGCCGTGGACACCCTTGAGCACGCGACCCCCGACGACATCCTCAGCGAGGTGAGGAAGACGGCGTCGGGGGTCAATATTTCCACCGTGTACCGGACGCTGGAACTGCTGGAGGAGCTCGGCCTGGTCAGCCATGCCCACCTGGGGCACGGCGCTCCCACCTATCACCTGGCCGACCGGCACCACCACATCCACCTCGTCTGCCGGGACTGCCAGAACGTGATCGAGGCGGACGTCTCGGTGGCGTCCGAGTTCAGGGCCAAGCTGCGCGAGACGTTCGGGTTCGACACGGACATGAAGCACTTCGCGATCTTCGGCCGCTGCAAGGACTGCTCTCTCAAGAGTTCAAATACCGAGTCGTAGGCTTAGCGTATGAAGAGCCCTCTGCTGTCCCTGCCCGGCGCCGTCCCCGCTGAGGGCGTGGACGAAGGCGTCGCCGCTCACTACGGCGACCTGTTCCGTGAGCAGCGTGCCCTCGCCGACGGCACCGGATTCGTCGACCTCTCCCACCGCGGTGTCGTCACCGTCACCGGCGAGGACCGCCTGAGCTGGCTGCACCTGCTGCTCACCCAGCATGTCAGCGAGCTCCCCGCGGGCCGGGCCACCGAGGCGCTGATCCTGTCCGCGCACGGCCACATCGAGCACGCGCTGTACCTGGTGGACGACGGTGAGACGGTCTGGGCGCATGTGGAGCCCGGCACCCAGGAGGCGCTGCTGGCGTACCTGGAGTCGATGAAGTTCTTCTACCGCGTCGAGGCCGCCGACCGCACGGACGACATCGCGGTGGTGCACCTTCCGGCCGGTTCCATCGCCGAGGTACCCGAGGGCGTGGTCGTACGGGAGACGCCGTACGGCCGTGATCTGTTCCTCCCGCGCGCGGACCTGGAGTCGTACGCCGAGTCCGCGGGCCCGCCGGCCGGGATCCTCGCCCACGAGGCGCTGCGCGTCGAGGACCACCGCCCCCGCCTCGGTTTCGAGACCGACCACCGCACCATCCCGCACGAGGTGGGCTGGATCGGCACGGCGGTCCATCTCCAGAAGGGCTGCTACCGCGGCCAGGAGACCGTCGCCCGCGTCCAGAACCTGGGCAAGCCCCCGCGCCGGCTGGTCTTCCTCCACCTTGACGGCAGCGAGGTCCACCTGCCGACCCACGGCACGGAGATCCACCTGGCGGACGAGGGCACGGACGGCCGGAAGGTCGGCTTCATCACCACCTCCGTACGGCACCACGAGCTCGGCCCGGTCGCCCTGGCCCTGCTGAAGCGGAACGTGCCGGTGGACGCGCGGCTGGTGGCCGGGGACACGGCGGCGGCGCAGGAGGTCGTGGTCGAGCCCTGACTCTTGGGCCCCGGCTACATCTCCAGCAGGACGGTGAACGGGCCGTCGTTCGTCAGCGAGACCCGCATCTGCGCGCCGAACCGGCCCGTCGCCACCGTCGCGCCCAGGGCGCGCAGTCGGGCGACCACCTCGTCGACGAGCGGCTCGGCCACATCGCCGGGCGCGGCGGCGTTCCAGGTGGGGCGGCGGCCCTTACGGGCGTCCCCGTAGAGGGTGAACTGGCTGATGACGAGCAGCGGGGCGTCGATGTCGCTGCACGACTTCTCGTCGTGCAGCATCCGCAGTGACCACAGCTTGCGGGCCAGCTGGGCCGCCTTCTCCTTGGTGTCCTCGTGCGTGACCCCGACGAGGACGCACAGCCCCTCGCCGACGATCTCACCCACGGTCTGCCCGTCCACGACGACGCTCGCGCCGTCCACTCTCTGTACCACTGCTCGCATGCGGACCATGATGCCGGGTGGCGGGGACCTGGTCACAGGCGGTCCATTATGGTTCCTTAGCCCCCATCTGGGGCTGTTCGGGGGCACTCGGTCACATAGCGGCCACTTGGGGTGGCACGATGCTTCCCTACGCGGTTGAGGGGACGGTAGAGGCACATGAGCACACCGAGTACCGAGCGGCTGGATTTGCAGGGGATCCAACGGCCGCCCACGCAGCGCAGCGACAGCCCGGCGCTACCCGTGGAGCCACCCGGGCACGACCTGATCCGGCTGAGCCTGCCCGAACTGCGCACCCTGCGCCGGGACGCGCAGCGCGACGAGGCGGACCTCAGCTACGTACGGCGGCTGTTGCAGGGCCGGATCGACATCCTGCGCGCGGAACTGGCCCGCCGGGTCGGCCCGAAGCCGGTCGCCGTGGACGGCCCGAGGGACGCGACCGTGGTCGCCTCCGTGGTGTCCCGCCTTCCGGAGATCCTCACCGACGCCCCGGCCCGCCAGCGTTCCTCGGCCCGTCACGTCACCCTCGGCACCCCGCACAACGAGGAGTACCGGCGGCTGGCCGCCGACATGCTCGCCGAGGTCGAACTGTCCGACCTCCAGGCGCGCACCGATCTCGAACTGGGCACCGCGATGGGCCGCCTCGTCCGTTACGAACAGCAGGTCTCCAGCCGCCGCCAGCACCTCCAGCGCACGACGGACGAGTGCAGCGCGGAGATCACCCGCCGCTACCGAGAGGGCGAGGCCCAGGTGGACGACCTCCTGACGTGAGGCGCCCCGGCTCGTGGTGATCGACCGGGCGCGGAAAACCGAGCGGGCGCCGTCCGAATGGCCGACGCCCTGCTGCGTACGTCCGGGCGACCGTGGTGCCCGGACATTTTCTGAGCTCCCTCCTGAAGAGAACCGTGGTGACTGATCCGTAGCGGTGCTTGTTCAGTTGTGGCTGTGCGCATCCGTGTTGAGTTGTCGCTGTTCGGTTGTGGCTGTGCTCGGGCCGGGCTCCCGGCTCCCCTCCGGAAGGGAACCCGGTGGGCCAACCAACCGGGGGATTGACCATGTTCTCCAAGTTGGCTGCCAACTCCACAGTACTTATCTCCGCTTGGAAGCGTCTCATAACCACCTTTCACTGAACTGCCGCAAGATGGCGGGAAGTTGTACTGTGTGACCGTGGACCCGGAACACGCCTCCGCCAATGGACGGAAGAGGGCACCACGGCCACAGAAGTCACACACCGAGGTGGCCGACGAACTGCGCGCCCGGATCAGGTCCGGTGTGCTCAGGCGGGGCCAGCGCATGCCCACGCAGGCCAAGCTCGCGGACGAGTTCGGCGTGGAGCGCGGGGCGGTGCGCCAGGCGCTGCGCATCCTCCAGTCGGAGCAGCTGCTCACCAACGTGACCAAGGGAAGCCCCGCCACCGTGGCCCCCGACCCGGGCCACCGCCGTGCCCCGGCCGGGCCGCCCGCCCCGCCCGAGCCCACGATGGTGGCTCTGGCCTCGCGGATAGCCGCCGCCTTCGCGGCCCCGCACGTCGAGATCGACGCCCTGTGCCTGACCGCGGTCTCGCTCACGCTTGCGATCGGCGAGTCGCTGCGTCAGATCCACGCGGGGCGCTTGAAACCGGCCAAGGTCGACGTCCGCCTCCTGCTGCCCAGCCGGGACATCGACCTCGCCTTCCCGGCCCCGGTGGACGCCTCGGCCGCGGGCCTGCTGCACCGGCGCTGGCTGGCCCAGCGCAACGCGCAGGGCCAGGTGCTCCAGCACAACCTGCTGGCACTGCGCGCCACGCACGGCATCGACGTGCACGTCTCCTTCCGCGCACTGCCGTTCACCCCGCCGGTCAAGCTGTATCTGCTCAACGGCGCCGAGGCGCTGTTCGCGTACTACACCCTCACGCGGCGCGAGAGGGAGATCGAGCACGAGCACGTGGAGCTGTACGACGCCGAGGGCACGCGGTCGATGCTGTTCGCCTTCGAGCGAGGCGCCGGACCACGGGACGCGACCTTCGTGGAGCAGTCGCACCTGTGGTTCAACGCCCTGTGGGAGACGATCAGTTCGGAACTCGTGCTCACGGCGTGAGTGGATCGGCGAGTGGATCAGAGAGCGGGACCGGCGAGCAGCACGGCGAGCAGGACGGCCCCGGCCGAGCTGACGGCCGGGCTCTTGGCCTTCAGGCCGATGCTGAGCATCAGCAGACCGACGATGCCGGTGGCGCCGTACTTCCACTGCACGATCTGTTCGAAGCCGACGACGAAGACCGCGGAGATGAGGGCGAGGGCAGGCACAGTGGTTCCCCCTTCAGGTTGCCAGGAAGCAAAACTTCCGCCAACTAGACCAAGTTGGCAACCAACTCTGATTAAGTTGTCCCCACTTGGCACCCATAGATAAACAACCTACGGACAACTGCCTTTGGGTAGGTGCAAGTTGTAGCGTTTGGTCGTGACCCAGGAGAACGTGGTGGCAGTGAACGGCAGCAGAAGGCTCACGCCCCAGGAGATCGCCGACACCCTCCGGGAACGGATCCGGCTCGGGGACCTGCGGGCGGGGGACCGCCTGCCCACCCAGGCCGAGCTCGCCGAGGAGTTCGGCGTGGAGCGCGGCACCGTACGCCAGGCCCTGCGGGCACTCCAGGAGGACGGCCTGCTCAGCAGCGTGAGCCGGGGCAGCCCCCCGCGGATCGCCGAACCGGCCCCGGCCCGCGGAGAACCCCAGCCGACGATGGTGGGCCTCGCCCCCCGCCTGGCCGAGGCCTTCGCGGCGCCGCGGGTGCGCATCGACGCGGTCTGCCTGACCGCCGAGACCCTCATGCTGGCCCTGAGCGAACCGCTCCGCATGATCCACGAGGGCCGCGCCCGCCCCGAGCGCATCGACGTGCGCATCCTGCTGCCGTCCCGGGACATCAACCTCGCCTTCCCGGTCCCCGTCGACGGGCGCGGCGACGACGATCCGGTCCACCAGCGCTGGCTCGCCATGCGGAACGCCCAGGGCCAGGTCCTGAGGTACAACCTCCAGGCCCTGCGCGGCACCCATGACATCGACGTCGACGTCACCTTCCGTGCGCTGCCCTTCACCCCGCCGGTGAAGCTCTACCTCCTCAACGGCTCGGAAGCGCTGATCGGCTACTACATGGTCACCCGCCGCGAGGAGTCCACGGACAGCGGGACGCTGGAGATGTACGACACGCTCGGATCGCAGTCCCTGCTGTTCTCCTTCGAGAATCGGCGGGGCCAGCGGGACGAGGCGTTCGTGCAGCAGTCACAGAAGTGGTTCGACGCCCTCTGGGAAACCATCACCTCGGACCTGACACTCTCCTAGTGACTCCTGATACGAAACGGAATGAACCGGCGGCCGCCGGGACCGAGGACTCGGCGGAAGCGATCCGGGACGTGATCACCCGGGCCCGGGTGGTGCTGTGGGACTTCGACGGCCCGATCTGCCGTCTGTTCGCCGGGCACAGCGCGGAACGGGTGGCCGGCGAGCTGGTGGAGTGGCTGGAGAGCAGGGGGCTGCACGGGCTGCTGACGGAAGGGGAGCGCCAGTCGCCGGACCCGCAGATCCTGCTGCGCGCCGTGGAGCACCGGCACCCCGGCTCCGACCTGGTGGCGGAACTGGAGGAACGTCTCACCCAGGAGGAGCTCCAGGCCGTCGCCTCCGCGATGCCCACCGCGTACGCCGACCCCCTGATACGCACCTGGACCGCGGTCGGCTCCCGGCTGGCCATCACCACGAACAACTCCGCGCGGGCGGCCCGCGCCTACCTGGCCGACCGCGGCCTGATCGGCTGCTTCGCCCCCCACATCTACGGGCGGACCCAGGACCTGCACCTCCTCAAGCCCGACCCGTACTGCCTCAACCGCGCCCTGATCGCGACCGGGGCGGCCCCCGCGGACGCCGTGATGATCGGCGACTCCCCCACGGACTGGGAGGCCGCGTCCCGGGCCGGCATCCCGTTCGTCGGCTACGCGCGCAACGACCCGGGCGAGAAGCGGCTGCGCGCGGCGGGCGCCGAGCATGTCGTCCGGACGCTCGAGACGCTGCTGCGAATTGTCCGCCAGTAAGGCACAAGTGTGCGTTCAGTCGTCGTCAAGCGGGACCGGCTTCCATGAAGTAAACGCGTCCGCCACGAAACGGAGGCGTCGGGGGAGTACCTTGCTTCCACTTCTGAATCCTCCGGAAGGGGCCTACGAGAGAAACGGGCAATGTCACCCGAATCGGATTCCCGTGCCCGGCTGTACGCGGTCGAGGCAAGTGGTGGCGACGAGAGTGCGGTCGAGGGCCCGCTCCACGGATACCACCACGAGACCTATGTCTTTCCGCTGCCCGGCGAACAGGGGTCCGGCCCGCCGGCGCGATGGAAGTGCCGGGAGCCGCGTCCCGGTCTCCTCTGGTTCGACCGGCGGTGCTTCACCTCGGAGGAACAGCTGCTCAAGGGCCTGCACGGCCGGATCGAGGGCATTCCGGACATCATCGAGGCCGACGGCCTGAAGCTTCAGAGATTCATCGAAGGGCGCACTCTCGGAGCGGTCTGTGAATCCGGGCTCGCGGTTCCCGACGAGTTTCTCCGGCAGATCGTCGGCCTGTTCCGCCAGCTGGTCGAAGTACCCGCCGAAAAGCTTTCCGTGGACCGGCGTTGCACACCCGAGGACCGGCCGGAGGACGGTGACAGCGACGGGTTCCTGGAACGGCTCGTCTGCTTCACCGAGGAACACGTCTACCGGGGCAACCTGGCGGCATTCGAAAGGCTTTTCACGGACCTCGGCGTGCATCCCGAGTCGTTCAAGCATCTGCGCAAGCACGTCTCGGGGCTGCGGGAGCGCCCTTTCCGCCTGCTCCACGCCGACCTGCACCGCGAGAACTTCATCGTCGACCACGCCGGCCGCCTGTGGACGATCGACTGGGAGCTGGCGATGGTCGGCGACCCCCTCTACGACCTGGCCACCCATCTGCACCTGATGCGGTACCCGCTGGGGCAGGCCCGCGCCGTGGTCCGGCAGTGGGCCGAGACGGTGGAACGCGCCCGCCCCGGCGGCGTGGCCGGCTGGCGGCACGACCTGCCCCTGCTCCTCGGCTACAAGAGGGCCCAGTCCGTCTTCACCGATGTGATCCGGGTGGCTCTGTCCCTGGAGCCCGGGCCGGACCCGTACGAGCGCCAGCTGGCCCAGGCGGCACTGAAGCTCCGGGGGGTGCTCGCCGACGCCGCCCTGCCGCTGGGGCTCGAGTCGGTTCCGGGCCCCAGGCGGATCGTCACGGCGCTCGCGCGCTGGCAGCGCGAGCACGGCAGGGGCCCCGGGCACGTCCCTGCGTAGGCTCACCCCATGGATGAGCAGATCGGCCTCCGCGAGCGCAAGAAGCGGCGGATGTACCAGGACGTGTCGGACATCGCGGTGCGGCTGTTCCTCGAGAAGGGCTTCGACGCCGTCTCCGTCGCGGAGGTCGCCGCCGCGGCCGGGATCTCCAAGCCGACGCTGTTCCGGTACTTCCCGGCGAAGGAGGACCTCGTCCTGCACCGGATCGCCGACCACGAGGAGGAGGCCGCCCGTGTGGTGGCCGGCGCCACCTCTCCGCTGGGCGCGCTGCGGCGGCACTTCCTGGACGGGCTCGGGCGGTGCGATCCGGTCACCGGGCTGAACGACGACCCGGGCGTGCTCGCCTTCCACCGGCTGCTGTACGGCACCCCGACCCTGGTGGCGCGGCTGCACGAGTACCTGCGGCGGTCCGAGGCCGCGCTCGCCGGGGCTCTCGGCGGCGACCTGGACGCACGGCTCGCCGCCGGGCAGATCGTCGCCGTGCGGCGGATCCTCGCGGAGGGCAACTGGCGGCGGATCGCGGCGGGGGAGCGGGTCGCCGATGTGCGGGCGGACGCGGTGGCGGCGGCGGAGCGGGCGTTCGGGCTGCTGGAGGCCGGGCTGCCGTGGCTCGGGGAGGGTCCGGGCAATAACTGATACTCGGTAAAAGATGTAACTCGGTTACGTTATTGCGCTAGGCTCGGTCGCATGACGTCGACCGAGCTCGCCCTCAAGGACTCCCTCCGCCGCGAACGCTCCTTCCACGACACGTGCCGCGCCGCCCTCGCCGGCATGGCCGCCGGAGCCGACCGGCAGGTCGTCACCGGCCAGGACGTCTCCGCCTCCGGTGCCGACGCCGAAGTCCTCGGACACCGGCTGCGCAGCCAGGCCAAGGCCCTGCGCGAACTCCCCGAAGGACCACTGTTCTTCGGGCGGCTGGACTTCGACCACACCGACCCCGAGCACGCCGGGCAGAACTACCATGTCGGCCGGCTGCGGATCACCGAGGACCCGGCCGCCCCGCCCCTGGTCGTCGACTGGCGCGCCCCCGTCTCCCGCGCCTTCTACCAGGCGAGCGCCCGCGACCCGCGGGGAGTGGCGGTCCGGCGCCGCTTCGGCTGGACCCCCGGCAGCCGCGGCGACTCCGCCGACCTCACCGGGCTGGAGGACGAGCACCTCGGCAGGGGCGAGACGGGCAGCGGCGAGATCGTCGCCCGCGAGATCGAGCGGCCCCGGGTCGGGCCCATGCGGGACATCGCCGCGACCATCCAGCCCGAGCAGGACGACCTGGTGCGCGGCGGCCTCACCGAGTCCGTGTGCGTGCAGGGCGCCCCCGGCACCGGAAAGACCGCCGTCGGCCTGCACCGCGCCGCCTACCTCCTCTACACCCACCCGCAGCGCGTCCAGCGCTCCGGACTGCTGATCCTCGGCCCCAACCGCACCTTCCTCTCCTACATCTCCGAGGTGCTGCCCTCCCTCGGCGAGACCGGCGTACGGCAGTCCACCCTCCTCGAAGAGATCGCCCTCCACCCGGTCACCGGCGGCGACACCGAGCGGGCGGCCGTCGTCAAGCACGACGCCCGCATGGCCGAGGTGCTGCGCCGGGCGCTGTACGCGCGCGTGTCGGCCGAGGGCGTCGAGTCGCTCGCCGTGGCGGACGGCTCGTACCGGTGGCGGGTGCCGGCCGACGAACTGGTGGGGATCGTCGAAGGGGTGCGGGCCGAGGAGCCGCCGTACGCCGTCGGACGCGAGCGGGTACGGACCCGGGTGGTGCGCTGCCTCCAGGCGCAGGCCGAGCGGCGCACCGGGCCCCGCCCGCACGCCTGGGTGCGGAAGATCGAGCGGGCGCGGGCGCTGAGCGCGTACGTCGACGCGGTCTGGCCGAAGGTCCGGCCGGAGGAGGTCGTCGCCGGGCTCCTCACCGACCCGGCCGTGCTGGCCCGGGCCGCCGCCGGCCTCCTCGACGCCGACGAGCAGGAGGCGCTGCTGTGGGCCCGGCCGCCGCGCTCGTACAAGTCCGCCCGCTGGTCTGCCGCCGACCTGGTCCTCCTCGACGAGGCCGCCGGGCTCATCGAACACCCCGAGGGATACGGGCACATCGTCGTCGACGAGGCGCAGGACCTCTCCCCGATGGAGTGCCGGGCCATCGCCCGCCGGGCCGCCTTCGGCTCGCTGACCGTGCTCGGCGACCTGGCGCAGGGCACCACGCCGTGGGCGGCCCGGGACTGGGACGTGCAGCTGCGGCACATGGGCAAACCGGACGCGGCCGTGGTGCCGCTGACCACCGGGTTCCGGGTGCCGGCCGCGGTCCTCGAACTCGCCAACCGGCTGCTGTCCCGCCTCGACGTCGCCGTCCCGCCGGCCCGCTCCCTTCGTGCGGAGGGCGAGCTGCGGATCCGGCGGGCCGACGACGTCCTCGGCGCGACCGTGACGGCCGTACGGGACGCGCTCACCCGGGACGGTTCCGTCGGCGTCGTCACGGCCGACGCGGACCTGCCCCGGGTGCGCGGCGCCCTCGCGGCGGCCGGGATCGACACGGCGGGCCCCGACGAACTCGGGGCCCGCGTCACGCTGGTGCCCGCGACCGTCGTCAAGGGCCTGGAGTACGACCACGTCGTCGCCGTGGAACCGGCCGCCGTCGCCGAGGCCGAGGAACGCGGGCTGCACCGGCTGTACGTGGTGCTCACCCGCGCGGTGTCACGGCTGGACGTGGTGCACGCCCGGCCGCTGCCCTTCTGACCCGGCGGCTACCGGGCGGCGCCGTCGAGGAGCGGGACCAACTGCTCCTCCTCGTAGTCGAGGTGGTCCTCCAGCTCCTTGGTCAGCCGTACGACCTCGGCGCGCGCCTCGGCCGGGTCCTCGGCGGCGACCACCCGGCGCAGCTCACCGACGAGCACGGCGATCCGTTCGTGCTCCAGGCGCAGCCGCTCCCGGACCGGGGCGAACTCAGGGTGCCGCTCGGCGAGGAACGGGAACATCATGGTGTCCTCGCCGGTGTGGTGGTTGTGCAGGCCCTGGCAGAACGTGAGGCAGTTGACCCGCAGCTGCGCGCCCAGGGAGCTGCCGCCGCTCGCCATCTCCTTCCGGATCAGGGCGAGTTCGCGCCGGAAGACGTCATGGACCAGCCTGATCGCCTCGCCCGGCGAGCCGGCCTCGATGTGTCCCGGGCCGGACTTGGCGATCCGCTCCAGCGCGACGACCGGGATCACCCGCCCGGCCTTGCGCTGGTACTCCGCCCAGCCCGGGTCGGCCTCCACCGCCCGCGCGAAGGCCCGGTCGCGTTCGTCGCCCGCCAGGACGACGGCGCGCGCCTCGTAAGTGAACACACCGCTCTCCACGGTCACCTGCGGGTGCGCGAGGAGGTTGCGGTACCAGTCGGGGTGCCGGGGGGAGCCGCCCGCCGAGGCGATCACCAGGACACGGTCGCCGCCGTCGGGGAGGTAGCCGACGGGTGTGGTGTGCGGGGTGCCGGTGCGGGCGCCGGTGGTGGTGAGCAGCAGCAGACGGCCGCCCTCGAAGGGGCCGCCGACGCGGCCGTGGTTCGTGCGGAACTCGTCGATGACACGTTGGTTGAAGTCGTGCGGTTCGAAGTCGTTGGGCACTCTCTCTGCTTTCTTCCTCTGCTGTCGGTTTTCACGGACGCAGAGGAAGAGGCGGGCTCCTGGCCCGCCGCGGCCTCACTCAGAGGCCGGGCACCCAACTCGCTCACGGCACAAGGCCGACCCGGCAGTCATGGGCGAGACGCTACCGTCCCCCTCATGACCGACGCCACCGAGTTCCAGGGTCCGGCGACGCTGCTCTTCCTCGACGTCGACGGGACGCTGCTGCCGTTCGGCGCGGACGACCCGTACCCCGTGTACGAGTCGTCCTCCGTGCCCACGGCGGCCGCCGCCGACAACCCCCTGCTGACCCGGATCGACCCGGCCCTCGGCCCCCGGCTCGCGGCGCTGGGCTGCCACCTGGTGTGGGCCACCACCTGGCTGCACGACGCGAACGCCTTCGTGGCCCCCTGGCTCGGCCTGCCCCGGCTGCCCGTGGTGGACTGGCCCGACGAGGACGAACCCCCGGGCCCCCTCCACTGGAAGACCCGGCCGCTGGTCGCCTGGGCGGCCGGCCGCTCCTTCATCTGGCTCGACGACGAACTCACCCGGGCCGACCGTGCCTGGGTCGCCGCCCACCACCCAGGGCGGGCGCTCCTCCACCGCGTCGAGCATCGCCACGGGCTCACCGACGCCGACTTCAGCGTGCTGCGGGAGTGGCTGCGGGTTCCCGGCGCACGGCCGTAGTACGCGCGAACAGCAGGCCGGTGACCGCGCACGCGAGCGCCGCGAGCAGGAACGCCCACGGCGCCCCCGCCGCCGTACCCGCCGCGAGCGGCGCCCCCATCACGGCCACGCCGAGGCTCGCGCCCGCCTGCCGTACCGCGTTGAGCAGGCCGCCCGCCGCGCCGCCCGTGCCCGGCGGAGCGGCGCCCACCACGGCGGTGACCAGGGCGGGCAGGGCGAAGGAGACACCGAGACCGGTGAGCAGCAGGCCCGGGGCGAGCCAGCCGTAGGGGGCGTCTAGGCGGGCGGCGACGGCGAGGGACGCGGTGCCCGCGGTGAGCAGGGCGAGCCCCGCGAGCACCGGCGGGCGCGGGCCGGCCTCGGCGACGAGCCGTCCGGTCAGCGGCGGGTTGACGGCGAAGGGAACGGTCAGCGGCAGGAAGGCCAGCCCCGTGGCCACCGGGCCCAGCCCCCGCTCCTGGAGGTACAGCGGCAGGACGAACAGACCGCCGGTGAGGGCGAGGTTCACCGCCGCGCCCGCCGCGAGCCCCGCCCGCAGGACCGGGGCGCGCAGCAGGGCCGGGCTCAGGACGGGGGAGGAGCTACGGCGTTCCAGCCGGGCGAAGACGGCGGCGGCGAGGCCTGCTCCGGCGAGCGAGACGGCCGTACGCATCCACAGCCGGCCGCCCGCCGCGATGCAGCCGTCGGTGGCCAGGGCCAGGCAGACACAGGCGGCGAGCTGGGCGGGCCAGTCCACCCGCCGGTCGCCGCGCGGGCAGTGCAGGCGGCGGGACGCGGTCAGGGTGAGCGTCAGCGCGCCGAGGGGCACGTTGACGAGGAACACCGCCCGCCAGCCCGCCGCGCCGACCAGCGCCCCACCCACGAGCGGGCCCGCGGCCACGGCCGCGCCGCTGATCGCCGCCCAGACCGCGACCGCGCGGGCGTGCGAGGCCCGGTCCGGGTGGAGCCGGCCGAGCAGCGCCAGCGAGGACGGCACGCAGGCCGCCGCGGCGGCCCCGAGCACCGCCCGGACCGCCACCAGCACGCCCACGTCCGGCGCCGCCGCGCACAGCGCCGACCCGGCCGCGAACAGCACGACCCCGCCCCGGAAGACGCGGTGCGCGCCCAGCCGGTCGGTCAGCGCGCCCGCCGACAGCAGCAGGGCGGCGAAGACGACGGTGTATCCGGTGGTCGCCCACTGAAGTCCCGCCACGGAGGTGTGCAGGGAGGCGGCCAGGTCGGGCTCGGCGACGGAGAGGACGGTGGTGTCGAGCAGCACCATGAAGTAGCCGAGGGAGATGCCGAGGAGAAGGATCATGGCGGAACTGTGCGGCGGGCGGGGGGCGTTGCTCCACCGCCGGATCCGTACACTCCGTTCGGAAGAACCGAACGCCGGAGAAGCGGACGCCGGAGAACCGGACGCCGTGGGGGAGGTGGACGGGCGGCATGGAGCTGCGTCAACTGCGCACGTTCGAGGCGGTGTTGCGGCACGGCACGATCACTGAGGCCGCCGGTGCCCTCGGCCTCGCGCCGTCCTCGGTGTCGGCACAGGTGCGGGCGCTGGAGAAGTCGGTCGGCGTACCGCTGTTCGACCGCACGGCCTCCGGCATGCGGGCGACGGCGGCGGGCGACCGCATGGCGCTGTGGGCGCGGCGGCTGCTGGAGCAGGCGGAACGCGCGGCCCGCGAGGTGCGCGGCGAACCGCCGCTGCTGCGCCTCGGCGCGCTGGAGACGATCGCCGCGACCTGTGTCCCCGCCGTCCTTCGGCGGCTGGCCCGGCGTCACCCCGACGTACGGGTCGAGGTGCGGGTGGCGGCCGGCCGGGACCGGCTCCTCGCCGAGGTCCTGTCCGGCGATCTGACCGCGGCCCTCCTCCTGGACCACGGCACGACCCTCGGCGGCCTGGGCTTCCCGGTTCCTCCCGACCCGCTGGCCACCCTCGACGTCGACACGGTCCCCCTCGACCTGGTGGCCGCCCCGGACCACCCGCTGGCCGGCCGCCCCCTCACCCCCGACGACCTCGCCGGCGAACGCCTCCTCGTCAACGCCGACCAGTGCTCATTCCGCCTCGCCGCCGACCATCTCCTCGGCCCCGGGGTCCCCCGCGTGCAAGCCGGCGGCGTCGCGGTGATGCGGGCCTGGGCGGAACAGGGCCTGGGCATCGCCCTCCTCCCGCACTTCGCGGTGGCCGACTCCCTGACCGCCGGCCGCCTGACCCGCCTCGCCCTTCCCACCCTCGACCTGAGCCTGCGTCTGGTGTGGAGCAAGGGGGCGGAGGGGGTGGGGGAGGTGCGGGAGCTGTTGTACGCGGCGAGCGGGTGAGCGGGTTGTCCGGTCTCGCTGAAGGTGAGGCAGCGTGAGTGCCCGACCTGGGGTGCCTCAGTTTGAGCGAGACGGGACGGGTCGATTGCCTCGCTCAAACTGAGGCAGTCTGGGCTGGCTTGGCGGCGACCAGCAGTGCGGCGAACGCTATGGGGGCGGCGGTCTGGTACCCGATCCAGACTTCACCCCCGGCGCTGTTGCCCTGCCATGCCATCAGGGCGCCGATAAGTGCCGTCAGCACCCAGCCGCTGTCGTAGGCGACCATGAGCCAGGTGTAGGTGCGCATCGATCGGCTGCGCGTATATCCGATCTCGATGCCACCGCCGATCAGCAGGGCCACTCCTGAGACAACCATCAGCCAGGCTGACGTGCCGAGTAACCGGCCGAGTGGGGCAGCGCCGGCGATGTAGACAGCGGCGAGCAACACCTTGAAGGCGCCATCGGCGATGGCTCCCACCTTCTGGCGGGTCACCTGCGGTGCCACAACCTGGGCCATGAGCGATCCTCTCTGAAGCTCTCTCGGCTGGTTCCGTAACGAGATTACGGTAATAATCAAACTATGAGAATGACGAGAGCGGAGGCCAAGGAACGCAACCGCCGTGCCCTGCTGGACGCCGCGTTCCAGGTCGTTTCCCGGGACGGATACCGGGCCAAGCTTGATGAGATCGCCGAACGCGCCGACCTGACCACCGGCGCGATCTACTCTCTGTTCGGGAGCAAGAACGGCCTGGTGGTCGCCCTCGTCGCCGATTACCTGCGGCCGTACTACGAAGAGATCGAGCAGGCGGTTCCAGCTGAACTGGATCTACTCGGAGCTGTCGACGCCTTCGCCCGGCACTACCGGCGTAGCTGTGACGCCCCCGACGCCCGGTCTGCCCTGTCGCTCCAGATCACCTTGCTGGATATGGCCCTGCACGACCCCGACCTGGGGGCCCAGCTCGCGGTGTCCATCCGATCGCAGGAAAACCACCTGATCGAGCTGTTCACCGGAAGATCGCACAACGGGAGCGTTGTGGCGTCGCATCAGGCGCAACGCCTGACCACCGCGCTCAGGGCACTGTTCGTCGGCCTCGGCCAGGGTGTCACCCTCGGCCTCGCCCCTGGTGCCGACGAGCAGTTCTTCGCCGACACCGCCCGCGCGTTGGCATCCGACATGTCCCTCGTCGATCACGGTGCGGATGCTTCGTAGTCGTCAGTCACGATGAGGTATCTGGCTAGCTGTTAGCTAGAGCGGGCGTTCTGCGGCGCAATACGCTGCGCTGACAGGTTGAGGCGGACCGATAGGGGCCATGTGGATGTCGCTGAGCGCGAGTTGACCGATCCCTGGGAGGGCGTGCTGGTCGCTCCCGTCTGCGGTAGTGACATCGGTGTCCTGGTCCTGGCGGGATCAAGCGGGCGTGTCGAACGAGAGAGAGCACGCATCCTTGCCCAGCAGGGCATGACGGCCATGTCGATCCGCTGGTTCGGTGGACCGGGGCAGTCCCCGGGGATCTGCGAGATCCCACTGGAAACCTTCACCGCCGCCGTCGACCTCCTCCGGTTGAACGGGGCACGACGCATCGGCATCGTGGGCACTTCCAAGGGGGCTGAGGCAGCTCTGCTCACGGCAGTGCACGATCCACGCGTGGACGTCGTCATCGCGATGTCGCCCACATCTCGGGTCTGGTGCAACGTCGGACCAGGCCGCGACGGAGCACGACACCCTTATCGATCGTCCTGGACATGGCGAGAGCGGGCGCTGCCCTTCGTCCCGCTGGACGATTCCTGGACTTCTGCAGGGCCGGACGGTGGGCCGGTCGCCATCCGCGGGTGGTACGAACTGAGCGAGCGGACGTTTGCTGATCTGCTCCCTCCAGCGGAGATCCCCGTGGATAACGCGCGGGCCGATCTGCTGCTTGTCGCAGGCGGCGACGATGCGATGTGGCCGTCTCTGCCCTTCGCCGAACAACTGGCGCAACGCCGACGCTCAGTCGGGGCCACGGTGCGTCTGATCGCCCGCCGCGATGCAGGCCACCGCCCACGTTTTCCCGGCGAGGGACCGGCGTCGGCATCCCCACGCTTCCAGTACGGAGGCACGCCCGAAGCTGACGCGCTCTTGGGGACAGCTGCCTGGCCCCACGTCCTCGACGCGCTCCAGAGCAGGGGCTGACCTCTCCCTTGGGCGGCGCCGTGACGTAGACGACCGGGACCCGCCTGGTGTCCGGGTAGCGCTGCCGGGCGCGCGACTCGTGCAGCCTGCCGAGCTGCCGAAGGGCGGTGGTCTTCCCGGTGGTCCGTTCGCCCGAGATGATCAGGCCCCGCCGGGCGCCGTGCTCCCAGCGGTTCAGCAGGGTCAGCAGCCTTCCCTGGTGGGCGACTTCCTTGACCGTGGACGTCCGCACGACTTGCAGTTCGGAGTGGTAGTCGATGCGCCGTTCGTTGTAGGAGTTGCGGATCCGGTCGCCCATCACCTCCCAGCTTCGGGCGGAGGCGAGCCGGAAGGCGGTGGTGTCCGTGTCGACGAAGTGCCGCCAGCCCGCCAGGGCGGAGACGGGACACGGGTTTCCCGCACGTGGACCGGTGGTCACGTGACACGACACACTATTGCAAGCAGGTGCTTGCAATAGTTAGCGCGGATGGGGCAAGGTGGAGTCATGGCATCGCTCAACGTCGGCAATCTCGGTGAGTACCTGCGCGAGCAGCGGCGAAACGCCCAGCTGTCGCTCAGGCAGCTCGCCGATGCCGCCGGGGTGTCCAATCCGTATCTGAGCCAGATCGAGCGCGGGCTGCGCAAGCCGAGCGCGGAGGTGTTGCAGCAGGTCGCCAAGGCGCTGCGGATCTCCGCCGAGACGCTGTACGTGCGGGCCGGGATCCTCGACGCCGAGCGGGACCGGGACGAGGTGGAGACGCGTGCCGTCATCCTCGCCGATCCCACGCTGAACGAGCGGCAGAAGCAGGTGCTTCTACAGATCTACGAGTCCTTTCGGAAAGAGAACGGATTCGGGATCGACACCGCGGGCGAGGAGAGCACGGACGGGGACATCGCGAGCGGCGCCGACGCCGTGCGCGGCACCCGCACGGCCGACGGCAATGACGCCGATGCCGGCACAGATCCGCGGCAGACGGCCAGTTGAACCGGACCAGGGCACTGGCAGCCCTGCCGCGGACCCCAAAACCCTCAGCCGAACGTGAATCCGGGAGGACCATCACCATGGCCATCACCGACGACCTGCGCAAGACCCTCAGCGACCCGACCCCGCTCTACTTCGCCGCCGGTACCGCCGACCTGGCCCTCCAGCAGGCCAAGAAGGTGCCCGCCCTGGTCGAGCAGCTGCGCGCCGAGGCCCCGGCCCGTATCGACGCCGTGCGCAGCACCGACCCCAAGGCTGTGCAGGAGAAGGCCGCCGCACGGGCCAAGGAGGCGCAGGAGAACCTCCAGACCAAGGTCACCGAGTTCTTCGGCACCATCGACGGCGACCTGAAGAAGCTCGGCGAGTCGGCCCAGGACCTCGCCCTGCGCGGTGTCGGCGTCGCCGCCGAGTACGCCGTGAAGGCCCGCGAGACCTACGAGAAGGTCGCCGAGCACGGCGAGCAGGCCGTGCGCGGCTGGCGCGGCGAGGCCGCCGAGGAGATCGAGGAGTTCGCCATCGCGGTCGAGCCGAAGAGCGAGCCGGCCGCCGCGAAGCCCGCCGCGGCGGAGCCCGCCAAGCCGGCCGAGGCCAAGTCCGAGGCCGCCGCGGAGACGAAGCCCGTGGCGAAGAAGGCGCCGGCCCGCAAGACCACCACCGCCAAGAAGACCACGCCGCCCGCCAAGTGACCGACGGCGCATGTACGGGCCGGGCACCCCTGGGGTGCCCGGCCCGTTCTACGGGTACGGTGGCCGCGTAGGGATGGCAGACAACGGGCGGTGGGCAGCATGCTGATGTTGGGCTTCGCGGGGTTCTTGGGACTGCTGAAGATCGTCCTGATGGCCCTCGCCGCGTTCGGGCTCGTCGACGCCGCACTCCGGCGCGAGGACGCCTTCCGCGCGGCCGACAAGCAGAACAAGGTGTTCTGGCTGATCATCCTGGCCATCGCGCTCGTGGTGAGCTACCTGTTCTCGATCCTGTCCATCCTGCCGATCGCCGGCCTGGTCGGGAGCATCGTCTACATCGTCGACGTGCGCCCCGCGCTGCGGCAGGTCTCCGGCGGCAGCGGCTGGGGCCGCCGACGCGGCAGCAGCAGCGACGGCCCGTACGGTCCGTACAACGGCGGCCGCTGAGCCGCCCGCCGGATCCCGGCGCCCGGCCCGGCAGGACCACCGCCAGGCCGCCCCCGCTCGAGCCGACGGCAGCCGATTCCCGCCGGGCTGCGGGCACGCGGGTCGGCAGGGCCACCACTGAAGCCGGACGCTACAGCTCCAGCGGCGAGGGTTACGGCACGCGGGTCGGCAGGGCCACCTCCAGGCCGCCCCCGCTCGATTCGGCGGGAGCCGATCGCCGCCAGGCCGTACGACATCGCCCGCCGAGCCTCCCGCGGGGCTGCGGGCACGCGCGCCGGCAGGGCCACCGCCACGTCGTTCGTCACATTCCCGCCGTTGAGGTCGCGGACCTCGTTGAGCGCGGTCCGCAGCAGGTCCTCGCCGGTCAGGCTCGGCGCGAGTCGGCGGCGCGCGGTCGCCGCCATGCCGTACGGGCCGTACGGCGGCGGCCGCTGAGCCCGCGCAAGGGGGCCCAGCGGCCGGGACGAACAGCTCCAGCGGCGAGCGTTACGGCACGCGGTCCAGCAGGACCACCGCCACGTCGTCCGTCAGTTCCCCGCCGTTGAGGTCGCGGACCTCGCTGACCGCGGTCCGCAGCAGGTCCTCGCCGGACAGGCCGCGGTCGAGCTGGCGGCGGACCATCGCCACCATGCCGTCCTGGCCGAGGCGCTCGCCGCCCTCACCGACGCGGCCCTCGATCAGGCCGTCGGTGTAGAGCATCAGGCTCCACTCGGAGCCCAGCTCCACCTGCATCCGCGGCCAGCGGGCGCCGGGGAGCAGGCCGAGGGCGGGGCCGTTGTTGTCGTAGGGGAGGAGTTCCGCGGGCCGGCCGGGGCGGGCGATCAGCGGGGAGGGGTGGCCGGCCAGGCACAGTCCCGCGCTGCGGCCGTCCGGGGAGATGTCCACCGTGCACAGCGTCGCGAAGATCTCGTCGTCCGCGCGCTCGTGCTCCAGCACCTGCTGAAGCGTGTTCAGCAGCTCGTCCCCGCACAGTCCGGCCAGGGTCAGCGCCCGCCAGGCGATGCGCAGCTCCACGCCGAGCGCCGCCTCGTCCGGGCCGTGGCCGCAGACGTCACCGATCATGGCGTGCACGGTGCCGTCGGGCGTGCGCACGCAGTCGTAGAAGTCGCCGCCGAGCAGGGCGCGTGAGCGGCCGGGCCGGTAGCGGGCGGCGAAGCGCAGCGAGGAGCCCTCCAGGAGAGGGGTGGGCAGCAGGCCCCGCTCCAGGCGGCGGTTCTCCTGGGCCCGCACCCGGCCCTCGGCCAGGCGCCGCTCGGCCGAGTCGGAGCGCTTGCGCTCGACCGCGTAGCGGATGGCGCGGCTGAGCAGCCGGCCGTCCAGTTCGTCCCGGAAGAGGTAGTCCTGGGCGCCCACGCGCACGGCCTCGGCGCCGCGCTCGGCGTCACCGGAGGCGGTGAGCGCGAGCACGGCGTGCCGGGGCGCGAGCTCGAGGACGTGCCTGAGCACGGCGAGCTCGTCGTCGGAGCCGGTGCCGCCGGGGGCGGGCAGCGCGAGGTCCAGCAGGATGCAGTGGACGTCGTCGGTGAGCAGCCGCCCGGCCTCGGTGAGGTTGCGGGCGGTGCGCACACGGATCGGCTTGCCGGCCGGGTCCAGCAGTTCGGGCACGATCGGCGAGCCGCCGGGGTCGTCCTCGATCAGCAGCAGGGTGAGAGTGGTGCCGGCTGCGGTGGTGTGTGCGGCGGCCGTGTCGCGGTTGGCCTCTTCCTTGAGGGGGCCGCCGGCGCTGGGCGCGGCGGTCTGCGCCTGACCACTCTCCGCGGCCGGGATCGCTCTCTGCCGCGGTATGGGTGCGGGCATCGTCCTGGGTTCCTTCCCTCCCCCCGAGGGCGTGGCGGGGCGAGGGACCTCGACCCACCCGACTGGGGACCATAGCGGTACTCGCCGCCGCAACGGAATGGTGTGAGCTGGGCCGCTTGGCAGTCGGCCGCAGTCATATGCCGCGTTCCGTACCGCAGTTGGACAGGGCGGGGGTGGAGCGGGAATGACGAAGGTCACGTCCGGCCGGGGTTTGGGCGGCTGTTGGGGGTGCATTGGGTCACATGACGCACATCACGCCGGTCTTGGGGCATTCCGCGTTTTCCGGTCATCTGTCTCACGCGTCGGGCCGTACCACCCCGAGTATCGGCATCGTCCCCGCTCCCGCGAGCGTCACCGTCCGGCCCGGGCGCGGGGCGTGGATGATGGCGCCGTCGCCCACGTACATCGCCACGTGGCTGGCGTCGTCGAAGTAGATGATCAGGTCGCCGGGACGCATGTCCTTCAGGTCGACGTGCTTGAGCTGTTTCCACTGCTCCTGCGAGGTGCGCGGGACGGGGTGGCCGGCGTCCGCCCAGGCCTGCGAGGTCAGGCCGGAGCAGTCGTACGAGTCCGGGCCCTCCGCGCCCCACACGTACGGCTTTCCGATCTGGTTCGTCGCGAACTCGACCGCCTTCTTGCCCTGCGTGGACGCCTTGCCCTTGATCTCGTCGAGGATGCCGGTGTCCAGCCAGGCGGTCTGCGCCTTGAGAGCGGCCTGCTGCTCCAGCCTGGCGAGCTTCTCCTTCTCCTTCTTCTCCAGCCGGCCTTCGAGCTCCTCGGCGGCCGCGATCCGCTTCTTGATCTTCTTCGTGGCGGCGGCCTTGGCCTTGCGGTTCGCCTCCAGCTTGTCCCACCGGGCGGCGGCGTCCTTCGCGTACTGCTTCAAGTCGGCCTGGGTGCGGGTCAGTTCCGCGATCAGGCCCTTGGTGGCCCGCTGGCCCTGGAGCACCCGCCCGGCCCCGTCGAGGAACTGCTCCGGGTCGTCGCTGAGCATCAGCTGGGCCTCGTCGGGCAGCCCTCCGGTGCGGTACTGGGCGCGGGCGGCGGCTCCCGCGCGGTCCTTCAGCTCGGCCAGCCGCTTCTGGCCCTTGACGATCTTCTTCGCCAGCTCGACGATCTGGGCGGACTGCTTGTCGGCCTTCTCCTCGGCGGCGTTGTACTCGTCGGTGGCGACGGCCGCGTCGTGGTAGAGGTCGTCGAGCTTCTCACGGACCTTCTCAAGATCCTTGTTCGGCGGGAGAGTCGGGGACGCGCTGGGCGAGGCCGTCGGTGTGGGCGTCGGGCTCGCGAACGCCGTGCCCGGCGCGGCCAGCACGGTGACCGCGCAGACCACGGTCACGGCAGCCGTGAGCAGACAGCGCTTGCCCGTCCCCATACCCCTGCCCCCAAACTGATTTACCGTCAGTAACTTACGAACGCCTGGGGATCGTGCCACGCCGCGGCGCAAAACGACAGAGGTCGTGCCCGGTGGGGTGCCTGCCCCCGTTCCCTCCCCGACATGACGATCTCCCCACCACTGTGACGAACGACTCACCGAGATCGTTCCACCGGAGCGGGCAAGGGCCGGCTCAGCCCCGCGGCGCCAACGCCCTCCACGCCACGGTCACTTCCCCCTGCCGCCACCGCGCCGGCGAGTCCGTCACCGGCCAGTCGGCCGCCAGGTCCCGCACCGCGCGGATCCAGCGCTGGCGGGCGCCGTAGGAGGCGTAGGGCGCGGCGGCGGCCCAGGCGCGGTCGAAGTCGCGCAGGTAGGCGTGCACCGGCTCACCCGGCACATTGCGGTGGATGAGCGCCTTCGGCAGCCGCTCGGCCAGGTCGGACGGGCGCTCCAGGGAGCCCAGCCGGGCCGCGAAGGTGACCGTCCGCGGCCCCTCCGGGCCGAGCGCGACCCACACGTGCCGCCGCCCGATCTCGTCGCAGGTGCCCTCCACCAGCAGCCCGCCCCGCGCATGCCCGTCCGCGGGGGCGAGCCGCGCGCACAGCCGCTCCCAGACGGCGGCCACCTCGTCCTCGTCGTACTGCCTGAGGACGTTGGCGGCCCGGATGAGCTGCGGCCGCCCGGAGACGGGGATCTCGAACCCGCCGTGCCGGAAGGCGAGCCCGTCCCGCTCGTAGGGCTTGGCGGCCGCGACCCGGGCGGGCTCGATCTCGACGCCGACGACGCGCGCGCGGGGCGCCGCCGTGCGAAGGCGGCCGAGGAGTTCGACCGCCGTCCAGGGCGCCGCCCCGTAGCCGAGGTCGACGGCCACGGGGTCGGCGGCCCGGCGCAGTGCCGGGCCGTGCGTGGCCGCGATCCAGCGGTCCATACGGCGCAGCCTGTTGGGGTTGGTCGTCCCGCGCGTCACCGTTCCCACGATGCGGGTCCCCCCGCTCGAGCCAAGCCGAGAGTGGGGGAGGGTCGTCGCGCGGGTCGTCATATCTATGAGGGTATGCGGGCCGACTCAGTGCGACCGGTGTGCCGCCTTGCGGCGCAGGGCGAGGACGATGCCGCCGCCGGCCACGACGAGTGCGGCCGCGCTGCCCGCGATCACCGTGGTGCCGTTGCCCGCCCCGGTCTCGGCGAGGTGGGTGCCGCCGCCCGCGGGCGACGGGGCGCTGCTCGCCGCCGGTGCGGAGGCGGCGCTGCTGCTCCGTGCGGGTGTCGGGGTCGGGGTCGGGGTCGCGGAGGAGCCGGAGGAGGGCTTCGACGACGCCGAGGGCTGGGCCGGCGCCGAGGCGGGGGCGGAAGCGGAGGCGGGGGCGGAAGCGGAGGCGGGGGCGGAAGCGGAGGCGGGGGCGGAAGCGGAGGCGGAGGCCTCGCACGTCACGTCCGGCACGACCACCATCGGCTTGATGTCCTCGTCTACCTGGTCGCCCGCCTTGACGTGCACCCGGAACGTTTCTCCGGGGTACCAGTCCAGGGGGGTGAGGTCGACGCTCACGCCCTCCGCGGTCGGGTGCGCGATGGTCTTGGTGTCGACCCACCGCTCCCCTCCAGGCATGCTCAGCTGTATGTAGAGGCTGATGGTGGCCGGGGTGCCGGACGCGTCCTTGTCGGTGACGCGGATGACGCCCTTGTCCTTGGCGTCGCAGACGGGTTCCGCGGAGAAGTCCCCGATGGTGCAGGCGAGCGCGGTGTGGGCGGCGGCGAGGGAGAGCGCGGCCGCGGCGGCCGAGGTGCCCATGACGCGGGCCGCCCTGGTGGCGTGACGGGAGAGGGGCACGCTTGTCCTTACGGTTGATGAGCCGAGGCCCGTCACGTGTACAAGCCTTGTGACACCGCTGTCAAAGGTTGTGTCGGCGCAGGTCAAAAGCCGTTGAAGGGGTGGTTGGCGGCTGCTTTCCGGCTGGTCAAGCGACGGTCATGAGCATGGCGCCTGGGGCTTCGCCCGAGCCGCTCCGCGAGCCGGTTTCGGCCACGCACCAGACGCTCGAACGGTTGAGCGATGAACGGTCATGATTGAGTAAATATGCTCGATCGGGAAATGGCGGGCAGCCCGCGGCTGTTGCATCCCTTCGGAGGGCGTGGACGGTCCTCCGACCGGCATGCCCGCAGCAAGGAGGAACGCCACGTGAGCCAGTACGTCAGCAGGCTCGGGCGTCGCTCTCCGGCGGCTCCCTCGCGGCTCAGGCTGCACCGCAGGCCCCGCCGCGTCGCCATGCTCTCCGTGCACACCTCACCGCTCCACCAGCCCGGCACCGGCGACGCCGGCGGCATGAACGTCTACATCGTGGAACTGGCCCAGCGCCTCGCCGCGATCAACATCGAGGTCGAGATCTTCACGCGGGCGACCGCGGGCGGCCTCCCGCCCAGCGTCGAGCTGGCCCCGGGCGTCCTCGTCCGGCACGTCGACGCCGGCCCCTACGAGGGCCTCGCCAAGGAGGACCTCCCGGCCCAGCTGTGTGCCTTCACCCACGGGGTGATGCAGGCCTGGGCCGGTCACCGCCCCGGCCACTACGACCTCGTGCACTCCCACTACTGGCTCTCCGGCCACGTCGGCTGGCTCGCCGCCCAGCGCTGGGGCGTCCCCCTGGTGCACGCCATGCACACCATGGCCAAGGTCAAGAACGCCAACCTGGCCGACGGCGACACCCCCGAACCGGCCGCCCGGGTCATCGGCGAGACCCAGATCGTGGCCGCCGCCGACCGGCTGATCGCCAACACCGCCGAGGAGGCCGACGAACTCGTCCGGCACTACGCGGCCGATCCCGCCAAGGTCGCCGTCGTCCATCCCGGCGTGAACCTCGACCGCTTCCGCCCGGCCGACGGCCGCGCCGCCGCCCGCGCCCGCCTGGACCTTCCGCAGGACGCGCTGATCCCCGTCTTCGCGGGCCGCATCCAGCCCCTCAAGGCCCCCGACATCCTCCTGCGCGCCGTCGCCGTCCTCCTCGACGAGCGGCCCGAGCTGCGCTCCCGCGTCGTCGTGCCCATAGTGGGCGGCCCCAGCGGCAGCGGCCTCGCCAAGCCCGAGGGCCTCCAGAAGCTCGCCGCGCGGCTCGGCATCGCCGACGTCGTACGGTTCCGCCCGCCCGTCGGCCAGGAGCAGCTCGCCGACTGGTTCCGGGCCGCGTCCGTGCTGGTCATGCCGTCCTACAGCGAGTCCTTCGGCCTGGTCGCCGTAGAGGCGCAGGCGACCGGCACGCCCGTGCTGGCCGCGGCGGTCGGAGGTCTTCCGGTGGCCGTGCGGGACGGGGAGACCGGATTCCTCGTACGGGGCCACAAGCCGGCCGACTACGCGCGCGTGCTCGGCCGTTTCGCCGACGCCCCTGAGCTCGCGGCCCGCATGGGGTCGGCCGCCGCCGGGCACGCGCGGTCCTTCGGCTGGGACGTCTCGGCCGCCGCCACCGCCGACGTGTACACGGCCGCGGCCCAGGCGCATCGCCGTCGCGTACGCTCCCACCATGGGTGAGGTCGCGGAACAGAAGCGGGCGGCGCAGGTCATCGAGGACGTCCTCAAGGACGCCGAGCTGGAATGGGAGAGCCCCGAGCCCGGCAACTACGTCGCGAAGCTCCCCGGCACCCGCAAGCTGTCGACGACCGTCTCCCTCCTCGTCGGCCGCCACTCCCTCTCCCTGAACGCCTTCGTCATCCGCCACCCCGACGAGAACGAGGCCGCCGTCCACCGCTGGCTCCTGGAGCGCAACCTCAAGCTGTACGGCGTGGGTTACGCCGTCGACCGGCTCGGCGACGTCTACGTCACCGCCCGCCTCCCCCTCGCCACCGTCACTGCCGACGAGATCGACCGGCTGCTCGGCCAGGTCCTCGAGGCCGCCGACGGCAGCTTCAACACACTCCTCGAACTCGGCTTCGCCTCCGCGATCCGCAAGGAGTACGCGTGGCGGGTGTCCCGGGGAGAGTCGACGCGAAACCTCGACGCGTTCAGCCATCTGACTCAGCGTCCGGCTGACCGTCCGGCTGACTGACTCAGTACCGCCTCTTCCCCCGTACGGGGGCCCCGTGGCATGCTCACCGCCGACGCGAATCTGAACGTCGTTCACATCCATGAATGAGCCGCATGGAAGGACGTACGGACATGATCAACCCGCACCTCACCAGACGGTCCCTGCTCGGCAGCGCCACCACCGTGGCACTCACCGCCGCGACCGGCACGACCGCGGCCTCCGCCACCCCCGCGGTCTCCGCCACCCCCTCGGCCTCCGCCGCTCTCGCCGGACAAGTCCCCACCCTCTGGCGGGAGTTCACCCGCAGCCCCTACACCCACCCCCAGATCCCCTACGTCGGCCGGGCCGGCTACCGAGGCGGTGCGACCCGCTTCCCCCGCCACCGAGTCGTGGCCGACGTCACCGACTTCGGCGCCGTACCGGACGGCACCACCGACTGCGCCCCCGCGATCAACCGTGCCATCGCCGCTGCCGGACGGGCCGGCGGTGGCACGGTCACCATCCCGCCCGGCACCTTCCGCATCGACGGCCTGATCCGCATCGGCCACGACGACGTCGTACTGCGCGGCGCCGGCAGCTCCCGCACCACCCTGTACGCCACCAAGAGCCTCACGGAACTGATCGGCGTCTACGGCTCCCGTTACGGCGGCACCAAGTCGGCCTGGTCATGGGCGGGCGGCCTCATCTGGCTCGCCCCCACGGCACGCTGGGACTCCCTGGTCGCCGCCATCAAGGCACAGGCATGGCCCTTCGAGGGCTGGACCGGGAACAAGCGGGACGAGTGGGCGACCCTCACGGCCGTCGAGCCCGCCCGGCAGGGCGACTGGACCGTCACGGTCGCCGACCCCGCACGCCTGCGCCCCGGCCGCCTGGTCCTGCTCCGCGTCGCCGACGACACCGCACACACCCTGCTCCAGCACATCTCGGGCGGCGGCCCCGGCCCGGCGGCCTACTACTGGGACGACAAGACGAAGCTGCTCTCGTACGTCCCCTACGAGTGGCCCGTCCGCATCGCGCACGTCCGCGGCCGCCGGGTCACCCTGGAACGCCCGCTCCCGCTGGACCTGCGACCCGAGTGGAACCCGCAGCTCACCACGCATGTGGGGGAGTTGACGGGCGCGGGCGTCGAGGGCCTGACGCTGGAGGTGATGGAGACCCCGCAGTCCACGCACCTCCTCGACAAGGGCTACAACGGGGTCGTCCTCCAGTGCGCGTACGACTGCTGGGCGGACGACGTCACCGTCCGCAACGTCGACAACGGCTTCGGACTGGTCGCCGCGTCCTCCTGCACCCTGCGCCGCACCCGGGTCGGCGGCCGGGGCGAACACCACCCCTACTTCTGCCGCGAGGGCTCGCACGACAACCTCATCGAGGACTTCACGATCGAGGAGCGCACGGCCCCCGCGCCCTCGGACACCCAGCTGCACGGCATCAACGTGGAGGGCCTGTCGTCGTACAACGTCTGGTCGCGCGGCGACATGCGGATGGGCACCTTCGACAGCCACCGCGGCCTGCCCTTCGCCAACGTCCGCACCGACATCACCGTCGACAACAACGGCCGCCACGGCGGCGACGCCAACGCGGGACCGTTGTTCGGCGCCCGCTTCACCCACTGGAACATCCGGGACACCAACCACCGCGCCGGCCTGGTCAAGATCGACGGCCTGGCTCCCTACAGCGCCACCGTCGGCGTCGACCAGTGCACCGAGTTCGACCAGATCGACGTGCCCGACTTCACGGGTGACCTGCACTCCCGACTGGAGCTGTACCCCACGACGGACACGGTCCGCCCGCGCAATCTGTACGAGGCTCAGCGCGACCTGCGCCGGTAGCGCCCCGGCGTCACGCCCACCAGCTTCCTGAAGTGCCGGGTGAGATGCGCCTGGTCGTAGAACCCGGCCACCGCCGCCACCTCGCCAGGCGGCAGCCCGTCCAGCAGCAGCCGACGGGACCGCTCGACCCGGCGGGACATCAGGTACTGGTGCGGCGCGATGCCGTACGCCCCGCTGAACGCCCGCACCAGATGCGCGGGATGGGCGTGCAGCACTCCCGCCGCCTCCTCCAGCGACACCCCTTCGACGACCCGGGCGTCGAGCAGCTCCCGCAACTCACGGGCGAGTCCCGGATCCCGCAGGGCCCGCGGCACCTCACCCCCGCGCCGCAGATGGTCGTGCAGCCGCTCCCCGACGAGCGTCAGCCTGCTCTCCGCCTCCAGCTCGTCGCCGGGCCGGGCGAGAGCGGAGTGCAACTGCCCGACGCGCAGCCGCAGTACCGGATCCCTGAGATCGGGCCCGTCCACGGCGGCCCCGATCAGCTCCTCGCCCAGCCGGCTGCTGTCCAGGTACACCACCCGCTTGCGGAAGCCGTCCGCGGTGGCCGGGGAGCCGTTGTGCGGCACGTGCGGCGGGAGCAGGGTGACCGTGTCGTGCGGGGTGCCGTGCTCGTGCCGCTCCAGGTCGTACCGCACGGCACCGTCGTCCACGATGAGCAACGTCCAGGCGTCGTGGACGTGCATCGGGTAGGCGTACTCGGTGAAGCGGGCGTGGAAGACCTCGGTGACGCCCGGGACGCGGGGGCGCCACGCGCTGACTTCCTGCCGGGCGGCCATGCAAAGAACGTACAAGACGCCCCCGTAAGGCGGTCGGCAGTCTCATTCCATGAGCACGGAACCCATGAGCACGGAACCCATGAGCACCGAACCCATCAACACCGAACCCATCCGCTTCGACACCAAGATCGCTGTACTGCTGCGCGAGGACCTGGAATCCTGGCAGCGCCTCAACGTCACCTCCTTCCTGGTCAGCGGCCTCGGTACGACGGTCCCCGAGGTGATCGGGGAGCCGTACGAGGACGCCGACGGGGTGCCGTACCTGCCGATGTTCCGGCAGCCGGTGCTGGTCTTCGAGGCCACGAAGGAGACGCTGACGGCGGCGCACGGACGGGCGCTGTCCCGCGCCCTGCCGCGAGCCGTGTTCACCTCGGACCTCTTCGCCACCGGCAACGACCGCGACAACCGGGCGGCGGTCCGGGCCGTGGGCACGGGCGATCTGGACCTGGTGGGGCTGGCGGTGTACGGGCCGAGGAACGCGGTGGACAAGGTGGTGAAGGGGGCCCGGCTGCACCCGTGATGACGCCTGAGGCCGGGTGGCGTCAGGCGGTGGAGACCTCGCGCCCGGTGTCCGCCGGGACCTGGGGCGCGGGCCGCCGCTCCTCCGGCAGCCGCCGCATGAGCAGCCCGTACCCCAGCGCCGCGGCCGTACCGACGACCGCGCACATCCCCCACAGCCACTCCGCCCCGAGGTGGTCGATCACCGCGCCGGACATCAGCGGGGCGACCAGCGCGGCGACCGACCAGGACAGGGTGTACATGCCCTGGTAGCGGCCACGCCCGTGGACGGGTGACAGACGCACGACGAGCCCCGTCTGCACCGGGGCGTTGACGATCTCGGCGAGCGTCCAGACGCAGACCGTGAGGGTGAAGACACCGACCGACCCGGCGAAGGCGGTGAGCCCGAAGCCGTACCCGGCGAGGAGGGAGGACAGGACGAGGAGCCTGCGCGGGTCCCGGTGCTCGATGAACCGCGTGACGGGGATCTGGAGCGCGACGATCAGCACGCCGTTGACGGCGATCGCCATTCCGTAGTCCGCGGGCGAGAACCCGGCCGCGCCCATCGCCACCGGCAGGCCGACCGAGCCCTGCTGGAAGACCAGCGCGACGAGGAAGGACAACCCCACGACGGCCATGTACCGCCTGTCGCGCAGCACCGTCCCGAGGCCCACGTCGGCCCTGCTCTCCTTGGCGGTGGGCGCGGGCCGCGACTCGGGCAGCCGGGCGAAGACGACGATCGCGCACGCCAGGGTCATCCCCGCCTCGATGAGGAAGCCCGCCCGGTAGCTGACCTCGGCGACGAAGCCGGCGGCCATGGAGGAGACGGCGAAGCCGAGGTTGATCGCCCAGTAGTTGAGCGAGAAGGCCCGGACGCGGTCCTCCGGCCGGACGATGTCGGCCATCATCGCCTGCACGGCGGGCCGCGACGCGTTCGACGCCATGCCGACGAGGAAGGCGACGGCGGCGATGGCGACGGGACCGCTCACGAACCCCAGCAGCGCCACGGACCCGGCCGTGGACACCTGGGCGACGAGCATCGTCGGCCGCCGCCCGAACCGGTCGGCCATCACCCCCGCGCCGATCGAGGAGACCACCCCGCCGAGCCCGTGCAGGGAGGCGACCAGGCCGGCGTACGACGCCGAGTACCCGCGGTCGATGGTCAGGTACAACGCCATGAAGGTGGCCACGAACGCCCCGAGCCGGTTGACCAGGGTGCTGGTCCACAGCCACCAGAACTCGCGGGGGAGACCGGAGACGGTCTCGCGGGCGGCGCGTCTGAGACTGGCGGCGGTCATGGGCTCGGGTCCCCCGGTTTGTAAGTGGCTCATGCGGAGATCACAACTTACGGGTAGGGCGGAGGAGCGAGCCACTCAATTACGTGGGCGCGGCGGACCGTCCACCCTCCGGGCGACTCGAGCGAGGGTCCGAATGCGTCGATTACGCTCTGGGGCATGGCCGACGCACCGTACAAGCTGATCCTCCTCCGCCACGGCGAGAGCGAGTGGAACGCGAAGAACCTGTTCACCGGCTGGGTGGACGTCAACCTCAACGAGAAGGGCGAGAAGGAGGCGGTCCGCGGCGGTGAGCTGCTCAAGGACGCCGGCCTGCTCCCCGACGTGGTCCACACGTCCCTCCAGAAGCGCGCGATCCGCACCGCGCAGCTGGCCCTCGAGTCCGCCGACCGCCACTGGATCCCCGTCCACCGCTCCTGGCGCCTGAACGAGCGCCACTACGGCGCCCTCCAGGGCAAGGACAAGGCCCAGACGCTGGCCGAGTTCGGCGAGGAGCAGTTCATGCTCTGGCGCCGCTCCTACGACACCCCGCCGCCGCCGCTCGAGGACGGTACGGAGTTCTCCCAGTCGGACGACCCGCGCTACGCGACGATCCCGCCGGAGCTCCGCCCGCGCACGGAGTGCCTGAAGGACGTCGTCATCCGCATGCTCCCCTACTGGTACGACGGCATCGTCCCCGACCTCCTGACTGGCCGCACGGTCCTGATCGCCGCCCACGGCAACAGCCTCCGCGCCCTGGTCAAGCATCTCGACGGCATCTCCGACGCCGACATCGCGGGCCTCAACATCCCCACCGGCATCCCCCTCTACTACGAGCTGGACGCCGACTTCAAGCCCCTCACCCCCGGCGGCCGCTACCTCGACCCGGAGGCCGCCGCGGCAGCCATCGAGGCGGTCAAGAACCAGGGCAAGAAGAAGTAAGCCCGCACGCGCAAGCCCCTCACCAGCTGTTTCTCTGCGGGTGAGGGGCTTTTTGGTGGCCTGGGGCCGCCTGCGGGCCGTCAGGTGCTGGATCGGACGACCGGGCCGTCAGACGCGTCGGCGCCAGCGGCGGACGCGGATGTCGAGGGCGATCACCAGGGCCGTCGGGACGGCGGCCTTGGCGGGGACGTGGGCCCAGAGGGCGAGCGCGCCGCCAGCCGTGCCGATGAGCGTGATCGGCAAGTCGCGGGGACAGATGTCGACGCTGACACCTGCGCGTGGGACCATAAATATCCTCCTGAGGGTGATGTGAGTGGATAAACCAACGGAGACAGGGCCGTTCCCGTGCCAGGGGAACGGCCCTGAATTTCTTGTGCAGCCTATTCAGCAGGGCGGTCTTCGGGCAAATCTCCAGGTGAAGGCAGGTGTGGTTTGAATGAGTGACACATATAACTGAGTCTGCAGGCGCCTTTCGTGTGTTCGGGACGCCGCTGAACGTCGAGTCGATCTTGGTTGGGAGTGCGTGCATGCATGCTCAACGTGCGTGCATGCACGCACGGTGGGCCGTTGGGTAACCCTCTTTCTAATCGTGTTCGCTAACGGAGCTCGCTAACGGAGCTCGCTAACGGAGCTCGCTAACGGAGCTCGCTAACGGAGCTCGCTAACGGAGTTCGCTAACGGAGCTCGCTAACGGAGCTCGCTAACGGAGCTCGCTAACGGAGCTCGCTAATGGTGCTTGCTAACGGAGCTCGCTAACCGTGTTGGTTAAGAGTCCTCGCTAATTACACTTCATTGATCCTCCGGTAATCCCTGCCTGGCTTTCGCTCTTTCTGTCTTGGGTAAAGATTCGAGCGACAGCGCTGCGGGTGCGCTCCTGGCTGGACGGCATGAGGTGTGCGTACACGCGGAGTGTCAGGCCAGGGTCCGAGTGGCCGAGGTACTCGGCGAGGGCCTTGATGTTCTCCCCGGCGTCCAGGAGCACCGAGGCGTAGAAGTGGCGGAGGGCGTGCATGCCGTTCTCGCGGGACTCGGCGTACGACCCGCCCGGCTTCCGCTCGGGGATCACGCCTGCCGAGGCGAGGGCCCGCTTCCACACCTCCTCGTTGAGCGACGTACGCCAGACGTGCCCGCCCCGCGGCCCGGTGAAGATCAGCCGCTTGGTCACCGGAGGCCCGTCGGCCACCTTCCACGGCAAGGTGATCTCGACCGGCGGGAACCGCTTCATGTGGGCCCGCAGTGCATCGGCGACCGGCGCGGGAAGCGGTACGTCCCGCAGCTTCCCGCCTTTGGGCGGAGCGAAAACCGCCTTGCTCCGACTCAGCTTGAGCTGCTGGACCACGTGAAGTGTGTCCGAACCGAAGTCGATGGCGTCGACGGCGACGCCGAGGATCTCGCCTTGGCGGAGCCCGCAGCCGCCGCCCAGGTCGACCATGGCTTGGAAGCGCTCGGGCATGCCGGCCCGGACGGCGAAGAGCCGTTCCGTTGTCCAGGGGGCGATCCGCTTCGTGTCGACCGTAGGCGGCCGGACCGAGCGGGCTGCGCACGGGTTGCGCGGAAGGTGTCCGTCGTCCACCGCCGCACTCAGCGCGGCACGAACGTTGGAGTAGATCGTCCGGGCGTACGAGCCCCGGACGCCGTTCTCCTGGAGCTTCCGCACCCAGTCGCGGATATGGGCGGGCTGGAAGGAACCGAGCGGACGCGATCCCAGATACGGGAAGGCGTGCAGGCGGAGTTGCGACTCCATCGAGGCCTGTGTGTTGGGGTCCGCTCCCTGCGTCTCCACCCAGGTTTCCGCGTACTGCTGGAAGGTGATCCGTGCCGCGCGCGGGTCGATGTACTGCCCCCGCGCCATGTCCGCCTCGATGTGGGCGAGCCACTGTTCGGCGAGTCGTTTTTGCCGGTCGGGGAAGCTCTTGGACTTCTCCGTGCCGTCCGGACCGACGTACCGGGCCCGGTAGCGCATGCCGGTGCCGCAGCGCTCGGTCTTGACCTTGCGGACCTTGCCGTCCTGTCCCGCCTCGGTTCTGTACCAGCGGTCTTGGATGTGTCCGGCCATCAGGCAGCCGCCCCCTCACGCTGCGAGTCCACCCAGGCCCGAACGTCGGCCGGGTCGAAGCGCAGGTGCCGACCGACACGGAAGCCGCGGGGCCCGGTGCGCTTGCGGCGCCACTGGTAGACCGTTTCGACGCTGGGCAGCTCGAACATCTCCACCAGGTCCTCGGGGGTGAGGTACCGCGCGGGCAGGGTGCGCGGTTCGGTGGCCACGTCGGCCAGGGCGAGGCGGCTGCTAGCCACGGGTGGGTTCTCCTTCGGTGCCGGGGGCTGGTTCGAGGGATGCGGACAGCCAGGCTTCGACGTCGGAGAGGCCGGTGCCGGCGAAGACCCAGTGCGCGAGGACGTACGTCGTCCCGGGCGCGTTTTCGGGGGTGGTGGTCGCTGCCGCCTGCGCTCGGCGCCATTCGGCGCGGGCGTCGCGGAGGGCGCCGAGGGTGGTGGAGTAGCGGCGGGATTTGGTGGAGAAGTGGCCGCGGAAGCCGAGCATGTGGGTCCAGGCGCGCAGGCGGAGGTGTTCGAGGCTCTTGCGGGCGCCGAGGGTCCAGGCGGTTCGGATGAGTCGTCGGGCGTGGTCGCTGATGTCGAGCTGGGCGAGTTCGGCGGCGAACTTCAGCGGCCGGTCGAGGGCTCCCGTGGCGGTCTCGGCGCCCTTGGTGGCGTACTTCGCGATGTACGCCGCTACGGCCCTTTCGGTCAGCTCCTGGCCGTCGTTGAAGTCGGCGGATCGGATGGTGCGGACGTCGAGTTGGCGGCCGAAGGCGAAGGTGTGCGTGCGGCCGTCGAGGGTCGGGCCGTCGACCTGGACCTTGGCGGTGGCCGCTTGGATGGCGCCGGTGAGGAGTTCTGCGGTGGCCCAGGGCGGGGGCGGGGTGTCGCCGCCGTTCGGGCCGTCGAGGCGGATGACCGCGTGGAAGTGGACGGCGCCGCGCTTCTGGTATTCGGCGACCTTGGCAAAAGAGACGCGGGCATGGTCGGGTAGGCGGCGCTGCGAGAGGCCAGCGCGCTTGGCGACCTCCCGGCGGAGGTAGATCGAGAAGCGCCGCCAGAGGGCACCCGCGTGGGCGTTCCAGAGAACGGCCGCTTCGTAGTCGTAGGTGTCCGGGTCGAGCGGAGTGCCGAGGGCGTCGTCGTCCTGGTCGTGGTGGGTGCCGCAGCGGCAGGCGCGGCCGTCGGTGCGGCGGTTGTGGACGGGACCGAAGCCGGGTGCGGTGAAGGTGGCGAAGACGCGGGGGTGGGTGGCGACGTGTTCCGGGGTGCCCTTGCCGCCCCGGAGTCCGGTGGTGATCAGGTGGAAGGTGTCGCGGCGGTAGAGCTCGGCGCAGGCGGCGCAGCGGGTGGTGCGGCGGTTGTTGCAGCGGACGAGGAGTTGGCCGGCGGGCAGGTTGGTGGAGTCGAGGTGCTGGAGGATGCGGCCGATCTCGCCGGTTGTGGTGTCGACGTCGTACTCGGTGCGGTGGCCGTCGAGGCGGATGGGGTTGGTGCAGCCGCCGAGGCCGGAGAGTTGGCGGAGGATACCGGGCAGGGTGCCGCCTGCGGCGAGGTTGGTGAGTTCGCGGAGCGGGGGCGGTGTGGTGCGGGTGAAGATGGCTGGCTCCTTCTGGCTGGCTCGGTCAGGAGTGACGGGCCCCGGGGCGGCCGGATGCTTGGCGGTGTCGTGGCCGCCCCAGGGGTCGGGGTGGATCAGCGCCGGTTGTGTTCGCGCAGCAGGGAGCGCAGGACCACGGCGGCGATGGCCACGGAGATGGCCGAGACGGCGACGGCGGTCAGGAGCGCGGTGAGGACCACGCCGCCCGTGAGCACGGCGACGACGGCGCCGGTGCTGACGGAGACGGCCGGGAGTGCGGAGCGCCGGGTGAAGGCCGGGTCGGTAGGGGTGTGGGTGTGTGCGGGCGGCGGGGTGGGGCTGTCGGGGTACTTGGGCAGGAACACGGTCAAGACTCCTTATCTACTCGTCTAGGCATGTGAGCCGTTTATGACGGTCACGCCGGAACGGGTGCCGGATTCGATGGCGGGGGCGAGGAAGGTGTGGGAGAGCCAGAAGCCGAAGAGGGCGACCAGGACGACGATCCAGGTGCGGACGCCGAGGTACTTGACGGCCCCCCAGGCGAAGAAACCGAGGACGACGACGAGCGGAAGGTTGAGGGTCACGGGGCGCAGGGTCCTTTCAGCGGACGGGGCAGCGGTGGGTGCGGGCGGCGAGTTCGGCGGCGGCGCGGCTGTCGTAGTCGGCGGAGAAGCCACAACGCGGGGCGGTGCAGGCGGCGGTGTGCTTCTCGCGGCCCCGGTCGTCGTAGGCGGTGCCGACCTGGACGGGGCCGATCCGGATGACGTTGCGGAAGCGGCGGTTGGCTGGCAAGAGAGGCGTCCTTCCCTTTGATCGCTTGCCTGTTGGGCGTGACGACGTGTAGATAGGCGGCATGTCACAAGGGGCACGGCGGCTGGCCGCCTTCGGTACGGCCGCGTTGGTACTTGGGCTCGCGTGTGTTGGGGGAAGGTGGTGGGTGGGCGAGTCCTGGGCCACCGTGATCACCACGTGCTGCCTTGAGGTACTGATCATTTCGGCCGTTGTCGGAACGCGGCGAGTGCTGAGGAAGCGATAACCCCCTCATCGGCATTCGCCTCAGAGCTGCGCAGCAACGGCTTCGGCGATGGGGGCCGGGACGCCGAGGCGGGCGCGGAGGGTCGGTATGTCGATCGGGGTGCCGGTGCGGGTGTGGTGTTCGGCGGCGACCTTTCGGGCGTGGTCGACCAGGGCGGCCGGGACCGGGACGGGCGGCTGTTCCGGCGGCGCCTCGATGGCGGGTTGGACAGGCGGCGGGGCTGGTGTGGCTTCGGGCTCGTGCTCCTGGTCCTCGATGACGTCGGCGCCGACCTCTTCGGTGGCTGCTTTCGGCGCTGAGTGGGCGAGGAGGGTGCCGCCGAGGAAGGCGACGGCGGGCCATCCGGCGACGAGGATTCGTAGCCAGGCGGGGACGTCGTCCAGGTCGAGGAGGCCGGCGGTGGCGACGTTCGCTCCGAGGGATGCGACGAGGGCGATGACGAACCAGCACCAGGCCGCCGCTTTGGCCGTCCCGGAGCGGAGTCGACGCCATGCGGCGACGAGCAGCAGGTCAACGCTGATCGGGTAGGCCCAGGCTTTCCACCCGTCCTGTCCGGCCGCCATGGCTACGTCATGGAGGTGGGCGAAGGACAGCGCGGCAGCGATGAGCGCTTGGACCAACACCGCGTCGACACGGCCGAGGTGGGCGCGCACGGTCCGGCTCCTTTCGGTTTCGGGCATGGGAGGGGTAGGGACATGGCGCGAGGCGGTCACGCCGACCGTTGCGAGGAAGGGACGACGGTCAGTCGGTCACCGGACGTGGCCGGACGACCGGGGCCGGAGTCTCGACCGGGTGTACGGGCACGTGAGGCCGGAAGGGCTTGAGTGAAGGCAGGTCGGGCACCAGGTCCGCCGTCTCCCGGCAGGACCCGGCGGCATCACCGAGGGAGAGGTACGGGGTGCGGATGCGGGACCAGCCGCCGGAGGTGTCGCCCGCGACGGCGAGACCGGGCAGCTCAGGAGCGATGGCACAGGCGGCGAAGACCGCTTCGGGGGCGATGTCGCCGAGGGCCATCTTGGCGGAGGCTTCGTCGTTGACGCGGTGGCACACGCGGCCGGTGAGCTGGGCCCGGAGCATGGTGGCGCCCTTGCCGAGTTCGGCGCCGAAGCGCTGCCCGCACACCTCCAGGTAGATGCCGGCCGCGCGGCCGAGTTGGGCGAGGCGGATAAGCTGGGTGACCATCTCGTCCCGTCGTTCCTCGTCCTTGCGGGTCGCGGTGAGGAAGAGTTCGGCCACCTCGTCGACGAACAGGACGATGGGCACGGGGCGTTCGCTCTCCGGCAGGCCCCAGACGTCGGAAGTGATCTCCTCGTCCGGGGTGCCGGGTGCGATGCCCTGCCGTTCCTTGATCAGGTCGTATCGATCCTCCATTTCCTTGACCAGGACGGGCAGGAGTTCGGCGGCTTCGTCCGGGTCGGTAGCGAGCGCCGAGAGCCTTGCCGCGAACGGCGCCAGTTCGACGCCCCGCTTGCAGTCGATTCCGACGAGTGCGACGGGCTGAGGGGCGAGTCCGGTGATGAGGTGCCGGAGGTACATGGACTTTCCGGACAGGGTTGCGCCGAGGGTAAGTTGGTGGGGAACGGTGCGGTAGTCGCGGACGAAGGGCATGGCATCCTCGCGCAGCGCCACCGGCACCTTGAGGAACCCACCGCCGGTCTTGCGGGGCATGCGTACCCGCCGCAGGACGTCGTAGCCGACGAGCCGCAGTTCCACGACACCCGGCTTCACCGTGGTGACGTAGACGGCATGCACTCCCCAGGCGTGCCGCAACCGCTCGGCCGAGGCGGCGACGTCGGCGGGTTCCTGCCCCGGAGCGAGCCGGAGGCGAAGCCGCAGCCCGGTCGAGGTGGGACGGATGATGCCCCGGCGGGGCGGGACCGCCCGGACTTCCCGCCGGGTGGTGGCTTTGACGGCGAGGACCCGCAGCCGGGAGGGCGCGACGGTCAGGCCGCAGGCTTCCATGACGGAGCCGTACGAGCTGAGCAGGCGGACCGTGGACATCGGGCCGCCGACGGCGGACCAGTAGGCCGCCGGCTGTTTGGCCCGGGTGTAGGCGGCCCCGCCGCCGAGCGCGGCGACAGGACCCCCCACCTCCAGGAGCGTTGTCAGATCGGTCATCAGGCGGTGGCCCCCACGGCGGCCGGGAACGCAGCCGGAGTGACGGCGGCGGCCCGGTAGGCGATGCCGTGGCGTTGCTGCCCGTTGAACACGGACTCCCACGGCCGGGCGACGAGGCCGGGGAGCGAGACTGGCGCACCGAGGTTCAGCCCCTCGGAAACGCCGCCCTCCGGCACGGTGACCTTGATCAGGGAAGACTCCCCGTCCTCGATGTAGACGACGCCGATGGTCATCAGCGCCTCTCCGCTCACCGCGTCCTTGGCGATTTCGCCGGTCTGGCGGTCGCGGACCTTCGGCTCGGGAGCCTCGGTCAGCAGGATCGTGGCGGCGGTGGTCTCCACACGGATGGTGCGCACGAAATACTTCCCATCTACTCGTCTATACATGTAGCGGTCCGCGAACCCGATCTCTCGGGCTCACGACGATCACCTTGGCACACAACTTGCCCACTCGTCTATACGAGTATGCATGTTGGGGTGTACGAGTTCGGAGAGCTGCGCCCGCGCACCACCGCAAACCATGCCGATCAGGTCGCCGGGAGCTGGTACGACAGGACGTAGGCGTCCGCCGCCATGACCGTGTCGCAGACCTCGACTGGCCGTCCTTCGATGTCGAAGGCGGTACGGATCAGGTGAATGACCGGCACGCCGGAGGCCAGTCGGAGCGTCTTCACTTCGTCGGGCGAAGGCATCCGCGCACGGATCTCCTCCTCGAAGTGGTCGAGGCGGTGGCCTAGCTCTTCGAGGCGGGCGTAGATACCACCAGGTCCGGGGTTGGGTTCGGCGATCTGGGTGCCGCGGGCGATGTCGAGGGGGAGATACGAGGTGGCGAACTCGACCGGCCGGCCGTCGAGGAGGTACCGGCGCCGCCGGGCGAGCACGCGCCGCACGGACCCGAGCCGCGTGGAGACGTCCTGACTGGCCTTCTCTTCCTTCACTTCAAGGCTGTCGACCTGAGGGTGACTGCCGGCCGCATCCGCCTCCACGATGAACGCGGACTTCCCCTGCTCACGATGCCGCCGGGCGAACCGGTCGGAGGCGAGCCGCCGCACGGGGGGCCGGGGCCGCACGAACACACCCTTCCCATGCTCGGCATGCACCAGCCCTTCCCCCTGGAGGATGGAGAAGGAGTTCCGGACCGTCATCCGGGAGACTCCGTAGTGCTCGACAAGCTCAGCCTCTGAGGGCAGCTTCTCGCCCTCGCTGAATCGCCCACGGTCGATGGCTTCGCGCAGCTGGTCGGCGATCTGCCGGAAGACCGCACGATCGCTCGTGGGGTCGAGATCTCCGAGGAGGCCCGAAGGAAGAGCAGGGCTCACTTGTACTCCTTTAGGTATCTAGACGAGTGGGCGAGTGTTGTTGCTACGGTGGAGAGCCTAGCCAGCCGAGAGGGCCGAGGAACGTGAGCACAGAACGCCCGCACTCCGTGAGCGTCGCCGGGGTCGTCATAGACACCCGCGGCCGGGCCCTCCTGATCCAGCGCCGGGACAACGGCAAGTGGGAACCGCCGGGCGGTGTTCTCGAACGCGAGGAGACCATTCCCGAGGCCCTGCAACGCGAAGTCCTCGAAGAGACCGGCATCAAGATCGTCCTTCCGGCGACCCTGACCGGCGTCTACAAGAACATGACGGGCCTGATCGTCTCCCTGGTCTTCCGCTGCGAGGCCGCCGACGGCACGCTCACCACCGGCGACGAGACCCGCGCACTGCGCTGGGCCACCCGCGAAGAAGTCTCCGAGCTTGCCGACGAGGCATACGCCATCCGCGTCCTGGACGCGATGGACGCGGCGTCTCCACCTGCGATCCGCGCCCACGATGGCGTGAAACTCGTCTAGCCCGAACCCGCTGCACATGGCGGCCTACCAGCATGAAGGAACTTGTATGCACGAGTATACGAGTATAGCCCGGGTCTGGGGGCTCAGTTGCCCAGGTTTCCCGGAAGAGGTCAGCCGGGCCCGCCGCTGGACCCGCGACATCCTGCGAGGCTCCCCTTTAGCCGAGGACGCCGAGCTGATCGTGAGCGAGCTGAGCGCGAACGCGATCCTCCACACGGCCAGCGGTCAGGAGTCGGGCAGCTTCCATCTGGCCCTTGCGGTGTCAGCACAGGTGGTCGCGTTGTCGGTCACGGACGAGGGAGCCGCCGGCACAGCACCGAAGATCAAGCGCCAGGACCAGCAGGCCGAGCACGGCCGAGGCCTGGGCATGGTCAGCGCAATCGCTCATCGCGTCGTCGTCCACGAAAGCGACGGAGGCTACACGGTCACCGCCGAGCTGTTCGCGGGCCAACCGACCGGAGGCCACCCGTGCTGATGGACAAGCCGCAGCGGGGCTACTGGTGCGAGTGCTGGACCGAGGACATCACCGACGGGACGGGATGGCCGGCGCTCCGGGCATCTTTCGACGCCTACTCCGCACCCCAGGCAGACAGATGGGTCGCCATCGCACTCCGCACCATCTCACCGGCACTCGACCCCGACGCGTCTCAGAAAGCGTGGGAGTGGCTGTACGACGGCCGCATAGCGACGAGGAAAGCTCTCCTGCGAGCCGAGCCCTGCACGGTGACAGTCACGCAGGCCAGCACCCGCATCACATGGGCGATCCGGCCCGTGATCTTCCTGCCGCTGGCACACCGCCAAGGCGTTGAACTCCCTCTCTGCACACACGACTTCAAACCGCACACAGCACCTCAGGCGCCCCACACAACCGACTGAGTTACAACCTTCCTTACAGGTTCAAGCCCGGCTGCGCTCCGCTTCGCCGGGCGCGCTCCCGCCTCCGCGTCGCGCTGCGCTCCTGCCTTCGGCCCGCTCCGCGCACGCTACGCCGACGCGCGCCCACAACAAGACGAGGCCGGGGCTACAAGGCGAGTACCACACCACCGGGGCCGCGGTGAAGGACATGCCTCCGGCGGGGGCGCTCAGGCTCCGAGATGGCCGGGGCGCCGCGGGCGAGTGCCGACCGAGTATGGCGGGCGTAGGGGGACTCCCATCCCGTCTGCCGTCGACCCAGGCAGAGCCGAGCAGACACGGCACCTGGCGTCCAGGGTCTCGAAGGCCGAGCGTACTTCTACTGAAGTATCACCCGAATCGGAAACCGAAGAGTCCTCCTTCGTCATTCTCATCCGTCAGTCGAGTGTCAAGAACGTAGGGCTCTGAATCGAAGGCGCCATCACTCTGTGCTTCGACAGTATTTAGGAAATCCGAGTTGAGCGTCACGATGTATTGGAAGCCATTTTCTTCAGCGAGTCGCGCGCCGATATTCAGGCAAGACGCGACCTGCCGACCGTCAATGGCGTCGAAGAGGTGGCTGTCATGAACGAGTATCCGTGGTGCTCGGTTTGCTTTGATGGCCGCAATCTCGCAGACAACGTCAAGCATAAAAGTCTCGACACTTCGAACACCAACACTGGCATCGCCAGAGATATTCGGTGCAACACCAAGGATACCCTTGGGTGTCACTGACACCAGGAGTGACGCCTCGCGATCAGTGTAGATTTCTGCACCAAGATCGCTGAACAGTGAGATCGACTCTTCGATCTTTTGATCCCGTTCAATCATTTCGGTGCGAACGGAAGCAATAACTTCTGCAGTCCGCAGTTTAACGGTGTCATTGATCGTACTGATTGAGATTGCGTCTTCGAGTCGCCTCTCCAGATCCGCGATATTCGCCTCTTGCTTAGCGAGATCCCGTTGCATGCTCATGAAAGTATCGAGCGCCACCGTCTCTTCAAGGATTTGCATCACTTGGGACCTCAAGCGATCCAGCGCCTGACGTTCCGTATCGATACCACTAAGACGGGACTCAATTGCGTGCAGTTCTTGTTCGAGAAATGCTCGCCTGTTACTGACGACGGATTCGTGAAAAGCTGCAACTTCGTCGTATCGCCTGCTGACGATATCGGGGAGCACGAGACCGATCTCTGCATATACGCGCGTAAGCCTCGCGGAGAGCTCGTTACTCTCAGAAGCCACTACTTCATCCCGTAGAGCCTCATCGAGCTCGCGGGATCGGCGTTGCAGGGCCAAGGCTTCATCATTAAGCCTTTGGATCGAGGCGGTGAGCCCATCGGCCTCCTGCTGATGGCTGGCGTACTGTTCGTCGACCTTGAAGGATCGCATGCTCTCTTGCATTCGATCCCTGTGCCGGCGGGCTGTTGCGAGCTGAGCACGGAGGGCTGGTTCATCCAGTGATAGATGTGCAATTGCGCCATCCTTAACGGCTTTACGGATGGCCTTCCCTTGCTTGGTTAGGCGATCAACATCTCCCGCTTTCCCCAAGATTTCTGGCGACAGCCCCAACATGTATCCGATCCTCACCCCGGATTCCCAGTCAGCTTCAGCCTGGTGTCCCTTAATTGGGTTTCCGAAGTAGGTGCGAATGAGCTGGCCCCAAAGTTGGCCGGCAGTCGGCCTACTTACATCCGGGGGAATGTGAAAAATGTGACGAGTCAGCAATGCTCGCCAAGTGTCAACATGAAGGTCCCGCGCTCCTTCAGTCGCTGACCATCCTGACACGTCAACTCGCGTACTCCGTGCAACGGAACGCGTAACGGTGACCGTCTCGCTCGCTGCGTCACTCTCGTTAGGCAACAAGAAAGTAACCGTGAACTTGTGATTTGACAGTTCCGGCGCCTTGAAATCCAGTGGCAGATCGCCGCCGAGAATGTATCGCAGGATCTTGACTACACTCGTTTTGCCGATGCTATTGCGACTGTCGCCCTGCTCCGATGCCTCGGTGCGATCGGCGACGAGAATATTCAATCCCTCATGGAAACGTAGGGTCTTGAACCTGGCGTCGGAAGAGGTTAGCTTACTGATGAACATGGGCAGTCCTGATGTAGCCATCATCCGACACATCTACAGCCTTCATCGCATAGAGGGCTGCTAGCGCGAGCGAGAACCAGTCGAACGTAATCCGATGGATATTTTCCGTCGCATTCTGGCGAGTGTTGTATTTTTCCCAGAGAGCAGACACTGACATTGGATAGCGCAGGTCTGTGAGAATCTCCGACCCGATCGTCATTAGGGCGCGTTCAGGTGACACTCCTTTAGTAGGCAGAAGCATCATGGACCTTCCCACCCGACGTAGATCCCTCAATGGTCGGCATCTCGAAAATGTGACACGAATCGAAAAAATATGAAACTACAGCAAAGGCGGCATTGGCGCGCTTCCCGTCCATCCGGAAGTTGGCTCCTGCTACGGACACGTAGAGTCGCTCAAGAATTTCTGCGGGCTCAGACGTGATCGATCTGGCCTCTTTGTAGAGGGATCGAAATCTCTCCCCCTGCGCATCATAGAGATCGGGGTCTGATGACTCAGCGTACCAACGATCTATTCGGGGAGCGAGAAGCCTGCCTGCATTGAATTCAAGACGGCTCGCTTCAGGTAGAGCATTGAATTCCATCTTGGTAGGTGGAACTGGGGGTATGTGTCCGCCGGTCTCCGTGGCGGAGCCTGCGGTGCCAAGCGCGTCTAGCAATGGCAGCAAGTCGGAGAGTTCTATATTCTCAATCCCGGGTGCGCCAGGAAAAAGGGAGTCAAGAACTTCAGCGCTAAGAGTGCCCACCACATCAGTCCACAGTCTTTCCTTATTAACCGCTCGGATAGTGAGCGGCCTTTCGGCGGTTGGCCCGTGAGTCTGCTGCAGTTTGGTGATGCACCTCAATGATTCCGGCCCCATGGGTGCATTGGTGACGAACTTCCATGTGTGGAATGTGTCCCACTGGTCTATCCCGCGCATGAAGTCGGACTCAATCTTTTTTGCGAGCTCACGCTCAGCGTTGCGGGCCGGCCTTTGTCCATAACACGCATAGAAGATCGATCCGGACTCTGCCAGCCCGTCACAGCCGCCGTCCCCGAGAGAGCCAGAAGGGGCCGGGTTCAGGAAGTCGTCATGGAAGTGGGTTAGCACTTGGGAAACGTAATCTTCGAAGGCGGCTCCAGATTGGAAGCACGCCTGTTGATGGCGAAAGTGATACCAATCGCGCCAGTTTGGCGTCAGCAGCATCATTTCCCCCATCGGTGTCGCTGTAGGCCCAGTGGATCGCGGCGTTCCAGGCTACCGCTGGCCTGCGCCGGGTTCGACCCTGAAATTGGCGAACCTGACCCATCCGTGTGCCTCCCTGCCCGGCAGCCCAGGTACTTGACGCTAGATCACGAACTGACGGATGGCCAGTGAGCTGACGCTGGTACGTGACGAAGGTGGTCTCAGCCGATCAGCTCACGGCATAGCACTTATGAGTGTTGACGGTGAGCTAGTGGACACAGGGATGTTCTGTCAGCGGCTCCCGGTAGCCTGCGACGATCAGCCGTCGCGCGCCTGGAGGTGCCGTGGAAGCCACCGCTCTCGTCAGTCCCGATCGGTTGTGGTCGGCACGAGAGGTCTTGATGCGTCCGAGCCCTGTCCCGGCGGCGGCAGGGGTCTACGGGTGGCACTTCAAGCAGCCGCCCCACCAGGACCTGGACGCTGGGCGCCTGCTCTACGTCGGGATAGCACCGCGGTACATGGCGAACCGGACCAGCACGCAGAACCTTCGCAAGCGGGTGCGCTACCACTACCGGGGCAACGCGGCCGGCTCGACGCTGCGGCTCACCCTCGGCTGTCTGCTCGGCCTTGAGCTGCGCCGCGTGGGCAGCGGCAAGCGGATGACCTTCAGCAAGGCCGGCGAAGCCGCCCTGAGCCAGTGGATGGCAGACAACGCGCGGGTGTGCTGGATCGAGCAGAGCGAACCGTGGGACCTGGAGTCACAACTCATCTCTCAGCTCGATCTCCCCCTGAACCTCGACCAGAACCGCCACAACGCGTTCCACAGCCGCCTGCAGGGACTACGGGCCCAGGCACGCATGCGGGCGCGGGAGTTGCCCATCAGCTCGTAGGTCAGCAGATGGGCCGACGGGTCGTTCTCTGGGCCGTCCGAGGTCGCTCGACAGAGGCCAATGACGACCAACGACGACCACCAGGCGCACGGGCCTACCGTCTCTGAGCAGGGGAAACGCAGGTCACCAAGATCCCCGGCAAGACCCAGGGCAAGAACCGCGCTGCTTTGAGGTGACCGCGCCAGGGCTGCGTTTCGTGCATATCCATTCACCTTTGGGTAGCTTCTTGGCCTGTGCAGTTGAATGTTGTGGTCCCGTTGGTGGTTACCGTCGTCGTGGCGGCCACGGGGTACGTTGCGACCTACCTGACAAGTCTGCGTCTGACGCGCCGCAAGGATCATCTGGACCGGGTCAACCGCCAACTCAGCGAGCTCTACGGTCCGCTCTATGCGCAGTCTGAGGCCTTGAACCAAGCCTGGGAGAAGTTCGACGCCCGCTATAGGGCGAAGTGGGTTCGGTCGGTCCCCGCCACCGCGGAGTGGGCCGCCACCTGGCGCTTATGGATGTCAACGGTATTCATGCCGCTCAACCGACGCATGGTCGAGACGATCGTCACGCATGCCGATTTGTTAATTGAGGGCAAGATGGACGACTCCCTCAAAGAGCTGTGCGCGCATGTGGCCTGCTACGAGCCCATCGTCGCCCGCTGGCAGGAAGACGGGTTCGACTCCGTCCACTACGACGATCATGTATCGATCGCCGGCAATTTTCAGGACAAGAAGTTGGTCAAGTACCTACAGGATTCCTTCGAGTCACTGAAGGTCGAACAGAGCTGGCTACTCGATCGGCTGCAAAAGGGCCGACCGGAAGCGTCAGTGGCCGAGCCAGGGAGAGCTGCGGCTCAGCAGGCTGCTGACATCCATACCTGACATCAACGACTACGAACGGGGGCCTACTCCAGCGACTCCGTGCGGCCGCCGCACCAGGTGCCTACCGCAGCCGGAGCGGGCTCGGATCGAACTCCTAAAGCGGTGTTCTGAAGGGGCCCAGGAGCGCCCAGCTCAGCTGCGGTAGCTGTCATCATCATGTGATGGCAGGCGGGCGGCTACCGGCAGGGTGGACTCTGGAGGAGATCCGCGACGTCTCCGGAGATCGGGATTGCATGGCTCTCGACATCGATCGCGTCGTGACGTGGGTGGGCCGGCCGGGAGAGGACGAACGGCTCCATCCTGAGGTCATCCTTGGATTCCAGGGGCTGTGTCTGGTGAAGCCGGTCAACGATGAGGACTGGTACATGGGCAGTCTGAACGACGATGGCAGCGTCGACTGCTGGAGCGCCTACGGCGACCTCTACGAGGCGCTTCGCGGTCTGTAGCCGCGATGGCCTCGCTCTTCGAGGGCGCCGCAGTCGAGGGCGCCATGCTGGGCCGTCCCTGGGCCGTCCGAGGCCGCTCGACAGTGGCCAATGACGACCAACGACGACCACCAAGCGCACGGGCCCACCGCCTCTGAGCAGCGAAAACCCAGCTCACCAAGATCCCCGACAAGACCCAGGGCAAAAAGAAGTAGTTCCCGTGATCACGCCCCTCGCCTGCGCGTTCGGCGCAGATGAGGGGCTTTTTCACGGCCCGGGGCGCACTCTGGGCGCTCAGCGCCCGGGGTCTCGGACGGAGCGCCCGGCGTCCGAGGATTTCGCCGGGCCGCTTCGGCGGCCGGACCCGCGGACGGGCTTGCCGGAGGTGGCGCCGGTCGCCGCGCCGGACGCGGACTGGCGGCCGGAGTTGCGGCCGCCCGCTTTGGCGGCACCGCCCGTGGCCCCGCCGGATCCCGTCCGGCGGGCAGCACCGCGCCCGCCGGTTGCGGAGGTGCCGCCGGACGCTGTCGTGCCGGTCGCGGGCCGGCGGCCGGAGCCCCGGCTCCCCGTCCTGGTCCTGGCGGCAGCACCTGCCTCCGCTTCGGCTCCGCCGCCGTTTCCGCGCCGGCTGCCGGATCGCCTGCCGGACTTGGTGCCGGTTTTCCCCTCCGGGCGGGACGCCGTCGGTGTCGCCGGCTGGGGGACCTCGATGGTGACGGCCACGCCGGACGGCTCGCGGGCGCCGGTGATGGTGGCCAGTTCGGCGTCGCTCGACGTGACGCGGGCCGTCCGGGGGCGGATGCCCGCGTCCGACATGAGCCGGGTGACGTCCCGCTTCTGGTCGGGCAGGACCAGCGTGACCACGCTGCCGGAGCCGCCGGCGCGGGCCGTGCGGCCGCCCCGGTGGACGTAGTCCTTGTGGTCGGCCGGGGGATCGACGTTCACGACGAGGTCGAGGTCGTCGATGTGTATGCCACGGGCCGCGACGTTCGTCGCCACCAGGGCGGTGACCTGACCGTTCTTGAACTGTTCCAGGGTGCGATTCCGCTGCGGCTGGGAGCGGCCGCCGTGCAGTGCCGCCGCGCGGACCCCGACGGCCAGGAGCCGCTTGGCGAGCCGGTCGGCGGACCTCTTGGTGTCGAGGAAGAGGATGACCCGGCCGTCACGGGCCGCGATGCGTGTGGTGACGGCCTTCTTGTCGGTCTCGTCCTGGACGTGGAGCACGTGGTGCTCCATGGTGGTCACCGCCCCGGCGGACGGGTCCACGGAGTGCACCACGGGGTCGGTCAGGAACCGCTGCACCAGGCGGTCGATGTTGCGGTCCAGGGTGGCCGAGAAGAGCATGCGCTGTCCGTCGGGCCGTACTTGCTGGATCAGCTTGGTGATCTGCGGCAGGAAGCCCATGTCGGTCATCTGGTCGGCTTCGTCCAGCACCGTGATGCGTACCTCGTCGAGCACGCAGTCCCCGCGCTCCACAAGGTCGTTGAGCCTGCCGGGGCTCGCCACGACCACTTCCGTGCCGCGCCGGAGCACAGCGGCCTGCTTGGTGATGGACAGCCCGCCGACCACGGTGGCCAGCCGGAGGTTGACCGCCGTCGCGTAGGGGGTCAGCGCCTCCGTCACCTGGAGGGCGAGTTCACGGGTGGGCACCAGCACGAGGGCGAGGGGTGCCTTGGGCTGCGCGCGCAGTCCGGCCGTGCGGGCCAGGAGCGCCAGCCCGAACGCGAGGGTCTTGCCGGAGCCGGTGCGTCCGCGTCCCAACAGGTCACGGCCGGCGAGCGAGTTGGGCAGGGTGGCGGCCTGGATGGGGAAGGGCGTGGTCACACCCTGCGCGGTGAGGGTCTTCAGCAGCCCCGCGGGCATGTCCAGACCGGCGAAGTCCTCGACGGCGGGAAGTGCGGGCGTCGTGCTTTCCGGCAGCCGGAATTCCGTCGGCGACGACGCGGACGGTGCGGGCGTCGAGGCGCGCCGGTTCGGCTTCTGGGACCTGCGGGACATGCGGTTGTCTGCCTTCCTGGAAACAGCACAAACCGGGGTCCGCACCATGACGGTACGGACCCCGGTGAGCGGATACGCGTCCGGCGATCAGGCGGGGACGATGTTCTCCGCCTGCGGGCCCTTCTGGCCCTGCGTCACGTCGAAGGACACCCGCTGGCCCTCCTGGAGCTCACGGAAGCCCTGGGACTGGATGTTCGAGTAGTGGGCGAAGACGTCCGGACCGCCGCCGTCCTGCTGGATGAAGCCGAAACCCTTTTCGGCGTTGAACCACTTCACGGTTCCCTGTGCCATGACCTTCTCCTTCTGTAGGCAGAGGCCCCATCCGGAGATCCCGGAAAACAAATAATGCGCCTGATGGATAAACATTCCCGTCAGGCGCACATAGGTTCATGGGTACCACAACTGCAACCCGGAGACTCTAGCATAGCTCGGCGACTCGTGGCGGCCCGCCGAGGCACACGCCGGGGGCCCGTCCCGGCGGGGCGAGCGCCGGCACTCTCCCTGACGACCAGCGCATCGGCTCGCGTGCTACGCGCGGGGGCCCCGTTCCGGGGTTGCTGCGCTTTCTGTCGCGGCGATCGTTTCGCGCAGCAGGTCGCGGGCCGTGGCCAGGTCGGCCGCACGGAGGTCCAACGCGTCCAACTGGGCCCGCAGGCGGTCGAGGACGCCAGGGCAAGGACGCAGAGTGACGCCGTCGACGGCGCACGGCAAGATCTGGCGGATGACCCGTGTGGGAAGGCCGGCGGCGAGCAATCCGCGTATCCGGCGAACGGTCTCCACCGTCTCATCGGCGTATTCGCGATAGCCGTTGGCGCGTCTTTCCGACCGGATGAGCCCGACGCGCTCGTAGTAACGCAGGAGGCGTTCACCGACTCCGGTGCGGCGCGACAACTCCCCGATCAGCATGCGCTCCTCCTTCGGCTTGACCTTCCAACGGTGTCAGGGCGCAACGCTGACCGGGCCGGCCGCATTCCTGGCCGTCAGCTTTCGCACGGAGGCAGGTACATGATCATCGACGCGCACAGCCATGTCCACGATCCGGTCGAGGACCACATCATGCTGTTGGACGACGCCGGGGTGGACCGGGCGGTGCTCTTCGGCACCCGGCCCCACCCGGAACGTGCGACCGGCCTCGAGTCGCTGCGCCGCGAGATGGCCGCACTGGACGAGGCGGTCGGCGGCCGGACCACTGGGCTCGAGGGGTACCGGACCGCATGGCAGGAACTGGACGCGGCCCTCGACGCGTATCCGGATCGCTTCATCGGATTCAGGAGCGTGCCGCTCGGCCTGGCCCCACATCGGATCGCCGAAATGGTCGAGCGGGACGTGGTCGGCCGTGGCCTGCGAGGAATCGGGGAACTGACGCCGCCACCTGGCCGGGCAGACCTTGTGGAGCCCGTGATGCGGGCGGCGGCAGACCACGGCGAACTGCCCGTCGTCGTCCACGGATTCGCGCCCACCACGGCGGAAGACCTGCGAACCCTGGCCGGACTGGCGACTGCGTATCCGTCCGTACCTGTGGTGATCAGCCAACTGGGGGGCCTGAACTGGATGGACGCCATCGAGTTGGTCCGGGACACGCCCAGCCTGTTCCTTGAGCTGTCCACGGCAAACGTGATCTTCGCCCTTCGGCTGGCCATCCGGGAGATACCGGACCGCACCCTGTTCGGCTCGGACGCCCCCTATGGCGACCCGGCACTCGCCCGTGCGGCTGTCGAGCGCGTCACCTGCCCGGGTGAGGTACGCGACCAGGTGTTGGGAGGAACAGCGGCCCGGCTTCTCGGGCTCGCCTGACACGCGCGTTTCAAGGAGGGAACCATGGTTCGCGGTGAGTACGTCAGGCAACCGTGACGACTTCTCGAACCTCCCTGCGAACTGCGAACCCCGACGACGTCGACAGGATCACCGACCTGCACACTCTGGCCCGCACGGCGTACTACCAGGCAGGCGGGGTGTCGGACACGGAGCTCACTTCCCCCGACGTGCGCGCCGGCCGGCGGGAGGCCTGGATGCGTGCCGTCCAGGCCGACGACCGGACTGTCCTGTGCGCGGAGCGGGAGGGCGAGATGGTGGGCGTCTTGGCGATGGGCCCGCCCTACGAAGCCGATGTCGATGCCGCGTCCGTGGGGCAGCTCTACCAGATTCACGTCCGCCCCGGCCTTTGGGGGCAAGGTATCGGCAGCTGCCTGCACGCGGCATTCGTGGAGTTCCTGCGCGACAGAGCACTGGGCACGGGAGTGCTGGAGGCATGGGAGCGCAACAGCCGAGGGCAGACTTTCTATGCCCGGCACGGGTGGAAGCCCGACGGGCACCATCGGCCCGGACCCGGTGGCGCGAGGTATGTCCGTCTGCGCCTCGGCCTTGCCCCCGAGGCCTGACGCCGCGGACGCGCGCTACGGACGGGTGGCCAGACAGGCGAACAGCCCGGCTGCGCCGGTCAGGGTCGTCAGTTGGATGAGGCCGGAGACGCGCCATCGCAGGGCGAGCAGACCGCCGCCCGTGACGACCGCGCCGCCGAGCAGCAGCCACATCGCCTGCCGCGCGACCTTCGGTGCCTCCGGCGCGTTGACGCCGTCGTAGCTGTCGGCCCAGCCGGTCATCCCGTAGCCGTACAGCAACCAGGCGATGATCAGCAGGTCGAGGAGGAGCAGCGCCATGCCCAGTCCGACCTGCTGACCGGTCGGGGGCTTCCTGAGGGGCTTCATGCCCACCACGGTTCCGCCACGGGCTGTGCCGCACATGAGTACGGCTACTCAGAAGCAGCTCGTATCTACCAGGCCGTACCTACCAGCCCGTATCTACCAGGCCGAATCCCGGCGTCCTATCGCCAGATCCGCTCGGGCCGCGTCGTGGAGGGTGTTCAGGGCGGTGACCAGGGGGACGTCGGCGAGGGCGGATTCGCCGTTGGTGGGGTCGCGGGTGACTCGTAGTAGTTCCCAGGCCCGCTGGTTGACGGTGTGGGCGGCGTCGGCGGCGGCTTCGTCGCTCAGGAGGATGAAGCTCTCGAAGAGGACCGACCGCCTGGCCTCGACCGCGTCCATCTCGGCCAGGGCCTCGGTGGTGTCCTGGCCCCGGTCCCTGGCCCGCAGGGCTTCCCGGGAGGCTCTCATGAGTTCTTTGACGCACGAGATGTACTCGATGTAGGTGTCGAGCTTCCGCTCGTCCCAGCGGGTGGCCATCGTGCGCCGGAACTTCGCCCGTTCGGCTGTCGCGGTTGCCAGGTAGGACGTCAGGGCGCCGATGAGCACGCCGACCAGGGTGACTATCTGGGTGGCCATGGCGATCAAGGTACTGGCCGGGCCAGGACAGTCACCTGCGTACGAACAAGCCCCCTGCTCATGCAGGGGGCTTGTCAGTGAGCCGGGACGGCCGGGTCAGGGGTGGCCGACCTTGTACTTGAGTTCGTAGTTGGCGCCGTTGGTGAACTTCATCGTGCCGCTGCCGCTCCTGACGGTGTGCTTGCCGAGGGTGTCGTCCGGGTCGGGGTAGTCGAGATCGACGAGCTTGACGGTCGCGGAGCCGCTGAAGTGGACGTACTGGTGGATGGTGATCTTGTCGCCCGGGTCCATGAACTCGGTGAGCACATCCCTGCCGTTCACCTCGATCTTGAGCTCGTCCTGCCCCCAGTCCTCGGTGTCGTTGCACTTGAGGGTGGATAGGTAGATCCACTTGTCGGCGGCGGCGGCGGAGGCCGCGGGCGAGGTCTTGGCCTGGGCCGTGCCACCGACGAGCGAGACGAGGGCGACGGCGGCCACGCCGGCTGTGGTCACGGTGCGGAACTTGCGGAACATGTAGTGCCTTCCCCGATTTTCTTCCTTGCGGTCGAAGCCGGCGCCTACCCGGTTGAACTGGGGCAACTCGCCTGAGGGGGAACGGATTTGGCCATGTTGTCGCACGGTTCCCGCTCGCGCTCGCGGGCGAGCCATGTGGTCCACACGTGCCGGGTGTTCGGTAGTTCGGGGTGGTCGAGGAGCCACAGCACATAACCGGCGTGCAGCCGTGCCCAGGGCTGCTCGGAGCCGCGGGCCCTGGTCAGCCGGGTGCGCAGCTCGTCCCCGTCCACCGCCCGGGCCACCCGTACGTACTCACGGTCCTTGCACCGGTAGGGCCGCTGGACGATGACGTCGAGGAGGTCGACGAGCTTCGCCCGCGGTCCTGGGGCGTGGCTGGTTTTCGCCAGGTCGCGGATCAGGGACTGCTTCGTCCCCCATGCCTTGGCGTGCGCTGTCCACTCCTGTGGACAACGGGCCTCCCACTCCAGGAAGAGCAGCGCGAAGGGCAGTCCCGGCCACGTGCCGATGTCCCCGTGGTGGGTGTGTCTCGACCACAGGGCCTCGGGCAGGCAACGGCTCGCGGCCTCGTCGTAGGCCTCCCGCGCCGACCTTCGCCTCCGTGACACAAGCAGCCATGGGACGGGCAAGCGCCAGGCATCGTTGTAGCGGGCGAGAGCCGCATCCGTCTCCCCGCGGGCGTGATCCAGGCGGTCAAGGGCGGCGGAGCGTTCGGCCGGGCTCGGTGATATCAAGCCGTACGCCCATCCCAAACGCTCCGCCCACCCGTCGTCGCCGAGGACGGGGTCTGCCGCCTTCTTGGTCATGCGGCAGATCATCCCCCGAGTCGTCCCCCGAGTCGGCTACGGCCGTCCCAGCGCCCGGTACTCCCAGCCCGCCGCGGCACCACTCACCGGATCCAGCTAATGGTCGCGGTGGGGTCCACGACGGTCATGTGCGCGCCCAGCCGGTGGAGCGTGGTGGCCACGTCCAGGGCGGGGGTGTCGCGGATGTCGTCGGAGTTGGGCTTGAAGGCCGCGCCGAGGGCGGTCACCCGGACCCCGGTGAGGTCGCCGCCGGTGAGCTCGCGGACGAGGTCGACGGTACGGGCGCGCCGGCGCTGGTTGATGCCGTCCACCTCGCGCAGGAAGGCGACGGCCTGGCCGGCCCCGAGTTCCTCGGCACGGTGGGCGAACGCCCGGATGTCCTTGGACAGGCAGCCGCCGCCGAAGCCGAGACCGGGCCTGAGGAAGCGGCCGCCGATCCGGTCGTCGTACACCAGCGCCTCGGCGCGGCCGGCGACATCGCCGCCGGTGGCCTCGCAGACCTCGGCCATGGCGTTGATGTACGAGATCTTGGTGGCCAGGAAGGAGTTGGCGGCGACCTTGACCGGTTCGGCCGTGATCAGGTCGGCGACGACCACCGGGATGTCCCGGGCGATGACCGGGGCGAAGGCGGCGCGCAGCTGTTCCTCGGCCCAGGCGGAGGTGACGCCGAAGGCCAGCCGGTCCGGGCGCAGGGTGTCGTCCACGGCATAGCCCTCGCGCAGGAACCCGGGGTTCCAGGCGAGTTCCACCTGGTCCCCGGCGGACGCGATGCGCTGGACGAGTTCAGTGAGGCGCGCGGCCGTACCGACGGGCACCGTGGACTTGCCGACCACCAGCGTGCGGCGGTGCAGATGCCGGGCCGGTTCGGTGGCGGCGGCGTCCACGTACCGGAGGTCGGCCGCTTCCGATCCCTGCTGCTGGGGCGTGCCCACGCACGATCTGCTCGACCGTCAGGCCCTGGATGACGGCGTGCTGGACCCGCGGAGCCCCTGGCAGCCGCGCTGGGGCACGGCTGCCAGGGGCTCCGTACAAGTCCCCTTCCGGTGCGATCGTCAGGCCGACAACGGCAAGGGATGCACCTCGTCCGCGCGATGCCCCGCCCGTTCGTGAATGCGCTGGATCGCTTCGGCCGAGGGCGCCTCGGAGAGGCAGTAGACGGTGCCGGACTCCGGGTCCGCCCAGGACTTCTCGAAGTGCACGTTCTCCTCGCCCTCGATGGCCAGGTCGGCCCTGTGCGCCTGCTGCAACTGGTCGTCGGTGATGCCCTTCATCCCGTGGTGGACGTCCATGAACTGGGGCATGGCCTCACACCTCCTCGCGTCCTTTCCGCTCCGCTTTCCATGCTGCGCCCGCGCCCCGGCGGGGGCGACTCCTGGAGGCCTTGCCGCGGTGCATGTCGAGGGCCCCGGCGACCAATGATCACCGGGGCCCTCGAGGTTCCCTGTCGGAAGGTGCCGTCAGCCGCACTGGCACGGGCTGCCCGACTGGCACCCGCAGCCGCACCCCGAGCCGCAGCCGCAGGAGGCGACGAGCGGGAGGTTCCTGAGATCGGCGGGCTGCTCGGTGTCGTGCTGCTGTGTGGGGTCGGGCGTGGTGCTGGGGGATTCGGCCATGGTTCCTCCCAGTGGATAGGGCCTGGTGCCTTTGCCCATTTCATGCCCACCCCAGCGGGCGCATCAACGGCGCACAGTGGCGCCCCCACGCCCCGACCGCCAGCCTTCGAGCCCCCGACCGGCAACCCTGGAAGCGCCGCGCTGCGAGCCATGGGGCGCCAGGGTGCAGGCCCGTGGGGTTCCGGCCGTGGGGCGCTGAGGTGCGGGGCCGTGGGGCTCTGGGGTGCGTGCCGCGGGCGGTGAGCGCCGGGGTGTAGGCCTGTGGGGTTGCGGGCTGTGGGCCGCGGGGCTTCGGTTCGTGACCGTGGGGCGCTGGGATGCCGGCCCGTCGGTTTCCGGGCCGTGGGCCGTCGGGCCGCAGGTCACAACCATCGGGGCCTGGGGGACAGGCCCCCAGCCGTTGCAAGGCTTCCCGCCTTGCAACGCCGGACCACGATGTACGGAGCTCTGGACTGCGACTCGATCCACCAAAGCCTCCGACCGACGGCCTACAGCCCGACCGCAAGCCTTGAAAGCCAGGCTGGACACTCTCGAGCCCAGGCCGCGAGCCCTGGAGCCGTATGGCGCGGGCCATCCAGCGCCAGGCAGGGCGTAAGCCCGTCCGGTCCCGGGCTGGAAGCCTCGAGCCCAGGGCGTCAGCCCATCCAGCCCCGGGGCTCCAGCCCTGAAGCTCAGGACTCCAGCCCGAAGCCCAGGACCCCAGCCCGAAGCCCAGGGCGCTAGCCCTGAAGCCCGGGCCCCCAGCCCGGAAGCCCAGGGAGCCAGCCAAGACCCCCAAGCCCGCGCCCCCCGGAGGGCTATGCTCCCTCCGCTCCCGTCACCGGCTGGATGTCCGTCTGGATCTCGTCCGCGTGCTCGCCCGTCACCAGGTAGACGACGCGCTTGGCGACCGCGACCGCGTGGTCGGCGTAGCGCTCGTAGTAGCGGCCGAGGAGGGTGACGTCCACGGCCGTCTCGATGCCGTGCTTCCAGCGCTCGTCGATCAGGTGCTGGAAGAGGGTGCGGTGCAGCAGGTCCATCTCGTCGTCGTCCTGCTCCAGCTGGAGGGCGAGGTCGACGTCCTTCGTCACGATGACCTCGGCCGCCTTCGCCATCAGCCGCTGGGCGAGCTGGCCCATCTCCAGGATGGTGGCGTGCAGGTCCTGGGGGACCCCCCGCTCGGGGAAGCGCAGGCGCGCGAGCTTCGCCACGTGCTGGGCGAGGTCGCCGGAACGCTCCAGGTCGGCCGACATGCGCAGGGACGTGACGACGATCCGCAGATCCGTCGCCACCGGCTGCTGGCGGGCCAGCAGGGCTATGGCCCGGGCCTCCAGGTCGTGCTGGAGCTCGTCGACCTTCTTGTCGGCCTCGATGACGCTTTCGGCCAGCTTGAGATCGGCGTCGAGGATGGCCGTCGTGGCGCGTCCGATCGCCGACCCGACCAGCCGGGCCATCTCCACCAGACCGTCGCCGATCGAGTCCAGTTCCTCGTGGTACGCGTCCCGCATCAGGGTTCCCTCTCGTACGTGTGCTTCGGGGCGGTGCGAACCCCACGCTCCCACGTTCCGGCCCACACGCGTCCGTTTCTGCCACCCCAAATGAACCAATACTGGCTCCAAGGTGAACTCTGGGCGACGAGTGTTCGAGCTCGCACGCCGACGGCTGTGGCCAGGAGGTATCCCATGCCTAACCTTGAAGCATGGACGTGAACGCGGCGGTCGCCGCAGCGGCAGCGATCGCCGGGGTGCTCACCGGTGTCATCGCCATGCTGGCGTTCCGCTGGAGCGAACGCGACCAGAAGCGACCGACCAGGACTTCCTTGCACACCGATCCCGTACTCCCGCCCGGAGTGGACACGGTCCTCTCCGTGCTCCGCTCGTCGGCCGTCGTGCTCGACGAGGCCGACGCCGTCGTCAAGGCCAGCTCCGCCGCGTACGCCCTCGGGCTGGTGCGCGGCGGCAAGCTGGCCGTCGAGCCCATGCTCCAGATGGCCCGGGACACCAGACGCGACGGGGAGATACGGCAGGTCGAGCTGGACCTCCCGCGGCGCGGGACCGGACGCGGAGAGGCCCTCGCCGTCTCCGCACGGGTCGCGCCGCTGGGCTCCCGGCTGGTGATGCTGCTCGTCGAGGACCTCACAGAGGCCCGCCGCATCGAGGCCGTACGGCGCGACTTCGTCGCCAACGTCAGCCACGAGCTCAAGACCCCGGTGGGCGCGCTCTCCCTCCTGTCCGAGGCCGTCATGGACGCCTCCGACGACCCGGAGGCGGTACAGCGCTTCGCCGGCCGCATGCAGATCGAGGCCACCCGCCTGACCAACCTGGTCCAGGAGCTCATCGACCTCTCGCGGGTGCAGAACGACGACCCCCTGGAGGACGCCGAGCCCGTCCGCGTCGACGAACTCGTCGCCGAGGCCATCGACCGCTGCCGCCACCAGGCCGGCGCCAAACAGATCACGATGGCCTCGAACGTATGGGCGCCCGAAGGGCCCGATCAGGATGGTGGTGGGCGACGGGCGGGCGGCACGGCCGAGCTGCACGTCTGGGGGAACCGGGGGCAGCTCGCCGCCGCCCTGGGCAACCTCGTCGAGAACGCCGTCAACTACTCCCCGGCGCGAACCCGGGTGGGCATAGCCGCCCGCCGGATCAGCGCGCCCGGCGGTGACATGATCGAGCTCGCGGTCACCGACCAGGGCATCGGCATCACGGACAAGGACAAGGAGCGCATCTTCGAGCGCTTCTACCGGGTCGACCCGGCCCGCTCCCGGGCCACCGGCGGCACCGGTCTGGGTCTGGCCATCGTCAAGCACGTGGTCGCCTCGCACGGCGGGGAGGTCACGGTGTGGAGCGCCGAAGGCCAGGGCTCCACCTTCACCCTGCGGCTGCCGGAGGCCGGTGTGGCCCGCGACCGCGCCCAGCAGCACCCCGACCTCGACGAAGAGGCCGGGCCGTCCCCGACATCCCCCGACTCAACCGCTGCGTACGAAACGCTTCCCGCCCCGGAGGTCCTTCCGTGACCCGAGTGCTCGTCGTCGAGGACGAGGAGTCCTTCTCCGACGCCCTGTCGTACATGCTCCGCAAGGAGGGCTTCGAGGTGGCCGTGGCGGCCACCGGCCCCGACGGACTCGACGAGTTCGAGCGCAACGGCGCCGACCTCGTCCTCCTCGACCTGATGCTGCCGGGGCTGCCCGGTACGGAGGTGTGCCGCCAGCTGCGCGGCCGCTCCAACGTCCCGGTGATCATGGTGACCGCCAAGGACAGCGAGATCGACAAGGTCGTCGGCCTGGAAATAGGAGCCGACGACTACGTCACCAAGCCCTTCTCCTCGCGCGAGCTGGTCGCCCGCATCCGCGCGGTGCTGCGCCGGCGCGGCGAGCCGGAGGAGGTCACCCCGGCCGCGCTGGAGGCCGGCCCGGTCCGGATGGACGTCGACCGCCATGTGGTGACGGTGTCCGGTTCCAAGGTCGACCTTCCGCTGAAGGAGTTCGACCTGCTCGAGATGCTCCTGCGCAACGCGGGCCGCGTCCTCACCCGCATGCAGCTCATCGACCGCGTCTGGGGCGCCGACTACGTCGGCGACACCAAGACCCTGGACGTCCACGTCAAGCGCCTGCGCGCGAAGATCGAACCGGACCCCGGGGCGCCGCGCTACCTGGTGACGGTGCGCGGGCTCGGCTACAAGTTCGAGCCCTGATCGGACCGGTCGGTGTCCGCTCTGCTCGCCGGGCGGAGTCCGGCGCAGCGGCCCGAAGCCCGCGGAGCGGTGCGAGGGGTGCGTCGGGGACGGAGTTCGAGCCGTAGCGGGCCGCCGTACGAGATGACCGAAGGGCGGCACCCCGGGAGGGGTGCCGCCCTTCTGGCGTGTGGCTCAGTGGGCCGTGGCCGATGCCGACGCGGAGTCGCTCGGGGTGGAGCCGACGGTCGCGGAGTCGCTCGGGGAGGGGGAGGACTTGCCCTTCGACGGCTTCGACGGCTTGGAGTTGTCACTCGCCGTCGCGCCGGCGGCGGGCGAGCCGGAGGCCGACGCGGCCGGGATCTCGCTCGGGCCCCATGCGCTGAAGTAGTTCTTGGCCGGGAAGACGAAGGCGCGCAGGCTCACGTCACCGGTCTGGCTGAAGGTGAAAGTGATCTTCTGGGCGTTGCCGTCCTGGAGCGCCTCGCTGGTGTTGTCCAGCACGGCGGAGGCGTTGTCCTTGCCGCCGAGGATCAGCGAGCCGCCGGCCGGGATGGTGAGGTCCTTGCCCTTGGCCGGGCTGAGCTTGGCGGTCTTGCCGGTGCCGGGGACGGTGATCGAGTCGAGGGTCTGGGGATTGGTGTCGCCGTTGAAGATGGTGGCGGAGACCACGGCCGGCCCGGTCGACTGCATGTCGGGCTGCGTGATGACCGTGGCGTTCTGGATCTTGATGGTGCCCACGGAGGTGGCCGCGTTGTCCGGCTTGATCTCCAGCGTCTGGGGGTCGTTGCCGGCGCCGCAGGCGGCGAGCGAGGCGATCGAGAAGACGATGGCGGAGGCGGCGAGGGCGCCGCGTCGAATGCTGCTGCTCACGGCGGCGGCAACTCCTTGAACGCAGGGGCGACCTCCTTATAAAGCCGCCCTAAGTGTCTGTCAACGGCCTCAGGTTACCGAGCCGTTCCCGACCGGCCGCACCCGACCCTCCCCAACGCCCGCGCTTCCCTCCAGCAGGGGGTACCCCGCGCCCCTCGAGTGACCCCCGATCCGCATTGGCCGCTTCCTCGTCCGGCATTCACATAACGCGGCCCGCAAATTTTCGGTGAAGGAATGCACGGCCACCCGGATATTGATCACGCATTGATCACGTACCGATGAGTAGGCCGATCAGCCGACTGATCGCAACCCCCTCGTGATCAATTCCGGATTCGTCTCGTATCCGGCTCCGGACACCGAACGGAGTAGCGCAAGTCGCACACTTGGAACCGGACAAATGTGGACGTTCAGCCGCTTGGGGGAGCCTCCGGATGTGTGTGACGTACGCGTTTCACCTCGCCCGGACAGCCGCTCCGACCTGCGAATACCTGCTTCCGCACACCTCCCGAAGCACGTTCCTGTCGCTGTTGTCAAGCCCCGAGATATGCCCTGACCTGCGAAAACGCCATTCAGAAGACGCCGTATCCGTGTTACTCTGGATAGCCACGGAAGGGGTACCTGTCACATGACGTTCAAGGTTGGCGACACCGTGGTCTATCCCCATCACGGGGCCGCGCTGATCGAGGCCATCGAAACTCGCCAGATCAAAGGCGTGGACAAGACCTACTTGGTGCTGAAGGTCGCCCAGGGTGACCTGACGGTACGTGTGCCAGCGGACAATGCGGAGTTCGTCGGCGTGCGTGATGTGGTCGGTCAGGACGGGCTGGACCGGGTCTTCGAGGTGCTGCGCGCGCCGTACGCCGAGGAGCCCACGAACTGGTCCCGTCGTTACAAGGCAAATCTGGAGAAGCTCGCCTCCGGCGATGTCATCAAGGTCGCGGAAGTAGTGCGTGACCTGTGGCGTCGCGAGCGTGAGCGTGGACTCTCCGCCGGTGAGAAGCGCATGCTCGCCAAGGCCCGCCAGATCCTGGTGAGCGAGCTCGCCCTCGCGGAGAACACCAACGAGGACAAGGCCGAGGCCCTGCTCGACGAGGTCCTCGCGTCCTGACGGACCGGCCTCCGACAGGCCCTCCCCGTTCGGCACGTTCATCACAGTGAAATGCCGCGGTGCCCGATGACACACCACCTGTCGCCGGGCGCTGCGGCATGTTCGTGCGTATGCGTACGCAGCCGCCGTACACCGCAGCACATGACTCGTACGACCCGCCGTCCGCGACGCGTACACGGACTCGTACGCGACTGCTGCGATCACTGATGCCGTTGTCATCGGGGGCCCCGATACTGAGCGTGCCGGGCCCGGGCAGCCGACTCGACCGGTGTCACGGAAGGGTCCGGTCAAGACGCGCGCCCAGTGGCACGCTGAGGCCATACCCACGCAGGCCGCGCACACAAACCTGACAGGAACCGATGTCTGACGATTCGCGCCCTTCGCACGCGCCGGTGCCCGTCGCCGCCGTCATTCCGGCCGCCGGCCGGGGCGTACGCCTTGGTCCGGGCGCCCCCAAGGCGCTCCGCGCGCTGGGCGGCACACCCATGCTCATCCACGCGGTCCGCGCGATGGCCGCCTCCCGCGCCGTCACCCTGGTGATCGTCGTGGCGCCGCCCGACGGCACCGCCGAGGTCAAGTCCCTCCTCGACGCGCACGCCCTGCCCGAGCGGACGGACTTCCTGGTCGTCCCCGGCGGCGAGACCCGCCAGGAATCGGTCAGGCTCGGCCTCGACGCGCTCCCGCCCGCCCACCGCGTCGTCCTGGTGCACGACGCCGCCCGCCCCCTCGTCCCGGTGGACACCGTCGACGCCGTCATCGAGGCGGTACGCGACGGCGCGCCGGCCGTCGTCCCCGCGCTGCCCCTCGCCGACACCGTCAAGGAAGTCGAGCCGGCCGCCACCCCCGGCGAACCGGAGCCGGTCGTCGCCACGCCCGAGCGGGCCCGGCTGCGCGCCGTGCAGACCCCCCAGGGATTCGACCGCGACACCCTTGTGCGCGCCCACGAGAACGTCACCGACGACGTCACCGACGACGCGAGCATGGTGGAACAGCTCGGCCTGCGGGTCGTGACCGTCCCCGGCCACGAGGAGGCCTTCAAGGTCACCCGCCCGCTCGACCTCGTCCTCGCCGAGGCGGTCCTCGCCCGCAGGAGGCTCAACGATGGCTTCTGAGCCGCTGCCGGTGCTGCCCCAGGTCGGCATCGGCACCGACATCCACGCCTTCGAGGACGGCCGCGAGCTGTGGTGCGCCGGCCTGAGGTGGGAGGGCGAGGGACCCGGCCTCGCCGGACACTCCGACGCCGACGTCGTCGCGCACGCCGCCTGCAACGCCCTCTTCTCGGCCGCCGGCCTCGGCGACCTCGGGCAGCACTTCGGCACCGGCCGCCCCGAGTGGTCCGGCGCCTCCGGCATCACCCTGCTGACCGAGGCCGCCCGTATCGTCCGCGAGGCCGGCTTCCGGATCGGCAACATCGCCGTACAGGTCGTCGGACCCCGCCCGAAGATCGGCAAGCGCCGCGACGAGGCCCAGAAGATCCTCTCCGAGGCTGCCGGCGCCCCCGTCTCCGTGTCCGGGGCCACCACCGACGGGCTCGGCTTCCCCGGTCGCGACGAGGGCCTGATGGCCGTGGCGACGGCGCTCGTGGTGCGGGTGAGCTGAGAGCGTGTGAGGGTACCTGCGAAGTGACCAGCGACCCAGGTCCCGGAGGTACCCCATGCCCGCCGTTCTCTCCGACCGCCTCAAAGCCCTGCTCGACGGCCCGGTCTTCGTCGTCCTCGGCACCATCCAGCCCGACGGCAGCCCCCAGCTCTCCCCGGTCTGGGCCAAGCGGGACGGCGACGACGTCCTGATCTCCACCACCGTCGACCGCCGCAAGGCGAAGAACCTCGACCGCGACCCCCGCGCCGACGTCGTCGTCCAGGACCCCGAGTCCCCGTACGAGTACGCCGAGATCCGCGGCACCGCCGAGACGACCACCGAAGGCGGCCAGGCACTCATCGACGAGCTGAGCCTCAAGTACACCGGCAAGCCGTACGCCGAATTCAATCCGGCTTCCGCGCAGGACGCGGAGCGGCTGGTCGTGCGGATCCGCCCGCGGAAGGTCGTGGGGAGTCTGTGAGCCGGCCGGGCTGAAAGAAACAGCCCCTCCGGCGGGGTGCGCCCCTCCGGGGCGTCCGGCGGCGTCCGCTGTGTCACGAATACGTGGCCCTTCGGTAGAAGGGTCGCAAGGCACTGCCCCGCGCCCACTACCCTGGAGTGGTGACGATTCGCCTGTACGACACCAGCGCCCGGCAGATCCGTGACTTCACCCCGCTCAAGCCGGGCTGTGTCTCGATCTACCTGTGTGGTGCCACCGTGCAGGCACCGCCGCACATCGGGCACGTCCGCTCGTACCTCAACTTCGACATCATGCGCCGCTGGTTCGAACACCGCGGCTACGACGTCACGTTCATCCGCAACGTCACCGACATCGACGACAAGATCATCACCAAGGCGCACGAGCAGAACCGGCCCTGGTGGGCGATCGGGTACGAGAACGAGCGCGCCTTCAACGACGGCTACACCGCACTCGGCTGCCTCCCGCCCACGTACGAGCCCCGCGCCACCGGCCACGTGACCGAGATGGTCGAGATGATGCAGACCCTCATCGAGCGCGGGCACGCCTACGAGGCCGACGGCAACGTCTACTTCGACGTGCGTTCCTTCCCCGGCTACCTGGAGCTGTCCCGGCAGGAGCTGGACAACCTGCTCCAGCCGTCGGGCGAGGGTGAGACCGGCAAGCGCGACCCCCGCGACTTCGCCATGTGGAAGACCGCCAAGCCCGGCGAGCCCACCTGGCCGACACCGTGGGGTCCCGGCCGCCCCGGCTGGCACCTGGAGTGCTCGGCGATGGCCCACAAGTACCTGGGCAGCGCCTTCGACATCCATGGCGGCGGCATCGACCTGATCTTCCCGCACCACGAGAACGAGATCGCCCAGGCCAAGGCCTTCGGCGACGACTTCGCCCGGTACTGGCTGCACAACGCCTGGGTGACCATCGCCGGCGACAAGATGTCCAAGTCGCTCGGCAACTCCGTCCTCGTCTCCGAGATGGTCAAGCAGTGGCGCCCCATCGTCCTGCGCTACTACCTCGGCACCCCGCACTACCGCTCGATGATCGAGTACAGCGAGGAGGCCCTGCGCGAGGCCGAGTCCGCGTTCGCCCGCATCGAAGGCTTCGTGCAGCGCGTCGTGGAGAAGGCCGGGGGAGTCGTGGAACCCGCCCCCGAGGTCCCGCCCGCCTTCGCCGAGGCCATGGACGACGACTTCGGCGTCCCGCAGGCCCTGGCGATCGTGCACACCACCGTCCGGCAGGGCAACTCCGCCCTCGCCGCCGACGACAAGGAGGCCGCCGTCGCCCGGCTCGCCGAAGTGCGCGCCATGCTCGGCGTCCTCGGCCTCGACCCGCTCGACGAGCACTGGGCCGGCGAAGGCGCCGACCGCGGCGAGGACCTCCACGGGGTCGTCGACAGCCTCGTCCGCATGGTCCTCGACCAGCGCGAGGCCGCCCGCGCCCGCAAGGACTGGGCCACCGCGGACGCCATCCGCGACCAGCTCAACCAGTCCGGCCTCACCATCGAGGACAGCCCCCAGGGCCCCCGCTGGAGCCTCGGCCCGCGTTGATCCCCCGATGACCGCTTTCCCGATCGATTTCTTGATCGATTGTGCCGTCCGGCTCCCCGGGCGGCACACTGCCTATACGTACATACGCACGCTCCACACAGACAGGTAGGTCATGGCCGCTAACAACCGCCGCATGTCCGGCAAGAAGGGCGCGCAGGTCGGCAGTGGCGGCCAGCGGCGCAAGGGCCTCGAGGGCAAGGGCCCGACCCCGCCCGCCGAGATGCGCAAGGGTCACAAGAAGAACCGCGTCGCCAACGCCAAGGCGAAGCAGGCCATTCGCCGCCCCACGGCCCGGGGCCGTGGCGGCAGGTCCACCTCCGAACTCGTCGTCGGCCGCAACCCCGTCTTCGAGGCACTGCGCGAGGGCGTACCCGCCTCCACCCTCTACGTCCAGCAGTTCATCGACAACGACGAGCGGGTGCGCGAGGCACTGCAGCTCGCGGCCGAGCGCGGCGGCATCAACCTCATGGAGGCCCCCCGCCCCGAGCTCGACCGGATGACGAACGGGCTCAACCACCAGGGCCTCGTCCTCCAGGTCCCGCCCTACGAGTACGCCCACCCCGAGGACCTCGCCCAGGCCGCCTACGACGAGGGCGAGGACCCCCTCATCGTCGCCCTCGACGGCGTCACCGACCCGCGCAACCTCGGCGCCGTCGTCCGCTCCGTCTCCGCCTTCGGCGGCCACGGCGTCGTCGTACCCGAACGGCGTGCCGCCGGCATGACGGCCGGCGCCTGGAAGACCTCCGCCGGCACCGCGGCCCGTACGCCCGTCGCCCGCGCCACCAACCTCACCCGCGCCCTCGAGGCGTACAAGAAGGCCGGCATCGTGGTCGTCGGCCTCGCCGCCGACGGCGAGGTCGAACTCGACGAGCTCGAAGCCCTCGGCGGACCGGTCGCCATCGTCGTCGGCAGCGAGGGCAAGGGCCTGTCCCGGCTGGTCGGCGAAACCTGCGACTTCCGGGTCCGCATCCCGATGCCGGGCGGCGCCGAGTCGCTCAACGCCGGTGTGGCGGCGGGCATCGTGCTGTACGAAGCCTCTCGCCGGCGCGCCTGAGGGCAGTCGGCGCGGGCGGGTGGAGCCCGCCCGGCCGGAGGCCTGCGCAGCCGCCCGCCGTGACCGTCGGTCGGCCCGCGACGGGCGCGAAGCGAGCGAGGGCGGCAGAAGCAGGGGCCGAAGCGGCACGCCGACGCGGCTGAACAGACGTACCCGGGGTCACTCGTGCGGGTCAAACCGGGCGACACGCACGAGATTGACGGGGTCCGGACACATCCGGGCGGTCAAAGCAGTGTCCTAACACCACGTCACTCGGTTAGTTGAGTGTGGACACCAGAACACCCCGCACACCCACGGGGGACCGCTCGTCGGGATACGACGACGCTCCCGCGCTGAGCATGGTGAAGGTGCCGAGCGATCCGGCGCAGGTCATCGTCAATCACGCGAGCTTCCGCGTGCAGCTGGGCGCCTCGACCCGGCGAACCCAATCCCAACGGATCGCCCGGCACCCGAGCGCCACCGCGGACACCGCCCGCCGCCGTCCCGTCGTCTGGAGCGGCCGCTCCGCCCCCGACGACACCGGCGCCCACCGGCTGCTCCAGGCCGTGCGGGGCGGCAGCGTCCGCCACGCCGAGGAAGCCGCCACCGACGCCGGCGCCACCCAGGTCATCCCCCGCGTCGGCTATCCCACCGGCTACCCCACCGGCTATCCCACCGGCTACCCCACCGACTACGACGACGTGTACGACGGGCTGCAACAGACCGTCGAAACACCCGTCGTCGGCCCCCAGCGCGCCCCCGCCGCCGGCGAGACCCGCCTCCTGCCCCCCATGCCCACCGTCGGCAGCGCCTACGACCCGCCCGCCCACCTCCAAGACCACTACCTCGACCCCGAAGACCACTACGCCCACCCCGACGACCACTACGCCGACCCGGACGACGACGACCCGGCCGAACCCCACCCCAAACGCCACAGCGACGACCCGGCCCGGCACGCCTACTACCCCGGCCGCCGCATGAACCTCGGCGTCGTCCTGCTTCCCCTGCGCCTCTTCCTCGGCTTCATCTCCATCTACGCCGGCATGGGCAAGCTCTGCGACCCGCTCTACTTCGACGGCGGCAAACGCGGCTCCATGGTCAAGTGGCTGAACACCCTCCACCCCTGGGAAGCCGCCGAACCCCTGCGCCAGTTCGCCCTCCAGCACCCCGTCGGCTCCGGCCTCGTCATCGCCTTCCTCCAGGTCGTCGTCGGCGTCCTGACCATCCTCGGCTGCTGGCAGCGCGTCGCCGCCGTCCTCGGCGCCATGCTCTCCGCCGCCCTGATCGTCACCGTCACCTGGAAGACCGTCCCCGCCTACGACGCCCCCGACATCATCTACCTCGCCGCCTGGTCGCCCCTGATCATCGCCGGCGCCCCCGTCTACTCCGTCGACGGCCGCCTCGCGGGCAACGCCTGGCGCACCCTCGGACCCCGCTCCGACATCTGGGAACTGCGCCGCTACGTCCTGCGCCGCGGCGCCCTCGTCACCGCCCTCACCGTCGGCGTCACCCTCCTCGCCGGCTCACTCCTCGGCGGCGCCGTACGCGACGCCGACCGTGTGGTCGTCCCCGGCCCCGGCGAGGCCCCCCGCAACAACCTCCCCGGCTCGCCGCTCCCCGAACGACCCGGCAAGACCCACCGGAAGACACCGACCTCCACCCCGTCCACCGGCGGCACCGACGCCAGCCCCTCCGGCGCCGCCACCACCCCCGGCGCCACCCGCTCCACCGGCACGGTCACCGGCGGCACACCCAGCCAGACCCAGGGCACCGCGGGCCAGGCACCACGGCAGCGCACCTCCCCGGCCCAGCAGGCCCCCAGCACCACCTCGGGACCGGCCTCCGGCGGCACCGCGACCGGCGGCGGCTCCACGGGAGGCACCGGCAGCGGCGGCTCCTCCTCCGGCCAGCCCGGCCTGGTGGGCGGCCTCCTGGGCTAGCGGCACAGCCGCGTCCGAACGACGGGCCCCGCACCCTGCCGGGTGCGGGGCCCTGTCACGCACGCACTCACGCACGCACTCATGCACTCACGCCTGCACTCACGCCTGCACTCACGCCTGCACTCACGCCCGGCCGAACCGTCAGCGGTCAGCGACCCAGCGCGGCCAGTTCCTTCGCCGCCTCCGTCAGATCCTTCGCCGTGTCGATGGCACGCCAGTAGGCGCCCTGCGGAATCGTGAAACCCGCCAGCCGACGCTCACGCGCCAGATGCGGGAACGTGGTGCGCTCATGGTCACCGCGCGCCGGCAGCAGACCGGCGAACTCTGGCGAGAACACATAGACACCCGCGTTGATCTCGAAGGTCGACGGCGGGGCCTCGATGAAGTCCGTGATGTGCCCGAAGCCGTCCGTCTTCACCGCACCCCACGGAATGCGCGGCCGGGCCAGCGCGAGGGTCGCGACCGCGTCGCGCTCGGTGTGGAAGTCCGCCATGTCGCGGAGCGAGAAACGGGTCCAGATGTCGCCGTTGGTGGCGTACCAGGGACGGTCCGGGTGCGGAAGACGGGCGGCCGCGTACTTCAGGCCGCCACCGCGGCCGAGGGGCTCCGCCTCCACCACCGTCGTGACGTTGACGGGCACATCGGCCGTCGCCAGCCACTTCTGAAGAACCTCGGCGAGGTGGCCACAGGAGACCACCACGTCCGTCACACCCTCCTCGGCGAGCCAGGACAGCTGATGGCCGATGATCGGAGTGCCCGTGCCGGGAATCTCGACCATCGGCTTGGGCCGGTCGTCGGTGTACGGACGCAGCCGGGAACCCTGGCCACCGGCCAGGACAACGGCTTGAGTGGGGCGCGACGCGGCATTCGGATCGGTCATGACCGAACTGTACGCGGCGCCCCACTCGCGGCTTACGGACGCAACCGGCTCCTCAAGCAGCCGTTACCTGCCGCTCACCTTTCAGGGAGCGACTTCAGAGAGCGACTTAAGAGAGCGCCTTCAGGGAGAGTCAGCCGCGGGACGCGGCCAGCACGCCGGAGGCGAAGGACGTGTCGCACACCGGGCGGGCGTACGACTGCGCGCGCGAGGCGCCGTAGATACGCACCGCGGCCCGGCCCAGGGCACGGGCGATCGAGGTGCAGTGCTTCGCCAGTGACGGGTGCCCGTTGACGGCCTGCTGGAGATGAGTGAGGACGACGCCCGGGTTCCTCTCCTGTAGCTCGTCCATCAACTGGTCGCGCAGCACGTCCTGCGGAGCGCGCGTGACATCCCGGGAGGCCCTGCCTGCCCCGGCGACGTCCGAGGCGGTCAGCACCGAGTTCGAGGGGTTCCCCGACCAGTTGACCCGGGTGACCGCGAGGGTCCCGGAGAGCACCAGGACGACGGGCAGGACGAGGGCGAGGGTGCGGCCGATCCGGCGGGCAGGGCCGCCCCGGTGGCCGCGTCGCATCTGTTGGTTGGTGGAGTGCTTCACGCGTGTGAGGGTAGCGTGCCGTAATGTTTTGGAGACATTCAGTCACCGTTTCGGGGGATGCGGAGCCCTCTTTTCCGGGTGGGGTGTTGACGCACACTGCTCGAAATGACCCTCTTGCCGGGGTATTTGTCGACAACGAAAAGAGCCCCGCAGCAGGCTGCGGGGCCCTCTCGGTCAACCCGGGCGAATTTCACCCGGGACGGGTACTGCTCAGTCGGAGAGTCGCTCACCCGTGGAGGTCGAGAACACGTGGGTCTCGCCCGGTCGCGGCACGACGTGCAGCGTGGCGCCCTTCTCCGGGACCGAGCGGCCGCTGACGCGGACGACCAGGTCCTTGAGTTCGTCGTCGACCTTGGCGGAGCCGTAGACGTAACCGTCGGCGCCGAGCTCCTCCACGACGTTCACGGAGACCGCGAGACCGGCCGGGGCGTCCTCGGTGTCCTTCGACAGGGCGGAGGCGGCGGCGCCGTTGTGCTCGACCACGTCGAAGTGCTCGGGACGGACGCCGACGGTGACCGTGCGGTCACCCTTGTCGGAGGCGGCCTTCAGCGCGTCCCGGTTGACGGGGACGACGCTGTTGCCGAACTTCACACCGCCGTCGGTGATCGGCACCTCGACCAGGTTCATCGCCGGGGAGCCGATGAAGCCGGCGACGAAGAGGTTGGCGGGCCGGTCGTACATGTTGCGCGGCGAGTCGACCTGCTGGAGCAGACCGTCCTTGAGCACGGCCACCCGGTCGCCCATCGTCATGGCCTCGACCTGGTCGTGGGTGACGTAGACGGTGGTGATGCCGAGCCGGCGCTGGAGCGAAGCGATCTGCGTACGCGTCGACACACGGAGCTTGGCGTCCAGGTTGGACAGCGGCTCGTCCATGAGGAACACCTGCGGCTCACGCACGATCGCGCGGCCCATCGCGACACGCTGCCGCTGACCACCGGAGAGGGCCTTCGGCTTGCGGTCCAGGTACTCCGTGAGGTCGAGGATCTTCGCGGCCTCCTCGACCTTCTGCCGGATCTCCGCCTTGTTGACGCCCGCGATCTTGAGCGCGAAGCCCATGTTGTCGGCGACCGTCATGTGCGGGTAGAGCGCGTAGTTCTGGAACACCATGGCGATGTCCCGGTCCTTCGGCGGCAGGTGCGTGACGTCGCGGTCACCGATGCGGATGGCGCCGCCGTTGACGTCCTCCAGCCCCGCGAGCATCCGGAGCGAGGTGGACTTTCCGCAACCTGACGGGCCGACCAGGACGAGGAACTCGCCGTCCTCGATGTGGATGTCGAGCTGGTCGACGGCGGGCTTCTCGGTGCCCGGGTAGATCCGGGTCGCCTTGTCGAACGAGACAGTGGCCATGGTGAATGGGCCCCCTTCTACCGGCAGGAACGTGCCGGACGATCCGTTGTAGGAAGGTGGTTGCTGGTGTAGTCCACCAGGGTGAACTGGGTCAGGACGGTACCTGGCGTTCACCTGGTCTGTCAGTAGGTCGGGGGGTGTGAACTTCGCGGAAAATTTCGAAGGTGCCGGAGCACCTCCCACTTGGTGTTGCCGCGCGCGTGTGGTGCTTCCGGTGGTTACGAACAGTTTCTGAGCCGGTGGAGCGGAGAACGCCGTGGCTTGGGGAAACGAGGGCTGTGTACAGTGAAGCAGCCTTCGCTGCTCGCGCGGCGATGCATGCTGCCTCCTTAGCTCAGTTGGCCAGAGCAACGCACTTGTAATGCGTAGGTCGTCGGTTCGAATCCGACAGGGGGCTCAAGAAAGCCCGGGTCAGGCCAATCCTGACCTGGGCTTCATCATTCATCGGATTCACTTTTGCGAACGCTTCAGTGTCGCCCAGCCACCCGATCGGCCACCCGGGCCAACCGCGACGACTCGCCACCCGGCCGCAACCGCTCCCGCCGATCCGCGGCCCGATAAGTCGCGTACATCCCCTGGACGCCCAGCCACCGGAACGGTTCCGGCTCCCATTTGCGGACCTTGTGGTCGACCCAGGGCAGGTCCGTCAGTTCTGTCGGGCCGGTCTGGCCCGAGTCCTGTTGGACGAGGTCTCGTAGGGTGCGGGCGGCGAGGTTGGTGGTGGCGACGCCCGAGCCGACGTAGCCGCCCGCCCAGCCGAGCCCGGTCGCGCGGTCGAGGGTGACCGTCGCGCACCAGTCGCGCGGCACCCCGAGCACCCCCGACCAGGCGTGCTCGACGCGCACCCCGGCCAGCGCCGGGAAGAAGCGGACCAGGATGTCGCGCAGGGCCTCGACGGTGGTGTCCTGGGTGCGGCCGTCGTTGTCGGTGCGTGAGCCGAAGCGGTACGGCACTCCGCGTCCGCCCAGTGCGATCCGGCCGTCGGCGGTGCGCTGGGCGTACATGTAGGCGTGTGCCATGTCGCCCAGGGTTTCGCGGCCGTCCCAGCCGATCGCCGTCCACTGGTCGTCGGTGAGCGGTTCGGTGGTGATCATCGAGGAGTTCATGGGCAGCCAGGTCCGCCGCTGGCCTTTGAGGGAGGCGGTGAAGCCCTCGGTGCAGCGGAGGATGTAGGGCGCGCGGACGGTGCCGTAGGGGGTGACCGCGTGCTTGGGCCGGATCTCCGTCACGGGTGTGGATTCGTGGATGGTCACGCCGAGCGCTTCGACGGCCGCTGCCAGGCCCTTCACCAGCTTCACCGGGTGCAGCCGTGCTCCGTGGGGTGTCCAGGTGGAGCCGACGGCGTCGGCGACGCGGATGCGTTCGGCGGTCTCGCGGGCGCTGTACAGTCGGCGGTCCTTCTCGCCGTACGACAGTTCGTGCTCGTGGAAGGCCTTGAGCCGGGCGAGCTGTGCGGGTGTGGTCGCGACCTCGAGGACTCCGCCCTTGTGGATGTCGGCGTCGATGTGCTCGGTCTCCGTGACGGCGATGACTTCGTCGACGGTGTGGTTCATGGCCTTCTGGAGGCGTACCGCTGCCTCGCGGTCGTGCAGTTTCGCGTACCGGTCGCGGCCGGCGACGCCGTTGTAGAGCCAGCCGCCGTTGCGTCCGGAGGCGCCGTATCCGCAGAACTTCTGTTCGAGGACGGTGATGCGGAGGAAGGGGGCGGCCTTCTTGAGGTAGTAGGCGGTCCACAGCCCTGTGTATCCGCCGCCGACGATCACGATGTCCGCGGTCGCGTCACCGGCCAGCGGTTCCCGGACGGCCGGGAGGCCGTCGTCCGTGTACCAGAAGGAGACGCCGCCGTTCACGACACTGCTTGCCGAGCTGCTCATGCGCGGACGTTAACTCCTGAGGGTGGCCAGTGTCTCCTTCGGATTCCATGCTTTTCCGCGCCCTCTGACCAGCGGATAGCAGGCCAGCCCGATCAGTACGGAGACGAAATGTCCGAGGTCGGTGAACGTCGGTCCGGTGGTCAGCGGCACGGCGAAGAGGACGAGGACGGTCGCGAGGTACAGGTGCCGCCAGGGTGCCGCGATCCTGTAGGTCAGCACGCCCGCAACTCCGGCGAGCGCGTAACTCACGCCCACGTCGAGGGTGTTGACGGCTGAATGCGGTGCCATCCCGTCCTGGATCGCCTTCAGCAGCGCCCCTTCGCTGATCAGTGTCGCCAGCACGTGCGCGGCCGAGCACACCACGAGCCAGCGGGCGGTGCCCAGCCAGCGTTCGGCCGGGGCGTGGAAGACGGTGAAGAGGATGGCGTACGGCAGCCAGTGTCCGTCGTCGATCCACATCGCGCTGGAGATCAGTACCCGTACCGGGTTCTGTGACAGCTCATGGATGTTGGTCGACCGTTGCCGCAGGAAGTGCTGTTCGAACTCCGGCGACATGTGGTGCAGCGCGAACGTCGTGGAGAACAGGATCAGCAGCCACACATAGGTGCCGGGAGCACTGCGGACGTATGCCCACACCCTGCTCGGACCCCGGTTCTTTCGCATGAGCCGATTCACGCAGACGAGTAACGTCCGACGGGTGATCGACATTCCGGGCGAGTTGGCGGCGGCGCAGGAGAAGTACAACGGAGCGGCCGGCCGGGCCTTCGTCGCCGGGCTGCCGGATCTGGCGGCCGCGTTCCTCGACCGCTGGGGGCTTCGTCTCGACGGGCCGTCGATGTACGGCGTCAGTGCCCTGGTCCTGCCGGTCGCGGTCCGCGCCGACGGCACTCCGGCCGTGCTGAAACTACAGCTGACGGATGAGGAGAGCGTGGGCGAGCCGGCCGCGCTGCGGATCTGGGACGGTGACGGCGCCGTACGTCTCCTCGCGCATGACCCGGCGACCGGCACCATGCTGCTGGAGCGCCTGGATCCGGCCCGGATGCTGTCCCACCTGCCGGACACGCGTGAGGCCGTGCTGGTCGTCGCCCGTCTGCTGGCCCATCTGACCTCGTTCCCGGCGCCGGAGGGCATGCGCCGCCTCGGCGACATCGCGCACGCGATGCTGGAGCGGACCGCGCCGGTCCTGGACCGTGTCCCGGACGCCGCGGCCCGCCGCCTGGTCGCCGACTGCGCGGCCGCCGTCCGCGAGGTCGCCGGCGAGCCCGGCGACCGCCTCCTCCACTGGGACCTGCACTACGAGAACGTCCTGGCCGCCGGCCGCGCCCCCTGGCTGGCCATCGATCCCAAGCCGCTGTCCGGCGACCCCGGTTTCGACCTGTGGCCCGCCCTGGCCAACCGCTTCGACGCGGGCGAGGTGCGGTGGCGGTTCGACGCGCTGACGGAGGTGCTGGGGCTGGACCGGGGGCGGGCGCGGGCGTGGACCTTGGGGCGGTTGCTCCAGAACTGTCTGTGGGACGTGGAGAGCGGGCGGGGGCTTCAGCAGCGGCAGCTGGAGATCGGCCGCCGGCTGCTGGAACCGGGGGGCTAGCCTCGCCCCATGATTCGTACCGCGACCCCCGCCGATGTCCCCGTCATCCACGCCCTGGTCCGTGAGCTGGCCGAGTACGAGAAGACCCCGCACGAGGCGAAGGCGAGCTCCGAGCAGCTGCGGGAGGCGCTGTTCGGGGCGACGCCCGCGGCCTTCGCGCACGTGGCCGTGGACGACTCGACCGGCGAGACGGTCGGGTTCGCGTTGTGGTTCCTCAACTTCTCGACGTGGCGGGGCGTGCACGGCATCTACCTGGAGGACCTGTATGTCCGGCCGGAGGCCCGGGGCGGTGGCCACGGCAGGGCGCTGCTCACGGAGTTGGCCCGTGTCTGTGTGGAGCGGGGTTACGAGCGGCTGGAGTGGTCGGTGCTGGACTGGAACCGGCCCGCGATCGGGTTCTACGAGTCGCTGGGTGCGCGTCCGCAGGACGAGTGGACCGTGTACCGGTTGACGGAAGGGGCGTTGGCGGCGCTGGGCGGAGTGCCGTCAGGTCACTGACTCGGGTACGGGGCTGGTCGTCGGGGCGCCGCGCCCCGGGGCCTTGGCGGTCACCATCAGGCCCGCGACGAGGCCGGCGAGGAGCATGATGCCGGCGGCCCACCAGATGGCGGTGGTGTAGCCGTGGACGATGCCGGCGGGGATCACGGTGGCCTTCTGGACGGGGCTGTGCAGGTGGGCGGTGATGTAGGCGGTGCTGCTGGTGGTGGCGACGGTGTTGAGCAGGGCCGTGCCTATGGAGCCGCCGACCTGCTGGGAGGTGTTGACGGTGGCGGAGGTGACGCCGGAGTCCTGCGGGGCGACGCCCGCGGTGGCGGTGGCGAAGACGGGCATGAAGGTCAGGCCCATGCCGAGGCCCATGAGGAGGAGGGCGGGGAGGATCTCGGTGGCGTAGTCGGAGTGGACCGTCATGCGGGTGAGGACGAGCATGCCGCCGGAGGCGAGGACCATGCCGGGGACCATGAGGGCGCGGGGTGCCACGCGCTGGAGGAGCCGGGCGGATATCTGGGTCGAGCCGATGATGATGGCGGCGGTCAGGGGGAGGAAGCCCAGGCCTGTCCTGACGGGTGAGTAGCCGAGGATGACCTGGAGGTAGTAGGTCATGAACAGGAACAGGCCGAACATGCCGATGGTGGCGAGGGCCATGGTGAGGAAGCAGCCGGCGCGGTTGCGGTCCTTGACGATGTGCAGGGGGAGCAGGGGCATCGGGGCCCGGGTCTGCCACCACACGAAGACGGTGAGCAGGAGGAGGCCGCCGGCGAAGAGGGCGAGGACGAGCGGGTCGGTCCAGCCGCGGGGTTCGGCTTCACTGAATCCGTAGACGACGGCGACGAGTCCGCCGCAGCCGAGCAGGGCGCCGGGTACGTCGAGGCGGGCGCCGGTGTGGCCGGGCCGGTCGTGCAGGAGCGCGAGGGCGCCGATGACGGCGATGACGGCGATGGGGACGTTGACGTACAGGCACCAGCGCCAGTTGAGGTATTCGGTGAGCAGGCCGCCGACGATGAAGCCGATGGCGGAGCCGCTGCCGGCGAGGGCGCCGTAGATACCGAAGGCCTTTCCGCGTTCCTTGGGGTCGGTGAAGGTGGTGGTGAGCAGGCTGAGCGCGGAGGGGGCGAGTACGGCGGCGAAGGCGCCCTGGAGGGCGCGGGCGCCGAAGAGCATGGCGGAGGTGGTGGCGGCGCCGCCGAGTGCGGAGGCGGCGGCGAAGCCGACGAGCCCGATGACGAAGGTGCGTTTGCGGCCGACGAGGTCGGCGATCCGGCCGCCGAGCAGCAGCAGACCGCCGAAGGCCAGGGTGTAGGCGGTGATGACCCATTGACGGTTGCCGTCGGACATGCCGAGGTCGTGCTGTGCGGAGGGGAGGGCGATGTTCACGATGGTGGCGTCCAGGACCACCATCAGCTGTGCCAGTGCGATGATCACCAGGCCCCACCAGCGGCGGGTGTCGGTGTCCGGCGCGGCTTGCTCCGTTGGGGTGACACTCACCTGCCCAGAAGACCACGTATCGGGATCTGTCGCATCCATGGAGGTCGGGCGCTCGTTCATGGCTCCAGTACCACCTTTCCGGTCGTTCTGCGGGTTTCCAGGGCCCGGTGCGCCGCTGCCGCCTCGACGAGGGGGAAGCGGGTCACCGCGGGCTCGAGGCGGCCCTCGGCGGCCTCGGTGAGGGCACGCAGTTCGAGGGTGCGGAGGGGGTCGGGGCCGCCGGCCCGGCCCAGCATCGCCGGGCCGAGGACCTGCTCGGAGACGCCCTCGACGAAGAGTCCGCGTCCGTCGCGGATGCCTTCGGCGGACCAGCCGAAGACGAGGTGCCGCCCGCCGGGGCCGAGCAGGGCGACGGCTTCGCGGGCGATGTCGCCGCCGACGCCGTCGAAGACGACGGTGGCGTGCCGTCCGCCCAGGTGGGCGCGGACCTTCGCGGGCCAGGCCGGGTCGGTGTAGTCGACGGCGAGGTGGGCGCCGTACGTCTTGACCCGCGCCGCCTTCTCCGGTCCGCCCGCGAGTGCGATCACGGTGGCGCCGCTGTGTACGGCGTGCTGGGTGAGCAGGGTGCCGATGCCGCCGGCGGCGGCGGGGATCACGGCGACGGAGTCCGGGCCGAGCTCGGTGAACTGGAGGATCCCCATCGCCGTGCGCCCGGTGCCGATCATGGTGACGGCCTGGGCGAAGTCCAGTCCGGCCGGGATGTCGTGGAGCCGTCGGGCGTCGGTGACGGCGAGTTCGGCGTAGCCCCCGGGAGCGAAGCCGAGGTGGGCGACCACGCGTCTGCCCAGCCAGTGCGGGTCGGTTCCGGCGCCGAGGGCGTCGACGACTCCGGCCACTTCGCGGCCGGGGACGGTGGGCAGGGCGGGCGGTTCGGGCAGGGGGCCGCGGACGCCCTCGCGGAGGGCCGTGTCGAGCAGGTGCACCCCGGCGGCGGCGACGGCGATACGGACCTGGCCGGGGCCCGGAACGGGGTCGTCGACTTCTTCGTGGGTGAGGTTCCCGGCCGGACCGAAGGCGTGCAGACGTATGGCGAACATGGGCTTCACCCTTCAACCTCAAGCCTGCTTGAGGTCAAGGGCGGTACGGCCGAGGGCGAGGGAGACGGCGGTGAGCGCGCTGTTGAAGGACACCTCGGACAGGACGCCGGGGGCGGCGACCTGGTCGCCCGCGAGGTAGACGCCGTCACCGCGGTCGACGGCGGGCCGGTCGCGCCAGCTGCTGCCGGGCAGGTCGACGGCTCCGGTACGGCCGTCCGCCACGGCCTCCCGACGCCAGGTGACCCGGTCCCGCCAGCCGTCGAAGGCGAGGTCGAGGAGTTGTTCGGCGCGGGCGGTGCCGTCGGCCCGGGACTGGCCGGGGCGGATGGGGATCTGTCCCTGGACGAGCTGCTCGCCGGCGGGGGCGAGGGTGTGGTCCTGGGCGGTGAACCGTTCGAGCCAGCCGGGCGCGTCGAGGTCGGACACGGCGAAGGCGTCGCCGCGCCGGTTGCGCAGGGCGAGGTCGATCAGGACCGTACGGCCGCTGGGCCAGGTCAGCGAGTCGTCCTGGAGGAGGCGGCGGGCGGCGGGGAGGGAGGTGGCGACGACGACGGGCGTGTCGCCGGGGAGGGTGTCGACGCGGGAGAGCGTCTCGATCCGTACGCCGAGGTTCCAGGCCCGGCAGGCCATCCGGTCGATGAGGCTCGCCCAGCCGCCGCGCGGGTAGTGCGCCTCGGGCGGCAACTTGGTGGCCCGGCGCAGACGTTCCTGCACGAAGGCGGCGGACAGGGCGCCGGGGTCGTGGTGGAAGAGGGCGACGGCGGAGTAGTTGGCGGCGGCGCGGGCGGCCTCCTCGCCCGCGAGGTCCGTCGCCCAGCTCAGGAAGTCGGCGTCGACGGGGGCCTGCCGGGCGGTACGGCGCAGCAGCTTGAGCATGGCGAACGGCGGGGTGCGGCGGAGGGCGCCGTGGTGGCGGAGCCTGAACCGGGCGGCTTCCAGGGGCGGGAGAGGGGCGAGGGCACCGATGAGGTCGCGCTGTTCGAGCCAGGTCCAGTGGGGGCCGCCGTTGTAGAGGGCGTGCGGGCCCTCGTTGGTCCGGTAGGGGGCGTCGGCGGTGCGGGCCCTGCCACCGAGGGTGTGGTGGGCTTCGTACACGGTGACCTTGGCGCCTGCCTCGGCGGCGGTGATGGCGGCGGTGAGTCCGGCGAAGCCGCCGCCGATGACGGTGATGCGGTGCATGGGACGAGTCCTCCGTACGTGGTCTGCTGCTGATGCGCTGCCTTCCACGGATACGACTGACCAGGGCGCCGGATTGTGACATGGGCGGCGTTTTCGCAGGTCGGACGGATTGTCAGTGGCGGGGTGCACCATGGGGGGCATGGCGAGGAAGGCGACCGGCGGGGCCGGTGGGACGAAGGCGGCACGGCGGCCGGAGCTGCGGCTGCCGCCGCTGGAGCCCTGGGACGGCGCCGGGTTGGAGCCGGACGGGGACTACGACGGGGTGGAGTTCCGCGAGGCGGACTTCGCGGGGCAGGACGGCGCGGGCGCGCGTTTCATGGACTGCGCGCTGACGGGGTGCGCCGTCGACGAGACGCGGTTGCGTCACGCCCGGCTCCTGGACACGGTCCTGTCCGGGATACGGGGCGTCGGCACCGACCTGGCCGAGTCCACGCTGCGTGACGTCGAACTCCACGAGGCACGCCTCGGCGGCACGCAGTTGCACGGCGCCGTCCTGGAGCGCGTCCTGATCCGCGGCGGCAAGATCGACTACCTCAACCTCCGCAAGGCCAGGCTCAGAGACGTCGTCTTCGAGGGCTGCGTCCTCGTCGAGCCCGACTTCGGCGAAGCCCGCCTGGAGCGGGTGGAGTTCGTCGACTGCGCCCTCAAGGGCGTCGACTTCAACGGGGCGACCCTCACGGACGTGGACCTGCGCGGGGCCGCTTCGCTGGAGATCGCGCGCGGGGTGGGGCGGCTGGCGGGCGCGGTGATCAGCCCCGGGCAACTGGTGGATCTGGCGCCGGTGCTGGCGGGGGAGCTGGGGATCCGGGTGGAGTGAGACCTACGGCACCCTGGGAAAGCGGGCCTGAAGCGTCCAGATCGCCGGGTTGTCCGCCAGGTCGTCATGGAGATCGGTCAGATCGGCGATCAGGTCGTGCAGGAAGTCGCGGGCCTCACGGCGGAGTTCGGCGTGGGAGAAGGAGAGGGGAGCTTCCTCCGCCGGCATCCAGTCGGCGGCGATGTCCACCCAGCCGAAGCGGCGCTCGAACAGCATGCGGTCGGTGGACTCGGTGAAGTCCAGTTCCGCCCGCTGGGGGCGGGAGGCGCGGGAGCCCGCCGGGTCCCGGTCCAGGTGCTCGACGATGTCGCACAGGGCCCAGGCGAAGTCGAGCACCGGCACCCATCCCCAGGCTGTGGACAGCTCGCGGTCCGTCTTGGTGTCGGCGAGGTAGACGTCACCGGAGAACAGGTCGTGACGGAGGGCGTGGACGTCCGCGCGCCGGTAGTCGGTCTGCGGCGGGTCGGGGAAGCGGGTGGAGAGGGCGTAGCCGATGTCGAGCACGTACGTGATGGTGTCACGCCCGCGGAAGATCACCGCACGCCCGCCGACCCGGCCCATCCCCATAGGATTGCTGGCATGTCCAGGTCCGCGCGTCTTGTTCCGGTGGCCGCGTTCCTCGCGCTCGCTCTCCCGCTCACCGCGTGCGACGGCGGCGTGGACGGCGTCCCCGGCGGCTCCGGACTGCACGACCCGTACTTCCCGAAGGCGGGCAACGGCGGCTATGACGTCACGCACTACGGCCTGACCCTCTCCTACGACCCCGCCCGCCACCACCTCACCGGAACCGCGGTGATCACCGCCCGCGCCACCGAGGCCCTGTCCGCCTTCGACCTCGACCTCAAGGGCCTGGACGTGGAGAAGGTCAGCGTCGAGGGCCGGGACGCCCGCTTCAACCGGGCCGGCCAGGAGCTGACCGTCCGCCCGCACGACGACCTGGACAAGGGGGAGACGTTCGGGGTCACCGTGCGCTACTCCGGCACCCCGGAGACGATCACCGACCGCGACGGCTCGAAGGAGGGCTGGCTGCGCACCGCAGACGGAGCGTTCGCCCTCGGCGAACCCGCCGGTTCCATGGCCTGGTTCCCCGGCAACCACCACCCCTCCGACAAGGCGTCGTACGACATCACGGTCACCGTCCCCAAGGGCCTACAGGCCGTGTCCAACGGGCAGCTGGCGCACGAGACCACCACCGGCGGCCGCACGACCTTCGCCTGGCACGCGGCCGAACCGATGGCGAGCTACCTGGCCACGGTCGCGATCGGCCACTACACGATCAAGCGCACGACCCTTGAGAACAGCCTGCCTGTGTACGTGGCCGTCGACCCCGAGCAGGCGAAGGCGAGCCGGCCGGTACTGGCGAAGATCCCCGAGATCATGGAGTGGGAGGAGTACAACTTCGGCCCGTACCCCTTCTCCACGACCGGTGCGATCGTCGACCGCCCCGAGGACGCGGGCTACGCCCTGGAGACCCAGACCCGCCCGTTCTTCCCCGGCGCCCCGGACACCGAGACCCTCGTCCACGAACTCGCCCACCAGTGGTACGGCGACTCCGTCACCCCCGAGAGCTGGCGGGACATGTGGCTCAACGAGGCCTTCGCGACGTACGCGGAGTGGCTGTGGCGGGAGGACCACGGCGGCGACTCGGCGCAGCGGACCTTCACCAAGCTCTACGACGGCACCTCCGACGACGTCACCGACCCCGACGCGATCTGGGCCTTCCCGCCGGCGAAACCGAGCAGTGCCGCGCACATCTCCGACCCGCCCGTCTACCAGCGCGGCGCGATGGTCCTGCACAAGATCCGCCAGAAGGTCGGCGACGACACCTTCTACGACATCATCCAGGGCTGGGCCGCCACCCACCGGCACGCGGGCGCGGACACCGCCGACTTCACGGCCTATGTCGAGAAGCAGGCCCCGGACGAGGACTTCGACGAGATCTGGTCCGACTGGCTGTACGGGAAGGGCAAACCGGCGCATCCATGACGGATACGGCTCAGGCTTCCCACTCGTCCAGCATCCGGGCCAGGCCGGGCGGCCACACCGGCTCCGCCTCCTCGGCGAGTTCCCGTCTGCTCCACCAGCGCCAGGCCAGGATCCCGTCCTCGGCGTGCGCGACGGCCGGCTGGGCGCCGGTCGGCTCCCGGTGTGGGCCGCGGGTGACGTAGATGTGCTCGTGCTGGCGGACGGCGATGTCGGTGGGGGTCCCCCCGCTCGAGCGGAGCCGAGAGTGGGGGAGGGTGAAGTCGTGCTCCCAGGTGCACAGCAATGGCCCCGGTTCCAGGTCGCTCCAGCCGGTCTCCTCGCGCAGTTCCCGCAGGGCGCCCTCGCGTGGGGTCTCATCCGCTTCGAGGCCGCCGCCGGGGAGGGCCCAGTGGATGCCCACCTCGTGGTTGTCGTACCGGAAGAGGAAGACCGAGCCCTCCGGGTCGAGCACGGCGATGCGGGCCGCGCGGCGCGGGGTGCGCAGCGCCTTGCGCAGTACCGCGCAGGGGCGGCCGAGCGCGCGGTCCGGCCGCTGAGCGATGCGCTCGTAGCCGAGGGCCGTCCAGAAGGCGAGGCCCTTGGGGTTGTTGTCGAGGACGGCGAGCCGCAGGGCGTCCCGGCCGGCCGTCCGGAAGTGGTCCTCGATCCGCTGTGCCATCCACCGTCCGAATCCCCGGCCGTGCTCGCCCGCGTCCACCATCAGCAGCCCGATCCACGGGTCGGGGTCGGCCGGGTCCGGGTGGCGGGCGAGCGTGGCGGCGACCCCGACCAGCCGCCCCTGGCTGCGGGCCAGCAGCACCTGCGCGTCCGGGTGGGCCAGATCCTCCGCCAGCGCGGCCGCCACCTGCTCCGGCCGGATGTCGTCCGGGTCCGGGAAGTCACCGCTGAGCGCGAAGAACTCACGGTTGGAGACGTAGAGGGCGGTGAGTTCGGTGAGGACGGGCGCGGGGATGTCCTGTCCGGGGGGAAGGGGCTCCAGGATCACGACGGGCAACCTATCGCGGGGTACGGCGGAGCCCCCGGTCGCCGGGCAGCCGTGACCGGGGGCTCCGTCAAGGAGCGGGTGCTGCTGCTCAGACGTTGACGCCGAAGTCCTGCGCGATGCCCACCAGGCCCGAGGCGTAGCCCTGGCCGACGGCGCGGAACTTCCACTCGGCGCCGTTGCGGTAGAGCTCGCCGAAGACCATCGCCGTCTCGGTGGCGGCGTCCTCGGAGAGGTCGTAGCGGGCGATCTCGGCGCCGCCGGCCTGGTTGATGATGCGGATGTAGGCGTTGCGGACCTGGCCGAAGTTCTGGCCGCGGTTCTCGGCGTCGTAGATGGAGACCGGGAAGACGATCTTGTCGATGTCGGCCGGGAGCCCGGCGAGGTTGACGTTGATCGCCTCGTCGTCGCCGGCCCCCTCGCCGGTGCGGTTGTCGCCGGTGTGGACGATGGTGTTGTCCGGGGTCTGCTTGTTGTTGAAGAACACGAAGTGGGCGTCCGAGTAGACCTTGCCCTGCGTGTTGACCGCGATCGCGGAGGCGTCCAGGTCGAAGTCCGTGCCGGTGGTGGTGCGGACGTCCCAGCCGAGGCCCACGGTGACGGCGGTCAGGCCCGGAGCTTCCTTGCTGAGCGAGACGTTGCCGCCCTTGGACAGGCTTACAGCCATGGTTTGGGAGTCCCTTCCCTCGTTGCGTCAGTACGGGCTTCGCACTGAGGACGAAGCTACCGTCACCCCGGACAACGCCAAGGGGGGTCCCTATGGTTCCGGATGGCTTTACCTTTTTTACCAATGCGAAATCCGGGTGACGCGGACGGGTGGAGACGGGACCATGGATGGCATGTCCGGTCCCTATGTCGTCCGCGGCTCCGTCTCGCTGCCCGAGGCCGAGCTCATGTGGCGTTTCTCGCGGTCCTCGGGACCAGGCGGGCAGCACGTGAACACCAGTGACTCGCAGGTGGAGCTGCGCTTCGACCTGGCGAGTACCGAGGCGTTTCCACAGGTGTGGAAGGAGCGGGCGCTGGCCCGGCTGAGCGGGCGGCTGGTCGACGGTGTCGTCACCGTCCGCGCCTCCGAGCACCGCTCCCAGTGGCGCAACCGCGAGACCGCCGCGGTACGCCTCGCGGCGCTCCTCGCCGAGGCCACCGCACCCCCACCGAAGCCCCGCAAGCCGACCCGCATCCCCCGCGGCATCAACGAGCGCCGGCTCCGTGAGAAGAAGCAGCGGTCGGATACCAAGCGGGGCAGGTCGGGGCGGGGCTGGGGCTGAGGCGCGGCCCGCTCTTGTCAGCCCGTCCGGCGTTTGAGGACGAGGCCGTTCAGGCCGATGGGGGTCCAGGGGGCGGAGCCCCCTGGCGGGGTCGAAGGGGCGGAGCCCCTGGGGTCGGAAATGGGTAGGGGCGGCGGGGCGCTGAAACCGGCCGGAGGGACACCGCGTGTTCCTGGTCGGCGCGAACGCGAATACCGGTGGCGGCCTCGGAATTCCGCGGCGCGACTTCTTCCGGACGGGGCGTCATCTCCGCACTCCGGGCGCGCAGTTCGCAATGCGGCGACGGAATTGCCGCAGCCGTCGGCCGCCCCGCACAGCGATTATGCCAAGTGCCTGTACCGGCCCCGGAAATACAGCAGCGGCCCGCCCGCCGTACCGGGCACCCGGGCGGTCAGAACGCGGCCGATCACCAGCGTGTGGTCGCCGGCCGTCACCCGCTGCTCGGTGCGGCACTCCAGGGTCGCCAGGGCGCCGTCGACCAGGGGTGCGCCGGTGACCTCCCCGCGGGTGACGGGGAGGTCCGCGAAGAGGAGGCGGTCGCTGATGCGGCCCTTCATGGCGAAGCGGCCGGCGATCGGGCGCTGGTTGTCGGCGAGGACGGACACGGCCCACAGCGGCTGCTCGGCGAGCAGGTCGTCCATGCGGGAGCCCTCCCGCAGGCTGACCAGGACCAGCGCTGGGTCGAGGGAGACCGACATGAAGGCGGTGGCGGTCATGCCGACGTCCTCGCCGGGCGGCGCCCCGGGGTCGTCCGGGTCGAGCGGCGGTTCCTGCGCGGTCACCAGGACCACGCCCGCGGCCAGCCGGGACATCGCGGCCAGGAACTCGTCGTTGCTCACCCCCTCAGCATGCCCGGAGGCGGTGGGGGCGAGGGGCGGGGAGGGGACAGGGCGAGTGTTCGGCACGCCGGAAACGCTAATCCCCGCTCCGGGCGTATCGCATCGGGCCCCCGGCCGACCGGGCCACGGGAGAAGGTCCTAGGACCCGCGCCGAACTGGGCATGACCTGGGCACCGATCTGCGGCGGACTCCCGAGGTGGACTCTTCGTGCATCATGTCCACACACCCGCAAAGCTTGCGTTCGGTAAACGCACGGGGAAGACGCAGAAACTCCACTCAATTGTTCATGTTCTTCTGTGACTTGAGTCACAAGGGGCAGGAATTGTTGACCCTGTGTACCGAGTGGGCAGCGCGCTGTGATTCAGTGGCGGGGAACCTGCAAGAGCACCCGCAAGGGCATCACCGAAAAGAAGCGCCGAAGACGACCGCCGAAGACAACCCTTGATTCGCTGCGAGGTCTCGGGGGGAGGGCGAGCATGGAGACCGAGTCGGAGCCGTACGTCCGCCTTGCGTCCCTGCGACAGCTGCACCAGGTCATGGCCGACATGAACACGGCACGCAGCCTGGCGGACACACTGCAGACCGTCGCGGACGGCGCCGTGAGCGCTCTCGGGTACGAGATGGCGTGCGTGAACCTCGTACGACCCGACGGCGATCTCGTGGTCGCCGCCTTCTCCGGCAACTCCGCCGCCGAGGCCCTCATCACCGGCCGTGCCGGCTCCCGCGCCTCCTGGGACCGCCGCCTGGCCATGGGCGAGGCCTGGGGCGACCTGCGCTTCATACCGCACACCGAGGGCTGGGTGCTGGACGACGACGACGTCCCCCAGTGGTTCACGGACGGCCCCGCCCCGCGCTTCGAGGACGAGTGGCACCCCTCCGACCGGCTCTTCGCGCCCATGTACACGCCCGGCGGGCCGGGCGGCTCCTGCGGTGAGCTACTCGGCGTGATCTCCGTGGACCGGCCGCGCAACGGCCGCCGGCCCGGCGCGTGGGGGCGCGAGGCGCTCCAGATGTACGCGTTCCAGGCCGCCATCGCCATCAGCAACGCGCGTCTACGTGCCAATATGCAGCGCGCCCTGGTTCGCCTGGAGCGCGAGCAGCAGGCCCTGCGCGCCAGTGAGGAAAGCTTCCGGCAGGCCTTCGAGTACGCCCCCTCCGGCATGGCCATCGCCGAGATGGGCGGCGACCAGCACGGCCGGATCCTGCGCACCAACGACGCCCTGTGCCGCCTGCTGGGCCGCCCCGCCTCCGCGATGCGCCGCTACTCCTTCTCCGACCTCGTCCATCCCGAGGACATAGGCACCCTGCTCAGGACCTCCGCCGAGGGCGGCCGTGCCGAGCTGCGTCTCGGCCGGCGCGACGGCACGTACGTCTGGGTGTCCCTGCGCAACAGCGTCGTCGCGGACGCCGCCGACGGGCCCCGCTTCCTGCTCACCCACGTCGAGGACATCGAGGAGCGCAAGCGCCGCGAGCTCCAGCTCGCCCACCGCGCCTCCCACGACTCCCTGACCGGCCTGCCGAACTCCGCCGAGCTGCGCTCCCGCCTGTCGGCCCGCCTCTGTCAGCGGTCCACCCACCCCGGCGCGCTGGAGTCGCTGGACGCGGCCTACGGCCACCCCGCCTTCGACGCGATCGGCCACGGCTTCGACTTCGCGCAGGGCACGGAGGCGTTCGAAGGCTACGACCACCATGAGCACACCGTCGCCCCCGAAGGCGAGCGGGACGACGGCACCAAGGGCCTCGCGGTCCTCTTCTGCGACCTCGACGGCTTCAAGTCGATCAACGACCGGTTCGGGCACAACGCGGGCGACGCCGTCCTCATCGAGGTCGCCCGCCGCCTCAGCAGGGGCGTGCGGGACGGCGACACGGTGGCCCGGCTCGGCGGCGACGAGTTCGTGATCCTCGCCGACGGACTCGGCGAGGCCGACGCCCAGGACCTGGCCGTACGGCTGCGCAACGAGATCATCCAGCCGATCCGGGCCGAGGGCCGGGCCGTGCGCGTGGGTGCCAGCTTCGGCATCGGATGGGCACACTGTGGAATGACGGCGGACGAAGTGTTGAAATCCGCTGACGAACGCATGTACGTCGAGAAACGATCTCGTCCCAAACAGCACCGACGGGCCGGGTGACCCCCAGGTCAGCGGGTCGATGCGACCGGAGTCACCCGTTTGGGCCACACGGAGCGGGTAGGCTCGCCATCCTCACCATGTACCGCATCCACCCGCACCTGTTGAGGAGAGCCTAGGGATGAGCCCCGGCGAAAACGGCCCGAGCACGCCCGAGGACGACGACCCGTTCGGCTATCTGTACGCCGACGGGCAGGCGAGGGGCGCCCAGCCGCCGTCCAGCGGTTACGGCTACCCGAACTCGGTCAGCAGGAGCAGGACGCGTGCGGTCGGCGAGCGCCAGTACGGCCAGCAGGCCACGTACGGCGGCCAGCCCACCGCCCCGCAGCAGCAGGGCGCCTACGGCCAGCCGAACGCCCACTACCAGGCCCCGGAGACCCTCCCGGGCAGCGCGCCGACCACCCAGCAGCCGATGCCCGGCGGCGGGGGCGGTAACGGCCGGGGGCGCGGCCCGAACACCAAGGGCCTGCTGATCGGCGCGGTCGCGGTGGTCGCCGCGGTCGTCATCGGCATCAGCGTGGCCATGATGAACGGCAACTCGGACGACGACAAGAAGGCCGGCAGCCAGGCATCCACCGCCCCGCCCCAGTCGCAGAGCGCCAAGCCCAGCCCGTCCAGTAGCGGTTCGGCGGCCAGCTCGGCAGACCTGCCCACGACCGACGCCAAGGCCCTGCGGCTGGACGGCGGAGCCACCACGGCCTCGGACGTCAAGGGCGCGAAGGCCGGCGGCGGCTTCTACGTCACGAACTTCAACCAGGTCGGCTCGTCCATCACCTGGAACGTGAGCGATATCCCCAAGGCGGGCAAGTACACGCTGTACGTCACCTATGGCGTGCCCGGCAAGGACGCCAACGCCACCATCACGATCAATGGCAAGGCCCAGGACCGCCCTCTCAACCTGGGGAACTTCGCCAAGGCGGCGGAGGGCGACTACGAAAAGGGCTGGACCAACACCTGGGGAAACATCATCCTCAACAAGGGTGCCAACACCGTCAAGATCTCCTGCGAGCAGGGCAACAACTGCGACGTCAACTTCGACCAGCTCTGGCTGAAGTCCGGGTGGAAGGACTAGGACGTCCCCGGCCTCTGTCAGGCCGCGCTGACCAGCCCCGTCACCGCCACCCGCCCCACCAGCTCCTCGTAAGCCGCCCGGTCGAACTCGCCCGCCACCGGTGCCACCACGGTCGCCGCCGACAGGGCGACCGCGCGGGTCAGCCGGTCCGGCCAGGGCAGGCCCTCGACCAGGCCGGACAGCAGGCCTGCGACCGCCGAGTCGCCCGCGCCGGTCGGGTTGCCGTGTACGCGGGCGGGTGGGGTGGCGCGCCAGCGGCCGTCCGGGGTGTGGGCGAGCAGGCCGTCGGCGCCCAGGGAGGCGACGACCGCGTGGGCGCCGCGCCGCCGGGCGTCCTGGGTGGCGCGCAGCGGCTCGTGGGAGCCGGTGAGTTCGGCCAGTTCGTCGGCGTTCGGCTTGACGAGGTCGGGGCGGGCCGCCACCCCGCGCCGCAGCGGCTCCCCGTCGGTGTCCAGCAGGACGGGGACGCCGACGGCTCGGGCGGTGCGTATCAGCCCGGCGTACGCGCCCACCGGCACCCCCGGCGGGAGGCTGCCGCACAGGGCGACCGCCGACGCCGAGGCCAGCAGCCGCCCGTACGTCTCCTGGAAGGCGGCCCACTCGGCCGGGGTGATCTGCGGGCCGGGCTCATTCAGCTGGGTGGTGTCGCCGGTCAGCTCGTCGACGACGGCGACGGTGCGCCGGGTCGCCCCGCAGACCGGCACCAGCGCGTCCCGCACACCCGGTGTGCCGGCCAGCCGGTCCCGCACGGCCCGCCCCGTGTCGCCGCCCGCGAATCCGGTGGCCGTCACCTCGTGCCCGAGGGCCGCGAGCACCCGTGCCACGTTCACGCCTTTGCCGCCCGGCCGTTCGACGACCTCCTGGACGCGGTGGGAGGCGTGCGGCCGCAGGGACCGTACGCGATAGGTGATGTCGAGAGCGGTGTTCAGTGTGACCGTGAGGATCACTCGGGCCGGCCTCCCCTCGGGCGTGACACGTGTCTTCCGTTTCCGGAAGCCAGATCATGCCAAAGAGACGGCGACCGGCCCAGCCCGCGGAACCGGCCACCGCCTCCCGACTCGGGGACGGATCAGCCCAGTTGGGGATCGACCACCCATTCACCCCGGCGCATCACGCCCTTGAGGTCGAACTCCTCGTCCAGCAGCACCAGGTCGGCGTACCTGCCGGGTTCCAGGGAGCCGGCGCGGTCGTCGATGCCCAGCAGCCGGGCCGGGTTGGCGGACAGCGCGGCCACCACGTCCTGCACCGGCAGCCGGTCGATCGTCACCGCCCGCTTGAAGGCACGGTCCAGGGTCAGCGTCGAGCCCGCGATGGAGCCGCCCTCCACCAGCCGGGCCACGCCCTCGCGGACCTCGACCTCCAGCGGGCCCAGCATGTAGCGGCCGTCGCCGACGCCGGCCGCGTCCATCGCGTCCGTGATGAACGCCACCCGGGCGGCACCCGCGTGACGGAACGCCAGTTCCAGGGCGGCCGGGTGCAGATGCGTGCCGTCGTTGATCAGCTCGACCGTTACCCGCTCGTCCTGAAGCAGGGCGGCGATCGGGCCGGGGGAGCGGTGGCCGAGGACGGGCATCGCGTTGAAGAGATGGGTGGCGACCGTGGCGCCCGCGTCGATCGCCTCGACCGTCTGCTCGTACGTCGCGTCCGTGTGCCCGACCGCCGCGATCACGCCGTGCTCGGCCAGCAGCCGTACGGAGTCGATGCCGCCCGGCAGTTCGGTGGCCAGGGTGACCATCTTCGCCTGCCCGCGCGCCGCGTCGACGAGCTTGCGCACCTCCGCCGGGTCCGGGTCGCGCAGTAGCTGAGCGGAGTGCGCGCCCTTGCGGCACGGCGAGATGAACGGGCCCTCGAAGTGGATGCCGGCGATGTCGCCCTGCTCGGCCAGCTCGCTCAGGAGACCCGCCTGCCGGGCCAGGAAGTCCATCTCGCCGGTGACGGTGGAGGCGACGAGGGTGGTCGTGCCGTGCCGGCGGTGGGTGCGGACGGCTTTCAGCGCGTCGTCCACCGATCCGGAGAACGAGGCTCCGCCGCCGCCGTGGTTGTGCAGGTCGACGAAGCCGGGGACCAGCCAGTGGCCGCTGACGTCGATGACCTCCGCGTCCGGGCGTGCGCCGGCCGTGATCGTCGTACCCTCGACGATCACACGCCCGTCCGGCACGGTTCCGGTGGGCAGCACCACAGAAGCGCCGGCGAGAACCTTGGTGGGGGGCATCAGGCGGTTACCTCCGAGGGGACCGAGGGGTCAGTGGATTCGAGGAGATCCCGGGCGAGCAGCCCCGCGCCCAGGCACCCGGCGGTGTCCCCCAGGGCCGCGGGGACGACGGACGGCAGTTTCTGGAAGGTGACGCGCCGCCGGACGGCCTCCCTGAGCGGTGTGAACAAGGTTTCCCCGGCCTCGGCGAGCCCGCCACCGATGATCAGCGTGCGCGGGTCCAGCAGGGTGAGCGCGGTGACCAGGCCGTCGGCCAGCGCGTCCACGGCCTCCTGCCAGACCCGGACGGCGTTCGGGTCACCGGACACGACGGCCTTCGCGCAGTCGGCGGCGTCCGCTTCCGGGTTGCCGGAGGCCGCCGACCAGGCCTCGCTGACCGCGGCGGCGGACGCGTACCGCTCCAGGCAGCCGTGCTGCCCGCACGGGCAGGGGATGCCGCCGGGCCGTACGATGATGTGGCCGATCTCGCCCGCGAAGCCGTGCGCGCCCGACTCCACCCGGCCGTCGAGGCCGATGGCGCCGGCGATCCCGGTGCCCAGCGCCACGAACAGGAACCGGTCGGTGCCCTTGCCCGCGCCGGTGCGGCCCTCGGCGAGGCCGCCGGTGCGCACGTCGTGGCCGAGGGCGACCGGGACGCCGAGCCGGTCGGCGAGCAGATCGCGCAGGGGCACGTCGCGCCAGCCGAGGTTGGCCGCGTAGACGGCGGTACCGCGGACCTCGTCGACGATTCCGGGTACGGCGAGGCCGGCCGCGGCGGCCGGTTCGCCGTAGCGCTCCTCGCCGCGGGCGCGCAGGTCGGCGGCGAAGCCGAGGATGGCCTCGACCACCGCGTCGGGCCCGCGCTCGCGGCCCGTGGCGCGGCGGTCCTGGTGCAGCAGCTCGCCGTCCGGCCCGATCAGGGCGGCCTTCATCCCGGTACCGCCGACGTCGAGGGCGATGACATGTCTCACGGGGACAGTGTGGCCCGCGGACCCGCAAGAGGTCTAGTCCACTCGCGTGGTGTAGACCTTATGGGGTCCACATATTGAATGACGAGACAGCAGGGTTTGGGGCAAGAGCAGTGGGTCGTCGTACGGCAGGAACGATCGCGGCGGTCGCCGCGCTGGGCATGACCGCGGTCCTCGGTGGCTGCGGGAGCACCGGATCGTCCGACGTCACCCTGAGACTTGTCGCCGCCGACTACGGCGACTCGGCGGCCAGCAGCTCCAAGAAGTACTGGGACGAACTGGCCAAGGAGTACGAGGCCAAGCACTCCGGCGTGAAGATCGACGTCACCGTGTACTCCTGGAACGACGTCGACCGCAAGGTCAAGGAGATGGTCGCCGCCGGCAAGGCGCCCGACCTCGCGCAGATCGGCGCCTACGCCGACTACGCCGCCGCGGGCAAGTTGTACGACGTCTCCGACCTGCTCTCCATCCCCGTCCAGGCCGACTTCGTCTCCCAGCTCGCCGACGCCGGCCAGTGGAAGCACACGCAGTACGGCATCCCCTTCGCCGCGTCCACGCGCGTGCTCTTCTACAACAAGACCCTCTTCAGCAAGGCCGGCCTCACCCCGCCCACCACCTGGAGCGACCTCGCGTCCGACGCCGGGAAGCTCAAGGCGATGGGCGTGAAGTACCCCTACGCGCTGCCCCTCGGCCCCGAGGAGGCGCAGGCCGAGACCATGCAGTGGCTGCTCAGCGGGGGCGGCGGCTACACCGACGACATCGGCGGCTACTCCCTCGCCTCCACACAGAACGTCGACACCCTCACCTGGCTCAAGGACGACCTCGTCGGCAAGGGCCTGACCGGTCCGGTCGCCCCGGCCAAGCTCAACCGGGCCGACGCGTTCGCCGCCTTCGCCGACGGGCAGGTCGGCATGATCGACGGCCACCCGACGCTGATCCAGCAGGCCGAGAAGAAGGGCGTGAAGTTCGGCACGGTGCCGATGCCGGGGCGGACGTCGCAGACCAAGGCGTCCATGGGCGTCGCCGACTGGATGATGGCCTTCAAGCAGAACGGCCACGCCGAGCAGGTGGGCGACTTCCTCGACTTCGTCTACGGCGAGAAGAACGTCCTCGACTTCTCCCGCCGCTACGGGCTGCTGCCCGTCACCACCTCCGCGTCGAACGTGATGGCCGAGTCGTCCCGGGACAAGGCCCTGCGGCCCTTCCTCACGGAACTCCCCACCTCCGAGCTCTACCCCGTCGGCAAGACCTCCTGGGCGGCGGTCGCCGCCGGCATCAAGAAGGACATCGGCCAGGCGGTCGCCCCCGACGGCAGCCCGGTCGCGATCCTCAGCCGCCTCCAGGCGACGGCCACCTCCGCGGACAGCAGCGCCGTGAACTGAGGCGATGTCGGTGCCCCGCGTTACCGTTCGGGACATGGAACGGGACCAGCTGGGCCGACGCGAACAGGGCATCCTCGCGCTGGAACGCCGGGGCTTCGCGGGCCCCGGCGCCAAGGAACGGGCGATACGCGAGGAACTGGGCCTCGCCCCCGTCCGCTACTACCAGCTCCTCAACGCCCTCCTCGACGACGAACGGGCCCTGGCCCACGACCCGATAACGATCAACCGCCTGCGCCGCGTACGGGAGTCCCGCCGGACGGAACGGTAGCCGCTGCGCGGGGCTTGGCCGGGAGCTCGGCAACCAGTGACCCTGCCCTGGGGCTCCGCCCCAGACCCCGCCATGGGCTGCGCCCCTGGACCCCGGCGTTTCCCACCCACCCACCCATGACGGCCAACTGAGAGGTTGCGCCCCCGGGGCTCCGCCCCGGACCCCGGGGCGGGGACTGCGTCCCCTGCACCCCTGCGGGGCTCCGCCCCGGACCCCGACGGGGCCGGCGTGCGTAGCGCTCCAGGAGTGCATCTGGGGCTGCGTGGATAGGGTCGGTCTATGGGCATCGACATGACGGACTCCACGGACCCGGACAACCCCATGGGCTCACTGCCGACCCCCGTCACCCAAGCGGGGCGGGACGGGCTGCGCGCGCTGCTCGGCCGGCCCCGCTCCGCGGTGATCGGCCTCGACTTCGACGGGACGCTGGCCCCGATCGTCGCGGACCCCGACCAGGCCCGCGCCCACCCGGAGGCCGTCCCCGCGCTCGCCGCCCTCGCCCCGAAGGTGGCCGCCATCGCCGTGGTCACCGGCCGCCCGGCCGGCGTCGCGGTGCGGTACGGCGGCTTCGCGGGCGTACCCGGCCTGGAGCACCTCGTCGTCCTCGGCCACTACGGCGCTGAACGCTGGGACGCCGTCACCGGCACCGTCAACGCCCCCGCCCCGCACCCCGGCGTGACCGCCGTCCGCGCCGAACTGCCGGGCTTCCTCGACCGCATCGGCGCCTGGCGCGGCACCTGGATCGAGGAGAAGGGCCGGGCCGTCGCCGTGCACACCCGCCGCGCCGACGACCCGCAGGCCGCCTTCGAGGCCCTGCGCGAACCCCTCACCGACCTCGCCGCCCGCCACGGCCTGATCGTCGAGCCCGGCCGCATGGTCCTCGAACTCCGCCCGCCCGGCATGGACAAGGGCGTCGCCCTCCTGGAGTACGTCCGTGAGGCCGGTGCCGAGTCCGTCATGTATGCCGGCGACGACCTCGGCGACCTTCCCGCCTTCGCCGCCGTCGACAAACTCCGTTCCGACGGCGTCCCCGGCCTCCTGGTGTGCAGCGGCAGCACGGAGGTGACAGAACTCGCCGAACGCGCGGACCTGGTGGTGGACGGCCCGGAGGGAGTAGTTGCACTGCTGCGGGGGCTCGCGGCGGCGCTGGACTGAGCGAGGGCGACGGAGGGGTGGCGGTCGCGCCTGCTTCTCATGAGCGACCGCGGCGACGTCGTGCTCTACGTCGCCGACCACGTCCTTGACGAGGCGGCGCGGTCGGCAGTGGCGACCGCCGCCCATCCGTCGGCCAAGGCGCCGCAGGCGCCCGTCACGCCTCCAGTGCGTGCAGCTGGTCCAGGAACCACTGGGCCGGCGGCAGCGCCGTGGCCGCGGCGGCGAGCCGCTTGGTGCGTTCCGCGCGTTCGCCGTCCGGCAGGGTGAGCGCCTGGTGGAGGGCCTGGGCCGTGCCCGTGATGTCGTACGGGTTCACGGTGAGCGCGTCCTCGCCCAGTTCCTCGTACGCGCCCGCCTCCCGCGACAGCACCAGCACGCAGCCCGCGTCGGAGACGACCGGGATCTCCTTGGCGACCAGGTTCATGCCGTCCCGGATGGGGTTGACCAGGGCCACGTCGGCCAGCCGGTACGCGGCCAGGGAACGGGCGAAGTCGTCCTTGACGTGGAGGACGACCGGGGTCCAGCCCGGCGTGCCGTACGCGGAGTTGATCTCCTCCGCCACCCGCTGCACCTCGGCCGTGTAGTCGCGGTACACCGCGAGGTCCTGCCGCGAGGGGTAGGCGAAGGCCACGTGCACCACCCGCTCACGCCACTCCGGGTGGTCCTCGAGGAGCTGCCGGTAGGCCAGCAGCCCGCGCACGATGTTCTTGGACAGCTCGGTGCGGTCGACCCGGACGATCGCCTTCCGCGCCCCTCCGCCCGGAGCCGAACCGATCTCCGTCCGCAGCGCCGCCATCCGCTCGGCCACGTCCGGCCGGTGCGCCCGCTCGCGCAGGAAGTCCGCGTCCGCGCCGAGACCGTGCACCCCGATGCGCGTACCGGAGGGAATGCCGGGGCCGAGGACCGAGTGACAGCAGGCGGTGAACGCGTCCGCCCAGCGCTGGGTGAGGAATGCCGCCCGGTCCGCGCCCAGGATCCCGCCGAGCAGCTCGGCCGCGATGTCGTCGGGCAGGAGGCGGAAGTAGTCCGGCGGGGCCCAGGGGGTGTGCGAGAAGTGGCCGATGCGCAGGTCGGGGCGGAGCTGCCGGAGCATCCGGGGGGCCAGGGCCAGGTGGTAGTCCTGGACGACCACCGCCGCGCCCTGCGCCGCCTCCTCGGCCAGGGCTTCCGCGAACGCCCGGTTGTAGGCCTCGTACGACGCCCACTGCCGCCGGAACTCCGCGTCGAAGACCGGCTCCAGTGGCGTCTGGTACAGCATGTGGTGGACGAACCACAGCACCGAGTTCGCGATGCCGTTGTAGGCGTCGGAGAAGACCGTCGCGTCGATGTCGAGCATCCGCACGTGCTGCCCGCCGGTCGCGTCCACGGACAGCCGCCGGCCGCCGTGGGAGCGGCGCACGGCCTCCCGGTCGGCGTCGCTCAGCGCGGCGCACACCCACATCGCGTTCGCGTTCGGCCCGATGGCCGACAGCCCGGAGACCAGCCCGCCACCACCCCGTTTGGCGTGCAGCGAGCCGTCCTCGCGTAGCTCGTACGAAACCGGGCCGCGGTTGGACGCGACCAGCACCTCAGCACCGTGCGTGGAAGCCATGGGTCTCAACCTAGCCCGGCCCGGAAACGCTCAAACGTACGTTCCCTCCCTTGCGGGGTGACAGGGGCGAGATACGGACGGGATACGGACGGGATACGGCCGGAGTCAGGCCACCCGCCGCTCGGCGTACTCCGCGATCTCCACCATCGGCGGCCGCTCCTCCGTGTCCACGGAGAACGTGCGCGGCTCGAAGCCGTCCTCGCCCCGCTCGAACTGGGTGAGGGAGGGCCGGATCAGATGCCCGCGGGCCAGCCGGAGCTGGGCGGTGCGGTAGATGGCGGCCGCCATCCGGCCCAGCGCCTGCCCGTCCTGGTGGCGGTGCTTGCGTACCCCCACGTCCACCTGGGCGAGGGCGTCCAGGCCCACCAGATGCAGCGCGTCGACCAGCATGCCCAGCTCCACCCCGTACCCGACCGGGAAGGGCAGCTGCTCCAGCAGCGAGCGGCGGGCCGCGTACTCACCGCCGAGCGGCTGCACGAAGCCGGCCAGCTGCGGCCAGTGCATGTTCAGCAGCGGGCGCGCCATCAGCTCGGTGACCCGGCCGCCCTGGCCCGCGGCCCTGCCGGAGGCGAGCGAATTCAACTCAGTGCCGAGCGGACGGTCGTACATGCCCTTGACCAGGTCCACGCCCGGGTCGGTCAGCAGCGGACCGACGATCCCCGAGACGAAGTCCGAGGAGAACTCCCTCAGGTCGGCGTCGATGAAACAGACGATGTCCCCGCCCGTGACCAGCAGCGAGCGCCACAGGACCTCGCCCTTGCCGGGCACGGCCGGGATCCGCGGCAGGACGGCGTCGCGGTGGACGACCCGGGCGCCCGCGGCGGCTGCCACCTCGGAGGTGCGGTCGGTGGACCCCGAGTCGACGACGACGATCTCGTCGACGAGCGGGACCTGCTGCATCAGGTCGTGGCGGATGATCGCGACGATGTCGCCGACCGTCTCCTCCTCGTTGAGCGCGGGCAGTACGACACTGACCGACTGGCCCGTGCGCTGCTTGGCAGCCAGGATCTGGTGGAGCGGACGATCGGTCACGGACCAGGAGCGGGTGCTCAGCCAGCGCTCGACTTCTTCCAGCACGGTGGGCGGCTCCTCACAGTTTGTCTCGCGGTTCGGACGACTATCTCAACTGTCCCGGCCTTCGGTTACAGTCTTGAACAACGCGGATGACCATCGCATGTCCGAGGTCACTGTCGTTCACAACCGCATACCGCTCATCCAGAGGGGCAGAGGGACACGGCCCGATGAAGCCCCGGCAACCCTCCAGTCGGTTCTCGTAGATCAGTGTTGATCGTTCCGCGAGGCTCCCGGCTAGGGAAGGTGCCAAATCCGTCTCACGGCGAGATGCGTCGTGAGGAAGATGAGGAGAAAGGGCCTCGCCTCACATGGCTGTGCAGACTGTTGCAAGCACCACTGACTCCACCGTAGACCTTGGCCCCGCCGCGGCTCTGAGCTGTCGCGAGTGCGGCCACCGGGTGCCGCTCGGACCGGTCTTCGCCTGCGAGGAGTGTTTCGGCCCGCTCGAGATCGCCTACGACTTCTCGTCCTACGACACCGAGGAGCTCCGCAGGCGTATCGAGGCGGGCCCCGCGAACATCTGGCGCTACGCCCCGCTGCTGCCGGTCCCGGCCGACGTGGCGGAGAAGCCGAACATCAACCCCGGCTGGACCGCGCTCGTCAAGGCCGACAACCTCGCCCGTGAGCTGGGCGTGACCGGCGGTCTCTATGTCAAGGACGACTCCGGCAACCCGACGCACTCCTTCAAGGACCGCGTGGTCGCCCAGGCGCTGGAGGCGGCGCGCGCCTTCGGTTTCACCACCCTCTCCTGCTCCTCCACCGGCAACCTGGCCGGCGCGGTGGGCGCCGCGGCGGCCCGCGCCGGCTTCCGTTCCTGCGTGTTCATCCCGCACGACCTGGAGCAGGGCAAGGTCGTCATGGCCGCGGTCTACGGCGGCGAGCTCGTCGGCATCGAGGGCAACTACGACGACGTGAACCGCTTCTGCTCCGAGCTGATCGGCGATCCGGCGGGCGAGGGCTGGGGCTTCGTCAACGTCAACCTGCGGCCGTACTACGCGGAGGGGTCCAAGACCCTGGCGTACGAGATCTGCGAGCAGCTCGGCTGGCGGCTGCCGGACCAGATCGTCGTGCCGATCGCCTCCGGCTCCCAGCTCACCAAGATCGACAAGGGTCTCCAGGAGCTGATCAAGCTCGGTCTCGTCGAGGACAAGCCGTACAAGATCTTCGGCGCCCAGGCCGAGGGCTGCTCGCCGGTGTCCACCGCGTACAAGGCCGGTCACGACGTCGTACGCCCGCAGAAGCCGAACACCATCGCCAAGTCCCTCGCCATCGGCAACCCGGCGGACGGGCCGTACGTCCTCGACATCGCGCGCCGCACGGGCGGCGCGGTGGAGGACGTGACGGACGAGCAGGTGGTGGACGCCATCAAGCTGCTGGCCCGCACGGAGGGCATCTTCGCGGAGACCGCGGGCGGCGTGACGGTGGGCGTCACGCAGAAGCTGATCAAGGGCGGCGTCCTCGACCCGACCAAGACGACCGTCGTCCTCAACACGGGCGACGGCCTCAAGACCCTGGACGCGGTGGCAGGCACCGGCCTGACCGCCACGATCCGTCCTAACCTCGATTCGTTCCGACAGGCCGGCCTCGCGTAGACGTTCTGACTGCGGGCCGGCGAGGGCCGGCCGCGCCCTCGCGGCGGCAGCCGCGTCTCAGAACAGCCCCGCGCGCCCAGCCCCGCTTACCCGACCGGAGGTCACACCGCATGAGCGTCACCGTCCGCATCCCGACCATCCTGCGCACCTACACGGGCGGCCAGGCCGAGGTCAAGGCCGAGGGTGCGACCCTCGCCGACGTCATCTCCGACCTGGAGAAGAACCACACCGGTATCGCCGCCCGCGTCCTGGACGACCAGGGCAAGCTGCGCCGCTTCGTCAATGTGTACGTCAACGACGACGACGTGCGTTTTGAGCAGGGTCTGGAAACGGCGACCCCGGACGGCGCGGGCGTCTCCATCATTCCGGCCGTCGCCGGCGGCTGACGCGGTCGGCGCGGCTGACAGAATGACAGATCATTACCGTCGGTAACACCGGTTACCGAGTGTTCATCGAATTGCCCCCTCCGTGAGAGAAGCGGAGGGGGCAATTCAGTGTGATTGAGCGCGGTACAGTTGGGGAACGCGCTCCAGAACCCCGGGTCGAGAACCCCGGATTCGCACCGCACACCCGACAAGAAGTAGCCAAACTGTGCGTGCCTTTTGAGCCTTATGAGCCTTTTATGGGGTCCGACTTGCCCTGAATTCAGCCGAATTTTTGGCAGATTCCCGACCGCACCCGTCCAGATTTCTCGTCCGATTGACCTGTTGCAGACGGCAGTTGGACAGATACATTCAGCCGCGGTCGACGCGTTCCGGCGCACGCCCCCAATCCTTGGGGGGTGAGGTCTGACCCGGATCCGCGAGGTGTGGATCTGTGCAAGGGCCAGTAATAGGGGAGTTAGGCATGGCTCAGGGCACCGTCAAGTGGTTCAACGCGGAGAAGGGGTACGGCTTCATCGCGGTCGACGGTGGTGCGGATGTTTTCGTCCACTACAGCGCGATCCAGATGGACGGTTACCGCACCCTGGAAGAGGGTCAGCGGGTCGATTTCGAGATCTCGCAGGGCCAGAAGGGGCCGCAGGCGGACATGGTTCGGCTCGCGACCAGCTGAAGCACGCGCCGACTGACAGCGACGTTCTTCTGTACATCTTCGAAGGGCTCGTACCCCCCGGGGTACGAGCCCTTCGGCCTGCCCGGACGCCGTGGCGGCCCGCTGTTCACCTGGGGATCCGCTCGAGCCGCTTGCACTCGGCATGGGCGAGTGCTAATCATTGGCGTTAGCACTCTGAAGGTGAGAGTGACAACGAAGGACCGGGTCGGTGAGGCCCGCAGGCCAAGTGGGGCAAGGAACCACGGGGTCCGCGAGCCGTCCGTCGCGGGCGCGGGCGCGGTCCGAAGGAATCACCCCCAGTCCTGGAGGGACCACTTCACATGGCCAAGATCATCGCGTTCGACGAGGAGGCGCGGCGCGGCCTCGAGCGCGGCATGAACCAGCTCGCGGACGCCGTGAAGGTGACGCTCGGCCCCAAGGGCCGCAACGTCGTCCTCGAGAAGAAGTGGGGCGCCCCCACGATCACCAACGATGGTGTCTCCATCGCCAAGGAGATCGAGCTCGAGGACCCGTACGAGAAGATCGGCGCCGAGCTGGTCAAGGAAGTCGCCAAGAAGACGGACGACGTCGCCGGTGACGGTACGACCACCGCGACCGTTCTCGCCCAGGCCCTGGTCAAGGAGGGCCTGCGCAACGTAGCCGCCGGCGCCAACCCGATGGCCCTCAAGCGCGGTATCGAGAAGGCCGTCGAGGCCGTCTCCGCCGCCCTGCTGGAGCAGGCGAAGGACGTCGAGACCAAGGAGCAGATCGCTTCCACGGCCTCCATCTCCGCCGCCGACACCCAGATCGGCGAGCTCATCGCCGAGGCCATGGACAAGGTCGGCAAGGAAGGCGTCATCACCGTCGAGGAGTCCCAGACCTTCGGTCTGGAGCTGGAACTCACCGAGGGTATGCGCTTCGACAAGGGCTACATCTCGGCGTACTTCGCCACCGACATGGAGCGTATGGAGGCCGTCCTCGACGACCCGTACATCCTGATCGCCAACTCCAAGATCTCCTCGGTCAAGGACCTGCTCCCGCTCCTGGAGAAGGTCATGCAGTCGGGCAAGCCGCTGCTGATCATCGCCGAGGACGTCGAGGGCGAGGCCCTGTCGACCCTGGTCGTCAACAAGATCCGCGGCACCTTCAAGTCCGTCGCCGTCAAGGCCCCGGGCTTCGGCGACCGCCGCAAGGCCATGCTCGGCGACATCGCCATCCTCACGGGCGGCGAGGTCATCTCCGAGGAGGTCGGGCTCAAGCTGGAGAACGCCACCCTCGACCTGCTGGGCAAGGCCCGCAAGGTGGTCATCACCAAGGACGAGACCACCATCGTCGACGGCGCCGGCTCCTCCGACCAGGTCAACGGCCGCGTCAACCAGATCCGCGCCGAGATCGAGAACAGCGACTCCGACTACGACCGCGAGAAGCTCCAGGAGCGCCTGGCCAAGCTCGCGGGCGGCGTGGCCGTCATCAAGGCCGGTGCCGCCACCGAGGTCGAGCTCAAGGAGCGCAAGCACCGCATCGAGGACGCCGTCCGCAACGCCAAGGCGGCCGTCGAGGAGGGCATCGTCGCCGGTGGTGGCGTGGCCCTGCTCCAGGCCTCCCAGGTCTTCGAGAAGCTGGAGCTCGAGGGTGACGAGGCGACCGGCGCCAACGCCGTGAAGCTCGCGCTGGAGGCCCCGCTGAAGCAGATCGCCGTCAACGCCGGCCTCGAGGGCGGTGTCGTGGTGGAGAAGGTGCGCAACCTGACCCCGGGCCACGGCCTGAACGCCGCGACCGGCGAGTACGTCGACCTGGTCAAGGAAGGCATCATCGACCCGGCGAAGGTGACCCGTTCGGCTCTTCAGAACGCCGCCTCCATCGCCGCGCTGTTCCTCACCACCGAGGCCGTCATCGCCGACAAGCCGGAGAAGGCCGCCGCGCCCGCCGGTGGCGGTATGCCGGGCGGTGACATGGACTTCTGATCGGCCGGTTCCGGTTGATCTGCGTCCTTACCGAGGGCGGTATCTCCTGCTGACGCGGGGGGTACCGCCCTCGGGCGTGTCAGAGGCCCGCCCCGGCGGGGAGCGGTGTCCGCGTTCAGGTACTGCGGCCGACTCTCAGGGCGTGGTGTTCCCACACCACCGTGTAGGTCACGAAGCGGCTTCCCGGCGGTCTTCCCGGGAAACTACGCAGACCGGCGGGTGCGTGCGCTATGTCCATTTTGCTGTCGCTTCGGTGGGTCGAGGCTGACTGTCAGTCGGCGTAGTCCTTGAGTTCCTCAGTGTCGAGGGTGACGTCCACGGGGGAGGGGAGAACGACGGTGGTTCCCCACGGGGAGGAGCCGATCTGCTGGTAGCGGCCGTCCTTGGGTTCCCTGTAGGTGGGAGGGCGGGTTGAGACCCGCCACCCATTCCGAACAAAGAGGGCTCGGGGCTCGGCGCCCGAAGCTCAGGGCCTGGTGTCCTTGAGGTTTTCGACGAACGCCGACCATGACTCCGCCCGGAACACGAGCTTCGGGCCGAGGGGGTTCTTGGAGTCGCGGACGGGGATGGCGGTGGGGTGGCCGTCCGCGACTTCGAGGCACTCGTTGCCACCTCCGCCGCTGTAGCTCGACTTGCGCCAGGAGGCCGTGCTCAGGTCGTGGTCAGGGGTGTTCCTCATGGGCGTAATCCTGCGCCACCGCCTCGATCAGGGCTAGGGACTTCTCCGGAGAGAGCGCCGAGGCCGTGAGGAGGTCAAAGGTGAACCTCAGCTTGGCGACGGTGGCCGGGTCGTCCTCCAGTCGTCCGGTGCTGGGCCCCTCGAAGTAGACCAGCGGAGGAGCGTCCTCGAAGTCCATCAGTCTCATCGAGCCCTCCATCGCTTTGTGCGCTCCTGCGCTGAACGGCAGGACCTGCACGATGACCCGACTCCGGCGGGCCAGGCCTGCGACGTGGCGCAGCACCTCCGCCATCACCGCCCGGCCACCGGTCTCCCGGCGCAACACCGCCTCGTCAAGCACCAGCCACAACAAGGGCTTTGTTGGGTGGTTCAGCAGACGGGTTCGCGCCATCCGGCCCTCTACCCACTCGTCGATGGTTTCCTCCGGCGCAGTCGGGTCGTACGCGCGGTTCACAGCCCGTGCGTACGCGGGCGTCTGGACCAGGCCGGGGATCAGCATCGGCGCGTACTGGCGGATCGCTGTGGACAGCGCTTCCGCCTCCGCCGCCTCGGCGAAGTGTTCGGGATAGCGGGACTTGTTCGCCGCCCCGCAGTTCCGCTGGAAGAAGTCGCCCGTCCCCAACGCCTCGTCCAGCATCCGCGCGAACTCCGGCCGAATCCGCCGCGTCCCCGCCTCCAACTGCCCGATGAACGCCCCGCTCACGAACAGCTGGTGGCCCAACTGCTCCTGGCTCAGCCCCTTCCGTTCGCGAAGATGGCGTAACTCGGCCCCCAGTAAGGCTCGCGGCGACGACGACGGGTCGAGGTCTTTAGGTCCCGGCATGGTGCCTCCTGGTCCTACAGACGAGGTTGTTGGAGCGCCGTGTCTGGCCAGGCTAGAGCGACAGCGACCACGCTGTGTGGTGAACGTGAACACTCAGCGTGGAGGGATCGGCGCAATGGAGACGAAGGAAACGACGGCGGACGAACGGCCCGCCCGGTCCGCCGAGGAGGCTGTCGAGCGGCTGCGTGCCGCCCTGCACGAGGTGGGCATCATCCTGCCGTCGCTGCGGATCGACCCGGTGACCGGCGCCCACGGCGACCCGTACGCGCTGGTCGACCTCGGCCGGTGCAACCTGGGTGTGGCCTCTCGGCTGGCCGCCGCCCTGCGCGTGCGGAGCGCCGACGCGTGAGCCGTACGCCCGCGTACGCCGTGGACGGGCGGGACGGCCGGATCGGTGAAGTGATGGGCCGGGTGGGTGGGTACGTGCAGCTGCGGCTGGTGGGCGGTGGGCGCGAGTGGGACTGCCCGCCCGACGAACTGGCGGAGGCGGCGCCGGCCGATGTGCTGCGGGAGCGGGTGCGGCGGCTGAACCGGGATGCCCGCTCCCGCGCACAGGTCGAGCTGTCCTGACGCCCGGGCGTGTGCTGGATCACATGGTGGCGCGCCGGTTGGGAGGAATGCGTGACACGGAGCGGAGAGTTCTTTAAGGCAGTGCAACAATGCGTGTGCACATACCTGCCGGTTTACCCCGCAACTCACGAGGAGTTCCCCACGTGACCGTCACGCCCCCCGCCTCCCGCGCGGCCCAGATCCTCTCCCGGCCGACGACGATCAACGGCCTGACCGTCCCGAACCGCATCGCGATGGCGCCGATGACCCGCATGTTCTCCCCGGGCGGCGTCCCCGGCGAGGACGTGCTGTCGTACTACGCCCGCCGCGCCGCCGCCGGGGTGGGTCTGATCGTCACCGAGGGGACGTACGTCGGCCACGAGTCGGCGGGCAGCAGCGACCGCGTCCCCCGGTTCCACGGCGAGGAGCAGCTCACGGGCTGGCAGAAGGTGGCCGAGGCGGTGCACGAGGCGGGCGGCACCATCGTCCCGCAGCTGTGGCACATCGGCACGGTCCGCAACCAGGGCGACCAGCCCTACCCGGACGCCCCCTCCCTCGGCCCCTCCGGTCTGCGCGTCAACGGCACCGCCGACGCCACGACCATGACTCAGCGGGACGTGGACGACGTCATCGGCGCCTTCGCCCAGGCCGCCGCCGACGCCGAGCGCATCGGCTTCGACGGCGTGGAGATCCACGGCGCCCACGGCTACCTCGTCGACCAGTTCCTGTGGGCGGGCACCAACCGCCGCACCGACGCCTACGGCGGCGACCCCGTGGCCCGCACGAAGTTCGCGGCCGAGATCGTCGCCGCCGTCCGCGAGAAGGTCTCCCCGGACTTCCCCGTCATCTTCCGCTACTCGCAGTGGAAGCAGGAGGCCTACGACGCCCGGCTCGCCGAGACCCCCGAGGAGCTGGAGGCCATCCTCACCCCGCTCGCCGCGGCCGGCGTGGACGCCTTCCACGCCTCCACCCGTCGCTACTGGCTCCCGGAGTTCGAGGGCTCGGACCTCAACCTCGCGGGCTGGACGAAGAAGCTCACCGGCAAGCAGGTCATCAGCGTCGGCTCGGTCGGCCTCGACGGCGACTTCATCAAGGCCTTCCAGGGCGAGGGCTCCGCGGTCAAGGGCATCGACGACCTCCTCGACCGCATCGAGGCCGACGAGTTCGACATGGTCGCCATCGGCCGTGCGCTGCTCCAGGACCCCGAGTGGGCGGCGAAGGTCCTCGCGGGCCGCTTCGACGAGCTCAAGCCGTACGACGCGGCCGCACTCAAGACGCTGAGCTGATCGCCAACTCGCCTGTAACGTCCGGGAGATGAGGATCCTTCATCTCTCGGACACCCATCTGGAGCGCACCGATGCCCCCAACGCCCACGGCGTGCCCGCCACCGAGTCCCTGCGGCTGATGCTCGCCGAACTGCGCCACCAGCGGGACATCGACGCGATCGTCGTCAGCGGAGACCTCGCCGACGACGGTGCGGTGGAGGCGTACACGACCGTACGGGAGCTGCTGGGCGAGTTCGCCCGGATCTGGAACGCGCCGGTCTTCCACACCACCGGCAACCACGACGAGCGCGAGGCGTTCGCCAAGGTGCTCGGCAGCGGGCACCTGACGGCGGACGGCACCGACCGGGCCGAGTCTGTGCTGGAGTCCACGGAAGGGGAACGGGCGGCCGTGAGCACCGTCGGCGGCCACCGCTTCGTCACGCTGGACTCCCTGGTCCCCGGCAAGGTCTACGGCAGGCTCGGCGCCGCCCAGCTCGACTGGCTCCGCGAGGTCCTGCGGACGCCCGCCGAGCGGGGCACGGTGCTGGCCTTCCACCATCCGCCGATCTCCCTGGACGAGCCGGCGATGCGAGCCTTCGGTCTGCTCGACCCGGCCGGTCTGGCCGACGCCGTCCGGGACACGGACGTCCGGGTGATTCTCACCGGCCACTTCCACCTCCAGCTCTTCGGCTTCCTGGAGCGGACACCGGTCTGGGTCACCCCCGGCGTCGTCAACCGCGTCGACCTGACGACCGCCCCCGGCACCGAACGGGCGGTGCGCGGCGCGTCGGCCTCGCTGGTGGAACTCGGCGGACCGGCGAGCCCGATGTTCCACACCTTCCACGCACGCGACCCCCGGGCGCACGAGACGGTGTACCAACTGGACGAGCAGCAGATGCGAGACTTCATCGACCGGCACGCCGCCACAGACCGGTCCGCGGACCAGTGAGGAGCGAGGATGACGACCACTGAGTCCCGCGAGGTGACGCCCCCTGCCACGGCCGGGCCCGTCGTACGCACCACCGCCGGTGCCGTGCGCGGGCGCCATGAGCAGGGACTGGCGGTCTTCCGGGGTATCCCGTTCGCCGAACCCCCGGTGGGCGGGGCGCGATTCGCGGCGCCGCGCCCGCCGAAGCCCTGGGACGGAACCCGTGAGGCGTACGCGTTCGGGCCGCCGCCTCCGCAGGAGCCGGGGTTCCAGGGCCGTACCGTCGTCCCCGGCGCACCCCAGGGCGACGACTGGCTGACCGTCAACGTCTGGACCCCCGAGGCCGATCCGGCCGCCGCCCGCCCGGTCATGGTGTGGATCTACGGCGGCGCCTACAAACTGGGCCACGCGGGCAGCCCCGGCTACGACGCCCAGCGCATCGCGCGCGACGGCGACGTGGTCGTGGTCACCTTCAACTACCGCCTGGGGATGGAGGGCTTCGCGCTGCTGGACGGCGCCCCCGCCAACCGGGGCCTCCTCGACCAGGTGGCGGCCCTGGAGTGGGTACGGGAGAACATCACGGCGTTCGGCGGCGACCCCGGCCAGGTCACCGTCATGGGCGAGTCCGCCGGGGCCGGCTCCGTGGCGGCGCTGCTGGCGATGCCGAGGGCGAAGGGACTCTTCCGGCGGGCGATCGCACAGAGCCTGCCCGGCACGTACTTCTCCGACGCCCTCGCGCGCGACATCGGCACCGCCCTCGCGGCGGAGGCGGGCCTGCGCCCCACGGCCGCCGACCTGTCGACGGCCGACCCGCACGAACTGACGTACGCGGGGCGCGAGCTGGGCGCGAAGATGAACCAGTACCTGGACCGCTGGGGCCAGGCCGCACCCACGATGACCCCCTTCGCGCCGGTGGTCGACGGCGAGGTGCTGCCGACCACGCCCTGGCAGGCGCTGGCGTCCGGAGCGGCCCGGGACGTCGACCTGGTCACCGGCCACAACCGAGACGAGTTCCGCCTCTTCCTCGCCCTCGGCGGCGCGACCGGCCGGATCACCGGCGACGGGGCGACCTCCGCGCTGCGCCTGTACGCACCGGGCGGCGAGACGGGCGAACGCGCCTACCGCTCGGCCTTCCCCCAGGCCGCACCCTCCGAGCTGTACGAACGCGTCCAGACCGACTGGCTGTTCGCCATCCCGTCCCTCCGCCTGGCCGAGGCCCAGCGGGCGGGCGGCGGCCGGTCGTACTTCTACGAACTCACCTACTCGGCCCCGGCCGACGGCGGCGCCCTGGGCGCCTGCCACTACCTGGACGTCCCCCTGCTGTTCGGCAATTTCAAGGCCGACCTCGGCATCCTGCTCTTCGCCGGCGCGGACGTCCCGCCGGAGGCGCTGGCCCTGTCGGCCCGGATCCGCCGGTCGTGGACGGCGTTCGCGCGGACGGGTGACCCGGGCTGGCCGGAGTACGACGACGAGCGGCGCCTGGTGCAGGTCCTGGACGCCGAGCCGGCGGTGACGTCGTACCCGGAGGAGGCGAGCCGCCGGATCTGGGAGGGGTACGAGTTCGCCGAGCTGCCGCTGCCCGGCTGAGGCGGGGCGGGCGGGCTACAAATTGCCCAGGGGCTCGATGTCCACCTGCACCGGGGTGCCCCACACCCGCAGCACCTCGTAGTCGGTGAACTCGTGCACGAGCCGGTACGCCATCGCGGGCCGGGAGCCGCGCCGCGCGGCGGCGAGGTAGAGCTCGGCCTCGCGCCGGTCCCGCCTCGGCGTACCGCACAGCTGCCACTCCCTGCCGTTCCACAGCTCCGGCAGCCAGCGCTGCTGGGGCTGTGGACGGTCGGCGCGCACCCCGTAACGGGAGGAGGCCGGGGAGGCCGCGTCCGCAGGCTGCGGCCGGCCGCCGCCGAACTCGGACCGCCGGGCGGCCCGCCGCCGGGTCTCGCACAGCAGACACAGATCCGGGGCGCTCTCGTCGACGGGGCCGGCGGGGTGCTCGGCGCACCGCGTGGTCGTGGCGGCGCCCGTGACGCTCTCCTCCAGCAGATCCAGCGCCCGCCGCAGATCGGCCTTCACCTCGTGCAGCCTGGCGTCCGGCGTGTCGGTGGTCAGCGCCTCCCCGTGCTCGCCGAGCACCCGCAGGGCACGGCCGAGGGCGGTGAGCTGGGCGTGGTTCATGGGTACGCCTCTCCATCGGCTCGACCGCGCGGCGGACGCCGACGGCCACCGCCGACTATAGGAACCTCCGGTCACCGGCCGGCCTGACGGCCACGTACGTCGCCAGGAAACCCACCGCGTACCCGGTCAGCAGACCGCCCGCGTAGATCGCCGCCGTCAGGGCCGGGCTCCTGTTCCCCGCGAGCAGCGGGAACAGGGCCCAGCCCGACGGCCCGATCGCCGTCGCCCCGACCCGGTCGCCCAGCATCGCGAAGAACCCGACGAAGCCCCCGCCCGCCGCCCCGCCCACGCAGGCGGTCAGGAACGGCCGGCCCAGGGGGAGCGAGACGCCGTAGATGAGGGGTTCGCCGACGCCCAGCAGGCCCGCCGGGAGCGCCGATCTGATCGTCGTGCGCAGCGAGGTGTCGTGGCGCAGGCGGACGTACACCGCCAGGGCCGCGCCCACCTGCCCGGCGCCCGCCATGGCGAGGATGGGCAGCAGGACCGTGTAGCCCTGCTGTTCGATGAGGGTGGTGTGGATGGGGATCAGGGCCTGGTGCAGGCCGAGCATCACGAGGGGCAGGAACAGACCGCCGAGGACCAGCCCGGCGAACGCGCCGGTCGTCGTCAGCAGCCAGTCGGCCGCCGTGCCGATCGCCGACGACACGGCGCCGGCCGCGTACATGAGCCCGTAGAGCGTCACCAGTCCGGCGACCAGCACGGTCACGGTCGGGGTCAGCAGCACGTCGAGGGCGCCCGGCACCCGTCCCCGGCACCACCTCTCCACATACGTCGCCAGCAGCGCCGCCGCCAGCGCGCCGAGCACCCCGCCCTGACCGGGTGCCAGGTGCACACCGAACGCGGTCACCTTCGCCACCCCCGGGTACACCACCACTGCCGCCACCGCACCGCCGAGGACCGGCGTGCCCCCGAACTCCTTCGCCGTCTGGTAGCCGACGAACACCGCGATGAGCGCCATGAACGCGGAGGCGATGGCGGCGAGGGCGGGGGTCAGGCCCGGCAGCCAGCCGGCGTTCGTCAGCAGTCCGACCAGACCGGCGAGGACTCCGCAGCCGATCAGCGCCGGGATGAGCGGGACGAAGACGTTCGCGATCCGGCGCAGGGCGGCCTTGGCCGGGGTCGCGTTGCGCTGCCGTCGCCGCTCCCGCAACCCGGCTCCCAGCAGGGCCAGTTCCTCGGCGGTCGTGCGGGGTGCCAGCAGCGCCTCGAACCGCGCCGCGACCTCCGTCACGGCTCCCGGGCCCAGCACGATCTGGTACGTGTCGTCGTCCACCACACCGAGGACGCCGGGCAGCGCCCGCAACGCCTCCTCGTCCACCAGCGACCGGTCGGCCAGCCCCAGCCGCAGCCGGGTCACGCAGTGGGCGACGGAGGTGACGTTCGCGGGGCCGCCGACCAGGGGGAGGAGGGCGACGGCGGTCTCGTTCGAGGTCTGCACACCCCGAGCGTGCGGTCAGCCGGCCGCCGTCGCCAGCGCGGCGCGCAGATGGCCGCCGGACTCCTCCAGAAGGCGGGCGGCCGTCGGGCCGTCGACGCCGGCCAGGAGGACCAGGATCGCGTTCTTCACCTCGCCGCCGGTCTGCGTGAGCGCCTTCTCGATCTCCTCGTCCGCCGCCCCCGTCGCCAGCGCGACGATACGGCGTGAGCGGGCCCGCAGCTTGTCGTTCGAGGCCCGTACGTCGACCATCAGGTTCCCGTACGTCTTGCCCAGCCGGATCATCGTGATCGTCGACAGCATGTTCAGGACCAGCTTCTGGGCGGTGCCCGCCTTCAGGCGCGTGGAGCCGGTGATCAGCTCGGGGCCGACGACGACCTCGATGCCGTGGTCGGCGGCCGCCGCGAGCGCGCTGTCCCGGTTGCAGGACAGACCGATGGTCAGCGCGCCCTGGGCGCGGGCGTGTTCCACGGCACCGATCGCGTACGGGGTGCGGCCGGAGGCGGAGACGCCGACCACCGTGTCCTCGGGGGTCAGCTTGAGCGCGTCCAGGTCCCGGTGCGCCAGCTCCTCGGAGTCCTCCGCGCCCTCCACGGAGGTCACCATGGCGTCCGGGCCGCCCGCGATCAGGCCGACGACCCGGTCGGGGTCGGTGTTGAAGGTCGGCGGGCACTCGGAGGCGTCCAGCACGCCGAGCCGTCCGGCGGTGCCCGCGCCCGCGTACACCAGCCGGCCGCCGCGCCGCATGCGCTCGGCGACGGCGTCGATCGCGGCCGCGATCCGCGGGAGCTGCTCGGCGACGGCGGTGGGCACGGCGGTGTCCTCGCCGTTCATCAGGCGGGCGATCTCGAGGGTGGGCAGTCGGTCGATCTCGGCGAGCTCCGGGCGGAAGGCCTCGGTGGTCAGGGACGCCAACTGGGCGCGCAGGTCATGGGGGCGGGAGGTGGAGGTCATGAGGGCAGCTCTTTCCAGTGCGGGTCAGTGCAGCTTCCCTGGGTCTATCGTGATCCACTCCGGTGCCTGTGAGCCAGCGCCTCGTACGAAGCGGCCAGCGCCGGCGCCGCCGTCTCGTAGGTCCGCTGGGCGACACCGACGAACAGACAGTCCACCACGAGGAGCTGACCGGTCCGGGACGACATGGCCGCCGGCCGCAGTTCGCTCTCCCGCGCGGTCGACGTGGTCAGCACGTGGTCGGCGTACTGGGTGACCGCGCTGTCCGGGCGTCCGGTGACGGCGACGGTGGTCGCCCCGCGTTCGAACGCGACCCGCAGCGGCTCTATGACGTCGCCCGTCGAACCGGAGTGCGTGATCGCGATCGCCACGTCCCCCGCCCGCAGCTGCACGGCGTTGGTCACGGCGAGATGGGGATCGCTGTGCGCGTGGGCTATGAGCCCTATCCGCAGCAGCTTCTGGGTGAGGTCCTGCGCGACGAGCCCCGACGCGCCTATCCCGTACACATCGGTCCGCCGGGCCCCGGCGAGCGCGGTCACGGCAGCGCCCAGCTGCACGGTGTCGAGTCCGGCGGCGGTGTCGGCGAGGGTCTGCTGCTCGTCGTAGGCGAGCTTGGCCACGACGTCGGCGATCGGGTCGTCGACCGCGATGTCGGTGGTGATGGCGGGCGCGCGCCCGGACTGCTGCTGGGCGGCGAGGCCGGCCAGCGCGAGGCGCAGGTCGCGGTAACCCGGATAGCCGAGCAGACGGGCAGTACGTACGACCGTGGCCTCGCTGGTGCCGGTGAGCTCGGCGAGGCCGGTGACCGTGAGGGCCGCGCAGCCCGCCGGGTCGCTCGCGACGGCCTCGGCGACGCGCTGCATGGAGCGGGTCATCGACGGGGCGAGCGTGCGGACCTTGGCGGCCAGGGCTCCCCCGAAAATTTCCTTCACGTCCTGGGTCACCCATGAAAGATATTTTCGGCTCGGTGTCCCGGTCAAGAGTGCGCACAATGGGTTCATGGACCCCATCAGCCCCCTGGAGCAGGCCCTGCATGCCGCCCGCGCCCTCGTGCTGGCCGACCTGGTCGCCGGTGACGTGGCCGAGGCGGACGTCGTCTCGCTGGTCGAGGAGTCCGTCGTGCAGCGGCGATGGTGGGTCGAACAGTGGCCGGAGGGGGCGAGCTACGTGGCCGGGCTGGTCGCGCAGGACGTGCAGGACGCGCTCCTGGACCGGTACGGGCGCTGGCCGCTGTGCCCGGTGTGCGGCCACGGCGACCCGCACGCGCTGGACATCGAGCCGGCGCTGGGGCCGGACCCGCACTGGGTGTGCCACAAGGCGGGCGTGAAGGTCGCCGCGGTGGGGGCGCTGGGATCGGCGACGGGCGGGGAGACGCCCTCGTGAGGCTCCCGTGACGGTCTACATCGACCCGCCGACCTGGCCCGGGCACGGGCGCATGTGGTCGCACCTGGTGAGCGACGTCTCGTACGACGAGCTGCACACCTTCGCCGCGGAACTGGGTGTGCCCCGGCGGGCCTTCGAGCGCGACCACTACGACATCCCCTCCCACCGGTACGCGGACGCCGTACGGGCCGGAGCGGTGGAGGTCGGCAGCCGCGAGGTGGTGCGGCTGCTGCACAAGTCCGGGCTGCGCAGGCGCAAGTACCGCCAGGCGTAGGCGGCCGGGGACCGGGCCTAGGCCCGGCGGAGATACAGCTGGAGCACGCTGTCCATGTCGTCCCGCTCGCGGGCCGTCCGCTCCTCCTCCACGGTCGCCCGGTCGTAACCGGACCGGGTGACCACGGCCTGGGAGGGGAGGTTGTCCCCGTCGACGGTGGCCATCAGCAGCCGTACGTCGTCCCGGGCGAGCGCCCACTCCGACAGGGCGCGCAGGGCTTCGGTGGCGTAGCCCTGGCCGCGGGCGGCCTCGACGAGGTCGTACCCGACCTCCGCGCGGCCCTCCTCGTCCGGGGCGCCGTGGAAACCCATGCCGCCGACCGCGCGGCCGTCCTCCCGGCGGACGAGCGCGAAGAGCCCGAACTCCGGCCGGTGCACGCCCGATTCGTACGCCTTGACCACCATCCCGGCGGCCTCTCGCGTGCCCTGGAACGGTCCGCCGTCCAGCCACTCGAAGCCGCCGTCGCCGCCCAGCCGCAGGTCGCGGGCGGCGGCGGGCCGGACGCCGACCAGGGTGAGGCGTTCGGTGGGGATGACCAGGTTGTTGCGCCAGCGCCATTCGGTGACCGGGGCGCGGCCGGGCAGCTCGCCCCGGCCGGTGGCCCACAGCAGGGTCGGCCAGGCGGACGGGCCGGGCTGGACGTGCGGGAAGAGCCAGGTCAGGACGGACTCGGCCAGCTCCTCGGACGGCTCGTAAGCGAGCCCCAGGCCCTGGGTGATGTCATGCGTGTGCAGCAGCACCTCGGCGATGCCCATCGCGGCGAAGCCCTCGCGGTCGGCGCTGCCGAAGGGGTAGGGGTGGAAGCCGCGGACTTCGCGCGGGGCGGTACCGACGGCGGCGGCGAGCAGGGCTCCGGTCGTCTCGATGACGTGGAGCAGGCCCGCGTTGTCGGTGCCCTCGTCGAGGGTCAGCTCGAAGGGTACGTAGGCGTCCTGGGCGCGCCCCGCCAGGTTGGCGGCGTACGCGACGAGGTCGTCGGCGACGTGGACCGCCGTCTGACGGCAGCTCCACTCCAGCCCCGCGGCCTTCACGCCTTCCCAGTCCCGCTCCACCGCCGGCCGCAACGCCGCCACGCAGCCCGCGACGGCCTCTTCCACCTGATCCCCACCTATGGCACGCATGGGCCGCACACTAGGCGGGCCGGGCCGCTCAGGTCGACAGCATTTCCAGCTCGCCGGCGAGGTTGTAGCGGGCCGTCGCCTCCCACTTCTCCTGCCCGTACGGCGTCCTGAACAGCCGGGGCAGTTCCAGGAGGTGGCGCAGGATCGCGGCCCGCCCCGTGCGGAAGGCGTCGTTCGGCACGAAGTGGTACTCCTCGCGGACGGCGGCGGTGTACGCGGCGTACGCGGAGGGCGGCGCGGCGAGGACCGCCAGGTCGGCGTCGCACAGCACCTGGCCGTCGCGGTCGTCGTCGCCGGGGTCGTGCGTGACGGTGAGCCGGACCAGCCGGGCGACCTCGGCGGTCTTCCCCTCCGGGACTCCGGCCTCGGGGAGCGCGCGCTCGGCGAGCCGGGCCGACCGCTCCTCGTTCTCGGAGCGGTCGGGGAGGTAGACGGCGTCGTGGAACCAGGCGGCCAGGCGTACGACGTCCGGGTCGCCCGCGTACTCCTCCAGTACGTCGACGTGGTCGAGGACCGCGGTGAGGTGCGTGAGCGTGTGGTAGTGGCGTTGCGGCTCCTGCCAGCGGGCCAGCAGGTTGTCGGCGTACGGCACCGGCTCGGGGCCGCCGCCGGATCCGCGGGCTCCCTCCAGGGCACGGGCGAAACGGGCACGCAGGACGTCGAGATCGGCCATGGACTCATTCTCCCGCGTCGGCCCTCGGGGCCGTGGGGACGGGTGCCGGGGCGAACGCCTGTCCGGGCCCTGGGGGTATCGCCCCCGCCGCCCCTACCCTCTCCCGTCCCCAGGGGCTCCGCCCCTTCGACCCCGCCGGGGCTGCGCCCCCCTGCACCCCTCGCGGGGCTGCGCCCCTGCCACCCCGCCGGGGCTGCGCCCCTGCCACCCCGCGGGGCCGCGCTTCCCTGCACCCCCGCGGGGCCGCGCCCCTGCACCTCTGCGGGGCTGCACCCCTCGGGGGGCCGTGCCCCCGCACCCGCCGGGGGCCGCGGTGCTGGGGGGAGTGGGTGGACGCGGGTGGTGTCCGCGAGGCGGGGGCGGTGTGCTCCGGTGGCGGGCTGCCGTACGCGCTCGGGCTGCGGCCCGTGGGGGCGCTCTCGCGGGCCGGTGGCTTTCCGACGTACCCTGAGATTGGACTAGACCTGTAGCCGCTCCAGGGCACACCGACGGAAGGGGTCCAATGAGCATGAGCACGCGTGCGGTCCTGGAGGTGATCGCCCTCGACCCCGAGGACGCGATCGCCGCCCAGGCCGGAGGCGCGGACCGTCTCGAGCTGGTCACCGACATGGCCGCCGACGGGCTCACCCCGCCGGCCCGGACCTTCGCCGGGATCCGTGCCGCCGTCGACCTCGACCTGCGCGTGATGCTGCGGCTCGCCGACGGGTTCGCGGCGGGGGAGGTCGACGAGCTGGTCGGGGTCGCGCGCGAGCTGCGCGCGGGCGGGGCCGACCAGTTCGTGCTCGGCTTCCTCGGCCCCGACGGCGGGGTGGACCTCGACGCCGTGGAGCGGGTCGTCGCCGAACTGGACGGCTGCCGCTGGACCTTCCACCGGGCGATCGACCGCGCCGCCGACCGCGCCGCCCTGCGCAAACAGCTGGCCGACCTGCCCGGCCTGGACTGCTACCTCACCGCCGGCGCCGCCACCGGCGTCGACGACGGCCTGCCCACCCTGCTCGCCGAGGCCGGCCGGCGCGGCGAGCCCGGCTACGAGCAGCGCCTCCTCGTCGGGGGCGGCCTGCGCCTCGACCACGTGCCGCCCCTGCTCGCCGCGGGCATCGACGGCTTCCACATCGGCGGGGCGGCGAGGCCGGGAGGCTGGGGCGAGCCCGTTTCGGCGGCGGCGGTGGCCCAGTGGCGGGACGCGCTGGACGCGCCCCGGGGCTGACGCGGGCCTACGCCAGCTGCTCCGGCAGTGCGGCCGCGTGGGTGACGATCAGGCCCGACACCGCTCGGGTCAGCGCCACGTACAGGCGGCGCAGGCCAGTCCGTTCGTCCGGCTCTCCGTCGACCACGGCTCGGGGCTCGTCAAGGACGACATAGTCGTACTCAAGCCCTTTGGCGAGCGACGCCGGGACCAGGGTCAGCCGGGTCTGGGCGGTCGTCTCCTCACCCGGGGCCAGATACGTGATCCCGGCCGCGGTGAGCGCCTCGGCGAGGGCGGGGATCCGGGCGTCGGCGGCGATCAGACCGGTCGAACCCTCGTTGCGGAGCAGCTCCTCGCACGCGGCGACGACCTCGGCGGTGCCGTCGATGCCGCGGACCTCGAAGAAGCCCGGGTTCTCCCGGACCGAGGCGACCGGGGTGAGGCCCGGTGCGATGTGCGGCAGCAGCCGCGAGGCATAGGTGATGACGTCCGTCGGGACGCGGAAACCGGCGGTCAGCTCCTCCACCACCCCGTCCGTCTTCCCCAGGTGGCCGAGGGCCTCGTCCCAGCTCCGGGTCGCCCACGGGGTGGTGCCCTGCGCCAGGTCGCCGAGGACGGTCGCGGAGCCGGTGGTGCAGCGGCGGCCGACGGCCCGGTACTGCATGGGGGACAGGTCCTGCGCCTCGTCGAGGACGACGTGCCCGAGCGAGTGCGTGCGCTGCACGAGGTCCGTCGCCTCGTCGATCAGCACCGCGTCCGCCGCCGACCACCTGGCCGACTTCACGCTGCGCACCGGCTTCGCCCACAGGATCGTCTTCTGCTCCTCCTCGTCGAGGATCCCGTCGGCGTGCGTGGCGAGGAAGTCGGCGTCGGTCAGCAGACGCAGGACGAGCTTCGCCGGTTCGACCGCCGGCCAGACCTCCTTCACCGCCGCCTTCACCGCGCTGTTGCGGGCCACCGCGTCCTGCACCCGGTCGTCCGGGGCCTCGCCCGAGCGCTCCATCTGCACCAGCACCGCGTGCGCGACGCGCTGCGGCAGGGCCTCGCGGGCGGCACCGTAGCGGATGTCGCGGTCCAGCAACTCGCGCACCAAGCCCTCGAGTTCGTACGCCGGGACGCGCCAGCGCCGGGAGCCGCGCACCACGACCACGGGTTCGGTGGGCATGGTGACGTGCGAGTAGAGGGCCCTTCTGAGCACCTCCGCCATCCGCGCGTCACCCTTGACGAGCGCCGCCGCCGCGTCGTCGGTGCCGCGCACCTCGACCTGGCCCACGAGGTCGTCGACGGTGGCCTGCCGGACGGCCAACTCGCCCAGCGCCGGGAGCACTTGCTCGATGTAGTGCAGGAAGGACCGGTTCGGCCCGATGACCAGCGTGCCGGTCCGGGCGAGCCGCTCCCGGTGGGCGTACAGCAGGTATGCGACCCGGTGCAGGCCCACGGCCGTCTTCCCGGTCCCCGGACCTCCCTGCACGCAGACCGTGCCGCCGAGCCCGCTGCGGACGATCTCGTCCTGCTCCGGCTGGATGGTGGCGACGATGTCGCGCATCGGGCCGACACGCGGGCGCTCGATCTCCTGCTGGAGCAGCTTGCTCGTCGCGGCCGCCTCGGCGGGGTCGGAGAGGTGCTCGTCCTCGTACGCCGTGAGGTCGCCGCCGGTGTATCCGAAGCGGCGCCGCAGCCCGATGTCCATCGGGTCCTTCTTGGACGCCCGGTAGAACGGCTGCGAGACCGGTGCGCGCCAGTCGATGACCATCGGGTCGCCGTCGGCGTCGTGCACATGCCGCCGCCCGATGTAGAACTGCTCTCCCTCGGCGCCCTCGGCCTGTTCGGCTCCGGGTGCGTGCAGATAGTCGAGGCGGCCGAAGAACAGCGGGGTGCCGCTGAGGTCGGCCAGCGCCTTGATGCGCTCGTCGATCTGGCGGGCGAGCACCTCCGCGTTCACCCAGTTCGCGGTGACGTCCTTGATGTCGAGCGACTCCACGTCCTCGCGCATGGCGCGCAGGGCGGCGCGGGAGGCGGCGAGGTGGGAGCGTTCCCGGGCGAGGGGGTCGTGGGCGGGCGTGGACAAGGGGGTGCCTCCGGGGGGCCTGGTGGGCGCGTGCGGTGGTGGGTGCCGACCGGTTTCCGGCCGGCAAAACTAGGGGCGGCCCGTAGGGCCTCGATTGAGGGTGGCGGTGGGAGGCGGGCGGGCGGCACTCCTTGAGGGAGGCGGGCAAGAGCGAAGATTCTAGTGAGGCAGGGTCGGCGGTAGCCAATCCTTTTCCGCCCCCTAGGGACCCTTAGGGGGCTCGTACCTCCGGCCTAGGGGAGGGTCCGACCGTGGGTGGACCGAAATATGCCCGGGATTGGGCCTTGGGGCCGATGCGATCCCTGTGTCCGGGTTCCACCATGGAGACATGAGCGCAGCAACCATCCACCCAGCCCCCGCCCGCCCGGCCGGAGCCACCGCCGTCGACGGCGTCCCCCACCACCGTCTGGGCGACGCACTCCGTGCCGTCAAAGTCTTCGTGAGCGCGGCGTTCAGCGTCGTCGTCCTCGGCGAGTACGGCGAGGAAGCGGGCATACACCACAGGTGACCGCATAAGTTCATCGCCGTGCCAAAACGGTCGGTGATGTCCTGTGTCCTCCTCGTCGTCTCCCTCTCCTCCCTCGCCGTCCTCTGCCTCTGGCAGCGCGTCCCGATGGCCGACGCGCTGGTCTACCGGGCCGAGGGCGAGGCCGTCGCCCACGGCGGCGACCTCTACGGCCTCACAGTCACCGAATGGCGTCTTCCGGCGACGTATCCGCCCTTCGCGGCGGTCCTGTTCGTCCCGACGACCTGGATCCCCGTCCCGGCCCTCAAGCTCACCTTCCTCGCGGGCAACGCGCTCCTGCTCGCCTGCCTCGTCACCCTCTCCGCCCGCCTCGCGGGGCGCACCCTGTCCCCGCCCGCCCTCCGCACCGCCACGGCACTCGCCCTCTGGCTCGAACCGGTCTTCCAGACCCTCGTGTTCGGCCAGATCAACCTGGCGATCATCTGCCTGACCCTGTGGGACCTCACCCGGCCACCCGGCGCCCGGGCCAAGGGGGCCGCCGTGGGCATCGCGGCCGGGATCAAACTCGTACCCGCCGTGTTCATCGCCTACCTGCTGCTGCGCCACCGCCACCGGGAGGCCGCCACGGCGACAGCGGCACTGACCGCGACCGTCCTGCTCGGCACCCTCGTGCTGCCCACCGCCGGCGTCGACTTCTTCACCCGCCGCCTCTACGAGACCGCCCGCGTCGGCAAACCCTGGATCATCGACAACCAGTCCCTGCAAGGCCTGATCGCGCGGATGCTGCGGGACCCGGCCCCCGGACCCGCCTGGCTGCTCCCGGCGACAGCCCTCGGCGTGCTCGGTCTGTGGCTGGCGGCCCGCGCCCACGAGGACCGCTGGGGAATCCTGCTGACGGCCTTCACCACCCTGCTCGTCTGCCCCATCAGCTGGTCCCACCACTGGGTGTGGTGCGTGCCGCTCATCGCCGTACTCCTGGCGGAGGGCCGCACCCGCCTCGCTGCGGTGACGACGGTGGTGTTCACGGCCCGCACGATGTGGCTGGTACCGCACCAGGGATCCCTGGACCTCCGGCTTCCCTGGTGGCAGCAGCCACCGGCGGCGCCGTACCCACTGCTGGGCCTGGCCCTGCTCGCGCTGTGCGCCCAGTTGAGTACCACGACCCCGGTGGATGAGTACGCGCACACACGCACCGGCGCCCCCCGCGGGGTTTGACTGGCCGTATGACGACACAGCACATCAGCGCGGCCGACGCCACCGCGGATCCGGCCGGGCGGGACCGCCGGGCCTGGGTGGCACCGCTCACCGCGACCGTCATGCTCGCCCTGCTGGGCCCGTTCGCCCTCATCCTCGGCGGGCTGTCCGCGATGGCCACGGACAGCTGCGGCCCCGACGACTGCTCCCAGGCCCTGACCGCCTCGCTGTCCTTGATCTACGCGATCCTCTTCTTCGGCGGCTGGGTCAGCTGCGCGGCGCTGGTCACCGCATGGGTGCTGCCCTGGAAGCGCCGCTGGCGCGTACTCCGCCTCTGGTCGGCCGTCGCCGTGCTGGTGCCGCCGCTGGCCGTGCTGTTCCTGGTCTTCACGCTGCCCGCGCCCTGACGGGCTCAGCCTCCGGCCAGGATCTCGTCCGCGTCCATGATCCGGTACGCGTAGCCCTGCTCCGCCAGGAAGCGCTGGCGGTGGGCGGCGAAGTCCTGGTCGAGGGTGTCGCGGGCGACGACGGAGTAGAAGTGCGCCTGGTGACCGTCGGCCTTCGGGCGGAGCACCCGCCCCAGGCGCTGGGCCTCCTCCTGCCGGGAGCCGAACGTCCCCGACACCTGGATGGCGACGGTCGCCTCCGGCAGGTCGATGGAGAAGTTCGCCACCTTCGACACCACCAGCACGCTGATCTCGCCCTCCCGGAAGGCGTCGAACAGCTTCTCGCGCTGCGCGTTCGAGGTCTCACCCTTGATCACCGGCGCGTTCAGGTGCTCGCCCAGCTCGTCGAGCTGGTCGATGTACTGCCCGATGACGAGGATCTGCTGCCCGGCGAACCGCCGCACGATCGCCTCGGTGACCTTCCGCTTGGTCTCCGTCGTCGCACAGAAGCGGTACTTCTCCTCCGTCTCGGCGGTCGCGTACGCCAGCCGCTCGGTGTCCGTCAGATTGACCCGGACCTCGACGCAGTCGGCGGGCGCGATGTACCCCTGCGCCTCGATCTCCTTCCACGGCGCGTCGAACCGCTTCGGCCCGATCAGCGAGAAGACGTCCGACTCGCGCCCGTCCTCCCGCACGAGCGTCGCCGTCAGCCCGAGCCGCCGCCGTGCCTGAAGGTCGGCGGTGAACTTGAAGACCGGCGCGGGCAGCAGGTGCACCTCGTCGTAGACGATCAGCCCCCAGTCCCGGGAGTCGAACAGCTCCAGATGCGGGTAGACGCCCTTCCGCTTCGTGGTCAGCACCTGGTAGGTCGCGATGGTGACCGGACGGATCTCCTTGCGGGTACCGCTGTACTCGCCGATCTCGTCCTCGGTCAGCGAGGTCCGCTTCACCAGCTCGTGCTTCCACTGCCGGGCGGAGACGGTGTTCGTGACGAGGATCAGCGTCGTCGACTTGGCCTCCGACATCGCCCCGGCCCCGACCAGCGTCTTCCCGGCGCCGCAGGGCAGCACGACGACACCGCTGCCGCCGTGCCAGAAGTTCTCCACGGCCTGCTTCTGGTAGGGCCGCAGCGCCCACCCGTCCTCGGCCAGCTCGATCGGGTGCGCCTCACCGTCCACGTACCCGGCGAGGTCCTCCGCCGGCCAGCCCAGCTTCAGCAGCGTCTGCTTGATCTGCCCGCGCTCGGAGGGGTGCACGACGACGGTGTCCGGGTCGATCCGGGCGCCGACCAGCGGAGCGATCCGCTTGGACTTCAGCACCTCCTCCAGCACCGGCCGGTCCGTGGTGGAGAGCACCAGCCCGTGCGCCGGGTGCTTGGTCAGCGTCAGCCGCCCGTACCGGTCCATCGTCTCGGCGATGTCGACGAGCAGCGCGTGCGGCACCGGATACCGGCTGTACTGCACGAGCGCGTCCACCACCTGCTCGGCGTCGTGTCCCGCCGCCCGCGCGTTCCACAGCCCCAGCGGCGTCACCCGGTAGGTGTGGATGTGCTCCGGCGCACGCTCCAGCTCGGCGAACGGCGCGATGGCCCGACGGCAGTCGCCGGCCCGCTCGTGGTCGACTTCCAGGAGCAGGGTCTTGTCGGACTGGACGATCAGCGGACCATTCACGTACGTCATTCCTTCCGCATGGACCAAACCTCCAGTGTGCCGCACCACGCCCCGAAACGGGGGCCCGCTCCTTCCCGGGCCGCTCCCGGGCAACTCCACGCACTGTTCGGATGTCTCACCACATGAGCGGCGGCGCGGTGTGCGCGGGCGCGGTGAGGAGTTCGCGGTATGTCGGGACGCAGATGGGCAACCGGCGTGGGCGCCGTCGTGGTGCTGGCCGCCACGGGCACCTGGGCGATGCGGCCGGCGGACGTCGACACGCGGCCGGCGGACGTCGACACGCGGCTGTGGGGCCGGATACGGCCGGTGATCGAGGCCCGGCTCGTGACGGAGGCGCACGGCAGCGGCTACGGCGAGACCGTGCCCGGGCTCGACGCGCGCTGGTTCTGCCGGGCGGAGCCGATCGGCCTGGAGGAACACGGGGACGTCGTCCGGGCGGGCGTCGACACGTTGTGCGTCGAGTACGGCGTGCACGGCCACACCCTGGTCGAGTGCAGCGCCGGACAGGTCCCGCAGGTGGTGCGGCTGGCGCGGGGCACGGACGGCGGCTACCGGGTCGTGTCACGGGAGGAGGCCCCCGACGGCGCGGAGAACGCCCAGTGGACCAGGGCACACCTCGGTGTCTTCGCCTCGCTCGACGACCGTATGCCGTCCGACGCCCTGGCCGCCGCGGCCCGCACCCACTTCGGCCTGGCCGCGGACGCGCCCGTCGGGGACTGCTGAGATCGGCTGCCGAGACCGGCGACGCTCAGTCGTCCGCCAGCTCCGCCACGCCCGTCACCCGGTGCAGCGGATACGTCCGCACCTCGTCCGCCGTGTGGTCGTACGCCGTCACGAAACCGCCCTCGACCCGGATCGGGGCGATGACCCGCTGGCTGGCGGTGCCCTCGGCGTTCACATAGCCGATCCAGAGGGCCTCGCCGGTGAGGACGGCGGCCTGCATGGTGGCGAGGGTCTCGGCGGAGCTGGTGCGGGGCAGGTCGCCGTCGGAGACCGGAGTGCCGACGGCGGGCTTGCGGGGGGCGGTGGCGGCGAGATCGCCCGCGCGGATCGCCCGGATCGCGGCCGACAGCAGAGTGCCGTCGGGCGGCGGCGGGCCGTCCGGAACCGGCTCCGGGGCGGTGCGCGGCGGGGTGCGGTGAGCATGGGCGCGGGTGATCAGCACATCACCCTCGGCGGACTCGGCGGCCGGGGCGAACCCCATCCCGCGCAGGCCCTCCAGCAGCGTCGCCGGATCGGCCTGGGCCGCCAGCACCGTCGGCGCCAGCCGGCGCAGCCGCAGCGCCGCCGCCCGCCGGTCGGCGAGGATCTCGCTCAGCAGCGCGTCGTCGTCGCAGCGCACATAGGCCGACGCGGCACCCACCCGCAGATGCCCGTGCTTACGGGCCACATCGTCGATCAGATACGCCAGCGGCTGCGGCACCGGCGTACGGGAGTGGGCGGTGAGGAAGGAATGCAGGTCCGACGCGGTACGCCCGGCGTCCAGGGCACGCCGCACCGAGGCGGGCGTGAACCGGTACACGGTGGCACCCCCCTTGGACTCCACGTCCGCGAGCACCCCCAGCATGTCGGCGAGCGGCCGCTTCAGCGGGCCCGGCGCCACCGCCGTCAGATCGGCCTGGAGCAGCACGTGGTCCAGGGGCTCCGGGAGCAGCGGGGCGAGCACCCGGGCGGCGGCGGACGTGGCGACGGCCTGCTCGGCCGCGGACAGGGGCTCGCGGACGGCCGGCTGGTGATGACGGTGATGGACGGGCAGCTTGTCACCCGGTCCGGCGGGCGCCTTCCCGGCCGTATGCGGAGCCGGCGCCCCGATCAGGGCACGCCCGTGCCCGGACAGCGCGCCCCGGCCCGTCACCCCGAGCAGCTCCGCCTCCGACAGCGTCCACGAGGCCAGCCGGGACCGCAGATCGTCGTCCCGCTGCGGCCCGCGCAACGGCCGCTCCCAGCGCAGCCGCTCCAGCACGGCCTCGGCGGACGGCGCCCCGCCCGCCGGCAGCCCCGCCAGCAGCCAGAGCACCCGGTGCCGCACCTCGGGCGCCGCGGACCGGTCAAGACCCGGACCCAGCGCCGACAACGTACGGTCCTTCGCGTCCCGCCCGCCGATCACCCCCGGCGTCCGCGTCACCGTCAGCCACGCCTCGGCCAGCCGCGCCCAGCGCTGCGCCGCGGGCTGCTCCAGCCACTCGTCGTACGCCGGGGTCGGCGCGTACCGCTCGTCCGCCTCACCGTCGGAGGCCAGCAGCCCCGCCGCGTAGGCCAGCTCGACCCAGAACGCGGCGACCGGCTCGGCCACGTCCAGGGCGACGGCCGTCCGCTTCAGATCCCGCACGCTCAGGCCCCCGGCCCGCAGCACCGCGGGCCCGCCCTCGTCCCACTCCTTCAGCAGCTCCTCGACGGTGGCCAGCGCGGTGTACGCCTGCCCCGCCGCCGTCGCGTCCACCATCTCGGGCCGGTGCGCCGAGGCCGGCTCCACGGTGGGCGGCACCGGCTCCGGCTCCCGGTGGGCGCGGCCCGCCCGCAGATGCAGGGCGACCTCCCGGGGCAGTACGACCGTGCCGGGCGCCGTCGGCAGCAGCAGACCGCGATCGAGCAGCCAGCGCAGCCGGGCCGCCGGATCGGCGGTGACCTGCCCGTACGGCGGCCCCCACACCAGCCGGTCCAGGACTTCCAGCGACTCCGCGGGCGCCTGGTCGAGCAGCGCCGCCATCCGCTCCCGGTCCGTGAACAGGTCGCTCAGCGCGGCCGCCGCGGACACCGAGTCATGGGTGGACGGCAGCCCGGCCGTGGTGACGATCTCCTGGATCCGGCCCGGCGACATCCCCGACGTCGTCTCCTGCACGGTCGGCCCCAGCCCCGTCGGCGACGGATGCTGCGCGGACGGCGCCAGCAGCTCACGGGCGGTCCGCACCAGCCGCAGCCGGTCGTCGGCGCCCCACGCGAGGGCCTGCTCGCGCAGGGCCCCCACGGCACGGGGCAACGCCGCCGCGACCACCGGATCCCCGGCGTCCCCCGCCATCAGCCCCAGCACCTCGTCGTACGTCGCCGGGTCCGCCGCCACGGCCAGCGCCTCCGCCGTCTGCAACGCGAACCGGTCCAGCCGCTCCAGCGCCCGCAACACCGAGGCCCGCGTCCCCGCACGGGTCGCCAGCTGCGTGAGGTCGGTGGGCACGGGCGTGATGAGGTCCGGCCGGGCGCGCAGCAGCCCGGCCAGGGAGGCGTCGTCACGCGCGCGGAGCGCTTCCGCGAGGGAGCGGGGCGCCGGGCGGTCCTCGGTGCTCATCTGCCCCACGTTAGCGGGTGGGTACGACGGTGACCCCGGTCCGCATTACTCAGCCCGTCCGGCGTTTGAGGACGAGGCCGTTCAGGCCAAGCGGGGGTCTGGGGGCGGCAGCCCCCAGCAGACGCCCGCACCAGCACCGGCACCTGCCGGCACGCGGTACCTTCGGACCCGGGGAAATAACGGCCGAACCCCCGGAGGGACTTCGTGGGGATTGAGAGCGACCAGGTCGTCTACGAATACCTGAGCCGCGTCGGCGACGTGGCCCAGCAACGCCAGCTGCCGTCATCCGCACGGATGCGCCTCGTGACGGAGCTGCGCAACGAGATCGACCGGCACCGGGCGAAGACCACGGTGGACAGTCCCGCCGCGGTCCGCCGCATCCTGGACCGCCTCGGCACCCCGGACGAGGTCGTCACGGCGGCGGGCGGCACCGCCGGGGCTCCCGAGGCGCCGCCCGCCGCGGTGCCCGTACAGCGGGACGGCGAGGAGGGCGCGCGGCCGAAGGGGCTGCGCCGGGTCGTACCGCGCCCGCGCCCGGCCGAGCCGGACCCCGCCCCGCCCTCCTGTGCCCCGTCCCCGCCGCACCTGGCGGGCGCGGACGAACTCGGCGACAGCGCCGCGCAGCCCGACTGGTGGCGGTTGGACAGCGGCCCCTTCGGGGTCGGCGACAGCGTGCCGGGTTTCGTCGGCGGGGTGGAGATCCCCGAGCTGCTCAAGCAGCCGCCGAGCCTGGAGAAGGAACCGGCGAAGGAGACAGAGCCCGCGCCGGCGGCCGCCGGGGCCGTCGAAGCCGCCGGGGGCACAGTGGCCGCCGCGGACCCCGCCGCCCCCGCCCGGCGCCGCAGGCTCCCACTGCCCCGACCCGCCGCCGGCTGGACCAACCCGCTCCTGCTGCTGTCCGCCGCTGCCCTGGTGGCCGGGGCGGTCATGGGCAACCCGTTCGTGCTGATCCTGGGCTGGCTCATCGCGTACGGCTCCCGTCGGCTCACCCCGGCGGAGACCAAATGGGCCGTGATGGGCATGCCGGGCCTGGCGCTCGCGGCCGGCGTGGTCTGGCTCTGGGGCCGCGACAACGGCCGCTGGGGCACCCCCATCGTCCAGGGCCACATGAACGACGCCCTGGCCGAGACCTGGCCGTGGGTGGTGCGCGGCGCGGCCGTGGCCTCGGCGCTGTTCCTGGTCTGGCGCTCGCAGAGACGGTGACGGTTGCCCAGTTCACAGTCCCGGCGGGCCTGGGTGCCGTGCCGCCTGGGCACAATGGCCCATATGACCTCACGCCCGCTGACCGTCGGCTTCGACCTCGACATGACCCTGATCGACTCCCGCCCCGGCATCCGAGCCTGCTACCAGGCACTGTCGGAGCGGACGGGGACGTACATCGACGCCGACCTGGCGGTGACCCGGCTGGGACCGCCGCTGGCCGATGAGCTGATCAACTGGTTCCCGGCCGAGCAGGTGGCGCCGATGAGCGAGCTGTACCGGGAGATGTACCCCACGATCGCCATCGCCGCGACGCCCGCGCTGCCGGGCGCCCGCGAGGCGATCGACGCGGTGCGGGAGGCCGGCGGACGGACGATCGTCGTCACCGCCAAGTACGAGCCGAACGCCAAGCTGCACCTCGCCCACCTCGGCATCGAGCCCCACGCGGTCGTCGGCGACCTGTGGGCCGAGCAGAAGGCGCGGGCGCTGCGCGAGCACGGCGCGGGCGTCTACGTCGGCGACCACGTGGGTGACGTGCGCGGGGCACGCACGGCGGGCGCCCTGTCCGTGGCCGTGGCGACCGGTCCGTGCGACGCGGAGGAGCTGCGCGCGGCGGGCGCGGACGTGGTCCTTGACGACCTGACCGAACTCCCGGCCTGGCTCACGGAGTACCGCCAGGCCGCCTAACGCGGAGCAGCTTCCCGCGCCGCTCGCCGCCCCGCCGCGACCGAGCGCAGCACGCCGGCGCCCGCGACGAGGAAGCCGACGCCCATCAGCATGCACAGGCCGTACATGAACGCCGGAAATGGTTTCGCGCCGAGGAAGAGCGGGGCCACGGTGACGAGAGTGGCCACGGCACCGATGAAGAACACGACGGCACCGGCGCGGATCAGTCCGTCACCGGGTGCGGCGGAATTCGTTTGGGTTTTGTCACGCACCGGACCAGGGTAGTTCCCAGCGCGAAGGAACAACCGGGCGACGTCTTGTCAGCCGCCCCAAGACCATTAGCCTTGGACCGGCGGGTCATGGTCGACCCGCCCCAGTGCTATCAAGAGCCGTTCCAGAGCTGTTTTCCGAAGCAGTTTTCCGACGAGTACGAGGACGAGGACAGACGTGCCTACCGGCAAGGTCAAGTGGTTCAACAGCGAGAAGGGCTTCGGCTTCCTCTCCCGCGACGACGGCGGTGACGTCTTCGTCCATTCCTCGGTCCTCCCCGCCGGCGTCGACGCGCTCAAGCCGGGACAGCGGGTGGAGTTCGGCGTGGTCGCCGGCCAGCGCGGCGACCAGGCCCTGTCGGTCGTCGTACTGGACCCCACACCCTCGGTCGCGGCCGCGCAGCGCAAGAAGCCGGACGAGCTGGCCTCCATCGTGCAGGACCTGACGACCCTCCTGGAGAACATCACCCCGATGCTCGAGAAGGGCCGCTACCCCGAGAAGACCTCCGGCAAGAAGATCGCCGGCCTGCTGCGGGCGGTCGCCGACCAACTGGACGTGTGACCCGCCCGCTCGGGGAAACGTGAGCGCGTCAGGCCGAGGGGCGGCACCAGCCCCTCGGCCGCCGCGCGCGTGAGCAGGCCCCGGCGCCTGCTTCTGCCGTCCTTGCGCCACTTCGCGGGCTGTTGTGGTGTACGCGGGTTCAGGGAAATGAGAGGGCCTCGGGCCCGAGGGGCGGCACCAGCCCCTCGGCCGCCGCGCGCGTGAGCAGCCCCCGTACGGCCGCATAGCCGTCCTCGCCGAGTTCCGAGGTGAACTCGTTGACGTACAGGCCGATGTGCTGGTCGGCGACGGACGGGTCCATCTCCTGGGCGTGTTCCATGACGTACGGGCGGGAGGCCTCGGGGTCGTCCCAGGCCGCGTGGACGGACGTACGGATCGACTCGGCGAGCCCCCGCAGCGCGTCCGTGCCCAGTGACCGCTTGGCGACGATCGCGCCCAGCGGGATCGGCAGCCCGGTGGTGTCCTCCCAGTGCTCGCCCATGTCGGCGAGCTTGTGCAGCCCGTAGTTCTGGTACGTGAAGCGCGCCTCGTGGATGACGAGCCCCGCGTCGACCTTCCCGTCCCGCACGGCCGGCATGATCTCGTGGAACGGCATGACCACGATCTCGCCGACCCCACCGGGCAGCGTGTCCGCCGCCCAGAGGCGGAACAGCAGGTAGGCGGTCGACTTCTCGCTCGGCACCGCGACCGTACGGCCCGTCAGGTCGGCCTCGGGCTCCCGCGTCAGCACCAGCGGCCCGCAGCCCCGGCCCAGCGCGCCGCCGCACGGCAGCAGCGCGTACTCGCCGAGGACGTACGGCAGCACCGCGTACGACACCTTCAGCACGTCGAACTCACCGCGCTCGGCCATGCCGTTGGTGATGTCGATGTCCGCGAAGGTGACGTCGAGGGCGGGCGCGCCCGGGACCCGGCCATGGGCGAGGGCGTCGAAGACGAAGGTGTCGTTGGGGCAGGGCGAGTACGCGATCCGCAGCGACTCGTGCTCACCGTGGGCAGTCATACCTGTTTCCAACTCTCCAGTACGGGCGTCAGCTTCCCGAAGCCCTCGGTGAGGGCCGCGAGGGCGTCGCCGATGCGCCAGGCGGCGCGGTCGCGCGGGCCGACGGGGTTGGAGACCGCGCGGATCTCCAGCACGGGCGTGCCGTGCGCGGCGGCCGCCTCGGCGACCCCGAAGCCCTCCATGGCCTCTGCGAGGGCACGGGGGTGGCGCCCGCGCAGCTCGGCGGCGCGGGCCGCGGTTCCGGTCACGGTCGAGACGGTGAGGACGGTGCCGGCGAGCGCGCCGGTCGCCGCGGTCACCTCTCGTACGAGTGATTCCGGCGGACGGTGGGTGACGGTCCCGAAGCCCAGCTCAGTGACCGGAACGAACCCCTCCGGTGTCGCGGCGCCCAGGTCGGCGACGGTGATCTCGTCGGCGACGACGAGGGAGCCGAGGGGCGCCTCGGGCAGGAAGCCGCCGGCGATCCCGGCGGAGACGACCAGCCCGTAGGGGGTGCCGCTCAGCGCGGCGGTGGTGAGGGCGGTCGCGGTGGAGGCGGCGGCGAGGGCGGGGCCCACCCCGGCGGCGACCACGTCGGCACCGGGAAACGCCCGAGCCACCGCGTCCCGTTCGGCGGGTACCGCGGTGGCCACCAGAACCCGGAAGCCGGCTACGGACGACGTGGTCAGGAGTCCTTCTTCAGCTTGAAGGACCACAGACCCGTGACCGTCTTCTCGCCCTCCTTGATGGACACCAGGGTCGAGTTGCCCTGGGCGCCGTACTGGGCGTTGAAGAACACGCTGCCCGGGATGGTCCGGTACGTCTTCTTGCTGGAGTCGGTCAGGGGCTGGCCGTTCATCAGGATCGTCCAGCCGTTGTCCGCGATCTTCGGGTCCACCCCGAAGCGCACGGTCTCGTCCGGGTCCACCTTGATGGACTTGATGTCGGTGTCCTTCAGGCACTTCGTCAGCGACGCCGTGTCGAGGGCGTTGCCGTCGTTGTAACAAGTGGCCTCGGAGTTGACCGAGCTCGTGCCGACGGTGACCGTCGACATCGGTGTCGGCTTGTCGCAGGCCGACAGCAGAAGCAGTCCGGCGGAAACGGCGCCGGCGGCGGCGACGGCGCGGCGGCGTCGCACAACAACGCGTTGTACATCAGCGGCTTCGCCGCGGGGCAGCGTGGTCATGTCCGAAGGCTATCTGGCGTGTCCCGGCCGTTCCCCACGCGGGGTGCGGCGTGCCCGGTTCGTTACGCCACTCGCGGTCGCGCCCGGCCGCCGTGCCGCGCCGAGCCCAGCAGACCGCGCGCCGTGGTCAGCCAGCCCACGGCGACGAAGGCGCCGCCCACCGCCAGGCCCAGCGTGCCGTTGAGCGGCATCACGATGCCCACCGCGCCGCCGAACACCCAGGCCATCTGCAACAACGTCTCCGACCGGGCGAACGCCGACGTCCGCACCAGCTCCGGCACGTCCCGCTGGATCAGCGCGTCCAGACACAGCTTGGCCAGCGCCTGCGCGAACCCGGCGACCGCGGCCAGGCACGCCACCAGGAACGCGCCGAAGAACACCGCCGCGACGATCGCCGCCCCCAGCACCACCGCCACCACCGTCACGATGATGATCTCCGGTGCCCGGGACCTGAGCCACGCCCCGACCGCCGTACCCAGCGCGTTGCCCGCGCCGGCGGCCACGCCCACTATCCCCATCGACACCGCCGCGCTCTCGCCGGTCAGCGGGTGCTCGCGCAGCAGGAAGGCGAGGAAGAAGATCAGGAAGCCGGACAGGCAGCGCAGGGCGGCGTTGGCGCCGAGCGCGTTCGTGACGGCGGGCCCGACCGTGCGCAGCCCCGGCCGTTTCAGCTGCTCCGTGCGGTGCTGGCCGTGCAGATGCCGCTCGTCGGCGGCGAGCAGCGCGATGTCCTCGCCCTTCGCCGAGTCGACCTTCGCGGGCAGGGTGAAGGACAGGAACGCTCCGGCCATGAAGATCACGAAGGCGCCGTAGAGCGGCCAGGGGGAGCCGATCGACTGGAGCCCCGCCCCGATGGGCGCGGCGACCCCCGTGGCCAGCAGCCCGCCCAGGGTCACCCGCGAGTTCGCCTTCACCAGCGAGAACCGGGGCGGCAGCAGCCGGGGCACCACGGCACTGCGTACGACCCCGTACGCCTTGGACGCGACCAGCACCCCCAGCGCCGCCGGATACAGCTCCAGGCTGCCGCTGGCCGCGGCCCCCGAGATGATCAGCGCGAGCAGGGCGCGGGCGAGCATCGTTCCGGCCATCGCGGCCCGGCGGCCGTGCGGCAGCTTGTCGAGGAGCGGGCCGATCACCGGCGCGAGGACCGTGAACGGGGCCATCGTGATGGCCAGGTAGAGCGCGACACGCCCCCGGGCCTCGTCGGTGGGCACCGAGAAGAACACCGTCGAGGCCAGCGCCACGGTGATCATGACATCGCCCGCGCCGTTGACCGCGTGCAGCTCGATCAGCTTGCCGAGCCCGGACTCGCCGGCGCCGTGCGCGTGCGTCGCCTTGCGGATGCCGCGTGCGGTCCCGGTCACCGGGAAGTGCAGGGCACGACCGATCGCGCGGACGGCCCCGCGCACCGGACCCGCACCGCCACCTCGACTACTCCCCCCGGTCCCACCGGTTCCGGTGGCACCCTGGGGCGGCCTCGTGGCTGCCACGACGTTCATAGTGCCCCGAGAGGGGCGTTGATAGTGCGGTTTGCAGCCAAGCGAGTCGAACGGCCGGGCCGGAAACACCACCGTGAACCGGCGAACAACTCCGTCGGTGTAGGCCGAGCGCCGGTGACCGGGTAGCGTGCGTATCTCAGCCATCCCGCAGAATGGATGGCAGAGGTGCGCCCGAGCGCGATCGGACGCGGACGTCGATGCGGCCCACAGGTCCGCTCCGTCCGTTCCACCGCCTTCCGGCCGGCGCACCCGTGAGACGGCGTAGGAGAGAAGCGATACCTGTGAGCGCAGCGACCACGCGAAGCCGCACCCCCGACCGCCTGTGCGCCGAGGCCGTCGACCTAGCCCGTGCCGCCGCCGAGGAGGCGGCCGCGCCAGGCGTCGTCGGCGAGCATGTGGGCCTGGTCGCCGAGGGAGACCGTGTCGTCACGCATTTCTTCGAGTGCAAGGAGCTCGGGTACCGGGGCTGGCGCTGGGCGGCCACGGTGGCCCGCGCGTCCCGCGCGAAGTTCGTGACGCTCGACGAGGTGGTCCTGCTCCCCGGCCCCGACGCCCTCCTCGCCCCCGAGTGGGTGCCGTGGAGCGAACGCCTCCGCCCCGGCGACATGGGCCCCGGCGACCTGCTGCCCACCGACGCCGATGACCTCCGCCTGGAGCCCGGCTACACCGGCGAGGAAGAGCCGCTGCCGAACTCCCCGGTCTCGCACGAGATGGCGGAACTGGCGGAGGCGGAGGACGCGGAGGTCACCCCCGGTGCCCCCGCCGCACAGCCGGTGACCCCCGCCCGCGGCACGATCGCCGCGGTGGCGGAGGAACTAGGCCTGCGCCGCGCCCGTGTCCTGTCCCGCTACGGCCTCCACACCGCCGCCGACCGCTGGGACGACGCCTTCGGCGCCAAGACGCCCATGGCCCAGGCGGCCCCCGCCACCTGCGCCAGCTGCGGCTTCCTGGTCCGCATGGGCGGCTCCCTCGGCCAGGCCTTCGGCGTCTGCGCCAACGAGTTCTCCCCGGCCGACGGCCGCGTGGTGTCCCTGGCGTACGGCTGCGGCGGCCACTCCGAGGCCGCGGTCATGCCCAAGCCGCCCCAGCCGGCGGCTCCGGTGATCGACGAGACCAGGGTGGACCCCTTCCCGCTGCGACCGGCGCCGGATTCCGGGTCGGTACCGGCGGTGGGGGACGAGGAGTCGGCGGAGCTGGGCCACTCGTAGCTGGGGGCTGCCGCCCCCAGGCCCCCGCTACCGGCCTGAACGGCCTCGTCCTCAAACGCCGGACGGGCTGGATGCTGCCGGCCGGGGTGCAGGGGACGCAGTCCCCGCCGGGGTCTGGGGCGGAGCCCCAGGGAGCGGCGACTTCCCAGTTGGGTGTCATGGGTGGGTGGGTGGGAAACCCCCGGGGTCTGGGGCGGAGCCCCAGGGCGCGGCAACCTCCCAGGCCGTCACGGGTGGGTGGGTGGGAAATCCCCGGGGTCCGGGGCGGCCCGGGGTCTGGGGCGGAGCCCAGCGGCAGCGGCGCGGCGCGGTACCTTCGTGGTCAGCCGACGAGGAGAGTGAACGTGAGCAAGTACGTGCGCCCGGCGACCGAGGGCGCCGACCCCTTCGGTACCGCCCGCCTCCGCCGCGGGGTGCTCGACGCCTGGGCCACCAGCCCCGCCCGCTTCCGCGAGGACGCCAACGCCGAGGAGGACCTGGTCCTCGGCGGCTACCGGGACCGCCTCGTCGTCGAGCTGGCCCAGAACGCCGCCGACGCCGCGGCCCGCGCCCACGTACCCGGCCGGCTCCGCCTCACCCTCCGCGACGGCGTCCTGGTCGCCGCCAACACCGGCGCCCCCCTGGACGCGGCCGGCGTCGAGTCGCTCTCCACCCTCCGCGCGTCCGCCAAGCGCGAGGCGGACGAAAGCCGGCCCACAGTGGGCCGCTTCGGCGTGGGCTTCGCCGCCGTACTCGCCGTCACCGACGAGCCCGCGGTCGTCGGCCGGCACGGCGGCGTCCGCTGGTCCCTCGCCGAGGCCCGCGAGCTCGCCGTCGACACCGCCCGCCACAGCCCCGGCCTGGGCGACGAGATCCGCCGCCGCGACGGACACGTACCGCTGCTGCGCCTGCCGTTCGCCGCCGAGGGCAGCGCCCCGGACCCGTACGACACCGCCGTCATCCTCCCGCTGCGCGACACGGCCGCCGCCGACCTCGCCGAACGCCTCCTGCGCGCCGTCGACGACGCCCTCCTCCTCGCCCTGCCCGGCCTGGAGGAAGTGGTCGTCGAGATCAATGACGACGCGCCCCGCACCCTGCGCCGACGCACCGAGGGCGCCCACACGGTCGTCACGGACTCCCGCGACGGCACGACCCGCTGGCGCACGGTCTCCGCGCACGGCCCCCTCACCCCGGACCTGCTCGCCGACCGCCCGGTCGAGGAGCGGCTGCGCCCGCACTGGTCGGTCACCTGGGCCGTGCCCGACCCCGACGGCACCCCGGCCCGCCCCCGCACCACGCCCGTCGTGCACGCCCCCACCCCGAGCGACGAGCCCCTCGGCGTCCCCGCCCTGCTCATCGCCTCCTTCCCGCTGGACACCACCCGCCGGCACGCGGCGCCCGGCCCGCTGACCGACTTCCTGGTGCAGCGCGCGGCGGAGGCGTACGTCGAACTCCTCGCCGACTGGCGCCCGGTGACCGAGGGCATCATCGACCTCGTACCCGGCCCGCTCGGCAAGGGCGAACTCGACGGCGCCCTGCGCCAGGCGATCCTCGACCGCCTCCCGCGCACGGCCTTCCTGCCCCCGGCCGCGCCCCCGAAGCACTCCGCCGAGGGCGCGGGCAGCCCGGATCACGAGGTCGCCGCCGAACTCCCGGAGTCCCTGCGTCCCCGGGACGCGGAGATCGCCGAGGGAGCCGGCACCGACACCGTCCGGGTCCTCGCCGAGGTCCTGCCCACCCTGCTCCCCGCCGGCCTGGAACGCCGCGTCGAGCTGCGCACGCTGGGCGTCGCCCGCCTCCCGCTCGCCGACGCCGTCGACCGGCTGGCCGGTCTGGAGAAGTCCCCCGACTGGTGGTGGCGGCTGTACGACAGCCTCGCCGGCGTCGACCCCGACCGGCTCTCCGGACTGCCGGTGCCGCTGGCCGACGGACGTACGACGATCGGGCCCCGCCAGGTCCTGCTGCCCACCCCGGACGCGGCCGCCGTCGACCCGGAGGTGCTCGGCCGGCTCGGCCTGAAGGTCGCCCACCCGGACGCCGCGCACCCGCTCCTGGAGAAGCTCGGCGCGCTGCCCGCGACCCCGCGTGCCGTCCTGACCACCCCGCAGGTACGGGCCGCCATCGCCGCCTCGCTGGACGACGAGGGCGCGGTGGCCTGGGAGGAGGACGGCCTCGACGCCGAGGAGCTGGCCGACGCCGTCCTCGCCCTGGTCCGCGACGCGGGTCTGGAGCCGGGCGACGAGCCGTGGCTGGGCGCCCTCGCCCTGCCCGACGAGGACGGCGAACTCGCCCCCGCCGGTGAACTCGTCCTTTCCGGCAGCCCCTTCGCCCAGGTCATCCGCGAGGATGAACTTGCGGCCGTGGACGCCGAGTTGGCCGAGAAGTGGGGCGAGCAGCCGCTGGCCGCCTGTGGTGTGCTGGCCGACTTCGCCCTCGTACGGGCCACGGACGTCGTCCTCGACCCGGACGAACTGGAGCCCCGCGAGGGCGACTTCGCCGAACCGGACGACGCCGGCCTGCTGGACGCCGTGGACGTGTGGTGCGAGGACATCCTCGACCGCTTCCCCGACACCCCCGTACCCCCGGTCGCCACCGAACTCGTCGCCGTCCGCGACCTCGACCTCGTCGACGACGACCACTGGCCGCAGGCCCTCGCGCTGCTCGCCCGCCCGCCGCTGCGTGACGCGCTCACCCAGCCGGTGCGGATCCTGCTGCCGGACGGCACCCACGAGGTCGTACGGCCGTACACGGCGTGGTGGCTGCGCGGGCACCCGGTCCTCGACGGCCGCCGCCCGGCGGGTCTCCTCGCGGCCGGCGGCGACCCGCTGCTGCGCGGCCTGTACGACGAGGCGGACGCCACCGGCTTCGAGGACGAGCAGGTCCTCAAGGCCCTCGGGGTACGCACGTCCGTCGCCGCCCTGCTCGACGAGCCGGGCGGCGCCGCGGAACTGCTGGACCGCCTCGCCGACCCGGGGCGCCCGGTCACGCCCGCCCAGCTGCACGGCCTGTACACCGCGCTGGCCGACCTCGACCCGGAGCAGGTCACCCTGCCGGACGAGCTGCGGGCCGTCGTCGACGGGCGGGTGGAAGTGGTGGACGCCGGCGGCGCCGTCGTCGTCGACTCGCCCGACCTGCTGCCGTTCACGTCCGGGGTCCCGCTGCTGCCGGTCCGCCCCACCCGGGCCGCAGAGTTGGCCGAGCTGTTCCAGGTGCGGCGGCTGAGCGAATCCGTGACCGGGGAGGTGGACTCCGAGGGCGCCGAGCACGACGTACCCGAGTCGGTACACGTGCTGCTGGGCCCGCGCACCCCGGACACCTACGTCGAGCACGACGAACTCGTGGTCGACGGCGTGGAGATCGACTGGCGCCTGACCGGCGACGGCGTCCTGCACGCCGCCACCCTCGAGGGCGTCGCCGCCGGCCTCGCCTGGGCCGCCGGCCAGTGGCCGCGCCGCTTCGAGGTCGCGGCACTGCTGGAGGACCCGTCACGCACGGAGGAGCTGGCGCGGGACCGCTGGTTCGACTGAGGAGGGGCCGGGAGCCAGGGCCCCTGGGCGGGGGATGGTTGAGCTTTCGAAGTCTTCCGCACAAATTCTTCAATCGCGTACAACCATTGCCCCTGATGGCGGATCTGATCACCTGAGTCAACAGACTCCCCGATCATTTGGGCCCCGTGCCCACCCTTCTCCATCAGGGGAACACATGCGCATTCGTGCCACCGTGGCCGCCGTCTCCGGCGCCCTGGCCCTCTCCGCGTTCGCCGTGCCGGCCGCGCAGGCCGACGCCTCGTCGTACCGCGCCGACGCCGCGCAGGCCGTCTCGCACGCCGCTTCCGGCAAGACGGCGTTCACCGCCACCACGGCCGCGGACCTGGACGTCACCTTCTCGAACTTCAAGATCGCCTCGGCGATCAAGGTCGGCACCACCAACCACGTCGCCACCACGGTCACCTACACGCTGACCCACGGCTCCGACGTCGACATCACCTCCGACGACTTCGCCAGCGGCCCGTTCATCTACAAGGGCTCCGAGGACAACCCGGACAACATGCTGTTCGGCGACGCCCCGGCGACCTGCACCGCCACCTCGGCGACCACCGCCAGCTGCAAGGGCGACATCGACATCTACCCCAGCTACGACGACGAGCTGTACAACTCGGACGCCGGCACCTGGCACGGCGGCGCGCTGGCCCTCAACTACAGCACCGAGGACAGCGCCGTTCAGTTCGGCCTCGGCACCACCCTGGTGCAGCGCTACTCCAAGCTGACGGTCAACGCCTCGCCGGAGCCGGTGAAGAAGGGCAAGACCATCACGGTCACGGGCAAGCTGTCCCGCGCCAACTGGGAGGACGGCCTGTACCACGGCTACACCAACCAGTCCGTCAAGCTCCAGTTCCGCAAGAAGGGCTCCAGCACCTACACCACGCTGAAGACCATCAAGTCGGACTCCACCGGCAACCTGAAGACCACGACCACCGCGTCGGTCGACGGCTACTTCCGCTACAGCTTCGCGGGCACCTCGACCACCCCGGCGGTCAGCGCCACGGGTGACTTCGTCGACGTGCAGTAAGCAGCAGGCAGGACCGTTCGGCCCCAGGACGCAGCCGGCCTCCTGGGGCCGAAACGTTTCCCCTCCCTCTGTTTTCGGTCATCTGCTTGCAATGACCACACAAAGACTGGCCGGATCCGGCCGTCGGCGTACAACCAGCCGCATGCGCCACTGATCAGAGCTGTCGAGTCAACAGACTCCCCGATCACTTCTCCCACATGGGGAACGCAATGCGCATTCGTGCCACCGTGGCAGCCGTCTCCGGCGCCCTGGCCCTCTCCGCCCTCGCCGTTCCGGCGGCGCACGCCACCGGGTCCAGCGGTACGCCGTACACGATGGACGTCAGCTTCTCCAACCTCAAGATCGCCTCGGCGATCAAGGTCGGCACCACCAACGAGGTCAGCACCACGTACTCGTACACGCTGACCCACGGCGCCGACGTGGACGTCACCGCGTCCGACTTCTACAGCGACGCCTACCTCTACCGCGGCACCCTGGACGCCCCGAGCAAGACGCTGGAGGGCGACGACTTCGCCACCTGCACGGTCACCTCGTCGACCACCGCCACCTGCACGGGCACCGTCGACATCCACCCGGGCGAGGGCGAGCTCAAGAACGCCGACGCCGGCAGCTGGACCGTCGCCGCCGAGGCCTACGCCTTCAACGGCCAGGACCCGGACAACCCCGACCTGAGCAAGGTCGGCTTCAAGGACCAGGGCAGCCTCGCCACCACCAACGTGCAGCGCTACTCCAAGCTCACGGCCAACGCGGGCCCGGAGCCGGTGGCCAAGGGCAAGACCCTCACCACCACGGGCAAGCTGTCCCGCGCCAACTGGGAGGACGGCCTGTACCACGGCTACACCAGCCAGCCGGTCAAGCTCCAGTTCCGCAAGGCGGGCACGACCACGTACACCACCGTCAAGACGGTGTACTCGGACTCGTCCGGCAATGTGAAGGCCACCGCCACCGCGCAGTACGACGGCTACTGGCGCCTCTCCTTCGCGGGCACCACGACCACCCCGGCCGTCAGCGCCACGGGTGACTACGTCGACGTGCAGTGACCCTCCGCCGTAATTGAGACCCGGGGGCCGCCCTGGAGGGCGGCCCCCGGGCAGTGGGGGCGATCCAGCAGGACGAGCGAGGTGACGAGCAGACCGTGCCCCAATTCCCGCAGGACTTCGTCGGAACTCGACGTGTTGCCTTCTCCTGCACGCTCGCCCGCCAGGCGGAGGCCGAGGAACTGAAGAGCCGCACCAACGCCGGCATCGAACGCGCCCGGGACGACAAGGAACAGGACGGCGCCCGCACGGCCGCGCAGACCGCTCTGAGGCCTCGCACCCGGCAAGATCATGTGGCCCGCCGTGTGACGCTCACACCGGAAAGCGGCGGTCGACCCACTTCCACAGGAACTCCAGGGCGACCGCCGCCACCGCGGCGACGGCCACCGCCGTCCACGGCATCGCGACGCCCACCAGCTTCAGGGCGAAGAAACCCTGAAGGGCGGGCACGGCGAGGACGCACACGAACGCCACGCCCATCGAGGCCACCAGGACCACCCGCCACCAGGTGTAGGGGCGGGCGATGATCGCCAGGACCCACATGGAGATCAGGAAGAGGGTCAGGGTGGCCGCGCTCGTCTCCGCCTCCAGGGATCCGTCGCCGGTGTAGTAGTGCCGGGCGACGAGATACATCACGAACGTCGCCACCCCGGTCACCAGCCCGCCCGGCACCGCGTACCGCATCACGCGCCGTACGAAGTGCGGGCGGGCGCGTTCCCTGTTGGGCGCGAGGGCGAGGAAGAAGGCCGGGATGCCGATGGTGAGGGTCGACAGCAGCGTCAGGTGCCGCGGGAGGAAGGGGTACTGGACGCCCCAGCACACCACCAGGACGGCCAGCAGCACCGAGTAGACCGTCTTGACCAGGAACAGGGTCGCCACCCGGGTGATGTTCCCGATGACCCGCCGGCCCTCGGCGACCACCGACGGCAGCGTGGCGAAGCTGTTGTCCAGCAGCACGATCTGCGCGACCGCGCGGGTGGCCTCCGAGCCCGATCCCATCGACACACCGATGTCGGCGTCCTTCAGCGCCAGTACGTCGTTCACGCCGTCGCCGGTCATCGCGACCGAATGCCCCTTCGACTGGAGCGCGCCGACCATCTCCCGCTTCTGCTGCGGAGTGACCCGGCCGAAGACGGTCGCCCCGTCCAGCGCGTTCGCCATCTCGTGTCGCTCGGCCGGCAGCCGGCGTGCGTCGACCACCGAGCCGTCGAGCCCGAGCTTGGCGGCGACGGCGCCCACGGAGACCGCGTTGTCACCCGAGATGACCTTGGCGCGGACATCCTGGTCGGCGAAGTAGCGCAGGGTGTCGGCGGCATCGGGCCGCAGTCGCTGCTCCAGTACGACGAGGGCGGTGGGCGAGGCCTCCTCGGTGACGTCGGGGACGTCCAGGTCGTCCCGGGCCGCGCGGGCCAGCAGCAGGACACGCAGACCCCGCTCGTTGAGCCGCTCGGTCTCGGTCAGGGCCGGATCACCGGCCGGTAGCAGGACATCGGGCGCGCCGAGCAGCCAGGTGCTCGTCTCGCCGTCGCCCTCGCTGAACCTGGCGCCGCTGTACTTGCGGGCGGAGGAGAAGGGCAGCGACTCCACGCAGCGCCACTCCTCGCTGTCCGGGTAGGCGTCGATGATCGCGCGGAGCGAGGCGTTGGGGCGGGGATCGGACTCGCCGAGGGCGCCGAGGACTCGTCGTACGTACGTCTCATCGCTGCCGTTCATGGACCGCAGCTCCGTGACGTCCATTCCGCCCTCGGTGAGCGTGCCCGTCTTGTCCAGGCAGACGGTGTCGACGCGGGCGAGGCCCTCGATGGCGGGCAGCTCCTGCACGAGGCACTGCTTGCGGCCGAGCCGGATGACGCCTATCGCGAAGGCGACGGAGGTGAGGAGCACCAGCCCCTCCGGGACCATCGGGACGATGCCGCCGACGGTCCGGGCGACCGAGTCCTTGAACCCGTGCTGCTTGACCACGAGCTGGCTGATGACGAGGCCTACCGCGGTCGGGACCATCATCCAGGTGACGTACTTGAGGATGGTCGAGATACCGGAGCGCAGCTCGGAGTGGACCAGCGTGAAGCGGGAGGCCTCCTCGGCGAGCTGTGCGGCGTAGGCCTCGCGGCCGACCTTCGTCGCCCGGAACGCGCCGCCGCCCGCGACGACGAAGCTGCCGGACAGGACGCGGTCGCCGGGGGCCTTGACGACGGGATCGGCCTCACCGGTGAGCAGCGACTCGTCGATCTCCAGGCCGTCGGCCTCGACGCACTCGCCGTCCACGACGATCTTGTCGCCGGGCCCGATCTCGATGAGATCGCCGAGCACGATCTCGGACGTCCTCACCTCGGTCGTGACGCCGTCACGGCGGACGGTCGGCCTGGCCTCGCCGATGACGGCCAGCGAGTCCAGGGTCTGCTTCGCGCGCCACTCCTGGAGGATGCCGATGCCGGTGTTGGCGAGGATGACGAACCCGAAGAAGCTGTCCTGGATCGGCGCGACGCACAGCATGACCAGCCAGAGCACGCCGATGATCGCGTTGAACCGGGTGAAGACGTTCGCGCGGACGATGCCGGCGAGGGAGCGGCTGCTGCGTACGGGGACGTCGTTGACCTCACCGCGCGCGGCACGGTCCGCCACCTCGGCCGCGGTCAGGCCGCCGGCCCGGGTCGGCGTGTGCAGCCTTGCACCGGCCGCGTCGATGTGTGTCATGCATTCGACGGTACGTGCGGATTTGCGGCTTCACCCGCCGAATGCGTGTATGCCGGGGCCGGCATCATCCAGCCGTCCGGCGTCTGAGGACGAGGCCCGTTCAGGGCCGATGCGGGGGTCTGGGGGAGGTCTGGGGGGAGCCCCCAGCAAGGGCCGACGGTAGCGGGCCGGGCTACTCGACCGAGCTCGGCTGGACGGCCGCCTCCCGCTTGATGGCCGCGTCCCGTCGGCGGACGTACCACACGCCGATGAGGCCGAGGCCGCCGCCGGCCAGGCAGGTCCAGATCCACCAGGTGTGGCCGCGGTCGGCGTACCAGCCGTAGAAGGGGAGCTGGGCGAGGAAGAGGACGAACCAGACGATCGTGCCGCCGGTGATCGTGGCGACCACGGGGCCTTCCAGCGGCTCCGGTGCCTCGTGCTTGGGGGTCCACTTCTCCATGAGCACAGCTTACGAGGCGATCAGGTCTACGCGCGGAGATGGCGTTCACGGAGTTATATGTTCATACTGAAACGGTTTGTGTTTGGCAACTTATATTCGTAGGAAACACCAAACGGGCTAGGGGGACGCCCGCTGGTGACGAAAGGTCACGCATGTCCACCTCGGCCCCAGCCAAGGTCCCCGCCCCGGAACAGCCGGGCAACACGCCCGCGTACGGCGCGATCGACCGCTACTTCAGGATCTCGGAGCGGGGCAGCACACTGTCGCGCGAGGTCCGCGGCGGTTTCGCCACCTTCTTCGCGATGGCGTACATCATCGTGCTGAACCCGATCATCCTCGGCAGCGCGAAGGACGTGTACGGGCATCAGCTCGACCACGGCCAGCTGGTCACGGCCACAGCCGTCACCGCCGCCTTCACGACCCTCCTCATGGGCGTCATCGGCAACGTGCCGATCGCCCTCGCGGCCGGTCTCGGCGTCAACTCGGTCGTCGCCCTCCAGCTCGCGCCCCGGATGTCCTGGCCGGACGCGATGGGCATGGTCGTCCTCGCCGGGTTCGTCGTGATGCTGCTCGTCGCCACCGGCCTCCGGGAGCGCGTGATGAACGCGGTGCCCTACAGCCTGCGCAAGGCGATCTCCATCGGCATCGGCCTGTTCATCATGCTGATCGGCCTCGTCGACTCCGGCTTCGTCAGCCGTATCCCGGACGTCGCCCAGACCACCGTCCCGCTCCAGCTCGGCGGCGACGGCCACCTCAACGGCTGGCCGGTGCTGGTCTTCATCCTGGGCACCCTGCTCACCCTCGCGCTGATCGTGCGCAAGGTCTCCGGGGCGATCCTCATCTCGATCGTGTCGATGACCGTGCTGGGCCTGATCATCAACGCGGTCGCGCACGTGCCCACCTGGGGCCTCACCACCCCGAAGTGGCCGGGCAGCCCGGTCGCCACCCCCGACTTCGGGCTCATCGGCCAGGTCAGCCTCTTCGGCGGCTTCGGCAAGGTCGGCGCGCTGACCGGCATCCTCTTCGTCTTCACCGTGCTGCTGTCCTGCTTCTTCGACGCCATGGGCACGATCATGGGCGTCAGCGACGAGGCCAAGCTCACGGACGCCCAGGGCCAGATGCCCGGCATCAACAAGGTGCTGTTCGTGGACGGCATCGCCGTCGCCGCCGGCGGCGCCAGCTCCTCCTCGGCCACCACCTGCTTCGTGGAGTCCACCGCCGGCGTCGGCGAGGGCGCCCGCACCGGCTTCGCCAACATCGTCACCGGCGCGCTGTTCGCCCTCGCCCTCTTCCTGACCCCGGTCGCCACGATGGTCCCGTCCCAGGCGGCCACCCCGGCGCTGATCGCGGTCGGCTTCCTGATCCTGGCCGGCTCCGTCAAGGAGATCGACTGGGCCGACTACACCCTCGCCATGCCGGCCTTCGTGACGATGGTGATGATGCCGTTCACCTACTCGATCACCAACGGCATCGGCATGGGCTTCATCACCTTCGTGGTGCTGCGCCTGGCGGCCGGCCGCGGTCGCGAGATCCCCGTACCGATGTACGTCGTCTCCGCCGTGTTCGCCTTCTACTACCTGATGCCGGCCCTCGGCCTGACGTGACCGCCCGGGTCGCGTGATCGTCCGGGTCGCCTGATCGTCCGGGCCGTCCGGGCCGTCCGGGTCACGTGACCCCGTAGAACCTCTCCGTCTCCTCGACGGCGGTCTGGAACCGCTCGTCGAAGTCGTTCCGAATGAGCGTCTGGACCACGTAGTCCTGGACGCTCATTCCTCTTTTGGCGGCCTGATGACGGAGCCGTTCGAGCAGCTCGTGGTCTATGCGCAGGCTGAGCACGCTGGTCCCCATGCCTACGAGGGTCGCGGCACCCTTCGGCGCGTTGCGTCACGTTCCGCACCGGGATCACCCGAATGAGTGATGTTGGGGTTCAGTGGCCAGGGTCACGGGTGTATGACCGTGTCTCCGGTGGTCTTTAGGGAGAGTAATGAGTTACTCTAAAGAACATGCCGGACCTTACCCATGGCGACGACGCTGCCGCCGTGAACTCACTGCGCTCCGCCGTGATGCGACTCTCGCGTCGCCTCAAGCACCAGCGCGTCGACGAGTCACTGAGCCCCACCGAGATGTCGGTGCTGGGCACCCTGTCCCGCTGCGGCAGCGCCACCCCGGGCGAGCTCGCCCGCAAGGAGCACGTGCAGCCGCCCTCGATGACCCGCATCGTGGCCCTGCTCGAGGCCAAGGGGCTGGTCCGTCTGGAACCGCACCCCGAGGACCGGCGCCAGAAGGTCGTCACCCAGACCGAGCAGGCCGAGGCGATGCTCGAGGAGAGCCGCCGCAAGCGCAACGCTTTCCTGGCCGGCCTGGTCGACGGCCTCGACGAGGACGAGTGGGCCAAACTGCGCGCCGCCGCCCCCGTGCTGGAAAAACTCGCACACCTCTGAGTACCGAGTGCCTATCGAACCTCTGGTACCGAGTGCCCGTCGCACCTCTGGTACCGAGTGCCTATCGCAAGGAGGCGAACCCTTTTGAGTACGGGACCCGGAGCAACTTCCGCCCCCGCACCTACCCACCACGACTCCCCATCCGCCCCCCGGCGCAAGTCCTCGATGTTCAGCTCGCTGAAGATCCGGAACTACCGCCTCTTCTTCATCGGCCAGGTCGTCTCCAACACCGGCACCTGGATGCAGCGCATCGCCCAGGACTGGCTCGTACTCAGCCTCACCGGCTCCTCCGCGGCCGTCGGCATCACCACGGCCCTCCAGTTCCTGCCGATGCTGCTCTTCGGTCTGTACGGCGGCGTCCTCGTCGACCGCCTGCCCAAGCGCCCCACGCTGCTGGTCACCCAGGCGTCGATGGCCCTCACCGGCCTCGCGCTCGCCGCGCTCACCCTCACCGGGCACGTCCAGGTCTGGCACGTCTACCTCGCCGCCTTCGCCGTCGGCCTCGCCACGGTCGTCGACAACCCGGCCCGCCAGTCCTTCGTCGCCGAGATGGTCGGCCCCCAGCAGCTTCAGAACGCGGTCAGCCTGAACTCGGCCAACTTCCAGTCCGCCCGTCTGGTCGGCCCCGCCGTCGCGGGCGTCATGATCACCGGCGTCGGCACCGGCTGGGCCTTCCTCTTCAACGGCCTCTCCTTCGTCGCGCCCATCGCCGGCCTGCTGCTGATGCGCGCCCGCGAGCTGCACGTCGTCGAGCGGGCGCCCAGGGGCAAGGGCCAGCTCCGCGAAGGCCTGCGCTACGTCGCCGGCCGCCCGGACCTCATCTGGCCGATCGTCCTCGTCGGCTTCATCGGTACTTTTGGCTTCAACTTCCCGGTGTGGCTGTCGGCCTACGCCGACGACGTCTTCCACGCCGGCGCCGGTGCCTACAGCCTCTTCAACACCCTCATGGCGGTCGGCTCACTGGTCGGCGCCCTCCTCGCCGCCCGGCGCGGAACGGCCCGGCTGCGCGTGCTGATCGCGGCCGCCGCGGCCTTCGGCACGCTGGAGATCGTCGCCGCGCTGGCCCCGTCGTACTGGCTGTTCGCGCTGCTCATGACCCCGATAGGGATCGCCGGCCTGACGGTCAACGTCACCGCGAACACCGCCGTCCAGATGGCCACCGACCCGGCCATGCGCGGCCGGGTGATGGCCCTGTTCATGATGGTCTTCATGGGCGGCACGCCGCTGGGCGCCCCGGTCGTCGGCTGGATCACCGACACCTACGGCCCCCGCGTCGGCTTCGTCCTCGGCGGTGTCATCTCGGCCGCCGCCGCCGTCACCATCGGCCTGGTCCTGGCCCGCATCGGCGGCCTGCGCCTGTCGGTGGGCTGGCACCACGGCCACCCACGGGTCCGGTTCGTACCGCGCGAGCGGGAGCAGCTGGCGACGGCGGCGTGAGGGCCGCGGTGTGAGGCCCGCGGTCTGAGGCCCGCGGTCTGAGGCCCGCGGTCTGAGGCCCGCGGCGTGAGGGCCGCGGCCCAAGGAGGAGATCCCCGGGGGCTGGGTGCGCTACACCCTCCGGGCCAGCACCTGCCCCGGCCACTCGTCCTCGCCGTAGGTGAAGGACTCCGTCGGCATGAAGCCGTTGCTCTCGTAGTAGGCGACCAGCTTGCGGTCGTCACCCGCGTAGCAGTCCACCCGCAGCAGGGACACCCCCGCGCGGCGGGTTTCCTCGACGGCGTGCGCAAGCAGCGCGGCACCGGCGCCATGGCCCTTGAAGCGGCGGTCGGAGGCGAGGAGGTGGATGTAACGCTCGGGCTCGTCTGCGGGCTCCAGGTACGGTCCCGGCGCCTTGCTGAGCGTGAGGGTGGCCGCTGGGATACCGCCGACCTCGGCGATGAAGGGCGAGCTCTCGGTGACGTACCGGTGGACCATATCCACGGCCCTGGGGTTCTCGGACCACGGCGTGGTGCCCCACTGCCGCGTCCGCCCCTGCGCGACGAGCCACTCCACCGAGCTGTCGAGCATGGCGAGTATCACGGGGATGTCGTCGGGGCCGCCTTTTCTGATGTTGATCTCCATCGCCTCATGATGGCAGCCCGCCGATGACACTCTGGTGCTTATGAGACTCTTCGCCGCTGTGCTGCCCCCGAAGGACGTGACCGAGCAACTCGCCGCGGAAGTAGCCGAATTGAAGAAGCTCCCCGGCGCGGACGCCCTCCGCTGGACCGGCCGCCCCGGCTGGCACTTCACCCTCGCCTTCTACGGAGAGGTCGACGAGGAACTCGTACCCGACCTGTCGGCCCGCCTGAAGCGCGCGGCCGGCCGCACCCCGTCCTTCCCGCTGGCACTGCACGGCGGCGGCCAGTTCGGTCACGGCCGGGCCCTGTGGACCGGGGCCGAGGGCGACCTGCCGGCCCTGCGGCTGCTGGCCGAACGCGCGGAGGCGGCGGCGCGCAAGGCGGGCGTGCCGATGGGGGAGCACCGCCGGTACAAGGCCCACCTGACAGTGGCCAGGAGCCGGGACACGGTGGACGTACGCCCGTACGTGGACTCCCTCGCCCGATTCACCGGCAGCACCTGGACAGTCGGCGAGCTGGTGCTGGTCCGCAGCAACCTGCCGAAATCCGGGGTCCCCGGGGAGCAGCCCCGGTACGAGGCGGTCGACCGCTGGGCACTCGGCGGGGTCGCCGGCGGGGCCGGTTAGGCTCGGATACGTGGACCCGAAAACCCGGAACCGGATCATGGCCGGTGCGCTTGTGCTGATGTTCGTGTTGGTGGCGGTGGCGGCGGCGGTCGGAAAGTAGACCGTGGATCAGTGGACCGTCGATCAGTGGATCAGTGGATCAGTGGACCGTGGATCAGCGGACCGTGGACCAGTAGGCCTTAGACCGCCGCCGCCACGCCGCCCGCCCGGCCTGCTACCAGGCGAAGGCCTCCGGTGACGGCCCCGGGCCCGGGAAGATCTCGTCCAGCCCGGTCAGCACCTCCGCCGACAGCTCCAGCTCCACGGCCCGCACGGCGGACTCCAGCTGTTCGGCCGTGCGCGGACCCACGATCGGACCGGTCACCCCGGGCCGGGTCAGCAGCCACGCGAGCGCGACCTCGCCCGGCTGGAGACCGTGCTTGTCGAGGAGGTCCTCGTAGGCCTGAATCTGATCCCGGACGGCGGTGTTGGCGAGGGAATCAGCGGCCCGGCCGCCGGCCCTGCGCCCGCCCTCGACCTCCTTCTTGATGACCCCTCCCAGCAGCCCGCCGTGCAGCGGCGACCAGGGGATCACCCCGAGCCCGTATTCCTGCGCGGCCGGGATCACCTCCATCTCGGCACGGCGCTCGGCGAGGTTGTACAGGCATTGCTCGCTGACGAGGCCGATGGTGCCGCCGCGGCGGGCTGCGATCTCGTTCGCCTGGGCGATCTTGTAGCCGGGGAAGTTGGAGGACCCGACGTACAGGATCTTGCCCTGCTGGACGAGGACGTCGATCGCCTGCCAGATCTCCTCGAACGGGGTGCGGCGGTCGACGTGATGGAACTGGTACACGTCGATGTAGTCGGTCTGCAACCGCTTCAGGCTGGCGTCCACCGCCCGCCGGATGTTCAGCGCGGAGAGCTTGTCATGGTTGGGCCAGGCCTCGCCGTCGGCGGCCATGTTGCCGTACACCTTGGTGGCGAGCACGACCTTGTCACGGCGCTCGCCGCCCTTGGCGAACCAGTTCCCGATGATCGATTCCGTACGGCCCTTGTTCTCGCCCCAGCCGTACACATTCGCGGTGTCGAAGAAGTTGATGCCCGCGTCCAGCGCCGCGTCCATGATCGCGTGGCTGTCGGCTTCCTCCGTCTGCGGGCCGAAGTTCATGGTGCCGAGGACGAGTCGGCTGACCTTGAGTCCGGTACGTCCGAGCTGCGTGTACTCCATGGGGCACAAGCCAACGGCTTGGAGTGCGCTCTATGCAAGCGATCGGAGGAAGGCGCGCCAGGTGGTGGGAGTTACGTGGATGGTGGGGGTGGTGGGGGACTTGGAGTCGCGGATGTGGATGGTGGTGGGAGCCACGGCTATCTCTATGCACTCGCCTTGATCGCCGCTGTGGCTGCTCTTGAACCAGTGGAGGTCCGCGCTCATAGTCCCTGTGCCACCTCATTGATCCGTTTCGCGGACTGATCGGGGTTGAGAGCCTGCGCTCGCAGAATGCCATACCTGGCGAACAGCTCCGCCAGGTCGGGTTGTTCGCTGACGAAGTAACCCCCGCTCGGGCCTTCCACGTAGGCGAGGTGGCGGTGCGCGGCCGTCTCCAGAAGGATCATGGGACCGTTCAGTCCGGCGTGGGCTTGACGGTCGTGCGGCATGACCTGGATCTCGACGTGACGGAGCCGGCCGATGTCCAGGATGTGCAGCAACTGCTCCCGCAGCGCTTCCGGGCCGCCCAGCGGGCGGGTCAGGGTGCTCTCTTCGAGTACGTAGCTCACGAGCGGCTTGGGTTTGCGGTCGAACAACTGCTGACGTTTGAGGCGCGCAGCCACCCGGCTGTCGATCTCCTCGTCATCCAGCGCGGGGACGTGGCAGTTGTAGATGGCTCGGGCGTAGGCCTCGGTCTGAAGCGAACCCGGAATCACGTGGCTCTGGTACACGTGCAGGGCGGCCGCCTTCTCCTCCTCGGCCAGATAATCCTCGGTCCATGGCCGTAGTCCGCCCCGCCCGAACTCCTTCTCCGCGACCACCAGCAGTGCACCTTGTGCACCGAGTACTCGGTCGGCGATCTCGACGAGCTGCCCCTTGGGCGACCGCTCACCGCGCTCCACCATCGCGACCTGGGACTTGGAGTAGCCGACGTGTCTGCCGAGGGCTTCCTGGGTCATCCCGGCCCGCTCCCGATGGAACCGAAGCAACGCACCGAAGGACTCGGACCCCCGTTCACCGGAGTGCACACGGACCTCCCCAACCGCACAGCGCCACACGGGCGTCGCATATCTCTGGTCACAGTATGTAAGCGAACGCGACGCTTTGAGCCATGAACGAGAGAATCGCCGCCCCGTGGATCCCGAGCTGGATCCCCGACTCCGGCCACGCCCTGCGCCACGCGGGCATCCACTTCGACGCCGTACGGATCGGAGGTGCCGTGGGTGAACGTGTCGCCTCGGAACTGATGTCGGCGACGGACTTCGATGCGGGACCGATCGTCCAGGAGGCCAAGGGCGAGCGGAACACGTACTTCCTGCTCTCTCCGGGCAGTGCGACAGCATTCCGCTGGCCACCGGGGGTGCGGGCGCTGACCCGGGCCGACCGGGGTCTGGCGTACGTCGGCGTACCCGCGCTCAGTGGAGACACATGGCCGCTGGGCTGGCGGTCGACGCCCTCGGCCGGGGTGCCGTACGTCGAGGCGGGGCTGTTGTGGACGGCGGTGGGGCGGGTGAGCTTGCCGCCGGTCGGGCGGTGACCCGTGGGGGCCGAGGTGGGTGGGGCCCTGCGGTCGGCTGGGATGTGGGGCGGGGGTTGGGCGGGCGGCCCCACGGCAACCATTCAGCTGGACCCCAGCCGTAGCATCTGGACCCGAGCCGACACCCCGTAGCGGTCCCTGACGCCGCAGCGGAACACGCATTGGCAGATCATCCGCCGGTTCCTGTGGGCCGTCGAGGACAGGTTCGGCAAAACGTTGCCCCCGACGATCTCAACCCTGAACCCTTCGGGGACGGGCATACGCTCAAGACGCTCGAACCACTCGTCCAGATGCTGGGTGTTCGCGTCGGCGTCGGCCATCTCGATCCCGTCTTCAAGGACGGTCATCGTGGCGCTGCTCCCCGGCTGCTCCACGGACAGACGCAGCCGCGCGGTACAAACGATACGTACCGTGACCGGGACGGGCCGGGATCAAGTCATCATGTTCCAGCCACGTACGCCTGTCCGACCCCCCACTCCTCCCACATGGCCCCCGCGAACACCCCCGCCAGCTTCCGCTCCCCGCTCTCGTTCGGGTGGGTGCCGTCGTACGTGTCGGTGTGGAAGTCGTACGACTCCGGGATCGGGGCCAGCAGGAGGGAGGAGGTGGGCTCGTCCAGGTCCGCGACCGTCTTCTCCAGCAGGTCGTTGAAGGCCGTCACCTGCACGGCGAAGGAGTCGTCCGCCGCGGCCCGGATGTTCGGGATCACCGGCAGCAGCACCATCCGCACCCGCGCGTTCGCCTCCCGCGCGGCCGCCACGAACGCCCGGACGTTCTCCGCCGTCTGCTCGGCGTTCGTGTAGAAGCCGAGGTCGATCAGGCCCAGGGAGACCAGCAGGACGTCCGGTCGGTACTCGCGTACCGCGTCGCCGATCAGCGGGACCATGTGGGCCCAGCCCTCGCCCCAGCCGGCCAGGTGGGCGCGGGGGAAGTCGGGGTCGGCGTAGGCGTACGAGGTCGGGGCGTCCGTCGTCTTGTCGTGGAGCGTCTCGCGCGGGCCGACGAAGGTGAAGGGGCCGCCGTGGGTGGCGCAGAGGTGCTGCCACAGCCGGTAGCGCCATGTGTATTCGCCCGCGCTTCCGATCGTCATGGAGTCACCGACGGGCATGAACCTGAGCATCCGCTCATGATGAACGATCACGGGACCGGGTGGGATGTGAGGCCCACCACGCCCGTCGTACGTCCCCCGGCCCTCCGTCCGTCCGTCAACGGTCCGCCGGGATGGCAGGCTTGGGGGCATGCGCCGATCGCTCGCCCTGCTCGCCGGGGTTCTGCTCACGGGTGTGTTCGCCGTGCCCTCCTCCGCCGCCGACGGTGACGGCGCCGGTGACCAGGGTTTCACGATCAAGGACCCGAAGATCACCGAGTCCAGCGGCCTCGCCGCCTCCCACCTGCACCCCGGGATCTACTGGACGCACAACGACAGCGACGACGGCCCGTACATCTACGCCGTGGACAGCAGGACCGGGAAGACCGTCGCCACCCTGACCCTGAAGGGCGTCGGCTCCCCGCGGGACGTGGAGGCGATCTCCATAGGGCCCGGGAACGAGATCTACGTCGGGGACATCGGGGACAACCTCGGCGGCAAGTGGCCTTATGTGTGGGTTTACAAGCTGCCCGAGCCGAAGGTGCTGAAGGACCAGACCGTCACGGCCACCCAGTACGTCGTCAAGTACGCGAACGGGCCCCGGAACGCCGAGTCGCTGCTCGTCCATCCCAAGACCGGGCGGGTCTACATCATCGACAAGAACGAGGACGGGGGGCACCTGTACGAGGGGCCGGCCCAGCTCTCCTCCTCCGGCGGCAACATCTTCAAGTCCGTCGCCACCATCGACCTGTGGGCGACGGACGCCGCCTTCTCGCCCAACGGCCGGCAGCTCGCCGTACGCGGCTACTTCGGTGGCATCTACTACGACTGGGACGGCGGGAAGATCAAGCGGCGGGGCCGGCTGGACGTTCCCTTGCAGGGTCAGGGGGAGTCCGTCAGCTACTCGCCCGACGGGACCAAGCTCATGTACGGCAGTGAGGGCGCCGACAGCTCCGTGCAGGCGGAGGACGCCCCCAGCGGTGCCTCGTCCGGCAAGTCCTCGTCGGGCAAGGGGAGTTCCGCCTCCGGCGACGGTGGCAGCGGCAATAGCTCCACCGACGGCTTCAAGGTGGGCGCCGTCGCCGTCGCCGCGGGGGCCCTCGTCCTCTTCGGGTTGCGGCGGCTGCGGCGCCGGGGCTGAAACCGACCCCCACGCGATGTCTTGACGTGGGCATGGTGGCTCAGTTTGCTGGAGGTGCGCGGTGAATGGGAGCGCTCCCATCAGAGCGCTCCCATCGGTTCCGGGGCCGCGCCTCCCCCGAACCCCCCACGAGAGGACCCAGCCACATGTTCCGCAGCTTGCGAAGAGCGCTGTGCGCTGCCGCGGCGGCGCTCCTCATCCCCCTGGCGGGCGCGCAGACGGCACACGCCGGCAGCGCCGCCACCACCCCCGGAGCCGGTTACTGGCACACCAGCGGCCGGCAGATCCTGGACGCGGCCGGGCAGCCGGTCCGGATCGCCGGGATCAACTGGTTCGGCTTCGAGACCGGCAACTACGTGGTGCACGGCCTCTGGTCACGCGACTACAAGAGCATGATCGACCAGATGAAGTCGCTGGGCTACAACACGATCCGGCTGCCCTACAGCGACGACATCTTCAAGGGCTCCACCGTCCCCAACAGCATCGACTTCTCCAGCGGCAAGAACGCCGGCCTCCAGGGGCTCAACTCCCTCCAGGTCATGGACAAGATCGTCGCGTACGCCGGGCAGGACGGCCTGAAGGTCATCCTCGACCGGCACCGGCCCGACTCCGGCGGCCAGTCGGCGCTCTGGTACACCTCGTCCGTCCCGGAGTCGACCTGGATCGCCGATCTGAAGTCCCTGGCGGCGCGGTACAAGGGCCAGGACACCGTCATCGGCATCGACCTGCACAACGAACCCCACGATCCAGCCTGCTGGGGCTGCGGCGACCAGGCCACCGACTGGCGGCTCGCCGCCCAGCGCGCGGGCGACGCCGTCCTCTCCGTCAACCCGGACCTGCTGGTCTTCGTCGAGGGCGTGCAGTCGTACAACGGGGTCTCCGGTTGGTGGGGCGGCAACCTGATGGGGGTCGCCCAGTACCCGGTGCAGCTCAGCGTGGCCAACCGGGTCGTGTACTCCGCCCACGACTACGCCACCAGCGTCGCCCAGCAGAGCTGGTTCAGCGATCCCACGTTCCCCGCCAACATGCCGGGCGTCTGGGACAAGTACTGGGGCTACATCTTCAAGCAGAACCTCGCGCCCGTGTGGGTCGGCGAGTTCGGTACGACCCTCCAGTCGACCGTGGACCAGAAGTGGCTGGCCGCACTGGTGGGTTATCTGCGGCCGACGTCGACGTACGGTGCCGACAGCTTCCACTGGACCTTCTGGTCCTGGAACCCCGACTCCGGTGACACCGGCGGGATCCTCAAGGACGACTGGGTGACCGTGGACACCGTGAAGGACGGGTACCTGGCGAGCGTCAAGGCGTCGCTGTTCCCGGGCACGGGCGGCGGAAGCGGTGGTGGAGGCGGGGGAGGCGGGGGCGGTACCGCCTCGTGCGGCGCCACCTACACCGTCAGCAGCGACTGGGGCAGCGGCTTCAACGCCGACGTGAAGGTCACCAACACCGGGACCACGGCGGTCAGCGGCTGGAAGGTGACCTGGACCTGGAGCGGGTCGCAGCAGGTCACCAACATGTGGAACGCGTCGTACACGCAGACCGGCGCGACGGTCACGGCCGTCAACGCCGCCCACAACGGCTCGGTCCCCGTGGGCGGTTCGGCGAGCTTCGGCTTCGGCGGCGCGCCCGGGGGTGGGGGAGTGCCCACCCTGACGTGCACGGCCACATGAGAAAAGGGCGCCCGGTGCTCACCGGGCGCCCTCCTCGTCGTACCGAACTGCCGTCGGCGGCTACAGCCTGTCGGTCACAGCTTCTCGGTCAGAGCTTCTCGATCACGTAGTCGACGCACTTCGTCAGCGCCTCGACGTCCGCCGGGTCGATCGCCGGGAACATCGCGATGCGCAGCTGGTTGCGGCCGAGCTTGCGGTAGGGCTCGGTGTCGACGATGCCGTTGGCGCGCAGCACCTTCGCGACGGCCGCCGCGTCGATCTCGTCGGAGAAGTCGATCGTGCCGATGACCTGGGAGCGCTTGGCCGGGTCGGAGACGAACGGGGTGGCGTACTTCGACTCCTCCGCCCAGCTGTACAGGCGGGTCGAGGAGTCCTTGGTTCGGCCGGTGGAGAAGGCCAGGCCGCCCTGGCCGTTGAGCCACTCCAGCTGCTGGTTGAGCAGGAAGAGGGTGGCGAGGGCCGGGGTGTTGTACGTCTGGTTCTTGCGGGAGTTGTCGATCGCCGTGGGCAGCGAGAAGAACTCCGGGACGTGGCGGCCGGACGCGTGGACGCGCTCGGCGCGCTCGATCGCGGCCGGGGAGAAGACGCCGATCCACAGGCCGCCGTCGGAGGCGAAGGACTTCTGCGGGGCGAAGTAGTAGACGTCGGTCTCGGCGATGTCGACCGGGAGGCCGCCGGCGCCGGAGGTGGCGTCCACGAGGACGAGGGAGCCCTCGTCGGCACCGGCCACGCGCTTGATCGGCATGGCGACGCCGGTGGAGGTCTCGTTGTGGGTGAAGGCGTAGACGTCGACGCCCGCCTCGGCCTGGGCCTCGGGGTGGGTGCCGGGGTCGGCGGCAATCACGGTGGGCTCGGCCAGCCAGGGGGCGAGCTTGGCCGCCTTGGCGAACTTGGAGGAGAACTCGCCGAAGTTGAGGTGCTGGGACTTGTTCTCGATCAGTCCGTGGGTGGCGATGTCCCAGAAGGCGGTGGAACCGCCGTTGCCGAGGACGACCTCGTAGCCCTCCGGGAGGGAGAACAGGGAGCTGATGCCTTCGCGAACCTGGCCCACGAGGTTCTTGACCGGGGCCTGGCGGTGCGAGGTGCCGAGCAGCGAGCTGCCGGTCGCGGCGAGAGCGTCCAGCGCCTCGGTGCGCACCTTGGAGGGGCCAGCGCCGAAACGTCCGTCGGCGGGCTTGATGTCAGCGGGAATCTGGATGTCGGCCACGACTCGGAGGGTATCCGCTGGGCGAAACCGGACGGAAACGTGTCCGTCGGATGAGACGAGATCGCCGAGCCGTGGACTTGTGAGGTTGTACGACGATACGGGCGGGGCTGTGGAAAACTCGTGGTGACTGTGCGTGAGCGGATGCATCCTGGACCCATGACGGATCACACGGGGCTTGAGGCGGAGCTGCGCGGGGCCGTCCGGGGCGAGGTCGGCTTCGACGTCACCTCCCGGGCACTCGTGACCATGGACGCGTCCAACTACCGGCGTGTCCCCCTGGGCGTGGTGGCCCCGCGGGACGCCGAGGACGTGGCCGCCGTGCTGGAGGTGTGCCGGGCACGCGGGGTGCCGGTGGTGGCGCGGGGCGGGGGCACGTCGATCGCGGGTCAGGCGACGGGCACGGGCGTGGTGCTGGACTTCACCCGGCACATGAACCGCCTGCTGGAGCTCGACCCCGGTTCCCGTACGGCGGTCGTCCAGCCGGGGCTCGTTCTGGACCGGCTCCAGGAGGCGGCGGCCCCGCACGGGCTGCGGTTCGGCCCGGATCCGTCCACGCACAGCCGGTGCACGCTCGGCGGGATGATCGGCAACAACTCGTGCGGCTCGCACTCGGTGGCCTGGGGGACGACGGCGGACAGCGTCCATGAGCTGGCGGTGCTCACCGCGCGCGGGCAGCGGTTGCGGCTCGGCAAGGACTGGTCCGGGGCGCCGGACGGGCTGCGCGCGCTGGTGGAGGGCGAGCTGGCCCGGCTGCGCACCGGCTTCCCGGAGCTGCCCCGCCGGATCTCCGGGTACGCGCTGGACGCCCTGCTCCCCGAGAAGGGCGCCGACGTCGCCCGCTCCTTCTGCGGCTCGGAGGGGACGCTGGGCGTGCTGACGGAGGCGGTCGTACGGCTGGTCGAGGCGCCGCGCGCGCGTGCCCTGGCCGTGCTGGGTTACGCCGACGAGGGCGCGGCCGCCGATGCCGCCGCCGGGCTGCTGCCGCACCACCCGCTCACGGTGGAGGGCATGGCGGCCGACCTGGTGCCGTCCCCGGCCGGGCTGCCCCGGGGGGCCGCCTGGCTGTTCGTGGAGACCGGCGGGGACACGGCGGCTCAGGCACGCGCGCGTGCCGAGGCGATCGTGCGGGCGGCCGATGTCGTGGGCGCGTCCGTGGTCACCGATCCGGGTGAGCAGCGCGCCCTGTGGCGCATCCGCGAGGACGCCAGCGGCACGGCGACCCGGATGCCGGACGGCTCGGAGGCCTGGCCCGGCTGGGAGGACTGCGCGGTACCGCCCGCCCGGCTCGGCGCCTACCTGCGCGACTTCCGGGCACTGCTGTCCGCGCACGGCCTGCGCGGCACTCCGTACGGCCACTTCGGGGACGGCTGCATCCACGTCCGCATCGACTTCGACCTGCTCACCGAGGCGGGCGTCGGCCGCTTCCGTCGCTTCTCCGAGGAACTCGCCGACCTGGTCGTGACCCACGGCGGCTCGCTCTCCGGCGAGCACGGCGACGGGCAGGCCCGCGCCGAGCTGCTGCCCCGGATGTACGGCGACGAGCTGGTGGCCCTCTTCGGGCGCGCCAAGGCCCTGTGGGACCCCGACGACCTGCTCAACCCCGGCATGCTGGTCCGTCCGGCACCACTGGACGCCGACCTCCGCTTCGCCGTGCTGCCGCGCGAGCCGGTCGACGTGGCTTTCGGCTACCCGGCCGACGGCGGCGACTTCTCGGCCGCGGTGCGCCGGTGCGTCGGGGTGGCCAAGTGCCGCACGACGGTGGCGACGGGGCCCGCCGTCATGTGCCCCTCGTTCCGCGCGACCGGCGAGGAGGAGCACTCCACACGCGGGCGGGCCCGGCTGCTGCACGAGATGCTCGCGGGTGAGCTGGTCACCGACGGCTGGCGCTCCACCGAGGTCCGGGACGCGCTGGACCTGTGCCTCGCCTGCAAGGGCTGCCGGTCCGACTGCCCGGTCGAGGTCGACATGGCCACGTACAAGGCGGAGTTCCTGCACCACCATTACCGGGGCAGGCGCCGCCCCGCCGCGCACTACGCGATGGGCCGGCTGCCGCTGTGGCTGCGCTGGATCGACCGCACCCGCACCGCGCCGCTGCTCAACGCCCTGGCGGGGGTACGGCCGCTCGCCCGCGTGGCCCGGCGGCTGGGCGGGATCGCGGCCGAGCGGGAGATTCCGCGGGTGGCGGGCCAGACGTTCAGCCGGTGGTGGCGACGGCGGGACCGGATCCCTGGCGTCGGCTCCGGCAGCGGGCGTCCCGTCGTCCTCTGGCCGGACACCTTCACCGAGCACCTCTCGCCCGAGGTCGGCCGGGCGGCCGTACGGGTGCTCGAGGCGGCCGGGCTGCGAGTGGAGCCCCCCCGGGGCGGCGTCTGCTGCGGGCTGACGTACGTCTCCACGGGCCAGCTCGACCACGCCCGCAAGGTCATGCGCCGCACCCTCGACCTGATGGACCCGGTCCTCGATGCGGCGACGCCGGTCGTCGTCCTGGAGCCGAGCTGCGCGGCCACCCTCCGCGGCGACCTGCCCGAGCTGCTGCACGACGACCCGCGCGCGGGCCGGCTGGTGTCGGCGGTGGTCACCTTCGCGGAGGCGCTCCAGCGGTACGCCCCCGACTGGACCCCGCCGCCCGTGAACCGCCCCGCCGTCGGCCAGACCCACTGCCACCAGCACGCGGTACTCGGCGACACCCCCGACAGCCGGCTGCGCGCGGCGGCGGGCCTGACCGGCGAGCTGAGCGGCGGCTGCTGCGGACTCGCGGGCAACTTCGGCTTCGAGAGAGGCCATTTCGAGGTGTCGCGGGCCTGTGCGGAGGAGCAGCTGCTGCCCTCGGTCCGGGAGGCGCCGCAGGGGGCGGTGGTCCTGGCGGACGGGTTCTCCTGCCGTACGCAGCTGGAGCAGTTGGGCGGAGTGCGGGGGCGGCACATGGCGGAGGTGCTGGCGAACGCCCTGCCCAAAGTGGGCGCCGCCCGCCCCGTCGCGGAGCACTGAGGCACCTTTCTCAGGTTCCTCAAAGCAACCGCGGGCTTCCCCAAGCGAATCCCAGGTTCACAAAGAAACTCTCAGCTTCTCCCAGGGAGTTCACAGGACTCCTTTGCCATTTTTGCCGTTCCGGTGCATGAGAAGTGTGTAACTTTCTCGGTGTCGGGTTCCGGAAACGGAATTCAGCACCTCACGTACAGCGCGAAACGAAGGAGTCGGAAATGAGCCTCAAGAAGCTTGCCCCGCTGCCCCCGAAGCCGAAGTCGAAGCAGCTGCCGCCCCCGCCCCACCCGAAGCCCAAGAAGAAGCACGCGCCGGCTCCCAAGCCGCTGCCCGGCCAGGACCGCTGAACCGGCTGACCGGCTGGTCGGGCTGATGGAGCGATAAAGAAAAAGGGGTCGATGGTGCACCGTCGGCCCCTTTTCTTGATTCCGGGAATTCTGGAGACGAAAAGCGGAGAGGGAACGGTAAATGAACCTGGACGAGGATGACGGTGAGGAGTACGAATACGAGGACACGCCCACCATTCCCGCCCGTATCGCATTCCGCCGCTTTTGGCCGCTGACCAGAGGCCTGCGCCGTTGGCTCCTGGTTGTCTGGATCTGCACCGTGCTCGCCGCGCTGGCCGAGACCGAGGCCATCCTGCTGTTCAGCGACCTCACCGACAACGCCCTGGAGAAGGGGTCGCTGGGCGCGTTCTGGTCCCCGGCGGTCAAGTGGCTGGGCATCGCAGCGGTCGGCGCGGCCGTCGCGTACGCGGGCAACTCCCTCGCCGCCTGGGCGACCGAGCGCTTCGTCATGCGACTGCGCGAGCACGTCTTCGACCACGTACAGCAACTGCCCCCGCACTTCTTCCAGCAGCACCGCCAGGGCGACCTGCTCTCCCGTCTGACCAGTGACGTCGAGGCGATCGAGACGATGGTCGTGTCGGGCCTCGTGGGCGCCGCCTCCGCCGCCTTCTCCGCCCTGTTCTACGCGGCCGCCGCGTTCTGGCTGCGCTGGGACCTGGCCGCCGCCACCTTCGTCCTCGCCCCCCTCTTCTGGCTGGCGGCCCGCCGCTTCTCCGGCTCCATCAAGGACGTCTCCCGCGAGGGCCGGGTCGCCGACGGCGCGATCACCTCGGTGGTCGAGGAGTCCCTCGGCAACATCGTGCTCACCCAGGCCTACGACCGCCGGGACGCGGAGCGCCGCCGCCTGAGCGAGGAGGCGAACGCCTGGTTCCGCGCCTCGGTCCGCTCGACCCGGCTGAACGAGGCGTACGAGCAACTGGTGCAGGTCATCGAGACGGTCTGCGTCCTCGCCGTGATCGGCATCGGCGCCTGGGAGATCTCCACCGGCCGCATGACCCTCGGCCAGCTCCTCGCCTTCTCCGCGTTCCTCGGCTACCTCTACCCGCCGGTACGCGGCCTGGCCCAGCTCGGCCTCACCGTGACGGCGGCCACGGCGGGCGCCGAGCGGCTCATCGAGATCCTGGACGTGCGGCCGGCGGTCACCGACCCCAGGCGCGGCGGCCCGGAGACCGGCCGCCCCGACGGCACGGTGGAGGTGCGGAACGTGTACTTCGGCTATCCCGGCACGGAGAAGCCCGCCCTGAAGGACCTCTCCTTCACGGTCAGCCCCGGCGAGCTGGTGATCATCACCGGCCCGAGCGGCGCCGGCAAGTCCACGGTCTCCAAGCTCCTCCTCCGCTTCTACGACCCGGACGCGGGCGACCTGCTCCTCGACGGCGTGCCGCTGCGGGACTTCCCCCTGGCCCGCCTGCGCGAGTACGTCACCCTGCTCCCCCAGGAGACCCTGGTCCTGCACGACACCGTCCGCGCGAACATCGCCTGCGGCCGGTCCGGCGCCAGCGACCAGGCGATCGAGGAGGCGGCGAAGGCGGCCGACGCCCACGACTTCATCGTCCGGCTCCCCGACGGCTACGACACCAAGGTCGACCCGAACTCGGCCCGGCTCTCCGGCGGCCAGCTCCAGCGCCTGGCGATCGCCCGCGCCATCCTGCGCGACGCGCCGGTCCTGGTGCTGGACGAGCCCACGACCGGCCTGGACGCGATGGCGGCCCGCCGTGTCGTCAAGCCCCTGCGCCGCCTGATGAGCGGCCGTACGACGATCATGATCACCCATGACCTCAACCTCGCCCCCGACGCCGACCGCATCCTGGTCGTGGACCGGGGCCGCATCGTGGAAACCGGCCGGCACGAGGAACTGCTCGCGCGGGGCGGGGCGTACGCGCGACTGCACCGCTCGCAGAACAACGCGGTGATGGACACGGGGGAGCTGCGCCTGCCGCTGTCCTTCGAGACCGGTCAGGGGACGTACGTACAGGACGCGCACGCCCACGGGAACGGTTACGACGCGTACGGCGCCGCGGCGGGGACCTGGCCCGAGCCCGCGAACGGGCATGCGAACGGGCACGGGCACGGGTACGGGTACGGGTACGGGTACGAGCAGGGGTACGGGCACGGAGATGTGTACGGCAACTCGTACGGGGTCGACCCCTACGCCGCCGTCCCCACCGTCCTCCCTGACGGCCGCCCCCTGTTCCGCGACGAGACAGTCTATTACCCTGGACCTGAAAGTACATCGTGATGAACGATCACCCCTAGCCAGCCAGGACCGCCCGTGAGCACCTCCCGCGCCGCCACTCCCTCGTCCCCGCCCGTCGTCTCCGGGCACGGTGGCGGCAGCCCACGCCGGCCCAGTTCGCTCGGGCCGGTGGGGCTGGTGCTGGCCGGGGGCGTCTCCGTGCAGTTCGGCGCCGCCGTCGCCGTGACCCTGATGCCCCGGGCCGGCGCGCTCGGTGTGGTGACGCTGCGGCTGCTCGCGGCGGCGCTGGTCCTGCTCCTGGTCTGCCGCCCCCGGTTGCGGGGCCACTCGCGCACCGACTGGGGCACGGTGGTCGTCTTCGGCATCACGATGGGCGCGATGAACGGCCTCTTCTACGAGGCGGTGGCCCGCATCCCGCTGGGAGCCGCCGTCACCCTCGAGGTCCTCGGCCCCCTCACCCTCTCCGTCCTGGCATCCCGCCGCGCCGTCAACGCGGTCTGGGCGGGCCTGGCCCTCCTCGGCGTCTTCCTCCTGGGCGGCGGAGGCTTCGGCGACCTCGACCTGGTGGGCGTCGCCTTCGCGCTGGGCGCGGGGGCGATGTGGGCGGCCTACATCGTCTTCAGCGCGCGTACGGGCCGCCGCTTCCCCCAGGCGGACGGGCTGGCGCTGGCCATGGGGGTGGCGGCGCTGCTGTTCCTGCCGCTGGGCGTCGTCGAGTCGGGCGGCAAGCTCCTCGACCCGGTGACGGTCGGCCTGGGATCAGCGGTCGCGGTCCTCTCCTCCGTCCTCCCCTACACCCTCGAACTCCTCGCCCTGCGCCGCCTCCCCGCCTCCACCTTCGCCGTCCTCATGAGCCTGGAACCGGCCATCGCCGCGACAGCCGGGTTCCTGATCCTCGACCAGACCCTCGCGCCTCTCCAGGCCCTCGCCATCGCCCTGGTCGTCACGGCGAGCATGGGCGCGGTACGGACGCAGGTGGGGCGGCGCGAGGTCGTGGCGCCGGACGCCTGAACGGCCGCAGGTGCCGGGCGGGCTCTCGCCGGGTCCGTCACACTCCTGATTGGGACAGAGCTGGACGGAAAGGCGATAAGGCAGCCACCGCGCAGACCTTCCGGCAGGAGGCCCCATGACGTCCGAGCGGGACACCACACACAAGCCTCTGAAGATCACTGCCCGCGGCAGGGCCGTCCTCAGCGACCCGCGGCTCAACCGGGGCACCGCGTTCACCGAGGAGGAACGCCGGGCCCTGGACCTGGTCGGCCTGGTGCCGCCGCGCGTGCTCACCCAGGACGAGCAGGCCGACCGCGCCTACGCCCAGTTCCGCGAGCAGCCGGGTGACCTCGCCCGGAGCGTCAACCTGACCGCCCTGCACGACCGCAACGAGGTGCTGTTCTACCGGCTCGTCAGCGATCACCTCGAGGAGATGCTGCCCATCATCTACACCCCGACCGTGGGCACGGCCATCAAGCGCTACAGCTACGAGTACCGGCGCCCGCGAGGGGTGTACCTGTCCGTCGACGCCCCCGACGACATCGAGCGTTCTCTCCGGGCCGTGGGCCTCGGCCCCGACGACGTCGACCTGATCGTCGCCACCGACGGCGAGGCCATCCTCGGCATCGGCGACTGGGGCGTCGGCGGCATCGACATCGCCGTCGGCAAGCTCGCCGTCTACACGGCCGCCGCCGGTGTCGACCCGCGCCGTACCCTCCCCGTCATGCTCGACGTCGGCACCAACCGCCAGGAACTCCTCGACAACCCCCTCTACCCCGGCAACCGGCACCCCCGCGTCGACCGCGACACCTACGACGCCTTCATCGACGCCTACGTCACCACCGCCACCAAGCTCTTCCCCCGCGCCCTGCTGCACTGGGAGGACTTCGGCCCCGCCAACGCCCGCCGCATCCTCAACCACTACCGCGACCACGTCTTCACCTTCAACGACGACATCCAGGGCACCGGCGCCGTCAACCTCGCCGCCGTCCTCTCCGGCGCCAAGGCCAGCGGCACGCCCCTGCGCGAGCACCGCATCGTCGTCTTCGGCGCGGGCAGCGCAGGCATCGGCATCGCCGACCAGCTCCACGACGCCCTGGTCTCGGAGGGCCTGTCGGCCGAAGAGGCCACCGCCCGCTTCTGGTGCGTCGACCGCTACGGCCTGCTCACCGACGACCAGGGCGACAAGCTCCGCGACTTCCAGGTGCCCTTCGCCCGCCCCGCCGACGAGGTCTCCGACTGGCGGCGCGACGACGACCTGCCCGGCATCCCACTGGACGAGGTCGTCCGCCGGGTCCGCCCCACCATCCTCGTCGGCACCTCCGGCCAGGGCGGCGCCTTCACCGAGACCGTCGTCCGAGAGATGGCCCAGCACACGGACCGCCCGATCATCCTCCCGCTCTCCAACCCGACCGACCTGTCCGAGGCCAAGCCCGCCGACCTCCTCGCCTGGACCGACGGCAGGGCCCTCGTCGCCACGGGCAGCCCCTTCGACCCGGTGGAACACGGCGGCACGACGTATCACATCGGGCAGGCCAACAACGCCCTCGTCTTCCCCGGCCTCGGTCTCGGCGCGATCGTCGCCCAGGCCTCCCATGTCACCGACCGCATGCTGCGGGCGGCGGCGGACGCGGTCGCGCGGCAGACGGACGTGACCGACCCGGGCGCGCCCGTACTCCCTCCCGTCCACGACCTGCGCGCCACCTCCACGGCGGTCGCTGCCGCGGTGGCCACGGCCGCGGCGGAGGACGACGTCGCCCGGGCCGATCTGACGGACGTGGACGGTGCCGTGCGAGCGGTGATGTGGGCGCCGGTCTATCCGCCGATCGAAGCGGTGTGACGGACCGCGGCGGCGAAACGCGGCGGGTCGGCCGGGAATGAATTCATGCAAGCACGCTTGATTGTTTCCGTCCCCACTGCCATGCTCCCCGCATGGCCGACCCGACGCCCGTGATCGATGACCTGTGTGCCGAGTGCGATGAACTCGACCGGCTGGTAGCAGAGTTGAAGCCCGAGCAGTGGGCCCTCGCCACCCCCGCGCCCCGCTGGACCGTCGCCCACCAGATCGCTCACCTCGCCTGGACCGACCACTCCTCCCTGCTCGCCGTGACCGATCAGGACGCCTTCGCCCGCGAGGTCGAGAAGGCGCTGGCCGAGCCCGGGGACTTCGTGGACAACGGGGCGGAGGACGGGGCCGCCAAGCCCCCCACACAGTTGCTGGCGGACTGGCGGGCCGGGCGCGAGGCCCTGGCGGAGGCGCTGCGCGCGGCGCCCGCGCGGGCGCGTTTCCCCTGGTACGGCCCCCCTATGTCCGTCGCCTCCATGGCCACCGCCCGTTTGATGGAGACCTGGGCGCACGGCCTGGACATCGCGGACGCGCTGGGCGTGCCGCGCACCCCCACCGACCGGCTCCGGCACATCGCCCGCCTAGGCGTCCGCACCCGCGACTTCGCCTTCGGTGTGCACGGACTGCCCGCGCCGTTCGACGATTTCCGTGTCGAACTGACCGCGCCGTCCGGCGAGTTGTGGACGTACGGGCCCGAGGAGGCCACCGACCGCGTCACCGGCCCAGCTCTCGACTTCTGCCTCCTGGTCACCCAGCGTGCGCACCGCACCGATCTGGCGGTCCGGGCCGTCGGCCCCGACGCCGACCGCTGGCTGGACATCGCCCAGGCCTTCGCGGGCCCGCCCGGCCCCGGCCGCACCCCGAAGGGCGGCACCGCGTGACCCTGCGCATAGGCAACGCCTCCGGCTTCTACGGCGACCGCTTCGACGCCATGCGCGAGATGCTCACCGGCGGCGAACTCGACGTACTCACCGGCGACTACCTCGCCGAGCTGACCATGCTCATCCTCGGCCGGGACCGCCTCAAGGACCCCGCCGCCGGTTACGCCCGCACATTCCTCCGCCAGCTCGAGGAGTGCCTCGGTCTCGCCCACGAGCGCGGCGTCCGGATCGTCGCCAACGCGGGCGGGCTCAATCCCGCCGGACTCGCCAATGCCGTACGGAAGTTGGCCGACCGCATGGGCATCCCCACCCGTGTCGCCCACGTCGAGGGCGACGACCTCAAGGGCCGATATCCGGACAGCCTCACCGCCCATGCCTACCTCGGCGGCTTCGGTATCGCCGCCTGCCTGCGGGAAGGCGCCGACGTCGTCGTCACCGGACGGGTCACCGACGCGGCTCTCGTCACCGGACCGGCCGCCGCCCACTTCGGCTGGCAGCCGGCCGACCACGACCGGCTCGCGGGCGCCGTCGTCGCCGGGCACGTCCTGGAGTGCGGGGCGCAGGCCACCGGCGGCAACTACGCCTTCTTCCACAGCGGTCAGGGAGACGTCCGCCGCCCCGGCTTCCCGCTCGCCGAGATCCACGAGGACGGCACCAGCGTCATCACCAAACACCCCGGCACCGGCGGTTTCGTCGACGTCGGCACGGTGACCGCCCAGCTGCTCTACGAGACGGGCGGTGCCCGGTACGCCGGGCCCGACGTCACGGCCCGGCTGGACACCGTACGGATCACCCAGGAGGGCCCGGACCGCGTCCGTATCGAGGGAGTGCGCGGCGAGGCCCCGCCCCCGACGCTCAAGGTCGGCCGCAACCGGCTCGGCGGCTTCCGAAACGAGGTCGCCTTCGTGCTCACGGGACTCGACATCGAGGCGAAGGCCGAGCTGGTGCGGGCGCAGATGACCGACGCGCTCACCAAGTCCCCGCCCGCAGGCATCCGATGGGAACTCGTCCGCACCGACCGCCCCGACGCCGACACCGAGGAGACGGCCGGCGCGCTGCTGCGGCTCGTCGTGCGGGACCCGGACCAGGAGGTGGTGGGGCGGGCGCTCAGCGGAGCGGCCGTCGAGCTGGCGCTCGCGAGTTACCCCGGCTTCCATGTGCTCGCGCCACCCGGAAAGGGCGCGCCCTATGGGGTCTTCGAGGATGCGTACGTCCCCCAGGCGGATGTCGGCCATGTGGCCGTCCTCCACGACGGGCGCCGTGTCCCCGTGCCCCCGGCCCGCGAAACCCGCGTACTCGACGACGTACCGCGACCGCCCCTGCCGGCCCCACCGCCACCCGGACCGGCCCGACGCGCCCCCCTGGGGCTGCTCGCCGGCGCCCGCAGCGGCGACAAGGGCGGCAACGCCAACGTCGGCGTCTGGGCGCGCACGGACGAGGCCTGGCGGTGGCTCGCGCACACGCTGACGGTCGAACGGTTCCGGGAGCTGATTCCCGAGAGCCGCACCCTGCCCGTCGCCCGGCACCCGCTTCCCAACCTCCGCGCGCTCAACTTCGTCGTCGAGGGTCTCCTCGGCGAAGGGGTCGCCGCCCAGCACCGTTTCGATCCGCAGGCCAAGGCGCTCGGCGAGTGGTTGCGCTCCCGGCACCTGGACATCCCGGAGGCCCTCCTGTGACGGTCGTCCCGTCCGCCCTGGACACCAAGAGCCCCGACTACACGGCGAACCGCGAGGCCATGCTCGCCAAGCTCGCCGACCTGGACGCCGAGCACGCCAAGGCCCTCGCGGGCGGTGGCGAGAAGTACGTCCAGCGGCACCGCGAGCGGGGCAAGCTGCTCGCCCGGGAGCGGATCGAGCTGCTCCTCGACCCGGACACGCCGTTCCTGGAGCTGTCGCCGCTGGCGGCCTGGGGGAGTGAGTACGCCGTCGGCGCCTCCCTCGTCACCGGCATCGGGGTCGTCGAGGGCGTGGAGTGCCTGATCACCGCCAACGACCCGACCGTGCGCGGCGGTGCCAGCAACCCGTGGAGCCTGAAGAAGGCCCTCCGGGCCAACGACATCGCGCTCGCCAACCGGCTGCCCTGCATCAGCCTGGTCGAGTCCGGGGGCGCCGACCTGCCCTCCCAGAAGGAGATCTTCATCCCCGGGGGTGCGATCTTCCGGGACCTGACCCGGCTGTCGGCCGCCGGGATCCCGACCGTCGCCGTCGTCTTCGGGAACTCCACCGCCGGCGGTGCCTACATCCCGGGCATGTCCGACCACGTGATCATGGTCAAGGAGCGGGCGAAGGTCTTCCTGGGCGGGCCGCCGCTGGTGAAGATGGCGACCGGGGAGGAGAGCGACGACGAGTCGCTGGGCGGCGCGGAGATGCACGCGCGCGTGTCGGGGCTCGCGGACTACTTCGCCGTCGACGAGCAGGACGCGCTGCGGCAGGCCCGGCGGGTGGTGGCCCGGCTCAACCACCGCAAGGCCCACCCCGACCCCGGCCCGGCCGAGCCGCCCAAGTACGACCCCGAGGAGCTGCTCGGTATCGTCCCCGGTGATCTCAAGACCCCCTTCGATCCGCGTGAGGTCATCGCCCGGCTCGTCGACGCCTCCGACTTCGACGAGTTCAAGCCGCTGTACGGGACCAGCCTCACGACCGGCTGGGCGGCCCTGCACGGCTATCCGGTGGGGATTCTGGCGAACGCGCAGGGGGTGCTGTTCAGCGAGGAGTCGCAGAAGGCGGCCCAGTTCATCCAGCTCGCCAACCAGCGCGACATCCCCCTCCTCTTCCTGCACAACACCACCGGCTACATGGTCGGCCGGGAGTACGAACAGGGCGGGATCATCAAGCACGGCTCGATGATGATCAATGCGGTCAGCAACTCCCGGGTGCCGCACCTGTCCGTCCTCATGGGCGCCTCTTACGGTGCCGGGCACTACGGCATGTGCGGGCGCGCCTACGACCCGCGTTTCCTGTTCGCCTGGCCCAGCGCCAAGTCGGCCGTGATGGGGCCGCAGCAGCTCGCGGGCGTGCTGTCGATCGTCGCCCGCCAGTCGGCCGTCGCGAAGGGACAGCCGTACGACGAGGACGCGGACGCGGCGCTGCGCGCGATGGTGGAGCAGCAGATCGAGTCCGAGTCGCTGCCGATGTTCCTGTCCGGGCGGCTGTACGACGACGGCGTCATCGACCCCCGCGACACCCGCACCGTCCTCGGCCTGTGCCTGTCCGCGATCCACACGGCCGCCTACGAGGGCGCGCGCGGTGGGTTCGGCGTCTTCCGGATGTGAGGGACCACCAGTGATCACTTCTGTGCTCGTCGCCAACCGGGGCGAGATCGCCTGCCGCGTGTTCCGCACCTGCCGTGAGTTGGGAATCCGGACGGTCGCCGTGCACTCGGACGCCGACGAGAACGCCCTCCACGCGCGCGTGGCCGACACAGCCGTACGACTGCCGGGCGCGGCGCCCGCCGAGACGTATCTGCGCGGCGATCTGATCGTGAAGGCCGCCGTGGCGGCCGGCGCCGACGCCGTGCACCCGGGGTACGGCTTCCTCTCCGAGAACGCCGACTTCGCGCGTGCCGTCCTGGACGCGGGCCTGGTGTGGATCGGGCCGCCGCCGCAGGCCATCGAGGCGATGGCGTCCAAGACGCGCGCCAAGGAGCTCATGGGCCTCGCACCCCTGGGCGAGGTCACCGAGGCCGACCTGCCGGTGCTGGTCAAGGCCGCGGCGGGCGGCGGCGGGCGCGGGATGCGGGTCGTGCGGCGGCTCGCCGACCTGGACGCCGAACTGGCCTCCGCGCGCGCGGAGGCGGCCAGCGCCTTCGGCGACGGTGAGGTCTTCGTCGAGCCGTACGTGGAGAACGGGCGGCACGTCGAGGTGCAGATCCTCGCCGACACCCACGGCACGGTGTGGACGCTCGGCACGCGTGACTGCTCCTTGCAGCGCCGCCATCAGAAGGTGATCGAGGAGGCCCCGGCGCCGGGTTTGAATTCCCGACTCACCGATGAGCTGTACGAGATGGCGGTGCGCGCCGCCCGCTCCGTCTCCTACACCGGCGCCGGGACCGTCGAGTTCCTGGTCGCCGACGGCAAGGCCCACTTCCTGGAGATGAACACCCGCCTCCAGGTCGAGCACCCCGTCACCGAGGCCGTGTTCGGCATCGACCTCGTCGCCCTCCAGATCCGCGTCGCCGAGGGCCACGCCCTGGAGGCCGGACCGCCCCCCGCGCGCGGCCACGCCATCGAGGCCCGCCTCTACGCCGAGGACCCCGCCCGCGACTGGGCCCCACAGACCGGCACCCTGCACCGCCTCGCCGTACCCGAGGGCGTCCGCCTCGACACCGGCTACACCGACGGCGACACGATCGGCGTCCACTACGACCCGATGCTCGCGAAGGTCGTCGCCCAGGCCCCCACGCGCGCGGAGGCGATCCGCGCCCTCGCCGGAGCCCTGGACCGGGCGGCGATCCACGGCCCGGTCACCAACCGCGACCTCCTCGCCCGCTCCCTGCGGCACGAGGAGTTCACCGCGGGCCGCATGGACACCGGCTTCTACGACCGCCACCTCACCGCCCTCACCCGCTTCGGGACGTGCGACCCGTACGCCCCCCTGGCCGCCGCCCTCGCCGACGCCCACGGCCGCTCCCGCTTCGGCGGCTGGCGCAACCTGCCCTCGCAGCCGCAGACCAAGCGCTATCTGATGGCGGGCGAGGAGCACGAGGTCCGCTACCGGCACACACGCCAGGGCCTGACGGCGGACGGGGTCCGGGTCGTGCACGCCGACGCGTGCCTCGTCGTGCTCGAAGTGGACGGCGTACGCAGGAAGTTCGAGGTGGCCCACTACGGCGGCGACCAGGTCCACGTCAACGCCACCGCGCTCACCGCCCTGCCCCGTTTCCCCGACCCCACCGCCCACCACGCCCCCGGCTCCCTCCTCGCCCCCATGCCCGGCACGGTCGTCCGCGTCGCCGAAGGACTGACCGAGGGGGCCGCCGTACAGGCCGGAGAACCGCTGATCTGGCTGGAGGCGATGAAGATGCAGCACCGCATCGCGGCTCCGGCCACGGGCACGCTCACGGCCCTGCACGCCGTGCCCGGTCAGCAGGTGGAGGTCGGCGCTCTGCTCGCCGTCGTACAGGTCGCACAGGTCGCACAGGTCGCACAGGTCGCACAGGTCGCACAGGAGGAGGTTCAGGACAGTTGACTACCACCCTGGAAACCGAGGAGCAGGGGGCCCTGCGGGCCGCCGTCGCCGCCCTCGGCAAGCGCTACGGCCGTGACTACATCACCCGCGTCGTCGCCGAGGGCGGCCACCCCGAGGAACTCTGGTCGGAGGCCGCCAAGCTCGGCTACCTCGGCGTGAACCTCCCCGAGGAGTTCGGCGGCGGAGGCGGCGGCATCAGCGAACTCTCCATCGTCCTCGAGGAACTGGGCGCCGCCGGCTGCCCCCTCCTCATGCTCGTCGTCTCCCCGGCCATCTGCGGCAACGTCATCGCCCGCTTCGGCACCGAGGAGCAGAAACGGACCTGGCTGCCCGGCATCGCCGACGGCACCCGGCTCATGGCCTTCGGCATCACCGAACCCGACGCCGGATCCAACTCGCACCGCATCACCACCACCGCCCGCCGCGACGGCGACGACTGGCTGCTCACCGGCCGCAAGGTCTTCATCTCCGGCGTCGACAGGGCCGACGCGGTCCTGATCGTCGGCCGCACAGAAGACGCCCGCACCGGACGCCTCAAGCCCTGCCTGTTCATCGTCCCGCGCGACGCCGAAGGCTTCACCCGCCGGCCCATCGACATGGAGCTGACCGCCGCCGAGAAGCAGTTCGAGCTGGTCCTGGACGACGTACGGCTGCCCGCCGAGGCACTCGTCGGCGACGAGGACGCCGGACTGCTCCAGCTTTTCGCCGGGCTCAACCCCGAACGGATCATGACGGCGGCGTTCGCGATCGGCATGGGCCGCTACGCGCTCGCCCGCGCCGTCGAGTACGCCCGCGACCGCACCGTCTGGAAAGCCCCCATCGGCGCCCACCAGGCCATCGCCCACCCCCTCGCCCAGGCGCACATCGACCTGGAACTGGCCCGCCTGATGATGCAGAAGGCCGCCCACCTCTACGACACCGGGGACGACGCCGGCGCCGGCGAGGCCGCCAACATGGCCAAGTACGCGGCAGGCGAGGCCTGCGTGAAGGCCGTCGACCAGTCCGTCCACACCCTCGGCGGGAACGGCCTCACCCGGGAATTCGGCCTCGCCTCCTTGATAACGGCCGCACGCGTGGCTCGTATCGCCCCGGTGAGCCGGGAGATGATTCTCAACTACGTCTCCCACCAGACCCTGGGCCTGCCCAAGTCGTACTGACTTGGCTCGGCGCGAGGAGGAACCATGTTCCGCAGCGAGTACGCAGACATCCCGGCCGTCGAACTCCCCATCCATGAAGCCGTCCTGGGCCGCGCCGCCGAATTCGGCGGCCTGCCCGCCCTGGTCGACGGCACCGACGGCACCACCCTCACCTACGAACAGATCGACCGGTTCCACCGGCGCCTCGCCGCCGCCCTCGCCGACGCCGGGGTGCGCAAGGGCGACATCCTTGCCCTGCACAGCCCCAACACCATCGCCTTCCCGACCGCCTTCTACGCCGCCACGCGCGCGGGTGCCGCCGTCACCACCGTGCACCCGCTCGCCACGGCCGAGGAGTTCGCCAAACAGCTGCGGGACTCCGCCGCCCGCTGGATCATCACCGTCTCACCGCTGCTGGAGACCGCCCGCCGGGCCGCCGAACTCGCCGGCGGCACAGAGGAGATATTCGTCTGCGACACCGCGAGCGGACACCGCTCGCTCATCGACATGCTCGCCACGACCGCGCCCGAACCGGCCGTCGACATCGACCCCGCCGAGGACATCGCCGCCCTGCCCTACTCCTCCGGCACCACCGGCATCCCCAAGGGCGTGATGCTCACCCACCGGCAGATCGCCACCAACCTCGCCCAGCTCGAACCCGCCGTCCCCGCCGGACCCGGCGACCGCATCCTCGCCGTACTGCCCTTCTTCCACATCTACGGCCTGACCGCCCTGATGAACGCGCCCCTGCGCCAGGGCGCCACCGTCGTCGTCCTGCCCCGCTTCGAACTGGAGAGTTTCCTCGCGGCCATTCAGACCCACCGCATCACCGGCCTGTACGTGGCCCCGCCGATCGTGCTCGCCCTCGCCAAGCACCCGGCCGTCGCCCGCTACGACCTGTCGTCGCTGAAGTACGTCATCAGCGCCGCCGCACCCCTGGACGCCAACCTTGCCGCCGCCTGCTCACAACGCCTGGGCCTGCCACCGGTCGGCCAGGCCTACGGCATGACGGAACTCTCCCCGGGCACCCACGTCGTCCCCCTGGACGCCATGCGGGACGCGCCCCCCGGCACCGTCGGCAGGCTCATCGCCGGCACCGAGATGCGCATCGTCTCCCTCGACGACCCCGGCAAGGACCTCGGCATCGGCGAACCCGGCGAGATCCTCATCCGCGGACCCCAGGTCATGAAGGGCTATCTCGGGCGGCCCGACGCCACCGCCGCGATGATCGACCGCGACGGCTGGCTGCACACCGGCGACGTCGGACACGCCGACACCGACGGCTGGCTGTTCGTCGTCGACCGCGTGAAGGAACTCGTCAAGTACAAGGGCTTCCAGGTCGCCCCGGCCGAACTCGAAGCCCTCCTCCTCACCCACCCCGGGATCGCGGACGCGGCCGTCGTCGGCGCCTACGACGACGAGGGCAACGAAATCCCGCACGCCTACGTCGTCCGCCAGCCCACCGCACCCGGCCTCACCGAGGGCGAGGTCACGATGTACGTCGCCGAACGCGTCGCCCCCTACAAACGCGTCCGCCGCGTCACCTTCATCGAAGGAGTCCCCCGGGCCGCCTCGGGCAAGATCCTCCGCCGGCAACTGCGGGAACTCCCGGAGCCCCGGGAACTCAGGGAACTCAGGGAACTCAGGGAGGAAGCATGACGTTGGTCGGACGCACGCGCGCGCGTGGCATCGAGACACTCAGCCTTGACTCGGCCGGCACCCGCAACGCGCTGTCCGCCGCACTCGTCGGCGAACTCGCCGACGCCCTCACCGACTGTGCCAAGGACACCGACGTACGGGCCGTCGTCCTCACCCACACCGGCACCACCTTCTGCGCGGGCGCCGACCTGCGCGACCCTCCCCCACTCTCGGCTTCGCTCGAGCGGGGGGACCCCCATCACCCCGACGCCCTGGTCGCCCTGCTCCGGCAGATCGTCGAACTGCCCAAGCCCGTCGTGGCCCGGATCACCGGGCACGTCCGCGCCGGCGGCCTCGGCCTGCTCGCCGCCTGCGACATCGCCGCCGCGTCGATCCGGTCCGACTTCGCCTTCACCGAGGTGCGCATCGGAGTCGCGCCCGCCGTCATCTCCCTCACCGTCCTGCCCCGCACGGACCCACGCGCCCTGGCCCGCCACTACCTCACCGGCGAACGCTTCGACGCGGCGGAAGCCGTACGGCTCGGCCTGCTGACCACGGCCGGCGACGACGTCGACGCCGTACTGGAGCCCATCCTGGACGGCCTGCGCCGCTCCTCACCGCAAGGCCTCGCCGAGACGAAACAACTGCTCACAGCTAGGGTGCTGGAAGCTTTCGACCGGGACGCGGCCGACCTCACCGCACTCTCGGCCCGGCTGTTCTCCTCCCCGCAGGCCCGCGAGGGGATGACGGCCTTCCTGGAACGACGGGATCCCTCATGGGCTCTGTGAGCACAGACGAACAACAAACCGAACGCACCGTCGAACGCGTCCCCAAACAGGACCGCAGCCGGGCCACCCGGCAGCGGCTCCTCCAGGCCGCCGTGGCCTGCCTCGCCGAACGCGGCTGGGCGGGCTCCACGGTCGCCGTCGTCGCCGAACGCGCCGGCGTCTCCCGAGGTGCTGCACAGCACCACTTCCGCACCCGCGAGGACCTCTTCACAGCCGCCGTCGAATACGTCGCCGAAGAACGCTCCACCGCCCTGCGCGCCCTCTTCCCCGAAGGCGCCACCGACCGCCGCGCCGTCGTCTCCGCCCTCGTCGACCTCTACACCGGCCCCCTCTTCCGCGCCGCCCTCCACCTCTGGGTCGCCGCCTCCGACGAGGACCAGCTCCGCCCCCGCGTCACAGAGCTCGAGGCCCACGTCGGCCGCGAGACCCACCGCATCGCCGTGGACCTCCTGGGCGCGGACGAATCCCGGCCGGGCGTCCGGGAGACCGTCCAGGGCCTCCTCGACATGGCCCGCGGCCTGGGCCTCGCCAACCTCCTCACCGACGACCGGGGGCGACGGGAGCGGGTGGTGGCGCAATGGGCGGAGATCCTGGACAGGGTCCTCAGGGACTGAGCCGCTCCACCCGCCAGCCCCCCTCCGGCTCGGCCACGTACCGCAAACGGTCGTGCAGGCGGTTCGCCCGGCCCTGCCAGAACTCCACCGACTGCGGGGCGACGCGGAAGCCGCCCCAGTTCGGCGGGACCGGGACCTGTTCGCCCTCGGGGTAGCGGTCGCTGAGCTCGGCGTAGGAGGCGTCCAGTTCGGTGCGGGAGTCGATCACCGAGGACTGGGCGCTGGCCCAGGCGCCGAGCTGGGAGCCGTGCGGGCGGGTACGGAAGTAGGCGGCCGTCTCGTCGCGGCCGGTACGGCGGGCGGTGCCGGTGACGATGACCTGGCGGGCGATCGGATGCCACGGGAAGAGCAGCGAGACATGCGGGTTCTCCGCGAGGTCGCGGGCCTTGCGGGAGTCGTAGTTGGTGAAGAAGACGAAGCCGTGGACGTCGTACTGCTTCATCAGGACCGTACGCGAACTGGGACGGCCGGCGGCGTCCGCGGTGGAGACGACCATGGCGTTCGGCTCGTGCAGCGTGCCCTGGAGGGTCGCCTGCGCCGCGTCCTCGAACCAGTGGGTGAACTGGTCCATGGGGTGCGGGGCCAGCTCGTGCTCGTCGAGACCCTCCGCCCGGTACTGCTTGCGCATCGCGGCGGGGTCGCGGAAAGTGTCACGGTCGGTCACGTCACGGTCGGTCACGCGGTCATCTTGCCGTATCCCCCTACCGTGTTGTGTGGCACTCAGTGCCGTACGGTCTCCCCATTGGTGGCACTCACCGATATCGTGCGAGTGGGACCGTGGAACCGTGACGGCTCATGCGCCGCAGAGCTCACGCCGACCTCACGCACACCTCACTAGGAGCCGCCTGATGTCCGACTTCGTACCCGGGCTCGAAGGAGTCGTCGCGTTCGAGACGGAGATCGCCGAACCGGACAAGGAGGGCGGCGCCCTGCGGTACCGGGGCGTCGACATCGAGGACCTGGTCGGCCACGTCTCGTTCGGGAACGTCTGGGGGCTGCTCGTCGACGGCGCCTTCAACCCCGGCCTGCCGCCCGCCGAGCCCTTCCCCATCCCCGTGCACTCCGGCGACATCCGCGTCGACGTGCAGTCCGCGCTCGCCATGCTCGCCCCCGTCTGGGGCCTCAAACCGCTCCTCGACATCGACGAGCAGCAGGCCCGCGACGACCTCGCCCGCGCCGCCGTGATGGCCCTGTCGTACGTCGCCCAGTCCGCGCGCGGTCAGGGGCTGCCCATGGTGCCGCAGCGGGAGATCGACAAGGCGCACTCCGTCGTCGAGCGGTTCATGATCCGCTGGCGCGGCGAGCCGGACCCCAAGCACGTCGCCGCCGTCGACGCCTACTGGACCTCCGCCGCCGAACACGGCATGAACGCCTCCACCTTCACCGCCCGCGTCATCGCCTCCACCGGCGCCGACGTGGCCGCCGCCCTCTCCGGCGCGGTGGGCGCCATGTCCGGGCCGCTGCACGGCGGCGCGCCCTCCCGCGTGCTGCACATGATCGAGGAGATCGAGCGGACCGGGGACGCCGAGGCCTACGTCCGGCACGCCCTGGACCGGGGCGAGCGGCTGATGGGCTTCGGGCACCGGGTGTACCGGGCCGAGGACCCACGCGCGCGTGTGCTGCGCCGCACCGCCCGCGAGCTGGGCGCGCCCCGCTTCGAGATCGCCGAAGCGCTGGAGAAGGCGGCCCTGGAGGAGCTGCACAACCGGCGTCCGGACCGTGTGCTGGCCACGAACGTGGAGTTCTGGGCGGCCATCATCCTGGACTTCGCCGAGGTCCCGGCGCACATGTTCACGTCGATGTTCACCTGTGCCCGTACGGCCGGCTGGTCGGCGCACATCCTCGAACAGAAGCGCACGGGACGGCTCGTACGCCCCTCCGCGCGCTATGTGGGCCCGGGCTCGCGCAGCCCCCAGGAGATCGAGGGCTACGCGGCCATCGCGCACTGAGGCCGGTCGGCCGGCTTCACGGCGGCGTCACGCGGGGCTGAGCAGCTCCGCGTGATGCCGTTCGGCTGCCAGCGGGTGGGCGCGCAGCTTGCCCTTCAGCTCGTTGTAGCCGTACTCGGCGAACAGCGGGTTGGCCGGGTCGTCGGTGACGCCGGGCGCGGTGGAGGCGTGCGGGAAGGGCAGCGGCTCCACGCGCGCGTCCAGACGCGGGTTGTAGAAGAACGGCACCGAGAAACGCTCGGTCGCGCCGGGCGGGCTGACCACGCGGTGGTTGGTGGCGATCAGGTAGCCGTTGGTGGCGACCTCCAGCAGCTCGCCCAGGTTGACCACGAAGGCGTCCTCCAGCGGGGGCACGTCGTGGAACAGCCCGTCCTCGCGCTGCACCTGCAACCCGCCGACCGTGTCCTGCAACAGCAGGGTCAGGAAGCCGTAGTCCTTGTGCGCGCCGACACCCTGGTCGGTGCCGTCGCCCGCGCTGCCCGGGTAGCGCACGAGCTTGAGGTGCGGGTGGGCGCGGTCGCCGAAGACCGGGTCGTAGAAGTCCGCGGGCGCGCCGATCGCGGTCAGCAGCTCGTGCAGCAGCCGCTGTGCGACACCGCTCAGCTTCTCGATCCAGGCCAGGGCGGCGGTACGCAGCCCGGGCAGGGCGGCGGGCCACTGGTTGGGTCCCTGAAGCCACCAGTACGCGGGCTCACCGGGCCCGGGGATCCGGGCCGGGCGCTCCGCCCCGATGTCGAGCTGGTCCCGCCAGTCCCGGGCGCCGGCGGTGCGCTCGTCGCCGGTACGGGTGTAGCCCCGGAAGTGTGGGGAGCGGACGTTGTCCAGGGCGAGCCGGTCCGCCTCCGGCAGCGCGAAGAAGGCCCGCATGGCGGTGGTCAGCGCGTCGGTCTCGGCCCTGGTCACCCCGTGCCCGGTGAGCTGGAAGAAGCCCACGTCGTGCGCGGCGCTGTGCAGCTGCGCGTGGAGCAGCGCCCGGGCCTGGGGGCCGCGGTCGGCGGCCGAGAGATCGATGATGGGGAGCTGCGCGTAGGACGACGGGTTCGCCGCCGTGCGCGTCACGGTGTGCGTCATGAGGTGTGTCCGCAGGGTGTACGGGGGCACGGGCGGCCGCCGGGGGTAGGGCGGAGCCCCGGTGCCGTGGGAAGGGTGAAGGGGGCTGTCTCAGGGTCCGGGTTCAGGCGGAACGCCGACAGCCCGTGCTCGTGACGCGCACGTAGTCCACGTGCCGGCGTCGGACGAGCATCGGAAGCATGCGGACAGGGTACTGCGTCCGCCCCCGGACACGACCGCCCCGGACACGACCGCCCCGAAAACGCAGGCGACCCGCGAGCTCAGGTCCCTCCGCCTTGCGACGGGGGAGCCGGCCGGACGTACCGGCGAGCTCGCGGGTCGGGTGACTGCGTTGGATTAGGCCGGCTGCGTGGATCTCGCCCACGCCGGTCCGGCACCGCACTGAGTGGGGTAACGGGCCACTAGCCCGCAGCCACCTCTTCCGTCCGGTATGCATACATTCGCCGAACCACCTCCTTTCCGAAGTGATAGCCACACTAAGAACTTCGCTGCCGCCGTTCAACGGGTTTTTCGAAATGTGGACGCACCCCGGATGAGGGACGAGTGAAGATCGACATCGAGGTGCACGCGCGGACGAGTGGACCGACCTCGGGCTGGGCACTCTCACAGTGAGCGTTCGATCTACAACGATTCCTTCAATCTTGTGGGAACCGAGTGTGCGTTGCGTCACGTTCGAGTTGAATGAAGGTGAGTGAGCGAACCGTAGTGCCGTAACCGCGGACACAGCCTGCAGGGGGTCCAGGTGAGTGCTTCCCGGCGTAGTGGGACCACCGATGAGCTGGGACCCGGCGAGCCCGAACGGGATGGATCCGATCTGCTTGCCGCGCTGCTGGACGGGATGGACGCGGCCCTGTGCGCTTTCGACGCGGACGGGGTCGTCACGCACTGGAACCGTGAGGCGGAGCGGATCCTGGGCTGGACGGCCGCGGAGGCGGTGGGGCGGAAGGGGTTCGCGGGCTGGGCCGTGCGTACCGCCGATGCCGAGGAGGTCGAGGGGCGGCTGCTGTCGGCCATGCACGCTCCGGGGCGGCAGGTGCATGAGTTCGCGTTGGTGACGAAGGACGGCGGGCGGGTCCTGGTACGGACCCAGTCGGCCGCCGTGCGCGGGCCGGACGGCAAACCCGCGGGGGTGTACTGCGCGTTCAGCGAGGTGCACACGCAGATCGATCTGGAGCGGTCCATCGCGCTGAGCGAGGCGTTGTTCGAGGATGCCTCCTGGGGGGTCGTGCTGGTCGACGCCGATCTCAGGCCCGCTGTGGTGAACGCGCATGCGGCGCGGGCGTTGGGGATCGGGCGTACGTCTGTACTGGGGCGGCCGATCGGGGAGTTGCTCTCGCAGGGCGTGGAGGAGCTGGAGGGCGCGCTCACGCATGTACTGGCCGAGGGTGCGCCACCGGCGCCCGCCGAGATGTGGGTGGGTGTGCGTACCGCGGAGGGCGAGCGGCGGAGGTGCTGGCGGAGCTGGTTCCTGAGGCTGGCGTCGCCGCTGGCGGAGGAGCCGGTGCCGCTCGGGGTGAGCTGGATGTTCCAGGACGTCACCGAGGCCAAGCAGGGTGAGCAGGAGGCGGCGCTGCTGCGCTTCCGCACCAATCAGCTGCATCGGGCGGCGCGGGCGGCGGCCGAGTGCGAGGACCCGGCGGAGGCGGCCACCGTCCATCTGGACTTCGCGCTGGCCGGGTTCGCCGACCATGCTCTGATCGATCGGGTCGCGGGTGCTCCGGCCGCGGAGGCGGAGGCGCCCGCGCGGGTGCGGCTGGTGCGGCTCGCGGCCACGCCGTCCGGGGTGCCGGGGCCCAGTCTGCTGACGGGGGCGGCCGGGTTGCCCGTGCGGTACGAGGAAGGGCATCCCGCCTTGCAGTGTGTGGAGCGGGCGGGGACCGTGCGGGCGGATGCCGGTGATGTGTCGGCCGAGCGGAGCCGGGAGTGGGCGTTGGCCCGGCAGTGGCCCGCGGACAGTGTGCATTCGCTGTGCGCGGTGCTGCGTAGTCGGGGGCGGACGCTGGGTGTGGTGACGTTCCTGCGGGGGCGTGGCCGGAGTCGTTTCGAGCGGTCGGACGCGACGTACGCGGAGGATGTGGCGGTGCGGATCGCGGCGGCGCTGGATCTGGCCGGGGTGACCGGGGCGACGGGGGCGGCCGGGGAGAAGTGAGCGCCGCCCGCCGCGATCACTTTCGGCGCTGGTACGCGATCACTTTCAGCGCCGGTAGAAGATCCGGTCGCCGTACTGCTCCATGACCCGGCTGTTCCATTCGAGGCCGCCGTCGACGTTGCCGGAGCGCAGCAGTGGGGGTTCGATGCCCCGGTCGGCGAGGGTGGCGGCTGCCGTGGCCATGACCGCCTGGAGGAGGGCGGCGGTGACGACGGTGGAGGCGGGGGCGAAGGGCGCGGGAACGGTGTCGAGGGTGAGCTCGGCGTCGCCGACGGAGATCTTGGAGTCGAGGACGATGTCGCAGTGGTCCTTCAGGAAGGTTCCTGAGGTGTGCCGGGACTCGGTCCCGGTGGCGTAGGCGACCGAGGTCACGCCGATGACGTTGACGCCGAGGGCTCGGGCGTTGACCGCCATCTCGACGGGCAGGGCGTTGCGGCCGGAGAGCGAGATGATCACGAGGGTGTCGCCGGCGCGGAGGGGCGAGGTGTCCAGGACGGCGGTGGCGAGGCCGTCGACGCGTTCCAGGGCGGAGCCGAGGGTGGCGGGGGTGACGTCGACGCCTACGACCCCGGGGACCGCGAGCAGGTTCATCAGGGCGAGGCCGCCGGCGCGGTAGACGACGTCCTGTGCGGCGAGCGAGGAGTGGCCGGCGCCGAAGGCGAACAGTCGGCCGCCCGCCTCGACGGTGTCGGCGAGGAGCTTTCCGGCGGCGGTGATGGCCTGCGGTTCCTCCTCCTTGACCCGGCGCAGCAGGCCGATGGCGGCGTCGAAGAACTGGTCGGCCGGCGTGCCGTCGGTCATGCGTTGCCCCTTCGCAGCGTCTGTGTCGCGGATCACCGTGCGGTCTGGACCAGTGTGCTGTCAATACGGCGTGGTGGCCTTGAGTACGCGTACTCGTCAGGGTGTGGGTTTCGGCGGCGCGGCACGGTTGTCAGTGGTATGCGTCAGAATTGAGTCCAGGGCCAGCGCACGCGCCGGTGAGCCGTGAGCTTCCGGCAGAAGCAATCGAGGGGCACGTATGTCCGGACTGATCGACACCACGGAGATGTATCTCCGCACCATCCTCGAGCTCGAGGAGGAAGGCGTGGTCCCGATGCGCGCCCGGATCGCCGAGCGGCTCGACCAGAGTGGGCCGACGGTGAGCCAGACGGTGGCGCGGATGGAGCGCGACGGTTTGGTGTCGGTGGCCAGCGACCGGCATCTGGAGCTGACCGACGAGGGGCGCCGGCTGGCCACGCGCGTGATGCGCAAGCACCGGCTCGCGGAGTGTCTGCTGGTCGATGTGATCGGCCTGGAGTGGGAGCAGGTGCACGCGGAGGCGTGTCGCTGGGAGCACGTGATGAGCGAGGCCGTGGAGCGTCGCGTGCTGGAGCTGCTGCGTCACCCGACCGAGTCGCCGTACGGCAACCCGATCCCGGGCCTGGAGGAGCTGGGCGAGAAGGACCATGCCGATCCCTTCCTGGACGAGGGCATGGTGTCGCTGGCCGATCTGGATCCGGGTTCGGACGGCAAGACGGTCGTGGTGCGCCGGATCGGCGAGCCCATCCAGACGGACGCGCAGCTGATGTACACGCTGCGCCGGGCGGGTGTGCAGCCGGGTTCGGTGGTGAGCGTCACGCAGGCGGCGGGCGGTGTGCTGGTCGGCAGCGGCGGTGAGGCGGCCGAGCTGGAGGCGGATGTGGCGTCCCATGTGTTCGTGGCGAAGCGCTGATCTGTGCTGATGTGCGGTGATGTGTGCCGGCCTGCGGTGATCTTTCGCGGGGCGCTGGTACGTCGGTAAGCGCTGGTCCGCCGGGAGGCGGCCGGCCGTCCCGGAGTGCTGATCGGCCGGGCGGTAAGCGCTGATCCGTCCGGAAGCGGCGGGTCCGGTGGGTGGTGTCGAGGCCGTCTGCGCCGAATCGCAGCGCGCGGACCGTTCGCGTGCCAGGCTGTGCCGCGAGGCATATGACCTGAGGGGGCGGGGAGCATGCGTCCGCAGACAAGGGGATGGCCCCGGCGCCGTCTGGCGCCGGGGCCTGTCCTCCCCTGTGCTGACCCGGAGCCCCGAGCTCTCAGGGTCATTCCCCGCGGACCGGTTTCCCCGAGCGGTCCGCCCCCCGCTGAGAAGATCCCCTGCGCGGCGGCGATCATTCCTTGAGGGGTGTCACTCGATTGAGGGGTGTTGACCGCAGAGACGGAATTTTCGAATAGCTATTCGATAGTGTGCGGGTGTCCGAGCGGAGCTAGGGGGGCCAGACCCATGGCACGGCGCATCGATGTGACGGGAGTGGGCGGTGTACGGCTCGCCGCCTGGGAGTTCGCGGACCCTCCCAAGGGCGACCCGGCCCCCGCGGATTCCGACCGGACGCAGCCCGGCGTGCTGTTACTGCACGGCCTGATGGGCCGCGCCTCGCACTGGGCGTCCACCGCCCGCTGGCTCTCCGAGCGGCATCGCGCCGTCGCGCTGGACCAGCGCGGCCACGGCCAGAGCGACAAGCCCCCTCGGGCCGCCTACACCCGCGACGCGTACACCGAGGACGCCGAGGCCGCCGTCGAGCAGCTCGGTCTCGCGCCCGCCGTCCTCATCGGCCACGCCATGGGCGCGCTGACCGCCTGGCAGCTCGCCGCCAAGCGCCCCGATCTGGTGCGCGGCCTGATCATCTGCGACATGCGGGCCTCCGCGCTCGGCGCGGCCTCGCAGCGCGAGTGGGCCGACTGGTTCAGGTCCTGGCCCGTCCCCTTCGCCACGCTCGCCGACGTACGCAAGTGGTTCGGCGAGGACGATCCCTGGGTGGAGCGGCCGAACCCGTCCCGGGGGGCGTTCTACGCGGAGGTCATGCACGAGACGCCGGACGGCTGGCGGCCGGTCTTCGAGCCCGAGCAGATGCTCAAGTCCCGCGAGACCTGGGTGTACGACGCCCACTGGGAGGAGCTCGCGCAGGTCCAGTGCCCCGCGCTGGTGGTGCGCGGGCTCGACGGGGAGCTGGGGCGCGCGGAGGCACAGGAGATGGTCCGGGTGCTGCCGCGCGGGAAGTACGCGGAGGTCGCGGACGCCGGTCACCTTGTCCACCATGACCGGCCGGAGGCCTGGCGGGGGGCGATCGAGCCGTTTCTCGATGGGGTGCTCGGGGTCTGAGTGCGCCTTCTCGTCTGCCGGATTCTGCTGATTCGGCGGGTGCGGGTTTGTGGGGAGCCGTCAGCCCTTGCTCACCGCCGTCAAGATCTCCGGCAGCCTCGCCGCGGTGCGTGGGGCCGCCAGGTGTAGGCCTGACCAGGTGATTGCCGTGCCGTAGGCCGCGCCCAGCGGGAGCAGGAGCCAGGTCCACGCGTCGCCGTCGGCGGTGAGGTTCAGCCAGATCGTCATCGCGATGACGGGTGCGCACAGCAGGGCCGCGCCGACCATGCCGCCGAAGATGGAGATCCAGGCGAGGCCCGCCTGCCCGGGTGCCACGTTCTTGTAGCCCTCCTGCGGGATGGAGTACGGGAAGCGGGCCGACGTCCACGCGCCGGTCGCCAGCATCGCCCCGAGCAGCGCGAAGGACAGGCCGAGCACCTCGGGCAGCCGGGACCAGTCGCCCAGGATCGCGGTGGTCAGCACGGTCACGAGCGTGGCGTACGGCAGGGTGATCACCAGCAGTGCCAGTGCCCGCCCGCGCAGCTCCACGTACGCGTCCCTGGGCTCGGAGATCGTGAGCGCGACCAGCCAGAACGCGGAGGTGTCCTGACCGAACTGGTTGTACATCTGGATGCCGAGCATTCCGGCGGCGAAGCAGGCGAAGTAGATCGATCCGGTGCCCTGAGCGGCGTTGAGAACGGGCACGATCAGCCCGATGGCCAGCGAGGTCACCCAGGCGGCCTTGGTCTTGGGGTCGCGCCAGACATAGCGCAGGCTGCGCCGCATGACGGTGCCGGTGCGTCCGCCGGGCAGCAGGCGGGCCGGCCCACTCGCCGGCCGCTGCGGACGGGTCCGGGTGTCGGCGGCCTGGAGGGTGGAGCCGTCGGGCGAGACCATCAGCCGGGTCAGAGTGCGGGCCCACACCGCGAGCAGCAGCGCCAATGCAGCGGCGCTCAGCAGCAGTTGGGCGACCGCCGTGCCGTACGAGCCCTCGCTCGCCGACCGTACCGCGCCCACCGCCGACGCGGGCGGCAGCCAGCGCAGTACGTCGGCCACCGGCGTGAGCCGCCCGAGCCCGGCCGAACCCAGGTGCTGGGCACCGAAGTTGACCAGTTGGGTGCCGATCGCGATGACCAGACCGCTGAGCACGGCCAGGTCGCGGCCCTTGCGGCTGGTCAGCAGGCGGACGTTGGCGGCGGCGACGGCCCGTGCGAGTGCCACGCACACCAGGAGCGCGAGACAGACGGCGACGACGGTGACGCCGTACGCCACCGCCCCGTCCGCGACGGACAGCGCGCAGCCCGTCAGCACGAGCAGGGTGAACAGTGGCCCGATGCCGACGAGCGAGGCCGCCAGCAGGGCCCGCACCAGCGGGCGCGGTCTGAGCGGGAGCAGGACCAGGCGGGTCGGGTCGAGGGTTTCGTCGCCGCTGGGGAAGAACAGCGGCATCACCGCCCAGCCCAGGCCCAGTACGGCGGTGCCCAGGACGGCGACGGCGTCGGTGTGCGGGTGGCCGCGCAGGGCGAGCAGGCCGAGCAGTTGCAGCGCTCCGAACAGGAGGGCGACGACGGCGGATGCGACGAAGGCGGCCCGTCGGCCGCCGGACTGGCGCAGCCCGCCGCGCAGCAGGGACAGTTTCAGCCGTACGACGGTGGAGGTGACGCCGGTCATCGGATTCCGCCGCCCAGCCAGTCCAGGCCGGACCCGGCGTCCCGTCCTCGGGCGCCCACCAGTTCGAGGAACGCCTGTTGCAGGGTGGGGTGTCCGCCGCGTACCTCGGCCAGTGTGCCGTGTGCCCGGATGCGGCCCGCGGCCATGACGGCGACCCAGTCGCACAGCGACTCGACGAGCTCCATGACGTGGGAGGAGAAGACGACGGTGGCGCCGGAGGCGGTGTAGCGCTCCAGGACGCCCCGGATGGTCTGCGCGGACACCGGGTCGACGCCCTCGAACGGCTCGTCGAGGAAGAGGACTTCCGGGTTGTGCAGGAGCGCGGCGGCGAGCCCGATCTTCTTGCGCATGCCGGTGGAGTAGTCGACGACGAGTTTGTGCCGGGCCCCCGCCAGGTCGAGTACGTCGAGCAGCTGGTCCGCCCGCCGGTCCACCTCGGCCCCGGGCAGTCCCCGCAACCGGCCCGCGTACCCGAGCAGTTCCCAGCCGGACAGCCGCTCGAACAGGCGCAGCCCCTCGGGCAGCACCCCGATCCGTGCCTTCACGGCCACCGGGTCCCGCCACACGTCGTGCCCGACGACCTCGACGGACCCCTCGTCGGGTCTCAGCAGCCCGGTCACCATGGAGAGGGTGGTGGTCTTCCCCGCCCCGTTGGGTCCGACCAGCCCGATGAACTGCCCCGCGGGCAGCTCCAGGTCGATCCCGCCCACGGCGACCTGCTGCCCGAACCGCTTCCACAGCCCCCGCAAACGGACGGCGACCGCACCTGCCTCTGCATCATCGGCCATGCCCGAACACTACGGGGGAGCGGGATCAGCGGTCGCGGCCGCAGGCGTAGGCGAGGGGTGAGATCAACTCCTCCGCGTCGGGCAGCCACCGGTTGGCGTGGGTGGGCCGGCACGCCCACTGGACGGCGCCCCGGGAGCCGAAGCGGGTCGGGGGCGCGGCGACGTAGCCCCCTTCGCCGAGCGCGACCAGGTCCAGCGACCCCGGGGTCCAGCCGAGCTTGCGCACCAGATCCGGCACCTTCACGGAGGCCCCCGGGAGGACGAAGAAGTGCATCCGCCGGTCGGGGGCGAGGGTCACCGGCCCGAGGGTCAGCTCCATCCGCTCCATCCGGGCGAGGGCGAGGAAGCCGGCGGTCTCCGGGACGGACAGCGTGTCAAACGTCCGCCCGGTCGGCAGCAGGATCGACGCCGTCGGCTGCTTCTGCCACATCCGGCGCGCGACGGTCACGCTCCCGGTCGCCTGCGTTGCCCAGTCCGGCCGCGCGGGATGCGCCCCGGGCGCAGGGCAGGCGGCGTCCCCGCAGGAGCAGCGCTGAAGCCCGTCGACGGCTTCCAGCCAGGTGCCCGAGAACACTTCCCAGTGGCGTTCCTCGGCATAGCGAACGGCGGTCTCCAGCAGCGATTCCCCGCGCTGCTTGGGAATCTGACCGGCAGTCGGACTGGCTTGGGTACCCGCGATCGTTTCTTCCACGCCTCACTCAACTCCCGCACCCACCTGTGGTTACGGGGGTAGCGCGCGCGGGGGAGGAGCATCGATTCCCCGGCTGGGGCGCATGGGTGCATGTGTGGGGGCGCGCGGGAGGAAGCGGGGCTTGCGCTGGGTAGCCAGGGGTGGGGCGGGGACTCTTACCCCGGCAATCCTCGCATGCCTCGCATTTTCGGTATGTCCGCTGGGCATTGATCTTCCAGGCCGGATCTTTTCGCTTCGCCAGGGGGTATCCATGGCCGCCAGGCCACTCGTCGCGCGGCAGCCGAACGAACGGTTGCAGGCGCTCATCCAGGAAGCCGGGTGCTCGAACGCCGGGCTCGCCCGCCGGGTCAACATGTGCGGCGCCGAGCACGGGCTCGACCTGCGGTACGACAAGACGTCCGTGGCCCGCTGGCTGCGCGGACAGCAGCCGCGCGGGCGCGCGCCGGGGATCATCGCGGAGGCTCTCGGACGCAAACTCGGCCGTGCGGTCACGGTCGACGAGATCGGCATGGCCAACGGCAAGAACCTCGCCTCCGGCGTGGGTCTCCAGTTCTCGCCGACGGTACTGGGGGCCATCGAGCAGGTCTGCGAGCTGTGGCGCAGTGACGTGGGCCGCCGGGACTTCCTCTCCGGCTCCTCGGTCGCCGCGTCCGCGCTGGTCGAGCCCAGCCGGGACTGGCTGATCTCGGCGCCGGACGCGCAGGTGGCGCGCTCGGCGGGGCCGCGCGTGGGGCAGTCCGACGTGGCGGCCGTCAGCGCGATGACCCAGGCGCTGACCGACCTGGACCACCGGTTCGGCAGCGGGCATGTGCGCCCGGTGGTCGTGCACTACCTCAACAGCGTCGTCTCCGGGCTGCTCGCCGGCTCCTACCGGGAGGCCGTCGGCCGCGACCTGTTCGCCGCGGTGGCCCGGCTGACCGAGCTCGCCGGGTACATGGCCGTGGACACCGGGCAGCCGGGGCTGGCCCAGCGCTACTACATCCAGTCCCTGCGGCTGGCGCAGGCGGCGGGCGACCGCGGCTACGGCGGCTACGTCCTCGCGGCCTCCATGAGCCACCTCGCCGCACAGCTCGGCAACCCGCGGGAGATCGCGCAGTTGGCGAGGGCGGCGCAGGAGGGGGCGCGGGGTCGCGTGACCCCGCGCGCGGAGGCCATGTTCTTTGCTGCGGAGGCGCGCGGGCACGCCCTGCTGGGCGACGCGCGCGCCGCCCAGCTGGCGTCCGGACGGGCGGTGGCGGCCATGGAGCAGGCCGACGCCGACTCCGGGGACGACCCGGCGTGGATCGCGCACTTCGACGAGGCCTACCTCGCCGACGAGCTGGCGCACTGCCACCGCGACCTGGGACAGGCCGAGGCGGCGGCCCGGTGCGCCGAGCAGTCCCTCGCCGGGCACCCCGAGACTCGGGCGCGACGGCGGGCGATCGGCTATGTGCTGCTCGCCACGGCCCAGGTGCAGCAGCGCGAGATCGAGCAGGCGTGCAGCACCGGCATGAAGGCGGTCGAGCTCCTGGAGACGCTCCGCTCCAACCGCGGTGCGGAGTACCTGGAGGACTTCCAGCAGCGTCTGGAGCCGTACCGGGAGGAGGCGGTGGTACGGGAGTTCGGCGCGCGGCTGGAGTTGCAGCAGGCCGCGTGAACGCATGCCCCGCGGGCGCGTGAACGCACGGCGAACAGGCCGGTCGCGTGGGGGAGGTCACATCAACAGCGCACCGCGGGGCGGTTTTGTTACAGCCGTCACAGGGCAGCAGGTCAGGCCCTGAGCTGCGTGGCACCAGGCTCAGGGGACCCGGTAGCGTGACCCGACGTTCCGAAGGTCCCCCAATCGTAGGAGTCCCGGTGACGCAGAGTGGACAGGGCGAGGAGCCCTCGGCGCGACCCGCGCACGAAGGCATCGTGCTGCCCTCCGACGGTGGCGAACCCCTGCTGCCGGGCATGACGGGCGGACCCGCCCCCCACCCGGCCGCCCCGGCGGCCCAGTCCCCGGCCGGCCCGTCCGGCGGTCAGGCCTGGGGCCAGCCATGGGGCCCCGGCCCCGAGCAGCAGCAGCCCCCGCAGCAGCCCCAGCAGCCCCAGCAGCCCCAGCAGGGCCAGCAGGGCCAGCACTGGCCCCAGGTGCCCGCCCAGGAGTGGCCGACGCCGGAGCAGCCCGCAGCGTGGGCCGACCAGGCCGCGAACACCCCGGGCCCGCTTCCCCCGGAGGGCGCCCCGGCGCCGGCCTACGGGCAGCAGACGCCGAACCACCAGGGGTACGGCGAGGCCTACGGCTCCGGCGCCCCCGCCCCCCAGCCGTCGTACGGCCCCGGCGGCCCCGGCGTGCACAGCGCCCCGCTGCCCCCCGCCGACGAGGGCGCCACCCAGTACCTCCCCCCGGTCGCCGCCGGACCCGCGCCCGCGCCGGTCGACGAGGGCGCCACCCAGTACCTGCCCCCGGTCGCCGCCGGACCCGCGCCCGCGCCGGTCGACGAGGGCGCGACCCAGTACATACCGCCCGTGGTCCCGGGCGTGCTGCCGCCCGAGCAGGGCGCCGAGGAGACGCGGTACCTGGGCCGGGCCGCCCGCCCGCAGCCCGCCGCGCCGGGTCCGGACGCCGAGGCCACGCAGTACATCCCGCCGTACACCGGCGCACCCGGCGGGGACCGGCAGCCGCCCGCGGAGTTCGACAACCTCTTCCGCGCCGGTGCGGGCGGCGACGGCCCGGCCGGGGCCACGCAGCAGATGCCGCGCTTCCAGGAGCCGCAGGGCGGCTACGCCGGGCAGCCGCAGCCCGCCTACGCCCCGCAGGGCCCGGGCGGCGGGCGGCGCGGGAGCGAGCCCGGGGCCGCCGGTGGCGGCCGGGGAGGCCGTACCGGATCGCGGGTGCCGCTGATCGCGGCCATCGGTGTCGGCATCGCCGTGCTCGGCATCGGCGCCGGTGCCCTGCTCGGCGGCGGTGGCGGGGGTGACGACAAGGACGGCAACAAGACCGTCGCCGCGTCAGCGCCCGCCACCGAGGGGTCCGCGTCCGCCGGCGCCGACCCGGCCCGGCAGCAGGCCGTCGCCCTGGACAAGCTGCTCGCCGACAGCGGCAACAGCCGCACCTCGGTGATCAACGCGGTGGCCGATGTGCGGGCCTGCGACAACCTGGGCAACGCCGCCTCCGACCTGCGCGACGCCGCCCAGCAGCGCAACGCCCTCGTCACCCGGCTGTCGAAGCTGTCCGTCGACAAGCTGCCGGGCAACGCCGACCTGACGAGCGCGCTCACCAAGGCGTGGCAGGCCTCGGCGTCGGCCGACAACCACTACGCGGCGTGGGCCGACCAGGTCTCGGGCCGCAAGGGCTGCAAGAAGGGCCAGGCCCGCGGCACCGCCCAGACCCAGGCCGGCAACCGCGACAGCACCACCGCCAGCGCGCAGAAGGTCAAGGCCGCCGGACTGTGGAACGCGATCGCGAAGACGTACGGCCTCACCCAGCGCCAGCCGACCCAGCTGTGAGCCGAGGGGCGGGCGTCAGCCGATGTCCGCCTTCTCCAGCGTCCGGGTCACGTCGATGGTCCCGCTCTTGCCCGCCGGGACCAGCCGGCCTCCCTGGACCACCTGGAGGGTCACGTCGGCGTTGACCAGCCGGGTCAGACCGACGGCGGCGAGCTGGCCGGACCGGGGCCACTCCAGGGTGGGCGTGAGGCCGCCCGTGCCGACCTTGATGCCGTTGTCGAGGGTGCGCCGCACGGTGTCGGCGGTGACGGCGCCGGTGCCGAGCCGCTCCAGGACGGCCTTCAGGACGGTGTAGGCGATCCAGGTGGTCTGCACTCCGGCGTCCGCGGGGTCGATGCGGTTGTCGCCGAAGGCCTCCTCGCTGATCACCTTCTTCATCCGGTCCCAGCGCTGGTCGGAGGCCACCGGGTACCAGCCTGTGATGTACGCCCCCTCGTACGGCCCGGACGCGCCGCCCGTGGCGTTGATCGTCGTCTGGTCGACGCTGCCCATGACGGTCGCGGTGCGTACCGTCGGGTAGTTCTCGCGGGTGCGCCGGAAGGAGTCCATGAAGGTGTCGTTGCGGTCCCCGAGCGCGGGCACCACGCAGCCCTTCTTCGCCGGGTCGGCGGTGGCCGCCTTCAGTGCCCGGCCCGACGTGGTGTCGTACTCGGTGGCGCCCTCGGCCGCGAGCAGGTCGTTCGCCTCCGCGTGGCCGCCGGTCGTCAGGCCCGCGTCGAGGACGGCCGGCAGTTCGTCGCCGGCGATGCTGTCGGGCCGGACCAGGGCGACGGGGCCGCAGTTCCCGGCGAGCGCCTTGCCGAGACCGGCCAGCAGCGCGGGCTGGCCGCCGTTGACGGGATAGGAGTAGGAGCGGGTGAACTCCTCGTTCGTCACCCCGTAGCCGCCGATGTACGGGATGCCGGCGCCTTCCAGCGGGGCGAAGTAGGAGTCACCGTGCTGGCTGTAGGAGCCGACGACCGCCACCACGCCCTCGTCGGCCGCGCGCCGGGCGCACCGCGCGGCGCCCACCGTGTCGTTGTGGTCGTTGCAGGTCAGGACCTTCAGCTTGCGGCCGCCGATGCCGCCGCGGGCGTTGATCCAGCGGGCGTAGGCGGCGGCCATGGCGGGCATGCCCGGTTTGTTGGTGGCGTCGGTGCCGTCCGGGGCCCAGGTCATGACCTTGATCGGGTCGTCCCCGGAGCCCCCCGTGACACCGGGGACGACCCCGCATCCGGCGGTGAGCGACGCACAGGCGGCCAGCGCGCCGGCGGACAGCGCGGTGGCTCTGAGGGGCCGGTGGAGTAAGCGGAGGAAGGTACTGCGGATGCGTCGCCTGCCGGTCATGTACCCGCACGATTCCCTCACACCGCTAACCTGGGAGTGACCCCCGGTCAACGGTCGGTGACGCGCAGGTGAATTACGGGGGCTGGTGAGACCACTGGGACGGGGAACGTACGATCGATGACCGTGCAAGGTTCGGAGAACTCTTCCCGTCGCGGCCGTCGCTCATCCACCATGGGCGGCATGCCCCTGAACGACATGCCGTGGTGGCGCTGGCGCAGCAACGTGCGCTCGGCGCTGCACATGCTCTCCGATCCGGTGTTCCAGCGGGATGTCTGGCTGGCGGGTGTCGACGGGTACGGCGACGTCACCGACGCCGTGTACCGACTGGTCGAGGACACCTGGCTGGACAACTGGTCGGCCGAGAAGTACGTCGGGACGATCTTCCGGGACTCGCAGGAGGCGGCGCTGGTCGACACGGCCGTGCTGCGGGTGCTGCGGATCATGCACCAGGTGGGGCCGGACGCGCCGGTGGCCGCCTACGTCGACCACCACGCGTGGCCGGAGGCGGTGCGGGCGGCGCGGGACGCGCATGTCCGGATGGCGGCGAGCGACGGGGAGGACCCGGACGCGCCGCCGCGCACCCTCGAGGTGCTGCGGATCATGACGAGGACCGCGTAACCGGGGTCCGGTGGGCGGACGGCCGTCCGCGGCACAGGGCGGGTATGGGACCCTGTGCGGCATGAACGAGCAGTCCAACCGAGCCGTGGCGGCCCCCGCCGACCAGTACGTCCTCACGCTCTCCTGCCCGGACAAGCAGGGCATCGTGCACGCCGTGTCGAGCTACCTGTTCATGACCGGCTGCAACATCGAGGACAGCCAGCAGTTCGGCGACCACGACACGGGACTGTTCTTCATGCGGGTCCACTTCTCGGCGGAGGCGCCGGTGACGGTGGACAAGCTGCGGGCGAGCTTCGCGGCGATCGGTGACTCCTTCCACATGGAGTGGCAGATCAACCGGGCCGACGAGAAGATGCGCATCGTCCTCATGGTCAGCAAGTTCGGGCACTGCCTGAACGACCTGCTCTTCCGGGCACGGACCGGGGCGCTGCCGGTGGACATCGCGGCGGTGGTCTCCAACCACACCGACTTCAAGGAGCTGGTGGGTTCCTACAACATCCCCTTCCACCACATTCCCGTGACGAAGGACACCAAGGCGGAAGCCGAGGCGCGGCTGCTGGAGCTCGTGCGCGAGGAGAACGTCGAGCTGGTGGTGCTGGCCCGGTACATGCAGGTCCTCTCCGACGACCTGTGCAAGGCGCTCAGCGGGCGGATCATCAACATCCACCACTCCTTCCTGCCGAGCTTCAAGGGCGCCAAGCCGTACCACCAGGCGCATGCGCGGGGTGTGAAGCTGATCGGGGCGACGGCGCACTATGTCACCGCCGACCTCGACGAGGGGCCGATCATCGAGCAGGAGGTCGAGCGCGTCGGGCACGACGTGACCCCGGACCAGCTCGTCGCCGTCGGACGGGACGTGGAGTGCCAGGCGCTGGCGCGGGCCGTGAAGTGGCATGCGGAGCGGCGGATCCTGCTGAACGGGCGGCGCACGGTGGTGTTCGCGTAGGTTGCCCACGTAGCTGCGGGCAGTCGTGCCGCCGGGGCGGCACGGGTGGGCGCAGCGGCACCCCGCCGGCGCGGGCGGGCGAAACCCGTCCCGCCCGGCAACGGCACGGGGTAGCGCTACGGCCGACGGAGATCACATCCGGCTCAGTGACGCCGCCGCGAACAGTACGTCCCTGATCGCGTCCCGGTCGCCGAGTTGACCCGCCGCCGCCTCCGTCGGAGACACATGGCCCGCTGCCAGGCGGCAGAACTCGACGCCGTCCAGGGCGACATGGGCGATCTCGTGGTCGGCGGACCCCAGCGCGGCGGGGGAGTCCAGCGGGATCAGCCACTCGCCGCCGCCCAGGCCCTCGATCTCCAGGCGCAGGCTGCGGCCCGGCGTGCCCGCCTCGACCAGGTGCCGGGTGGGGGCGGGCGAGGCCAGGCCCGAGCGGCGCCGGACGGCCAGGACGGTGGGCAGCATGCGGGCCGCCAGGTCGATCATCGCGTGCAGGTGGCGGGGCGCGGGCGGCCCGTAGGGGTAGTCCACGGCCTCCGCGATGTCCTCCGCGTGCACCCAGCACTCGAAGGCCCGGTCCAGCATCGCGTCGTGCAGCGGCAGCGTGAAGTCACCGTAGGGGACCGGGCGTTCCCCGGTGCCGCCGCCGGTGAACGAGACCGTCCGCACCAGGTGGTGGCTCTGCTCGCGCCACGGCGCCCGCACGGCCCGGGTGGGCGGGAAGCGGGAGGCCCGCCAGAACGCCTCGGTGCGGGCGGCGGGCCCGGCCGGCTGCTCGCTGTCCGCGACGGCGTGCACCTCGGCCAGCGGGTCCTCCAGACCCAGCGCCACCGCCACCAGCCCGTCGACGGACAGCAGATGCGCGATGACCCCGGCGACGGTGGTACGGCGGCTCGTCGGCGCGTCGCCCGTGAACCAGCGCAGCCGTACCGGGGCATGCCACTCCGCGTCCCCGAAGTCCTGGAGCAGCGCGTCCAGGCGCGCGCTCTCGGCGTCGTACGGAACCGCCCACTCCGGCACCGGGATGCGCGGCGGACGCCGCTCCAGGCAGCTCTTCAGGACGCGGGTGCGCAGCCCGGGGTCCAGGTCGAGGCTCTCGGGCTGGTGCAGCAGGCCCACCGCCCCGCGCAGCCGCAGCGCCTCCTCCGCGCACGGGCCGCACTCGCCCAGGTGCGCCTCGACGGCCGCCGTCTCCGCGGCCGAGCAGGCGGCCAGCGCCCACGCCCCGAGCAGTGACTTCAGGATGTCGTGCGGCAGCTCCAGCGGCAGGGGCGGGAGCGTGTCCAGTTCGGGCAGCGGCAGCCCGCTGTCCTCGACGGAGGCGCGGGGCAGCGGTATGCGCGGGCGTTCCGGGGCGGGGCCGGGTCCCTTGCCGCCGGGTCCGGTGCCGCCCTCGTCGTCGCCGGCGCCCGTGCCGTCGTACTTCTCGAAGCCCGTCACACCGCGCCCCTGTGTCCGGGCGGTGCCGCGTCGTGGGCGGTGGAGAGCAGTTGCAGGCCCAGGCGGAGCCGGCGGCGGGCCTCGTCCTCGGTGACGCCGAGGTCGGTGGCGGTCTGGCGGTAGTCACGGCGCTGGACGTAGGCCAGTTCCAGGGCGGCGCGCAGCGGGGCGGGCATGGAGTGGACGATGTAGTCGGCGCGGGCGGCCACCGAGGCGTGCCGCACCTTGAGCTCCAGTTCCTCGGTGAAGTCCTCCGGGGAGCCGGTCCCGCCCCGGGTGAGCGCGGCGGTCTCGGTGGCGCGCAGCCGCTGCACGGCGAGCCGGTGGGTCAGCGTGGCCACCCAGGTGCGCAGGGGGCCCTGCCGGGGGTCGTAGGTGTCGGGGTGTTCCCAGACGTGGGCGAAGACCTCGCGGGTGATGCCGTCGGCGGCCCGTTCGTCGCCGAGGACGCGGTGGGCGAGGCCGTGCACGAGGGAGGCGAACCGGTCGTAGAGCTCGCCGAGGGCGGCCGCCTCGCCGCAGGCGAGCCGCTGCTGCATGCTGCGGTCCCAGCGGGGTGGCGCGTCCTTCTTGGCCATCCGGCCCTCTCCCCCTCCCTGTGCCCCTGTCCAGCCTGGATCCACCGTGTCCTCGAATGTAGTCGGCACGTCGGACAACGCACGCCCCTTTGTGCCAATGTGCGCCCCCGGACGACCCGCAGGTGGTAGTGGACCTTCGCCGTATCTCACGCGACCTCCACTCGGCGAACACGCGATGAGCACGCGATGAGCACGCCCTGACCGTCTCCGATCGAACAGGATCGGACCTGACCGAAACAAGTCCCTTGACGACCGCCTGTCGTTTGACGTCAGGGGTTTCCGGGAACGGCCGCTGGGCAGCCGCGCGGAAAGAAGCGTAGGAACTGCTTCCGTTTCTGGTGGGGCCAGGCGGCTCCGGGCGGTTCCGGGAGATCCGGTGAGCGGAGGGCATGCCGTGGCGTTCAAGGTGACCGGCGTCCAACGAGGTGAGTGGGCCGTGCTCGGGGTCTCGGGCGAACTGGACCTGATGACCTCGCCGGTGCTGCGCCAGCGGGTGCACGACGCGGTGGCCGAGGGCCACCACAGCCTCGTCCTCGACCTCTCGGACGTCTTCTTCTGCGACTCCAGCGGCGTCGGCGTGCTCATCGCGGCCCGCCGCCTGTTCCGCTCCTGCCAGGGCCGGCTGCGGCTGATCCTCCCGGACCACGGCGCGGTCGACGGCTCCCACGTCAACCGGGTCCTCGGCGCGCTCGGCGTACGGCGGCTGTTCGACGTCTACCCCGACATCACGGCGGCGGTGGACGACGAGCCGCTGTCGGCCTGAACCGGCCGTGGTGCTCAGCCGTATCGTGACCGTGCCACATTGTTGTCCCGGAATTGCCCCGGTCTTGGTGCGACCTTCGCTTTCGCGTGCCCGGACGCCCCGCGGCGTCGTACGCTCCGAGCCGGACGTACCCCCACGTGAGTAAGGCGGCCCGAAAGACATGGTCAGCACCGAGTACGAGCGCAGGATCGCCGCCCGGTTCGCCACCTTCGACCAGGACGGCAACGGATACATCGACGGGCTGGACTTCAGCCGCGCGGCCAAGGCGCTGCTCACCGAGTTCGGTGTGACGGCCCGCTCCGACAAGGGGCAGGCCCTGTACGCCGGCGCGGAGGCGTTCTGGCAGGGCATGGCGGGGATCGCGGACCGGGACGGCGACCAGCGCATCAACCGTGAGGAGTTCGTCACCGGCGCGGTCAAGCGGCTGCGCGACAACCCGGAGCGGTTCGCGGAGATCGCCCGCCCCTTCCTGCACGCGGCCCTGGCCGTGGCGGACACCGACGGGGACGGCGCGGCCACCGTCACCGACACCGCGCGCGTACTGCGGGTGTTCGGCGTCCCGGAGGACCTCGCGGGGACGGTCGCCGCCGGCCTCGACACCGACGGCGACGGCAAGGTGGAAGAGGCGGAGATCGTCCCGGCCTTCGCCCGCTACTTCACCGTCCCCGAATAGCGCTCGCGCAGCTTGTACTTCAGCACCTTCCGCAGGGTGTCGTTGCGCGGAAGGGCGTCCACCACCTCCAGCTGCTCCGGCAGCTTGTGCACCGACAGCCCCTCCGCGCGCAGATACGAGGTGACGGCGGCCAGCGTCAGCTCCTCTGCCCCCGGAGGCTGTGCCGCCGGCTCGACCACCGCGCACACCCGCTCCCCGCGCTCGGCGTCCGGCAGTCCGATCACCGCCACGTCGCCCACCGCCGGGTGCCCGTGCAGCAGGTCCTCGATCTCCTTCGCCGAGATGTTCTCCCCCTTGCGGATGATCACGTCCTTGCGGCGCCCGGTGAGCACCAGGTGCCCGGTTCCGGTCAGATGCCCGAGGTCGCCGGTGCGCAGGAACCCCTCCTCGTCGAAGGCCTCCGCCGTCTGTGCCGGATCCAGATACCCCTGGCACACGGCCTCGCCGCGCAGCCGCACCTCCCCGTCGACGATCCGTATCTCCATCTCCGCCGGAGGCCGCCCCTCCGTCGTCGCCAGGTTCTCCGCCGTGTCGTCCGGCGAGCCCATGGTGATCATCGGCACCTCGGTCATGCCGTATCCGTGGGTGAGCTGCACGCCCATCTCGCGGGTCACGGCGTGGTAGATCTCCGGCGGTTTGGGGGCCCCGCCGCCCGCGAGGAGCCGTAGCGTCGGGATCACCTTCGTCCCCGGCCGCTTGCGCTGCTCGGCGAGGAACATCGAGTAGAACGCCGTCGACCCGCCGGCCACCGTCACTCCGTGCCGGCGGTATCCCTCCAGCGCGTCCGGCAGCGCGAACTGCTCGAACATCACCGCCGGGAAGCCGTACAGCAGCAGCATCACCGTGTAGTCGGGGCCGGCGATGTGCGCGTACGGGAAGGCCATCGAGCCCACGTCGTCCGCCGTGAGGTGCAGGGCGTGCGCGAGGCAGGAACCGCCCGCGATCAGCGAACGGTCCGTGTGCAGCACGCCCTTGGGGTCGGAGGTGGTGCCCGAGGTCCAGTAGATCCAGCGCACGGAGGTGCCCGCGGCGGGCGGGGCGGGGAGCACCGCCGGATCGCCGCCGGGCAGGTCGTCGTACGCCTCGAAGACCCCCTTCGCGCCGAGCCGCCGCGCCATCTCCGTGTGGTCGTACCCCCGCCAGGTCCCCGGCACCGCGAAGAACTCCGCCTTCGACTCCCGCAGCGCGAAGGCGACCTCCCGGTCCCGGTAGAAGGGGATGACCGGCGACTGCACGGCGCCGAGCCGGGCCAGCGCGAAGGACAGCAGGGCCGTCTCGATCCGGGTGGGCAGCTGCCAGGCGACCACCGTGCCGGGGCGTACGCCCATGCCGTACAGGCCCGCCGCCACCCGCTCGGCGCCCTCGCGCAGCCCGCCGAAGGTCAGGGCGCGGTGGTCCGGCCCGTCGCCCTCGAGCAGGACCGGGCGGTCGGGGGTGAGGTCGGCGCGGCGGGCGAGAAGCTCCCAGAGGGTGCGGGAGGCGCTGAGCGCGTATGCGGTGTCGGTCACGTCGGTCACGTCGTTCACGGCGACGGGCTCCCTCACAGCTGACGGTTAGTCAGATCGTGCCGCAGAGCGTAGGGCTGTGCGCCTTGTCGGTCCAGGGGTCGCGGACTAGCCTGCTGGGCGCGAAGAGAATCTGACGATCCATCAGATATATAGTCGGACGGAGGGCGCCATGACCGAACTGCCCCGCATCATCAGCGTCGACGACCACGTGATCGAGCCCGCGCACCTCTTCGAGACCTGGCTGCCGGCGAAGTACCGCGACCGCGGTCCCAAACCGCTCACCGCCGGCATCGGCGAGCTCGCCTACGTCGGCGGCAAGTACCAGATCACGATGGACCCCGACGGCCCGCCGACCGACTGGTGGATCTACGAGGACCTGAAGTTCCCGTACAAGCGCAACATCGCCGCCGTCGGCTTCGACCGGGACGAGATGACCCTGGAGGGCATCACCCGGGAGGAGATGCGCCGCGGCTGCTGGGACCCCGTCGCACGTCTGAAGGACATGGACCTCAACCACGTCGAGGGCAGCCTCTGCTTCCCGACCTTCCCGCGTTTCTGCGGGCAGACCTTCGCCGAGGCGCACGACAAGGAGGTCGCGCTGGCCTGTGTGCGGGCCTACAACGACTGGATGGTCCAGGAGTGGTGCGGGGACAGCGGCGGGCGGCTGATCCCGCTGTGCCTGATCCCGCTGTGGGACGTGGAACTGGCCGTCGCGGAGATCCGGCGCAACGCCGAGCGCGGGGTGCGGGCGGTGACCTTCTCCGAGATCCCCACCTACCTGGGCCTGCCCTCCATCCACTCCGGCTACTGGGACCCGTTCTTCGCGGCCTGCCAGGAGACCGGGACGGTCGTCAACATGCACATCGGCAGCAGCTCGCAGATGCCCGCCGCCTCCCCCGACGCGCCCCCCGCCGTGCAGGCCTCGCTGTCCTTCAACAACGCCATGGCATCGATGATGGACTTCCTCTTCAGCGGGGTGCTCGTGAAGTTCCCCCAACTCAAACTCGCCTACTCCGAGGGCCAGATGGGCTGGATCCCGTACGCCCTGGAACGGGCCGACGACGTGTGGGAGGAGCACCGTGCCTGGGGCGGGGTGCGCGACCTGATCCCGGAGCCGCCGTCGACGTACTACTACCGGCAGATCTTCTGCTGCTTCTTCCGCGACAAGCACGGGGTCGCGTCCCTCGACGTCGTCGGCCGGGACAACGCCACCTTCGAGACCGACTACCCGCACGTCGACTCGACCTTCCCGCACACCAAGGAGGTCGCCCTCGACCATGTGAAGGGCCTCGACGACGAGACGGTCCACAAGCTCATGCGGGGCAACGCGATCCGCATGCTCTCCCTGGACCTCGACAAGTAGCCGCCCATGGACCTGACGTACACGCCCGAGGAGGAGGAGTTCCGGGCCCGGCTCCGGGAGTGGCTGGGCAAGGTGCTGCCCACGCTTTCCGCGAAGCCCTCCCCGGACGACTGGCCGGCCCGCCGCGCCCACGACCTCGGCTGGCAGCGGATGCTGTACGACGCCGGGTACGCCGACGTCCACTGGGACGCCTCGCCGACCATGCGGCTGATCTTCCTGGAGGAGACGGAGAAGGCCGGCGCTCCCTACGTGGGCGCCAACTTCGTCGGGCTGCTGCACGCGGGGCCGACGATCGCCGCCGAGGGGACGCCCGGGCAGCGGGCGCGCTGGCTGCCGCCGATCCTGCGCGGCGAGGAGGTGTGGTGCCAGGGGTTCAGCGAGCCGGAGGCCGGGTCCGACCTGGCGTCGCTGCGCACGCGCGCGTGGCGGGACGGCGGCGACTACGTGGTGAGCGGGTCCAAGATCTGGACCTCGCACGCGGAAGTCGCCGACTGGTGCGAACTGCTGGTCCGCACGGACCCGGAGGCGCCCAAGCACAAGGGCATCACGTGGCTCGCGATGCCGATGGACGCGCCGGGCGTCACCGTACGGCCGCTGCGGACGCTCGCGGGGTCGGCGGAGTTCGCCGAGGTGTTCCTCGACGAGGTGCGGGTGCCGGTCGCCAACCGGGTCGGGGCGGAGAACGACGGCTGGCGGGTGACCATGGTGACGCTGTCCTTCGAACGCGGCACGGCGTTCGTCGGCGAGGTGGTGGCCTGCCGCCGGGTCCTGGGCGAACTGGCCCACGAGGCACGGCGGAACGGCCGCTGGGACGATCCGGTTCTGCGGCGGCGGCTCGGGCGGCTGAACGCCGAGTTCCGCGCGCTGTGGCGGCTGACGCAGTGGAACGTCAGCGAGGCCGAGTCGAGCGGCGGGGTGCCCGGGGTCGGCGGTTCGGTCTTCAAACTGAGGTACTCGCACGCCCGTCAGGAGCTGTACGACGCGGCGGCCGACGTCCTCGGCCCGGACAGTCTCGACCTCGACCGGCCCTGGGTGCTCGACCGGCTCTCCGCCCTGTCGTACACCATCGCGGCCGGTACCTCGCAGATCCAGCGGACCATCGTGGGCGAGCGGATTCTAGGGCTGCCGAAGGGGCGGTGAGCCGGGTTTGCGATTCCAACTGACCGATGAGCAGCGCGCCTTGCGGGACGGCGTGCGGCAACTGCTGGCCCGGCGCTTCGACGCGGGGGCGCTGCGGGCGGCGGTCGCGGAGCCCGGCCTCGACCGGACGCTGTGGCGGGAGCTGGGCGAGGCCGGATTCTTCGCGCTGCGGCTGCCGGAGGCGGACGGCGGGGCCGGAGCGGGCCTGCCCGAGGCGGCGCTGGCCTTCGAGGAAGCCGGGCGGGCGCTGCTGCCGGGCCCGCTGGTGGCCACCCACCTCGCGGCCGGGACCGTGCCGGGCGCGGCCACCGGGGAGGCGGTGGTGACCGCCGTGGACGGCGGCCTGGTGGAGTGGTTGGCCGAGGCCGACACCGTGCTCGGGGACGCCTCCGGGGCTGTACTCCTGCGGTCGGCGGACCCGCTGACACCGCTGCACCGTGTTCCCGGGGGTCCCGGGGGCCGCGCGCCGGATCCCGTCGCCGTGCTCCTCACCGCCGCCGAACAACTGGGCACGGCCGCGCGCGTGTGCGAGCTGTCGGTACAACACGCCCGGGCGCGGAAGCAGTTCGGGCAGCCCGTCGGGGCCTTCCAGGCGGTCAAGCACCTGTGCGCGGAGATGCTGGTCCGGGCCGAGACCGCCCGCGCCGCCGTGTACGCGGCGGCCGTCACCGCCGATCCCGTGGACATCGCGGCGGCCCGGCTGCTCGCCGACGAGGCGGCCGTGCGCGGCGCCCGCGACTGCCTCCAGGTGCACGGCGGCATGGGCTTCACCTGGGAAGCAGAGGTGCACCTGCATCTGAAGCGAACATGGGTGCGAGCCCAACGTGCTGGTGGTGTCACGGAGAGTGAGGAGTCACTCGCCGCCGATCTCCTCGCCTGAAGCGGCCACAAGGCGCCTGTGCTGGGAGGTCGGCGTACCGGCGACCGGGAGATGTCGCGGATCGTGGCACAGTGTGATCACGGAGCGTTGATACCGGGGTGTGCCCTGCGCGCCACTCGTCACCCCTCGCAGTCGGTGACTGCTCCGGTACCTTGTGTGGGATGCGAGTGGCCCAGAGCTCGAACCGTGCCGGTGAGGCGCCCAAGGCGGCCTCGCAACCGGCTTGTTCGACTCTCCGGGATGACCGTCGCACAGTATGCCGTACAGGTACTCCTTCGCGCTGGAATATGCCCGAAGCGCTTGTTGAGGTGACTGTACGTCAACCATGCTGTCTTCCAAGGGAATCACGTTCCGTGACCCCTGCTCTGGCCGTTGTTCTGGCCATGCAGAAAATGGCTACGATCGTGGCCCTCGTCGTGGTGCTCGTCGCGACCCTGGTCGTGGCGTTCGCGTGGCGTGGGTTCATGTGTCCGCCGGTTCGGATGGTGTGAGCGGTGCAGGTGCTTCAAGTGCAACTGGAGATCCGGCCCGACCCCGCGGAGGTGGGGCGGGCCAGAAGGTGGGCGCGCTCGCGGCTCGCCGGGTCCGGGATGGCGGACGACGAGTCGCTCGCCGAGACCCTGATCCTGCTCGTCTCCGAACTGGTCACCAACGCCGTGGTGCACACCGGGTGCCCGGCCGTGCTGCGGCTCTCCCTGCCCGGCGCGACGGCGGACCCGGCCACCGTGCGCCTGGAGGTGGCCGACACCAGCACCCGCGCCCCCGTGCCCCGGTGCGCGGGCGACGACGCCACCGGCGGCCGCGGCCTGGCCCTCGTCGACGGCCTCGCCGACCGCTGGGGCTGGAGCCCGGAAGGCGCGGGCAAGCGCATCTGGTGCGAACTGGACCGCTGCGAGGAGCCCGGGCGGGCCGCGGCGGTGGCTTGCGGGCTCACGGCGTTCGACGGGCTCGCCTTCGAGGCGGTGTAGCCCCGGTGCACGGGGGTGCGGACGGCCTGGCCGGGTCGTCGCGACCCCGGGGCGATGCGCCGGGTGTGCATCCGTGCGCGTCCGCCGCGAATCGGGCGTAAGCAACAAATCACCGTACGGGTGTTGACGCGCCGTGATGGCCTGATCACGCTTGTGTTCATCGATTCGCCGCGAGGGGACGGCGAGGGTCCGGGTGACGGGGCCCTCGGCGAGTGTGGGTCGGGGCCGGATGGCGGCGTGCGGGACCGCGCTCGGGGCGGGCGCCGGCGCGCCGCCAGCCGGATACCCCACCGCGTCAGAGGACGGCGACGGGTGCCACGGGCGTACCGGTCGCGCCGACGAACGGTTCGGGCATCGCCGACAGCAGGAACGCGTACCGCCCGACTTCTCCACAGGCTGTGGACAACTCTTCGAGATTCCAGTTCTGGCCCTGGAGCATCCCCATCTCCACCAGATCGAGGGCATGCACCGGCAGCCACAAATCCTCTATCTCCGGAGGAAATATCTCAAAGGTGAGGGTGTCGTTGGCGACCGCGGCGACATCCCGCGCGTGGAACCACTCCGGCGTACGCACCGACAGCCCCGGCGACGGATAGCCGTACCCGTGCTTGTCTCCCGCCAGATACACCTGCACCTGTCCGGTCCGTACGAGCACGACGTCCCCCGCGCGCACCCGCGTCCCGGCGAGATCCTCCGCCGCCTCCAGATCCTCCGGAGTGACCGCGTGCCCGCCCTCCAGGCGGTCCACCCCGCGCGCGCGTGCCACGTCCAGCAGCACCCCGCGCGAGACGATGTGCCGCGCCTTGTCGATGCCGCCGAACCCGGCCCCGCCGTGCGCGGTCACGGAGTCGGCGGGGCGGCCGTTGTACAGCTTCCCCGAGTGCGACACATGGGCCAGCGCGTCCCAGTGGGTGCCCGCCTGGAGCCCCATCGTCACGGCGTCGTCGCTGCACGCCACCGTCCCCGGTCCGAACAGCTCCTGGTTGATCTGCACCATCGCGTGCAGCGGATTGACCCGCCCCGGGATCATCCCGGTCTGCACGCCGTCCTCCTTGAGCGGCAGCGTGAGGGGGATGCGGCGCCCGGTGCGGACGGTGGCCGCCGCCTCGCGCACCACCTCGTCCGTGATCAGGTTGAGGGTGCCGATCTCGTCGTCGGCCCCCCAGCGTCCCCAGTTGTTCACGCGCTTGGCGATGTCGTGGAACTCGGGATGGAGTGCGGCCAGTGACATCTCGGTCCTCCCGGGGCTTGTCTCCTCGCATCCGGCGCGCCATAAAATCTAACGGACCGTCAGAAACCGCGGGAAGGGGCCGGGCGTGGGGAACTTCTTGGCAGGCAAGGCCGTCGCCGTGACCGGCGCCGGGCGGGGCATCGGACGGGCGGTCGCCCTCGCGGCGGCGGCCGAGGGCGCGAAGGTCGTCGTCAACGACTACGGGGTGGCCACCGACGGCACCTCACCGACCAGCGAGGTCGCCGACGCCGTGGTCAAGGAGATCGAGGCGGCCGGCGGCGAGGCCGTCGTCGTCGCCGACGACATCTCCACCATGGCGGGCGGTCAACGGGTCGTCGACACCGCCCTGTCGGCGTACGGGCGCCTCGACGGGGTCGTCTGCGTGGCCGGGATCCTGCGCGAGCGAATGCTGTTCAACATGACCGAGGACGAGTGGGACCCGGTCCTCGCCACCCATCTCAAGGGCACCTTCACCGTGTTCCGCGCGGCCTCCGCGGTGATGCGCAAGCAGAAGTCCGGCACGCTCATCGGCTTCACCAGCGGCAACCACCAGGGGTCCGTGTCCCAGGCCAACTACAGCGCCGCCAAGGGCGGCATCATCTCGCTCGTCCGCAGCGCGGCCCTCGGCCTTCACAAGTACGGGGTCACCGCCAACGCGGTCGCGCCGGTCGCGCGTACCCGGATGTCCGCGGGCGTCCCGACGGAGCTCAAGGAGATCGGGGAGCCGGAGGACGTGGCCGCGCTGGTCGTCTACCTGCTGTCGGAGCGGGCGCGGGAGCAGCGGATCACCGGGCAGGTGTACACGATCGCGGGGCCGAAGCTGGCGGTTTGGGCTCAGCCGTACGAGCTGCGCTCGGCTTACCGGGAGGGGCACTGGACCCCGGAGGCCCTTGCCGACTTCCTGCCGGGTTCGGTGGGGGTCGATCCCATGCCGATGCTTTCTCAGCTGGAGGCCATGGAGAGGGCGGCGCGGGATGGTTCTCGGCCGAACGCCCAGTAGCTCGGGTGGTGCGGTCGTTTGGCGGCTGCGGGTTGGTTGTGGCTTGTCGCGCCCACGCGGCGGAGCCGCATGTCGATACAGCCCCGCGCCCCTGAGGTGGGCTTGTGCGACCGGCGCTGAGAGGAGACGCCCGTGAACTTCGAATTCACTTCCGATGATGATGAGTTCCGGATCGAGGCCCGCGCCTGGCTCGCGGAGCACGCCGGGAATGTCCCGGACCGCCGGGCCTGGGAGCGCACCCTCGGCGGGGCCGGGTGGATCGGGCTCGGGTGGGCCGAGTCCGGGTACGGGAACCGGACCGCGACGCTCACGCAGCAGGTGGCCTGGGCCGAGGAGTACGCGCGCTCGGCGGCGCCGCCGCGCTCCGGGCACATCGGGGAGAACCTGCTCGCGCCCACCCTCATCGCACACGGCACCGACGAGCAGAAGGCGCGCTTTCTGCCGCCCATAGCTGCCGGTGAGGAACTCTGGTGCCAGGGCTACAGCGAACCGGGCGCCGGGTCCGATCTGGCGGGTGTACGCACCTCGGCGGTGCGTGAGGGATCGTCCTACCGGATCACCGGCCAGAAGATCTGGACCTCCCTCGCCCACGAGGCCGACTGGTGCTTCGTGCTTGCCCGCACCGACCCCGGCTCCCGCCGCCACCACGGACTGAGCTTCCTGCTCGTGCCCATGGACCAGCCGGGCCGCGTCGAGGTGCGGCCCATCCGGCAGATGACCGGCACCAGCGACTTCAACGAGGTCTTCTTCGACGGGGCACGCGCGCGCGTGGAGCACGTCGTGGGCGGCGAGGGCGACGGCTGGCGGGTGGCGATGAGCCTGCTCGGCTTCGAGCGGGGGGTGTCGACGCTCGCCCAGCAGATCGGGTTCACCGAGGAGTTGGGGCGGGTCGTCCGGGCGGCCCTCGACACCGGCGCCGCCGACGATCCCGTCGTACGCGACCGTCTGGTCCGGCAGTGGGCCGAGCTGCGGGTGATGCGCTGGAACGCCCTGCGCACGCTCGGTGGTTCCGGCGACCCGGGCGCCCCGAGCGTGGCCAAGCTGCTGTGGGCGGGTTGGCACCAGCGGCTCGGGGAGCTGGCGATGGCGGTGCGCGGGGCGGCGGCGAGCGCGGGCCCGGCCGACTGGTCGCCGGCGGCGCCGTACGAACTGGACGCGTTCCAGCATCTGTTCCTGTTCTCCCGGGCCGACACCGTCTACGGCGGCTCGGACCAGGTGCAGCGCACGATCATCGCCGAGCGCGTGCTCGGTCTGCCGAGGGAACCGAAGGGCTGAGGGGGCCGAGCGATGCGTGGTGTGGTGTTCGACGGCGAGCAGGTGCGGGTCGTGGACGATCTGGCGGTACGGGATCCGGGACCCGGCGAGGTGCGGGTGGCGATCTCGGCGGCCGGGCTGTGCCACAGCGACCTGTCGGTGCTGAACGGGACCATCCCCTTCCCCGTCCCCGTGGTCCTGGGGCACGAGGGCGCCGGAGTGGTGGAAGCGGTCGGCGCGGGCGTCACGCATGTCTCGCCCGGCGACCACGTGGCCCTGTCCACGCTCGCCAACTGCGGCACGTGCGCGGAGTGCGACCGGGGCCGGCCGACGATGTGCCGGAAGGCGATCGGACGGCCGGGGCGCCCGTTCACCAGGGGCGCGGACACGCTGTACCAGTTCGCGTCCAACTCCGCGTTCGCCGAACGCACGGTGGTGAAGGCCGTGCAGGCGGTCCGCATCCCGAAGGACATCCCGCTGCCCTCCGCCGCGCTCATCGGGTGCGCGGTGCTGACCGGCGTGGGCGCCGTGCTCAACCGGGCCCGGGTGCGGCGCGGGGACAGCGTCGTGGTGATCGGCACCGGCGGGATCGGGCTGAACGTCCTCCAGGGGGCGCGGCTCGCGGGCGCCCTGCGGATCGTGGCCGTGGACAACAACCCGGCGAAGGAGGCGGCGGCCCGGCAGTTCGGCGCCACCGACTTCCTGACCTCGACGGAGGGGGTGAGGGACCTGCTGCCCACCGGGGCCGACCACACCTTCGAATGCGTCGGCCGCATCGAGCTGATCCGCCGGGCGATCGACCTCCTCGACCGGGAGGGCCAGGCGATCCTCCTCGGCGTCCCCCCGGCCACGGCCGAGGCGTCCTTCCTGGTCTCCTCGATGTACCTGGACAAGGCGATCCTGGGCTGCCGCTACGGCTCCTCCCGCCCCCAGCACGACATCGCCCTCTACGCCGAGCTGTACCGCCGGGGCGACCTGCTCCTCGACGAACTGGTGACCGCGGCCTACCCGGTGGAGGACTTCGAGAAGGCGCGGGCGGACGCGGAGGCCGGGCGGGTGGCGCGGGCGGTGCTCACCTTCTGACCGCGCGTGTGGTGACCGTGGCCTGGAACGTCCGCCGGTACGCCGTCGGTGTCACCCCCAGCGCCGCCTGGAGGTGCTGACGCATCGACTGGGCCGTGCCGAACCCGGCGTCCCGGGCCACCTGGTCGACGGACAGGTCGGTGGACTCCAGCAGGTGCCGGGCCCGCTCGACGCGTTGCTGGGTGAGCCACTGGCCGGGGCTGACACCGACCTCCTCGCGGAAGCGGCGCGTGAAGGTCCGTACCGACATCGACTCCTGCGCGGCCATGTCCCGCAGCTGGATCGGCTCGTGCAGCCGGCCCAGCGCCCAGGCCCGGGCGCCGGTCGTGGTGGCCTGCTGGGGGGCGGGCACCGGCCGTTCGATGTACTGCGCCTGCCCGCCGTCCCGGTGCGGCGGTACGACCGTACGGCGGGCCACGTCGTTGGCGACCGCCGTGCCGTGGTCGCGGCGCACCATGTGCAGGCACAGGTCGATGCCGGCGGCGACGCCCGCCGAGGTGAGGATGTCGCCGTCGTCGATGAACAGCACGTCCGCGTCGACCCGGATGTGGGGGAAGAGGCGCTGGAAGCGGTCGGCGTCGGCCCAGTGCGTGGTGGCGGGGCGGCCGTCGAGGAGGCCCGCGGCGGCCAGGACGTAGACGCCGGTGCAGATGGAGGCGAGCCGGGTGCCGGGGCGGACGCGCGCGAGCGCGGCGGCCAGCTCCTCGGTCAGTACGCCCTCCTCGAAGACCGGGCCGAGTTCGTACGAGGCCGGGACGATCACCGTGTCGGCGGTGGCCAGCGCCTCGGGTCCGTGCGCGACGTGGATGGCGAAGTCGGCGTCGGTGTCGACCGGGCCGGGCGGCCGGACCGAGCAGGTCACGACCTCGTACAGGTGCCGTCCCCGGGCGTCCTTGGGGCGGCCGAAGATGCGGTGCGGGATGCCCAGCTCGAAGGGGAGCAGGCCGTCCAGGGCGAGGACGACGACGCGGTGCGGGCGGAAGCCTGTGGCCGTTTCCATGGCCCGATCCTAGCGAATGCTGTCCTTCGGGCCACTCGATGCGCGCGGGCCCGCGGCGGAAGCTTTATGGCGTGACCCAGACAACCGAGGCCGTGGCCACCGCAGAGGAAACCCCACCAGTCAATAAGCCCCGCATCCACAGGGCATGGTTCGTCGCCGCCGTCACCTTCGTGACGATCATCGGCGCGGCGGCCTTCCGCTCGCTGCCCGGACTGCTCATCGACCCGCTCCACCAGGATTTCGGCTGGTCGCGCGGCACCATCGGGGCGGCCGTCTCCATCAACCTCGCGCTGTACGGGCTCACCGCGCCGTTCGCCGCCGCGCTGATGGACCGCTTCGGCATCCGCCGGGTGGTGGCCGTCGCGCTGACCGTGATCGCGCTCGGATCGGGCCTGACCGTGTGGATGACGGCGGCCTGGCAACTGATGCTGTGCTGGGGCCTCCTGGTCGGCCTCGGCTCCGGCTCCATGGCGCTGGCCTTCGCCGCTACCGTCACCAACCGCTGGTTCACCGAGGGCCGCGGCCTGGTCAGCGGCATCCTCACCGCCGCCTCCGCCTCCGGCCAGCTGATCTTCCTGCCGGTGCTGTCCTGGCTGGTCGAGAACCACGGCTGGCGCCCGGCCGCCGTCACGGTGGCGCTCGCCGCCCTCGCGGTCGTGCCGTTCGTCTGGCTGCTGCTGCGCGACCACCCGGCCGACGTCGGCCAGAAGCCGTACGGCGCGCAGGAGTTCGTCCCCAAGCCGCCCCCGGTCACCGGCGCCGCCCGCCGCGCCCTCACCATCCTCTCCTCCGCCGTCCGCACGGGCCCGTTCTGGCTGCTCGCCGGCACCTTCGCGATCTGCGGCGCCTCCACCAACGGCCTGATCCAGACCCACTTCGTGCCCGCCGCCCACGACCACGGCATGCCGGTCACGACGGCGGCCTCCCTGCTCGCGGTCATCGGCGTGTTCGACGTCGTCGGCACGATCGCCTCCGGCTGGTTCACCGACCGCTTCGAACCGCGCCGCCTGCTCGCCGTGTACTACGCGCTGCGGGGCCTCTCCCTGCTGTTCCTGCCGATGCTGCTCGGCCCGAGCATCCACCCCCCGATGATCTTCTTCATCGTCTTCTACGGCCTCGACTGGGTCGCCACCGTCCCGCCCACCCTCGCCCTGTGCCGCGAGCAGTACGGCGACGACAGCGCCATCGTCTTCGGCTGGGTCCTCGCCTCCCACCAGGTCGGCGCGGCCCTCGTCGCCTACCTCGGCGGCGTCGCCCGGGACGTCTTCGGCTCCTACAACATGATCTGGTACGCCTCCGGCACCCTGTGCGCGGCGGCGGCCCTGATGGCCCTGGTGATCCGGCGGAAGCAGGCGGTCCCCGTGCCGGCGGTGGCCTAGGCCCTGCCGTCGGACTCGCGCCGGCTCAGAGGAAGCGCCCCTGGTGGAACAGCAGGGGCGCTTCGTCCTGGCCGCCCGTCCCCAGCGCGTCCACCCGTCCCACCACGATGAGGTGGTCACCCCCGGTGTGCACCGCGTGGATCGTGCAGTCGAGCCACGCGACCGTGCCCGCCAGGCGCGGGGAGCCGGAGACCGGGGCCGCGTCGTACTCCACGCCCGCGAACTTGTCCGCGCCGCTCACCGCGAAGCCGCGGCACAGGTCGCCCTGGCGGGCGGCGAGGACGTTGACGCAGAAGGCGCCCGCGCGGGCGATGCGCGGCCAGGTCGTCGACGCCCGGCCGACCATGAAGGCGACCAGGGGCGGGTCGAGGGAGAGGGAGGAGAAGGACTGGCAGGCGAAGCCGGCGGGGGAGTGGGCGCCTTCGGCGGACGGTGCGGTGATCACGGTCACGCCCGTCGCGAAGTTCCCGAGGACGCGCCGGAACTCGGCCTGGTCCACGGGGGCGCGTTCGTCCGCGCCGACGCAGCGCAACTCCGGGCGCGGCAGCGCTTCCACGGCGGCCGGGGTCCCGGCCGACCTGAGATAACGGACGGCGGCGGCGGCCGCCCCTGCGTGTCCCATCACGCCTTCCATTGAAGCTGACGGCTCGTCAGATGGGAAGGGTCGCGCCGGGCCTCACCGGCCCCTGAACTCCGCGCTTCTGCGCTCCACGAACGCGGCGAGACCCTCACGCGCGTCCGCCGTCGTCATGTTGATCTCCTGCGCGGCCGCCTCCGCGGCGAAGGCGGTGGCGCGGTCGGCGTCGAGGGAGGCGTTGACGAGCTGCTTGGTCAGGGCGAGGGCGCGGGTGGGGCCGGAGGCCAGCCGCTCCGCCCACGCGCGGGCCGTCTTCGCCAACTCCCCGTCCGGCATGACCCGGTTGACCAGCCCGAGCCGCTCGGCGTCGGCGGCGGTGAGCGCGTCGCCGAAGAACATCAGCTCCTTGGCCCGCTGCGGGCCGATCAGCCGGGGGAGGAGATAGGCGCCGCCGCCGTCGGGTACGAGTCCGCGCCGCACGAACACCTCGATGAACCTGGCCGACTCCGCCGCGAGCACCAGATCGCAGGCGAGGGCGAGATGGGCGCCGAGACCGGCCGCCGTACCGTTCACGGCGGCGATCACCGGCTTCTCGCAGTCCAGGACGGCGCCGGTGAGCCGCTGGGCACCGAGGCGGAGCACGCGCGCCACATCACCGGCGACCCGCTCGCCCGCCCCCGCACCGCCCCGCAGATCGGCCCCCGCGCAGAAACCGCGCCCGGTCCCGGTGATGACCACGGCCCGTACCTCCGGGTCGGCCGAGGCGTCCGCCAGCAGCGCGATGACACGTTCCCGCTGGCCGGGCGTGAGGGCGTTGAGGGCCTCGGGCCGGTTGAGCGTGATGCACGAGACCTGACCGGCCCTCTCGTGCAGCACCGACGTCTCCGCCATCAGCGGCACACCGCCAGCGCGTCCAGCGCCACCGCGCCCTGCCCCCGGGGCAGCACCATCAGCGGGTTGATGTCCAGCTCCGCCAGCTCGTCCCCGAGCTCCAGCGCCATGCGCTGCACCCGCAGCACGACCTCCACGAGCGCGTCCAGATCGGCCGGCGGCCGTCCCCTGACCCCGTCCAGCAGGGCCCGACCGCGCAGTTCCGCGAGCATGTCCCGGGCCTGGTCCTCGCCGAAGGGCGGCACGCGTACGGCCGCGTCGCGCAGCACCTCCACCAGCACCCCGCCGAGCCCGACGGTCACGGTCGGCCCGAACAGCTCGTCGTGGGTGACGCCGACGACCATCTCCACGCCCCGCTCGACCATCTGGCACACCAGGACGCCGTCCAGCGAGACGCCCTCGTAGCGGGCGATGTCGGTCAGCTCCCGGTAGGCGTCCCGGACCTGGCTGGCCGAGGTCAGGCCGATCTTCACCAGACCGAGCTCTGTCTTGTGGGCGATCTGCGCGCCGGAGGCCTTCATCACCACCGGGTAGCCGACCTGGCCCGCCGCGCGCACGGCCGCCGCCGCGCTGGTCACCAGCTGCTCGCGCGGCACCCGGATGCCGTAGGCGCGCAGCAGCTGCTTGGCGGCGTGCTCGCTCAGCTGCTGGCCGGGCCGCATCAGCATGCGCGCCTTGCGGAAGGAGGGCGAGGGGGTGCGGGGCGCCTCGTCGAAGGGGGAGCGGTAGGCGTGGACGAAGCGGTGGTGGTCGAGGTAGGCGCGGACGGCGGTGAGGCAGTTGCCGACGGTGCGGAAGGTGGCCACCCGGGAGGACCCGAGCAGCACCTCCCGGTACGCGGGCTCGGTGCCGACCGGTGACCCCCACACCACGCACACCAGCTTGTCCGAGTGCTCCGCGGCGTCGACGAGATCCCGGACGAGCTTGTCGCTCAGCGGCGGGAAGGGTCCGGTGACCGGGCAGATCAGCACGCCCACCTCGGGGTCGTCGAGGATCGCGTCGATGATCTTCCGGCCGCGTTCGTCGCCGACCGGGTGGCCGCCGTTGTCCACCGGGTTGGCCACGTTCAGGTACTCGGGTATCCACTGGTGCAGCTCGGCCTGCCTGCCCTCGGACAGCACCGGCAGCCTGAGGCCCGTCCCGGCGGCCAGGTCGGCGACGTGCGCGCCGGTGCCGCCCGAGATGGAGTAGACGACGACCCCGTCGGCGCGCGGTGCCCGGGCACGGGCCAGCAGGGCGGCGGTGTCCTGGAGTTCGTCGAGGCCGTCGACCCGGATCACGCCGTACTGCCGCATCGCCGCGTCCACCACGTCGTCGGCCCCGGTCAGCTTGCCGGTGTGGGAGGCGGCGGTACGGGCCCCCGCCTCCGTGCGCCCCACCTTCACGGCGACGACCGGGACCTTGCGGCGGGCGGCCCGGTCGGCGGCGAGCAGGAAGGACCGGCCGTCCTTCAGGCCCTCGACGTAGGCGGCGATGGCCCCGACCTCCGGTCGTTCGGCGAAGTAGGAGATGAAGTCGGCGGTCTCCAGGTCGGCCTCGTTGCCGGTGGGCGCCCAGTGGGAGAGCCGGATGCCGAGCTCCTGGAGGGCGAAGACCGGCCGTCCCTGGTGCCCGGACTGGGTGATGAGGGCGATCGCCGGGCCGTCCAGGTCATCCCGGAACCGCTCGAAGGCGTTGAGGTTGGTGTTCGGCCCGAGCAGCCGGAGGCCGGAGCGCCGGGCGGCCGCCGCGAGCCGGGCCTGGGCACGGGCGCCCTCCTCGCCGGTCTCCGCGAACCCGGAGGCGAAGGCGACGGCGAACCTCACCTTGGCCTCGGCGAGTTCCTCGATCACCGGCAGCGGGTCGGCGACCAGCAGCACGGCCAGGTCCACCTGCTCGGGCAGGCCGGCGACGGAGGGGACGCAGGGGACGCCGAAGACGGCCGGCCGGCTGGGATGCACCGGATGCACCCGAGCCCCCACCCGCTCGGCCCAGCACAGCAGTTGCCTTGTGATGCCGGTGTTGGGCCGCCCCTCCGCGTCCGAGGCGCCGATCACGGCGACGGACCCGGGCCGGAAGAACCGGTCGAGATCGGGTACGTCCCGGTGCAGTGGACGCCCGCTGACGTCCAGCTCGTCCACGTCGGCCGCCCGGCCGTGAACGGCGGGCCCGGTCCGGGGCTCACCGCAGGCGACGACCCGGGCCCGGCGGGAGTCGGTGGTGAGGGTGCCGTGGGTTGATCCAAGCATCGGTCCGCCCGCTCCTGTGTGACAGCCATCCAACTGACGCTCTGTCAGATTACTGAACTGACGTACTGTCAGGAATGGGTCGTGCACGCAAAGATGCCCCCAGGACGACCGGAGCGGCTGGTAGCGTCCAGGCGGTGAGCGACGGTGTGTACGTGGGTAACGCGGGCAAGGACGCGGCGCTGGACCGAGGATGGCTCCTGGGGCACTTCAAGGACACCGGCGATCCCCGGCACAGCGAGGCCGTGGAGATCAAGTGGGGCGTCCACCCGCGCGGTGACGAGAGAGCGGCATGGGTGGAGGGGGAGGAGCGCACGGCTCTCCTCGTACTCGTCAGTGGCCGCTTCCGCGTCGAACTTCCCGGTCGCAGTGTCGTCCTGGAACAGCAGGGCGACTACGTCGTGTGGGGTCGCGGGGTCGACCATTCCTGGTTCGCCGAGCAGGACTCGGTGGTGCTGACGGTGCGCTGGCCGTCGGTGCGGGGCTACGCGGTGACGCGGGAGCGTCCTGCTTAGGACACGCCCTGCCCCACTCTCGGCTTCGCTCGAGCGGGAGGGCCCCCTGCGCGGGGGACCCTCATCGCGTCGACGCCCGGAAGATGCCGCCGATGGGGTTGGTGAAGCCTGGCGGGAGAGCGACGGGCGGCGGTCAGTCGCAGGCGTCGACGTGCGTCTGCCGGTCGATGATCGCGACACCGTCCGACCACATCAGGGCGTTCACCACCGCGCAGTTCGGCTGGAACGTGGAGGCGCTGCTCTCGTACTTGACCGGCCCCGCGTACTCGGAGTACGTGCCTTCGTCGACCTTGCACGTGGTCCAGCACAGCTTCAGCTTCATGTGCTTCTTGGACCCGGTGTTGTTGTCGAAGACGGCGCATGCGCCGTCCGTCCCGCCCGTTGTGTACTTGGCGTACGTGAACAGGGTTCCGAACCGACGGGAGTCCGGAAGCTGTTCCGCCCGTGCCAGTTTGTATCCGCTTCCGCACAGCGTGGCGGCGGCACGTACCGCCGCGGGATTCGCCGCCGCGAGCGCACGTGTCTGCGCGTTCGCCGTCGGCGCGAGCCCGACCTTGGTGATGGACACCTTCGCGGGAGCCGGCTTCGACTCCTGGGCGAGGGCTTGCGGAGCTGCGAAAACCGAAGAGATGACAGCGGTGGACAGGGCAAGAGCAGGCAGCAGTCTGCGCATGGCGGTGTTCCCCCATTTGATGAAGGCGCAAGGAGACCGGCCCGTGGTGGCACGCGCGTGTGTGGTCTCGGTTGCGCTGAGCTTGTAGTGGTCGTCCGCTCCCGTCCCGCCCGGACGATGCGGGCGGGCAGTTCCCCAACTGACCGGGAGCAGGCCGTCACTTTAGTCACACGGTCACCGGTGGACGCAAGGCCAATTCGATGCCGATTAAGCCAAGAGGCACTGCCGGCCGGCCGGGCGCACGGGGCGACCGGCACGGTCGAACTGTCGAACACAAGCCATACTTTGATCGAGTTTCAGACGAGCGTACGGCCTGCAACACGGGCGTCGACGCTGCCGCTCGGGTGGCACCCGACAGCGGACGGCGAGGTGGACTGTCCCGCTGAAAGCGCCCTGTTCGCCGACCTGATGACCAGCGGCGGAACGCCGGCTCATGCGGACGATCGGCGAGCGCCGGTGCGCCCGCGAACCAGGAGCCACCCTCGGGTGCAGGGCTCAGCCCGGCAGCCTCGACAGCCGGCCGGCCCCCTCCTTCGCCATCGCCTTCGCGATCTTCTCCGCGTCGATGGCCAGTTCGCGGAACATGCCGCTGATGGGGTTGGTGAAACCGGTGAAGTACAGGCCCGGGGCGTTCTTCGGGGCGCGGGGGCCGTGCACGACCGGCTTGCCGCGGGCGTCGAGCACGCCGAGGTGGCCGACCAGACCCTCCAGGGCGCGGACGTACCCGGTCGCGGCGATCACCGCGTCCGGGGACAGGCGCGTACCGTCGGCGAGGGCGACCTTGCCGTCGTCGAACCCCTCGACGGCGGCCACGACCTCCACCTTCCCCTGGCGCACGGCGTCGATGAGCCCGACGTCCTGCACCGGGATCGCCCCCTGCCGGACCCTGCTGTACAGCCCGGTGTCCGGGCGGGGCAGGCCGTGGGCGGACAGGTCCGGCACGCTCAGCCTGGCCATCGGCCCGGCGAGGCCGTCGACGAGGGCGACGGGCAGCCGCCGTACCAGCACGCCCGTGTACTGCGCCGCCCACCCGGCTGTCGACCGGCGCACGATGTGCGGCGCGGTCCGCACCGCCAGCCGCACCCGGGAGGCGCCGCCCTCCACCAGGTCCACGGCGATCTCGGCACCGGTGTTGCCGACCCCGACGACCAGCACGTCCCGCCCCGCGTACGGCTCGGCGTTGCGGTACTCGCCCGCGTGCCGGAACTCGCCGCCGTAGCCCTCCAGGCCCGGCCAGTCGGGCACGCGAGGGGTGTGGTTGTAACCGGTGGCCACGACCACCGCGCCACCGGTCAGCTCCCGCCCGCCGGAGGCGTGCAGCAGCCAGCCCGTGCCGTCGGCCATCCGCTCGATCCGGGAGACCTCGACGCCGGTGACGATCTCCAGGCTGTGGTGCTCGGCGTACCTCTCCAGGTAGCGCACCACGTTGTCCCGGGACACCCACCGTCCGAACCGGCGCGGCATCGGCAGCCCGGGCAGCGCCGAGAGGCGGCGGGTGGTGTGCAGGTGCAGCCGGTCGTAGTGGCGCCGCCAGGACGCTCCGACGCGGTCGGACTTCTCCAGTACGACCGCGCGTATCCCCCGGGCGCGCAGCGCGTGCGCGGCGGCCAGACCGCCGGGGCCGGCGCCGATGACGTAGACGGGTCGGTCGGCGGGGGTCAGGGCAGAGTCGGCCATGAGCGCGAGCGTAATCACGCACCGGGTTGATGGGTCTCGGTCAAGACCGGAATTGGTTGCGGATTGATCACGGCTGTAAGAGGTGTGAGTGGGGCCGGTGCGGAAAAAGCCCGCGACGCCGGGCTCCGGTGCGCGGGAGCACGACGTCGCGGGCGGGCGGTGTCCGATGACAGACGGGAAACGGACGCCGCGTTCAGGGGGGCGGTTACTTCTTCGCGCCCTTGTGACCCGTCACCTTGGCGATCCACTTGATGAAGTCGCCCGGGTCGGTGTTGGCGCCGTGACCCTGGTCCCAGTAGTAGAGGTGGTTCACGTCGTCGCCCAGGTTGTCCGCGGCGGCGGCGATGTTGGCGGAGACCGTCAGTGAGGTGTCGGAGTCCTTGGTGCCCAGGCGGATCCACCAGTGCCTGGTCCGGTTCGGGTTGGCCTTGCCGACCAGGTGGTACATCGGGTTCATCAGCCGCAGCAGCTCGGGGATGTCGCTGTCGAGGCGCTTGCTCGTGACCCCGGTGGTGTCGTTCTTCAGGCCGTACGCCGTGAAGTGGCGGGTCTCGGTGGTGCCCTTGCCGAACTCGTTGTTCTCGCCCGTCGACAGGTCGAAGGCGTCGAAGGCCGGAGTGGTCTTCTTGCGGGCGCCGACGTGGGTGAGGAAGTCGTCCCAGGAGAAGGTGGCCTTGTCGTTCTTCCAGGTGATGAAGGTGTTCGCGGCCAGGTAGGTCGCGCGGTCGGAGTCCGAGAGGTTCGCCAGGTACGTGGTCGCCGACGGCTCCAGGTACTGCTTGACCAGGTACGCGTCGTAGTTGCGGGCGGTCAGCGGCCCGAAGCCGCCCAGGCCCTTCAGCTTCAGGGATGCCTGGTACTCGGCGAACTGCGCCTTCAGCTCCTTGGAGACGCTCTGGTCGACCTGCTTGCCGGTGCTCAGCTCGTTGGTGCCCCAGTTCCACTCGTAGGCGCCGTCGGCGTGCTCCAGGTCGGTGATCGGGCACCAGGCGCCGGTCGCGAAGATCGCGTCGGAGGCGTCGGCGGCGCCGAGCTCCTTGAGGTACTTGTCGTAGACCGGGCTGTCACCGGAGGCACCGAGCAGCGAGGACAGGGCCCCGCCCGCGCTGGTGCCCGCGGACACGATCCGCTCGACATCGCCGGGGATGCGGCCCTTGTTGAACCGCACGTACCGCACGGCGGCCTTGAGGTCGACGATCGCGGCGGGGGCGACGCCGTAGTACTCGCCGTCGGAGTTCTTGAGGGTGCGGCCGCGGGCGCCGGGCTCGACGACGACGTACCCGGCCGCCAGGGCCAGCAGCTGGTTGCTCGACAGGGCGCCACCGGTGGCGTTGGTGTTGCCGTTGGCGCCCGGAGCCGAGGCCGAGGCGGTGGGCGAGGCGCCGGCCGAGGTGCTGGGCGAGGTGCTGGGCGAAGCGCTGCCGGAGGGGGCGCCCCCCGGCATGCCGCCGCCCATGCCCCCGGCGCCGATCCCGGTGGCGTCCGCCACCGACGACGGCATGTATCCGCCGACGGAGTTCGCGAACAGGATCGGCGCGTCGCTCGCGTCGACCGCCTTGCCGTCGATCTCGACCGGAACGCTGACGTTCAGGCTCTGGTACTTCTCGTCAACCGGCTCGGCGACGTAGGTGATCGCCTTCCAGAAGTGGTACGTCACGTCGTGGTCGGTGCCGTCCGCGTCCGTGATCGTCGTCGTCAGCTTCGTGTAGCCGTCCGGGTCGAAGACCAGCGAGTCCGAGGAGGACGAGGCCGACGAGTCGCCGGCCGCGTGGGCGCTGAGGGCGATGCCGCCGACCGCCGCGACACCGGCGGTGGCGCCGAGGCCCATGACTACCGTCCTGCGCTTGACTGCCCTGTGCTTCACCTTGCTGCCTCTCGTCCTTCGGGGCTCTTGGCCTTTCGCTTGCGAACGTAGGTTGACGCCGACAAAATCGTCAACAATTCCGCCGGAACTCAAGGGAGACGCACAGCTTCACCGGCGGCGCACAGGATTCCCCGACCCGCCCCTCGGCTTTCCCGCATATCTGACGTACCGTCAGATGTCATGGACGCGATCTGGCTGAGCGGTTCCGAATGGCTGGCCGTGCTCCGCATCGGGCTCGGCCTGTGGTGGCTGGAGAGCTGGCGGCACAAGGACAGGAAGAGCTGGTTCGAACGCGGCACCGGCATCGCCTGGGCGGCGGACGTCGCGGCGAAGCACCGCTGGAACGCGGTCCGCTCCGGCTTCCACGTCGTGGTCGAGCCAAGGCCCCGGGTGATGGCGTACGTCGTGGTGTACGCGGAACTGGCGCTCGGCCTGGGCCTGGTGACCGGCTTCCTCACCCCCGTCGCGCTGGCCGGCGGTCTGCTCCTGAACCTCCTCTACCTCGTCCTCATGATCCACGACTGGGCCGAGCAGGGGCAGAACTCGATGATGGCGCTGATCTCGCTGGTCGCGCTGTTCGGGATGTCCTGGCAGGTGTGGTCCGTCGACCACGCCCTGGGATGGTTCTGGTGACTCCACGGCGCCCATGGCGATACCGGCGATCGCACCCGTAGCGGGCAGGGGTTCGACGGGCACGCTGTCGCAGGCGAGGATGACGTACCAGCGGCGGCCTTCCCGCTTGACGCTGATCGTCTTGACCCGTCCCTGCACGGGCCGATGCTGGTGCACCCGGACATGTCCGACGCCTTGCAGGAGCCGTCGATTCCCGCCGGCCGAAGCCGGTGACTTCCCCGAAGGAGATCTGATGGGCACGGTACGGTTCGACGTCCCCGAACCCGACACCTTCACGCGCGCCTACTGGGACGCGGCGGCCGAGGGCCGGCTCCTGCTGCGCCGCTGCGGCGCGTGCGGCCGGGTGCACCACTACCCGCGCGAGTTCTGCCCCCACTGCTGGAGCGACGACGTCACCTGGGACCGGGCGACCGGCCACGCCACCCTCTACACCTGGTCCGTCGTCCACCGCAATGACCTGCCCCCCTTCGGCGAGCGCACCCCGTACGTCGCCGCCGTCGTCGAACTCGCGGAGGGGCCCCGCATGATGACCGAGCTGGTGGAGTGCCCGGCCGGGGGACTGCGCGCGGGAATGGCGGTCGAGGTGGCGTTCCGGGCGGGGGTGCCGGTCTTCCGGCCGGTGGCGGAGCCGACGTGGGCGCGCGATTGAATGGCTGTCATGGTCTCTGTGAATGAGCAGCCCTCCGTCCACCCCGCCCCCGAGCCGCACGGCCACGGCCTGCGTCTGTGCCGCTGGGACGCGGAATCCGACGCCGATGTGGCGGCCTGGCTGCGCGGCCTGGAGGATCCGGAATTCCTGCGCTGGAACACCCCGTTGAAGCCGGTCACGGACCTGGACACCGCCCGGGACTCCCTGCACGCGCAGGCGGCGAGAGCCGCGAACGGTGACTGCGTGCCCTTCCGCGTCACCGACGCGGACACCGGCGCCACGCTCGGCCACATCGGCCTGAACACCATTGAGCTGGTCGTCCGCGTCGCCCGCGTCGGCTACTGGGTTCTTCCGGAGGCGCGGGGGCAGGGAGTCGCCGTGCGGGCGCTCGCCCTCGCGACCCGCTGGGCGTTCACCGAACTCGGCCTGTACCGGCTGGAGCTGGGGCACGCGATCGGACACGACGCGTCGTGCCGGGTCGCGGAAAAATGCGGGTACCCCCACGAGGGGACGCTGCGCGGGGCCATGTTCGAGGCCGGACGGCTGGACGCGTTCCGGGACGTGCACCTGCACGCGCGGATCGCCACGGACCCGGAGCCGGCCGTGAAGTAAATGGGAGGCGGGGCGCGGGAGCGGGACGGGAACATGAGACATGAATCCCGACGACCGGCACCACGACTGGTACCACGACCGGCACCACGACTGGCACCTCACCGAAGACCTCGGCGAATTCCTCTACCGCGCCGGTGACTTCCTGCGCTCGCGGCCCGCGCCGCACACCGTGGCGCTGACGGTGACCGACGCGCTGCGCAAGCGCGGACTGCACGTTTTCGGGGAGGAGGCGCCCCGGTTCGGGTGGCTGGCGGGCCCTGACGGCGCCATACGCGCGGTGCTGTTCCAAACGCCTCCGCACCCGTTGAACATCACTCCGGTGACCGCCGAGGAGGCCGACGCTCTCGCCGCCCTGCTGCTCGCCCTCGGCCATGCCGTCCCCGGTGTCTCCGCCGAGCGGGAGACGGCGGCCGCGTTCACGGCGGCGTGGCAGCGACGGACGGGGGACCGCGGTGCGCTGCGTCAGCGCCAGCGGCTGTACCGGCTGGGTGACTTGACGGTGCCGGAGCCCGCGCCCGACGGCCGGGCCCGCGTGGCCGGGACGGCGGACCGGGAGCTGCTGGCCCGCTGGTTCGAGGAGTTCGCCGACGCCGTCGGCCAGCGCGGGTTCCAGGAGCCCGGCGCCTGGGCCGACGCCCGCATCGCCACCGGCGGCATCACACTCTGGGAGACCCCCGACGGCGCCCCCGTCGCCATGGCCGGGGTGACCCCCGAGGTCGCCGGGCAGGTCCGGGTGGCGCCCGTCTACACCCCCGCCCACCTGCGCGGACGCGGTTACGCGGGCGCCGCGACCGCCGAGGTGAGCCGGGTCGCGCTCGAGGCGGGGACGGAGGTGCTGCTCTTCACCGACCTCGCCAATCCGACCAGCAACGGGCTGTACCAGCGCATCGGCTACCGGCCCGTGGCCGACTTCGCGGTGTACGGGTTCGAGTCAGGGCCACAGGGTTAGGGACACAGGTCAGAGACACAGGGCCAGGACCACAGAGTCAGGGCCACAGCAGGGTCCGCTCCCAGCCGAACGCCGTGTGCCGGTAGGCGAGCCGCACGTGGCGCCGCTCGGGGTCGCCCTGGAAGAACTCGACCTCCTCCGGCCGCAGCCGGTACAGCGTCCACGTCGGGGACGGGGCGGTCGGGTTCTCCCGTGCCTGGTCCCAGGCCGCCTGCGAGGCGGACCGAAGCTCCTCCAACGACGGCAGGACCTCGCTCTGCCGGCCGGTCAGCGCCGCCGCGAGCGCACCCGTCGAGCGGGCGTGCAGATCGGCCTGGCTCTCCTGCGAGGGCGCCGCCGTGACCCGGCCCCTGACCCGGACCTGCCGGCCGAGCACCGGCCAGTAGAAGTTGAGGGCCGCGTACGGATGGGCCGCGAGCTGCCGGCCCTTGCGGCTGCTGGCGTGGGACGCGAAGGACCAGCCGTCGGCGTCGGCGCCGTGCAGCATCACGATCCGCACGTCCGGACGGCCCTCCTCGTCCGCCGTCGCCAGTGACATGGTGTGCGGCTCGGCCTGCCCGGCGGCCACCACCTCGGCGAACCAGGCGGTGAACAGGGGAAGCGGGGTCGGGGGCGCGGTCGTCGGGTCGAAGGCGGGTAGCTCCGTGACCCCGGGGTCCCAGACCCGCAGTCCCCTCAGAAGCTCGTGGAGATCGGTTGCTGCCATGGGCCGAGTATCACTCCAGGACCACTCCGGGGGCGCGAGCGGGTGCGTATGGGCGCGTACGGATGCGTACGGACGCGTACGGGGCGCGGCGCAGGAGCCCCCGGAGGCGCTCGCCGAGGCGGATCAGCCGCGGTCCTGGCCCTGGCCGGTGCGGGGACGGTCGCTTCCGTGTCAGCTGACCGCCTCGCTTCGCGTCGGGCGCCGCTCGATCCCGCCGGACGGATCACTCCCTCCCCAGGATCACCGTCCCGGACGAGCAGAACCACCCCCCGGTCCCGGACGCCACCCCCAGTCGCGGCAACTCGCCTCCCGCGAGGCGTACCTGCCGTTCCCCGCCCTCGCCCCGCAGCTGTCGTACCGCCTCCACCAGCAGGAACAGGCCGCGCATACCCGGGTGTTGGGCGGACAGGCCGCCTCCGTCGGTGTTCACCGGCAGTTCCCCGCCCCGCACCAGCAGCCGTCCCTTCTCGACGAACGCCCCACCCTCGCCCTTCGGGCAGAAGCCGAGGTCTTCCAGGGTGACCAGGGTCATGTAGGTGAAGGCGTCGTAGATCTCCGCGAAGTCGATCTCCTCGGGGCGGACGCCGGCCCGCTCGAAGGCCAGCCGGCCGCTGACCGCGGCGGGGGAGACGGTGAAGTCGGGCCACTCGGACATCGTGGCGTGCGAGACGTGTTCGCCGGTGCCGAGGATCCAGACGGGGGCGGTGCGGCAGTCCCGCGCGTACTCCTCGGCCGCCAGCAGCACCGCCGCGCCGCCGTCGGAGCGGAGGCAGCAGTGCAGCTTGGTGAAAGGGTCGGCGATCACCGGGCCGGACAGGACGTCGTCGACGGTGATCGGGTCGCGGAACATCGCCTCGGGGTTGAGGGCGGCGTTGGCTCTGGCCTGCACCGCGACCTGGGCCAACTGCTCGATCGTCGTGCCGTGTTCGATCATGTGGCGGCGGGCCGCCATCGCGTACTTGGCGATCAGCGTGTGGCCGTAGGGCACCTCGAACTGGAGCGGGCCGCGGGCGCCGAAGGAGAGGTCGCCGGTCCGCCGGCCCGCCTTGATGTCCGCGCGTGCCGTGGAGCCGTACACCAGCAGGACGGCGTTCGCGCGGCCCGCCGCTATCGCGTCCGCCGCGTGCCCGGCCATGACCTCCCAGGTGGAGCCGCCGACGGAGGTGGAGTCCACCCAGGTGGGGCGCAGGCCCAGGTACTCCGCCACCTCCACCGGGGCCAGCGTGCCGAGCCCCGCCGAGGCGAAGCCGTCCACGTGCGACCGGTCCAGTCCCGCGTCCGCGAGCGCGCGGCGGGCGGCCTGGGCGTGCAGGGTGTACGGGGTCGCGTCGGCCACGCGGCCGCAGTCGGAGAGGGCTGCACCCACCACGGCGACTTTCCGGCTCGCTGGCGTCATGAATCTGACGGTACATCAGATCCGGTGGCTTCCGGCAGGTGCGTACCCCCGGGCGTCCACCCCTGGGCATCTCCATCCCCCAGCCCTAATATGACGGATCGTCAGATGTGGTCGGGAGGGAACAGCCATGGACACGCGCCTCACCGCCGAGCAGGACGAGATCCGCCGTACGCTGCGCGAGTTGCTGCACAAACGCTGCGGAGCGGAGGAACTGCGGGCCGCCGTCGGCAGCCCGGCCGGGCACGACCCCGTCCTGTGGACCGCCCTCGCCGACCAGCTCGGCCTGCCGGGCCTGGCACTCCCCGAGGCGTACGGCGGTATCGGCTGCCCCGTCACCGATCTCGCCCTCGCCTGCGAGGAGGTGGGGCGGGTGCTCGCCCCCTCACCCCTGCTGGCCACCGCGGTGCTCGCCGCCCCGCTGATCCTCGCCCTCGGCACCGACGCCCAGCGGGCCCGCCTGCTGCCCCGCCTCGCCTCCGGCGCGCTCACCGCCGCCCTCGCCGTCCCCGGCGCCGCCCTCACCACCGCCCTCGCCCTGACCGGCGGCAACGGCGGGGAGTGGGCGGGCGGGGGCCGGGCGGGAGGTGTGCAGGCCCGCCGGGACGGGGCGGGTTGGCGGTTGTACGGGCAGGCCGACCAGGTGCTGGACGGGCACAGCGCCGGTCTGCTGGTCGTCGCCGCGCACGCGGGGGGCTTCGCGCGGTCCCGGACCCTCCTCTTCCTCGTGGAAGTGGAAGGGGATGTGGAGGGGCTCGTACGGACCCGGCGGACCGCGCTCGACGCCACCCGGCCGCAGGGGCGGGTCCAGCTGCGGGACGTGCGGGCCGAACTGCTCGGGGACGAGGACGCCGACGTACTCGCCGCCCTCGCCGCCCTCGGGGACACCGTCGCCGCCGTGCTCGCCGCCGAGGCCGTCGGGGCCGCCGACCGGGCGCTGGAGCGGACCGTGGAGTACGTCGGGCAGCGCGAGCAGTTCGGGCGGGCGATCGGCTCCTTCCAGGCGGTCAAGCACCGCCTCGCGGACGTGTACGTACAGGTGCAGGCGGCCCGGTCGGCCGCGTACTACGCCGCCTGGGCGACGACTCAGCAGGAGCGGGCGGGCGGACTCGCGCTGGCGCAGGCCCTCGAGGCCCTGCGGTGTGCGGCCGGCGAGGCGATCCAGCTGCACGGCGGGATCGGTTTCACCTGGGAGCACGAGGCCCACCTGTACTTCAAGCGGGCGGCCGGGGACGAACTGCTGTTCGGGCCGGTGCACCGGCTGCGGGCACGGGCGGCCGAAGCTGCCCGGTTCTTCGAGCGGGAGGAGGTGGCGGCCCGATGACCGCCGTCGGAGTGCGTCTGGTGCAGAAGGTGTCGTCCACCCGGGGCTTCGCCAAGGTCGCCCCGCATGTGGTCCCGGCCCTGGACCGGGCGGTCCACCGGCTCACCCGGGGCCGGGTGCTGCTCAGCGCCCGGCTGCTGCCCGGGGTCGTCCTCACCACGACCGGCGCCCGCAGCGGCCTGGCCCGCCGTACACCGCTCGCCTGCATGCCGGAGAAGGGCGGGCAGGCGGCGGGCAGGCAGAGCTGGCTGCTCGTCGGCTCCAACTTCGGGCGCACCGACCACCCGGCCTGGACCGCCAACCTCCTCGCCCACCCGGACGCCTCCGTCAGCTGGAAGGGCGAGGACATACCCGTCACGGCCCGGCTGCTGGCGGCGGAGGAGCGGGCGGCGGCCTGGAGGACGCTGCTGGAGTTCTGGCCGCCGTACGCGACGTACCAGGCGCGGGTGGAGCGGGAGATCCGGGTGTTCCGGCTCACGCGCCGCGCATAGCGCCGCCCGCCGTTTCAGAGCGTCGCCAGCCGCTCCACCAGCAGGAACGCGCCGATGCCGAGCATCGCCGCCCCCGAGGTGCGGGTGACCGCGCGGGCGGCGGCGGGGCGGGCGGCCAGGAGGGCGTGGGCGAGGACGCCGACGGTCAGGTACACGGCGGCGCAGCAGGCCATGTGGAGCAGGCCCAGGGCGGCCGTCTGCACGGGGACGGGCAGGTGGTCGCCGTGGAGGGTGAGGAACTGCGGGAGCACGGAGAGGTAGAGCAGCAGGCCCTTGGGGTTGAGGCCGCTGATCGCGGCGCCGCGCAGGAAGACCCGGGAGTCGCCGGCCTCGGCCGCCGTCCCGGGCACGGCCGGGCGGCGCAGCACCCCCCATCCCAGCCACAGCAGGTACCCGGCGCCCGCCACCGTCAGCACGGTGAGCAGCCGGGGCGAGCCCGCCACGAGCACCGCCAGGCCCGCCGCCGCCAGAACCGTGTGCAGCGCGTACCCGGCGACCAGGCCCGCCACCGCGCCCGTGACCCGGCGGCCGCGCAGGCCGGCCGCGATCACATAGGCCCAGTCGGCGCCCGGTACGCACACCAGCAGCAGGTCCAGGGCGAGGAAGGAGAGGAGGCTTGCGGATTCCATGAGGGGGACATTAGGCGTGAATGGCCCGAATGTGTTCCTGAAATTTGCCCATGATCGCGGATCCTGAGCAAGTATCTTCTTCATGGACGACGTTGATCAGAAAATCCTTGCCGAGCTCCAGCAGGACGGGCGGCTGACCGTGACCGAGCTGGCCGCGCGGGTGCGGCTGAGCGTCTCGCCGTGCCACCGGCGGCTGCGCGAACTGGAGCGGTCCGGCGCCATCCAGGGCTATCGCGCGGTCGTGGACCCGGCGGCCGTCGGGCTGACCTTCGAGGCGCTGGTCTTCGTGTCCATGCGGCAGGAGGACCGGGACACCGTCGCGGAGTTCGAGCGGGCGGTCAGCGAGGTGGAGTACGTCCTGGACGCCCAGCGGCTCTTCGGCGAACCGGACTACCTCCTGCGGGTCGCCACCGCCGACCTCGCCGCCTTCCAGCGGCTCTACGACGAGCGGCTCGCCACCCTGCCGGGAGTGCAGCGGCTGACGTCCACGCTGGTGATGAAACACGTGGTGAAGGACCGGCCGCTGCCGGCGTAGGACGGGCGGCGGACTCGGCGGCGCGCGGCAGGCGGCCGGGGCGGGCCTCGGCACCGCGACCCAGGCGGCCGGGGCGGATTTCGGCACCCCCGGCGCCGGCCGTCGGCGCCTTCGAACCGGCCGGCGAGCGCGTTCGCCGGGGCGGAAAGCACGACAGGCGGTGGTCCACTCGCGTGAACCACCGCCTGCCAGACAGGACTTGGTGTCGGAAAAAGAGGTGCCCAGAAGGGGTGCGGCCGAACGGCCTATTTCGTCGGCTTCCGGCCCGTCACGCCCAGGTGCACCAACAGCGCCAGATTCGGCTTGAGTTCGGCCTGCTTGACGCCCCAGGACGAGAAACCCTTCTGGTGCCCGGCCACCGCGGCGAGCATCGCGACCAGCGAGCCCGCGATCGCGGCCGGGTTCACGTCCTTGTCGACCCTGCCCTTGGCCTGAAGCTCGGTGATGGATTCCGCGAGGGAGTTGTTCACCGAATTCAGGATCTTCATGCGGATCTTGTAGAACCGTTTGTCCCCCTCGGCGGCGCCGAGGTCCACGACGCGCAGGATGGCGTCGTTCTTCCGCCAGAACTCGAGGAATCCGTCCACGAGTTCCTGCGCGGTCTGCCAACCCGCCTTGCCGGCCCAGGACCGCCCGGCGACCAACTCGGTCAACCCGGCGCCCTCGGCGGCCATTTCCTCGGCGATCTCCAGGACGGCACCCTCGACGTCCGGGAAGTACTGGTAGAAGGTCGCGGGCGAAGTGCCCGCCTTCCGGGCGACATCGATGACCTTGACGTCCCGGTACGGGGAAGAGCTGAGCATCTCGCTGAGGCAGTCGAGCAGCTTCTGCCGGGTCGCCTGCCCACGCCGACCGGCCACGCGGCCGTCGACGGTACGCACTTGTCCTGTCATGTCGTCAGCTTACCGAGGGGTGATCCGAGCGCGATTCGGCCGACTGCAAATGGGGTGCACGGGCGCGGACGAGGTGGTGTGCCTGGTCTGCGCGGTGCGCGCGGCACGGTTACTTTGGCGACATGGCCGAAAACAGGGCATCGGTGTACGGAGAGGGCGTCCCTTGCTGGGTGGACGCGCAGCTTCCCGACGTGGCGGCCGGGGAGCGGTTCTACGGGGAACTCTTCGGCTGGACCTTCGAGGAGGCGTACGGCACCTCCGTATGGGCGCGGCTGGACGGTGAACCCGTCGCCGCCCTCACGCCCAAGACGGACGGCCGTATGCCCACCGTCTGGACGGTGTACTTCGCCACCCCGGACGCCGAGGCCCTGTGCCGGCGGATCATCGCGGCCGGCGGGCAGATCGTCACGGCGCCGGTGCCGGTCGACGACCTGGGCACGACCGCGCTGGCCACCGACCGTGAGGGCGCCGTCTTCGGCCTGTGGCAGCCGGGCGACCACCCCGGCTTCGTGCTGCGCCACGCCCCCGGCACCTTCATCTGGGCCGAGCTGTACACCCGGGACACCGAGGCGGCCAACGCCTTCTACGGCGGCCTCTTCCACGACGCCCTCTTCGGCACCGAGGCCGAACCCGACTTCGGCCGCGCCCCCGTCTCCGCCGTCTTCCCCGCCGAGATGCCCCCGCACTTCCTCGTCCACTTCCGGGTGGACGACCTCGAGGACGCCCTCGGGACGGTCCAGCGGCTCGGCGGACGGGTGCAGGCGGCGCCTTTCCAGGCCTCGTACGGAACCGTGGCCGTCGTCACCGACAATCAGGGGGCGTCCTTCGCGCTGCTCCACCGCTGAAACCGCGGGCTTTTGCCTCCCTTATGGGGAGACACCCCGATTTGTCACCGGGTTCGCAACATGGCCCCCGGCCAGGAAGAATCGGGGTGCGTACCGCCGCGGCGGTGCGGTGGTGAGACGCTGCACGGGGTCGCGTACATATGTGGGTGACGCGGCTCGTACGGGGAGGTGGCAGGCAAGTGGTGGATCAGCTGACGCAGCACGATCCGCGGCGCATCGGGCCGTTCGAGGTGCTGGGCCGACTGGGTGCCGGCGGCATGGGGCTGGTCTATCTCGCGCGCTCGGCGTCCGGCCGGCGCGTGGCGATCAAGACGGTCCGCACGGAGCTCGCCGAGGACCAGCTGTTCCGCGTCCGCTTCACGCGTGAGGTGGAGGCGGCCCGGGCGGTCTCCGGCTTCTACACGGCCGCGGTCGTCGACGCCGACCCGCGCGCCGCCGTGCCGTGGCTGGCCACCGCCTACGTCCCCGCGCCCTCCCTCGAGGAGATAGTGAACGACTGCGGGCCGCTCCCGGCCCAGGCGGTGCGCTGGCTCGCGGCGGGCGTCGCCGAGGCGCTCCAGTCCATCCACGGCGCCGGGCTCGTGCACCGCGACCTCAAGCCGTCCAACGTGCTCGTCGTCGAGGACGGCCCCCGGGTCATCGACTTCGGTATCGCGTCCGGCGTTTCGAACACACGTTTGACGATGACGAACGTGGCCGTCGGCACGCCCGCCTACATGTCCCCCGAGCAGGCCAAGGACTCCCGCAGCGTCACCGGCGCCAGCGACGTCTTCTCGCTCGGCTCCATGCTGGTGTTCGCCGCCACCGGACACCCGCCCTTCCACGGCGCCAACCCGGTCGAGACCGTCTTCATGCTGCTGCGCGAGGGCCCCGACCTCGAAGGCCTGCCGGACGAGCTGCGCCCGCTCATCGAGTCCTGCATGCAGATGGAGGCCACGGGCCGCCCCAACCCCGCCGACCTCCAGGCCCAGCTCGCCCCCCACCTCTTCGGCTCCGGCTCCGACGACAGCGGCACCGCCTCCGCCTGGCTGCCCGAGAAGGCTGTCGCCCTCATCGAGGGCCGCCGCAACGGCCGCCCCGCCGGCAAGCCGTCCCCGTCCGGCGCCCGCAGCGGCGGCCGCCCCGCACTGCCCCCGCCGCCCGCGTACGACCCCGCCGTCCCGACAGCCGGCCCGGGCCCCGTCCCGGCGGCGACCCCCGCCCCCACGGGCGCCCCCGACGCCGGCCCCGTCCGGCTGGCCGGCGCCCAGGTACCCATCGGCCCCGGCCCGCGCGTCACCGACACCCGTGCCGCCGCCGTCAAGGCACCCCCTCCCGAGTCCGGCCTCGTCGCCAGCTGGTCCCGCCCCCGCCCCGGCGTCAACGGCGCCGACCCCGCCCTACCCGCGCCCCCGCCCCCGGAGACCGCCAGCGGCTGGCGGCCCTGGCGTTTCCGCATGTCCAACGATGTCTGGGGCACCCCGGCCGTCGACGGCGACCTCGTCTACGTCACCTCCTTCGAGGTGCACGCCCTGGACGTGGCCACCGGCCGCCGCCGCTTCAAGACCCGGGACGTCGCCTGGTCCATGGACGTCGCCGACGGCCGCATCCACGCCTCCGACGGACCCACCCTGTTCGCCCTCGACTGCCGCGAGGGCACCGACCTGTGGCGGCTGTCCACCGAGGCCTGGGTGTACTCCCTCCAGGCCGACCGGGGCACCGTCGTCACCGGCACCCGCGGCGGCGGCGTCCAGGCCTGGGAAGCCTCCAGCGGCCAGAAGCTGTGGGAGATCACCGGCTGCCAGACCGACTTCGAGTCCCCCGAGGCCGGCCCCGCCCTGCACGACGGCACCGCCTTCGTCTGGCAGGACGCCCGCCTGCGCGCCCTGGACGCCCGCACCGGCGAGGAGCGCTGGTCGTACCCCATCGGCGACGCGGCCTCCTGCGGCGGCGTACCGGTCCGGCTCACCCACGCCCCCGACGGCTACGTGTACGTCTCCGCCGGCACCCGCGTCCTCGCCATCGACGTGGTGAACGGCATGGTGCGCTGGCACTTCGAGGCCCCCGCCGCCTTCCTCTGCCCGCCCACCTTCGCCCCCGGCCCCGCGGTCACCGGCGGCGGCATCTACCTCGCCGACTACCTCGGCACCGTCTACGCCCTCGACGCCACCGACGGCCGCGACCGCTGGCGCATCGCCACCGAGTCCCGCGCCTCCATCGAGCCGGTCCTGGTCGCCGCCGGCCACGTCCACGTCGGCAGCGGCAAGGGCCTCTACACCCTGGACGCCGTCACCGGCACCCCCAAGTGGCGCTTCCAGGCGGGCGGCGACGTCGTGGGCGCCCCCGCCGTCGCCGAGGGCCGCATCCACTTCGGCTCCACCGACCACCTCCTCTACACCCTCAAGGCCGACGACGGCCGCCTCCGCTGGAAACTGGCCACCGGCGGCGAGATCACCGGCTCCCCGGTGGTCAAGGACGGCGTGGTGTACGCGTGCAGCAAGGACCGCTGCGTGTACGCGCTGGACGCGGAGAAGGGAACGGGCACCGCACGGACGACCTAGTACCGCAACGGGCGGGCGGCCTGACCTGGATGACCCTCCGGGACGGCCGCCGTGCCAGTAGTCGCACGGAAGGGGCTGCGGACGGCGGCCGTCGCTCCGGGGAGGGCTCCTCGCTCTCACAGCAGACGCTACGCCCGGTGCGCACTTCCCGCCAGACGGTCACTCACCGTATCCGCGGCTCGTTCCGCCGTCTGCCGGCGAACAACTCGGCCTGCCGCTCGCCCGGCAGATTCCCCAGCGCGATCAGCTGCGGCGCCTGCGCGAACCCCGGCGCCCGCGCCGCCTCCCGAGCCGCCCACAACGCCCGTACGGTCCCCTGCACGGCTTCCGTCGGACACCCGGCGATGACACCGGCACACCGCACCGCGGCCTCCAGCGCCCGCCCCTCCTCCGTGACCTCCGAAACGAGGCCGATCTCATGCGCCCGCCGGGCCCCGATCCGCTCGGCGTTGCCCATGAGCACCATCCGCGCGACCTCCCCGTACGGCATCCGCTGCGCCATCAGCACGGACTCGTACGCGCTGACCATCCCGTACGTCGTGTGCGGATCGAAGAACACGGCCGTGGCGTCCGCGACGACGAACTCACTCTCGCCCAGCAGATAGAAGGCCCCACCACAGGCCATGCCCCGCACGGCGGCGACGACCGGCTTCCACAGATCGTTGGCCTTCGGCCCGACCATCAGCAACGGATCGTCCTGCATGTACGGCGACGAAGGCTGCGGCACCACCACGTCCCGGTCGATCCCGGTGCAGAACGCCCGCTCACCCGCCCCGGTGAGAACGACGGCACGCACCCCGTCGTCGAACCGCAACTCACCCCACAGCGCCCGCAGTTCCCGGACCATCTCCAGATCGATCGCGTTCAGCCGCTCGGGCCGGTCCAGGGTGACGACGGCGACCCCCGTCCCCTTGTCGACCTCGAGGCGCAGGCTGTTCATCCGCACATCCGCACGGAGCTCACGTCAGGACCCACTGCGGAAGCCCGTCCGCGAACACCACCTGAACCCGGGCGCCGATCCGCACCGCCCGCGGGTCGAGGGAGTTGAGCGGCGCCCCGGCACGAACGACGAGATTCCCGACGATCCGCACCCCCGGCGCATCCTCCAACTCCACCACGATCACGTTGTACGGTGCCTGCTCGGCGTACTCCGGCAGCAGCGGTGGATGCGGAACGACATACGACCACACACGCCCGCGCCCCGAGGTGACCCGCCACTCGCAGGCGAAGGACTGGCAGTGCGGACAGCACGGGCGGGGCGGGAAACGGACCTCCGCGCAGTCGGCGCAGGTCTGGACACGCAGCTCGCCCTGGGCGGCGTACCGCCAGAAGGGGGCGCCGTCGGTGTCGATGACAGGACTCAACACAGGGCAGTCAACTCCTCAGCAGCAGCGCGGACGTAGGGACCCCTTCCCCGGCGGTGACGAGGCAGGTGGCGGCGCCGGGCACCTGCGCGGTACTGGTCCCGCGCAGCTGCTTCACGCCTTCGTTGATGAGGTTGAAGCCGTGCACGTAGGCCTCGGAGAGCCCACCCCCACCGGTGTTGACGGGCAGCCGCCCCCCGATCTCGAGGGCACCCCCCTCGGTGAACGCCCCACCCTCGCCCCTCCCGCAGAAGCCGTACCCCTCCAGGGAGAGCGGTATGAGGGCTGTGAACGCGTCGTAGATCTGAGCGACATCGACATCCTCCGCCGTGAAGTCCGCGTGCTTCCACAGATGCCGGGCGGCGGTCCAGGCGGGCCCGGTGAGGGGGTCGTCGTTCCAGTAGTTGACCATGCCGTGGTGCTGCGCGGGGAGGCCCTGCGCGGCGGAGTGGACGTAGACGGGGGTGCGGCGACAATCCCGGGCGCGTTCCCTGCTGACGACCACGCAGGCGAGGGCCCCGTCCGTCTCCAGGCAGTTGTCGAAGAGGCAGAGGGGCTCGCTGATCCACCGGGCGGTCATGTACATCTCGCGGGTCAGCGGCCGCTCGTACATCACGGCCGCCGGATTCTGATTCGCCCGGTTCCGGCAGGCGAGGGCGACATTGAAGAGATGATCCCGGGTGGCGCCGTACTCGTGCATATACCGCCGCGCGAGCATGGCGATCTCGTCGGCGGGCCGAAGGAGGCCGAAGGGCCGGGTCCACTGGGCGGGAGTGGGCAGCTGCACGGCGGTATTGGTCCAGGGCCGCGGCCCGCTCCCGCGCTTCCGTGACCGCCAGGCGACCCCGACGGTTGCCTGGCCGCTCGCTATCGCGGCTGCAAGGTGCGCGACGGTGGCACAGGAACCGCCACCCCCGTACCCCACCTTGCTGAAGAAGGTGAGATCCCCGAACCCGACGGCCTTCGCGAGCTCGACCTCATCCGTCTCCTCCATGGTGTAGGAGGCGAGGGCGTCGACTTCGCCGGGGGCGATCCCGGCGTCGTCGAGGGCGGCGAGGACGGCACGGCAGGCGAGGGTCTTCTCGTCCTCGGGAAGCCGCTTGGCGAAGGCGGTCTGCCCGATACCGACGATGGCGGTGGCGTCCTTCAGCCCTGGTCCTGGCATGGTGCCTGCCATGGTGCACCCACCCTTCTTCTGCTGACAGCCCGTCAGGTTACAGCTAATCTGACGGTCAGTCAGCTATGCGTGTCAGGAGGTCTGCTGTGGGTGACTGGGACACCATTCCGGACCTGGTTCGGTGGTCGGCCGAGCGGTACGCGGACGCCGAGGCGGTGGTGGACGGCCGTACGAGGATCACGTACGCGGAGTTGGGCGCCCGGGTGGAGCGAGCGGCGGCGGCCTGCATGGCGAACGGTGTGACGGTGGGCGACCGGGTGGGGATATGGGCCCCCAACTCCCTCGACTGGATCGTCGCGGCGCTCGGGGCGGTCTCGGCGGGCGCGGTCCTGGTCCCCCTGAACACCCGCTTCAAGGGCACGGAGGCGGCGGACGTGCTGGGGAGGAGCGGGGCGCGACTGCTGTTCGTGACGGGGACGTTCCTGGGCACGTCGTATGTGGCGTCGCTGAGGCGGGCGGCGGGGGTGGGGGTGGGGGCCGGGGGTGTTGGCGCGGGCGTTGGCCCCTTGCCGGGGTTGCCCGGGTTGGAGCAGGTAGTGGTGCTCTCGGACGACGCCCCGCCCGAATTCCGCACCTGGAAGGACTTCCTGGCGAGCGGAGAGGGGACGGGGGAGACGGAGGTCCGCCGACGGACCGACGAGGTCGACGGCGACTGCCTGTCGGACATCATCTTCACATCGGGTACCACCGGCCGCCCCAAGGGCGCGATGATCACCCACGAGCAGACGTTGCGGGCATACGAAATCTGGGCGGAGCTGGCGGGACTGCGCGCGTCCGACCGCTACCTGATCGTGAACCCCTTCTTCCACACCTTCGGCTACAAGGCGGGCGTGATCGCGTGCTTGATGCGCGGCGCGACGATGATCCCCCAGCCGGTCTTCAACGTGGACACGGCGCTGGCGAACTTAGCCGCGGAACGGGTGTCGGTGTTGCCAGGCCCTCCGACCCTCCACCAGTCCCTCCTGGACCACCCGGCACGGGACACGCACGACCTCTCGGCACTCCGGCTGGTAGTGACCGGCGCGGCGGTGGTGCCCCTGCGCCTGGTGGAACGCCTGCGCGGGGAATTGGGCGTGGGCACGGTCCTCACGGCGTACGGCCTCTCCGAGGCGAGCGGCATCGTGACCATGTGCCGCCGAGGCGACGACCCGTCGGTGATCGCGTCCACTTCGGGGCGGGCGATACCCGGGACGGAGGTGAAGATCATGGACACCGGCGGCACACCGGTCCCCACCGACACCCCGGGCGAGGTCCTGGTCCGAGGCTTCAACGTCATGCGCGGCTACTACGAGGACGAGGCGGCGACGACGGATGCGATCACGGGCGACGGCTGGCTGCGAACCGGCGACGTCGGCGTCCTGGACGAGGCCGGCAACCTCCGCATCACCGACCGCATCAAGGACATGTACATAGTCGGCGGCTTCAACGCTTACCCGGCCGAGATAGAGCAACTCCTGGGCTTGCACCCGGACGTGGCCGACGTCGCGGTGATCGGAATCCCGGACGCGAGACTGGGGGAGGTGGGCAAGGCTTACGTGGTCAGGCGGCCGGGGTCGGTGGTGACCGGGGACGACCTGATCGCCTGGGCGCGGCGAGAGATGGCGAACTACAAGGTGCCCAGGGTGGTGGAGTTCGTGGGCGAGCTACCCCGGAATGCGAGCGGCAAGGTGGTGAAGGGGGAGCTTCGGGCGGGCGAGCTCGACGCCGGTTGATCGGTGACCGTGGGGCCGCCCGCTTCTTTTGCAGTGTCGTGATTCCGCGATCCGAGTAAAGGGCGCTGCGTTCCGCTCCGCTGCACTCCGCGTCGCCTGCGGCGATCGGCCTTGCGGCCGACCCTTGACTCGGCCCACGGAATCACGGGGAAGAAGCGAGCGGGCAGCCCGGGGAAAGCGGGGGCCGAGGTCGGTGTTCCCTTGCGCCGACCGGGCTGCGGGCCGGGGGGTGGGGGGCGCGAACGCGCCTCGCCTGCAAGCCGGGTCTGCTTAGCGGCGATCGGTGAGTGGGGGGTTGGGGTGCGCGCCGGGTGGGCGGGGGCACGCCGGGCTGGCTTAGCGACTTGCGGTCGGTGGTCGGTGGTCGGTGGTGGGTGGTCGGTGGTGGGTGGTGGGTGGTGGGTGGTGGGTGGTCGTTGGTGGCGGACGGCGGACCGCCGGATGGCCGGATGGCGGACGGTCGGATGGCCGGATGGCGGACGGCGGGGCGGGGCAGCCACCGCCACCTAGCCGTAGTACCACTGCACTGCTGTCACACTGGCCTCAGGAGTCACAAATATTTGGCAATTGGCTGATATGGGACAGGGGTGGACGACGAAACCGTAGGTCACTGAGCTGGGGCGTGGCCCATGTCTGCCAATTACGCCCAGCACCCCATCTCCATGCGCGAATTGCCCCCTTCTGGAAGGTGTCCCTCGCCCGGGAGAGGCACCAAGCCGACCGAAAGCCACCACCAACCTCTGGGTCCGCCCCACGCCCCGTCCAGGGACGAGACGCCGCCATGCACCGACGCCACCCATCACCCAGCACCAACCGCAAGTCGCTAAGCCCGCCCGGCGTGCCGCCACGCACCGCACGCGCGCACCCCAACTCCCCACTCACCGATCGCCGCTAAGCCGGCCCGGCGTGCAGGCGAGGCGCGATCGCGCCCCCCACCCCCGCCCCGCAGCCCAGCCCACCCAAGGGAACACCGACCTCGGGCCCCGCTTTCCCCGGGCTGCCCGCTCGCTTCTCCCCCGGGATTCCGCGAGCCGAGTCAAGGGTCGGCCGCAAGGCCGATCGCCGCAGGCGACGCGGAGTGCAGCGAAGCGGAACGCAGCGCCCTTTACTCGGATCGCGGAATCACGACACTGCAAAAGAAGCGGGCGGCCCCACGGTCACTTCTCAAACGGCGGCCAGTGCACCCAGGGCGGCCCGGATCTCCTCGAGCATGTAGCCAGGCCGGTGGAAGACGTCCTCTGCGCCGAAGCGGAGGAGCCTGCGAATTTCCGGGCATTGGAGGATCTGGTTGAAGCGGGCCATGTCCCGTCGGTGGGAGTCGCGGGTGCCGTGGTAGGCGTATCCCTCGATCTCCACCCCCAACCCCTCCCTCCGGAAGAGGAAGTCGAGGTAGCGGCGTCGGCCCTCTGGGGTACGTACCTCCGCCTGGCTCTCGGGGCGGAGTCCGGCGTCGTACATGCGCAGTCGGGCCATGGTCTCGGCAGGTGATCCGGCGAGCGGATCGGTCAACCGCAACCACTCGCTGCCCCTGACCGCACCCCGCGACGTTGCCGTGAGGGCGTTGACGATCGCGTCCGCCCTGAGGATCGGGAGGCGGCGGAGCCCGCCGACCCTCCGCACGGAGAGAGCGGAGTCCACGGCGACGACCGCTTCGTCCCTCGGGCCGCCTCGGAGGAGGTCGACGAGTGTGCGGGTCGGGGGCGTGAGCCGCAGCCCCTGTCGCTCCCACACGTCTTGCGGGCCGAGCGGCAGCCGGTGTACGCGCACGCTGCTGCCCCCGCGGTGGAGGGTGAGCTGCGGGTCGGTGAACTCCAGGGGCGCCCCTGAGACGCCGGTGAGGGTCTCGATCCGCCAGATCGCCGCCGCTGAGCGGTGGCTGACGACCAGCTGGGGTTCGAGTAGCTGTACCGCCCGCAGCCGGGTGAGCAGGTCCGGGTCCCGTCCCGGCTCGGCCCAGACACCGTACCGGATCTGGGTCCAGCCCTCGGCCCGTAGCGCACGTGTGAGGTTCCGCCGGGGCCAGCCGGCTGCCACGGCCCGCGAGGTGAGAAGGATGCCTCTCTCCGTCAGCGCGTGTAAGTTCGTCCGCTCCACCCGGCCAAGATCGCAGAATCTCCAGCCTGCTGCTTGGCCTGTGGATAACCGGCGGGGTCAGTCCTTCAGGGAGCCGAGGAAGGTGGCCCAGGCGGGTAGACGGAAGAGGATTACGGGGCCGTCCTGAGCCTTCTTCGAGTCACGTACGGGGATTACGTCGGGGTGGGGGGCGGCGACTTCGACGCAATCACCGCCGCTGCCGTTGCTGTAGCTGCTCTTGCGCCACAAGGCAGTGCTCAGGTCAATCCTGGTGCTTGCCATCTCGGTAATCCTCTGCCGCTTGTTCGACCATGGCCAGGGACGCCTCTGGTGGGAGTGCCGCGGCCCTGAGCAGATCGTACGACCTGCGGTAGTCCTTCACGAGCGCCGGATAGTCGATGAGTTGGCCGTTGTGGAGCCCCTCGGTGTAGGTCACCGGTGGCGCATCCGGAAAGGTCATGACCTTCATCATGCCCATCATGAACGGGTGCGTGTGCGCTGTTTCCGGGAGGAGCTGCAAAACCCCCTGCGTGGAGCGGATCACCTGAGCGATGTGCTCCAGTTGCACTGCCATCTCCTTCGGAGTCAGGAGAGGCTTGCGGATCAGGGACTCGTGCAGTACCGCCCAGTACGCAGGGTGTTCTTCACGCGCCCAGATCTCCGCGCGCGTCAAACGGGCTCGGACCTGCTTGTCGACCGTCTCGGGTCGAAGCCACGGCAGCGACGTGTGGACGACGGCCTGCGCGTATGCCTGCGTCTGTAGCAGCCCAGGCACCAACATCGGCGCCCACTCCTCGATCGTCTCCGCGTGCTTCTCCATCTCCGCCACATCCGCGAAGTACTCCGCATGCCCCGACTGCCGTGCCCTCCGGGCGTCTTCACAACGCCGCTCGAAAAAGCCGTCGGTCTTCAGCACCTTGTCGACGTGCCGGGCCAGATCCACCGGCATGCGCCGCTCACCGCGCTCGATCTGGCTCAGGAACGGCACGCCTCGGAAGCTTCCCTCCGCCAGTTGTTCGAGCGTGAGGCCGGCCAGTTCGCGCTGGTAGCGCAACTCGGCACCGTAGAAGGAAGGGACGTTCGCGGACGCGTCGGGGTCCTTGCGTGGGGGCACAACACGTCACCGCCGTTTGCCACTTGCGCTTGCGCAGTCGAAACCCCTTCAACGGTACGCGGATCAACGTCACTGTGTGATCGATTCGTCACAGAGAGCGCAGGAAGGTGTGCGTGACCGTGCCCCCACAACCCCCCACCCCCACCCCCAGCTCCGGCGTCTACGACACGACCCTCTGCGTGGAGGAGTTGCGCGACGCCCTCGCCGCCCATGGCATCACGCTGCCTTCCCTTCGGGTGGACCTGCCGAGCTTTGCGGCGGAGTACCGGCCTCCGGCGGGACTGGTCGCGCTCGGCAACTGCAATGCCGCGACGGCGTACAAGCTGGCGGCGGTGTTGCGAGGCGACGGTTGGATGCCGGGTCCGCCACCGCTGGACGTTGAGCTACCAGCCGTACCCGAGGCGCTTGCGGGCTTGCGCCGCACGGTACGCCGCCACCTGGGCGCGCGCTGCGCCGATGTCCAGCTCTGCGTCACCGAACTCGTCACCAACGTCATCCGGCATGTCGGGGAGAGCACCCCGGTCCGGGTACGGGTGGCCCGCGCGGACGACGGCGGCGTGCGTGTGGAGGTCACCGACCCGGACGCGCGAGCCCTGCCGGTGCTCGTGCGGGCGGCGGATGACGAGGAGGAGGGGCGTGGCCTCGCTCTACTCGATGCGGTGGCGTTGCGGTGGGGGGTGGAGCAGGGGAGTGCCGGCAAGACCGTGTGGTGCGAGCTGGGCGGTCCGATGTCGCTGGGTACATGACGAATGGGGCCGAGCTCAAGCTCGGCCCCATTCGTCATGTACGGATGCCATGTCAGGGCATGTCATGGTCCTACGGCGGGCGCTACACGCCTCGGCCGCGACGGCTTCCCCTCCGCGCCGCCGCGGCCGAGCCCCCGTCGTGTGCGAGAGCCTTACGCCTTCTCGGAGCCGGCGTGGTTCTCGAGGGTCTTCGCGATGCCCTCTTCCACGACGCCGGCGTGGTTCTCGAGCGGCTTGATGGTCTCGCTCTGGGTGGTGCTGCCCGCGTGGTTCTCCAGGGGCTCCACCGTGGAGCCGTCGCCCGGGCTGCCGGCGTGGTTCTCCAGCGTGGTGATCTTGTGCTGCTTCGAGGTCTCGCTCATCGTCGGCAACTTTCTGTTGAGCGTTGTGGGGCGATCCGCCCGCCCGGCGACTCCCCCGAGGACCGCCGGACGGGCGTCAAGGCCGCTCACCATAACGGTGGGGCCAAGTGCCGTGCCGTCTGCCCCCCGACGCGACGGACCGGCATGTATGAGAATGGCGACCGGCGATAAACAAACAATGAACGTCGTGTCAGGCAACCATCAGGCGGCGGCGGTCGGCCGGAGGAGCGCCTTCACCTGCTCGGCCTCGGCGGCGCCGAACTGCTCGTGGATGGTGAGGGCCTCGCTCCAGCACGCCCTCGCCCGGTCGGTCTGCCCGAGCTGGTCGAGTGCCTGGCCGAGCGTCGTCAGTACGTTGGCCCGCATCCAATCACCTCCGATGACCTGGAGGGCAAGTGCTTGCTCGGCATGGCGCGCCGCCAAGGCGTGGTCCCCTGCGGCGAGATGGGTCTCGGCGATACGGAAGTTGGCCGAGCCCTCCCAAAGGCGCTGCCGGTTCTCCTGGAACAGCCGGAGCGCTTCGTGGAGTTGCTCCAGAGCCTCCGGACCACGATCGGCGGCGCTGAGCGCGATACCGAGGGCAAGGCGGGCGTTGGCGACACGGACGGTCAGCCCGAGCTGGTCGTAGATGGCGAGTCCCCGCCTTGCCAGCTCGACCGCGCTGGTGAGCCGCGCGAGTTTGACGTGGATGCGGGAGAGATTGCACAGCGCGCTGGCCTCGCCGGGCAGATTGCCATCCGCGCGGTAATTGGCGATGGCCTCTTGGAGGTGCCTCTCCCCGTCGTCGTTGCGCCCTTGGTAGAGGGCGATGATTCCCCGGTCGTTGGGAGCCCAGCAGCAGGGCGCGAGGTCTCCTGACTCCTGAGCGAGCAGTATCGCCAGGCGTGCCTCCTCATCGGCCTGCGTGAACTTGTCGGATACCAGCAGCGCATTGGTCAGCGCGGTGCGCGCGCGGCCTTCGGCACGGCTGTCGCCCATCTCCTGGGCCATGTCCCGCAAGGCCACAGCGGTACTTTCGTACCGGTGGGAGTTCGCCCCGGATTCCGTGAGGTCCTTGGCGACCCACAGCAGGTCCACCGCCCGCCGCAGCATGCCGTGTCCTGCGCTCTGCCGGACGCAGGCCAGGAGGCAGTCACCTTCCGCGTACAACCAGTCCACCGCGGCCTTGGAGTCGGTGAAGGTCAGGCCCGGGTGCCGGGTGGGCTCGAGGTGATCCACCAGCCGGTCCCCCGGCCGCTCGATCGCGTACACCCCCGCCGCAGTGGCCAGGTAGAAGTCCAGCAACCGCGACATCGCCGCATCCCGCTCGCTCGGCGGCTGCTCGTCCCTCTCCGCGCAAGCACGCGCGTAGAGCCGGACCAGGTCGTGGAAGCGGTAGCGGCCCGGTGCCGCCGACTCCAGCAGCGACGTGTCGACCAACGCCTCCAGCAAGTCCTCGGTGTCTTCCGCAGGCAGGTCCAGTACCGCCGCAGCCGCCGCCAGCGACATGTCCGGCCCGTCCGCAAGCCCCAGCAGCCGGAACGCCCGGGCCTGGGCCGGTTCCAGGGCGCCGTAGCCGAGCTCGAAGGTCGCCTTGACCGCCAGGTCCCCGGCCTGGAGTTCGTCCAGTCGGCGGCGTTCGTCCGCGAGCTTCGCCGCCAGTACGGACACCGTCCATGTGCGCCGGGCCGCCAGGCGGGAGGCCGCGATGCGGATCGCGAGCGGCAGGAAACCGCACGCCGCCACCACGTCCAGCGCGGCCTCGCGTTCCGATGCCACCCGCTCCTCGCCCACGATCTTCGTGAACAGGGAGAGCGCCTCGTCCGGCGACATGACGTCCAGGTCCACCAGGTGGGCCCCGGCCAGATCCACCATCCGGACCCGCGACGTCACCAGCGCCGCGCAGCCCTCGGTCCCCGGCAGCAGCGGCCTCACCTGGGCCGCGTCCTTGGCGTTGTCCAGCAGGACCAGCACCCGGCGGCCGTCGAGGACCGAGCGGTACAGCGCCGCCCGTTCCTCCAGGGAGTCCGGGATCGCGGAGTCGGCCGTGCCCAGCGCCCGCAGGAACGAGCCCAGTACCGTCTCCGGCTCCGCCGCCCTCGCGCCCGCGCCCTGGAGGTCGACGTAGAGCTGTCCGTCCGGGAATGCCGCCCGCGCCTGGTGGGCGACGTGTACGGCCAGCGTCGTCTTGCCCACGCCGCCGATCCCCGCCAGCGCCGACACCGCCATCACCCGGCCGCCACCGCCACCGTCGGCCTCGGACGCCGACGCCAGCACCTCGCTCAGTTCACCTACGAAGGCGGCGCGGCCCGTGAAGTCCGGGACGGTCGCGGGAAGCTGGGCCGGCCGCACCGGTACCACCGCCGGTTCCGCCACCGGCGCCGAGGGCTCGGCGAGTGCCGGGTCCGCCTGGAGGATCTTCTGCTGGAGCTCCTTCAGTCCCGGCCGCGGGTCGACCCCCAGCTCCTCCGCCAGCAGGCGCCGCGTGTCCGCGTACACCGCCAGCGCCTCCGCCTGGCGACCGCTGCGGTACAGCGCCAGCATCAGCAGTTCGCGCAGCCGCTCGCGGAGGGGATGGGCGGCGGTGAGGGCCGTCAGTTCCGACACCGACTCCGCGTGGCAGCCCTGCTCCAGGTCCATGTCGAGGCGGGACTCCAGGAGTTGGAGGCGCCATTCGTCCAGGCGGACCCGCTGCGCGTCCGCGTACGGGCCCGGCACCCCCGCCAGGGGTTCCCCGTCCCACAGGCCCAGCACCTGGTTCAGTACGTCCCGCGCATGGCACAGGTCCCCGGAGTTCCGTGCCTTCTCCGCCTCCGCGGCCAGATCCTGTGCGACCGCGAGGTCCAGCGCGCCCTCGCCGAGCGAGCGCACCGCGTAGCCGCCGGACTCGCTCACCAGCACCCCCGGGTCCAGGACCTTCCGCAGCCGTGAGGCGTACGTGCGGACCGCGGCGAGGGCCTGCGAGGGGGGTTCGGGGCCCCACAGCGCGTCGATCAGTTCCGCGGCGGTCGCCGTGCGGCCCTCGCGCAGCAGCAGGGCGGCGAGCAGGGCGCGCTGCTGGGGGGAGCCGGTGCTGAGCGGCTCGTCGCCGCGCCAGGCGCGCACGGGACCGAGCACGCTGAAGCGCAGCGCCGTCGGCTCCCCGGAGGAGGAGCCGGGGCGCCGCTGCTCCGGTACTCGCGGTACACCGTCCATGCGTTGGTCCCCCTAGGCATCCCGAACAACTCCGTCAGTTTGCCTTGTTCAGGGCGGATGCGTCAGCCGTGGGAGACGCCGATCACAGGCCGACTCACTGGAGTCCACAACCCCCTCACATGCTCTCCGCACACATCCGCACAGACCCCGTCATCGGAGACGGCCGAGCACGGTAGCTGACGGTCCGTCAGATCAGCGCTAACGTGGGCGCCATGGACACCCAAGACACCCGGATCGACGCCCCCGACGCCCCCGGTGACTTCCCGCGGATCATCTCCGTCGACGACCACACCGTGGAGCCCGCGCACGTCTGGCAGGAGCGACTTCCCGAGAAATACCAGGATATAGGGCCGCGTATCGTCCGTGCCCCCCTGAAGGAGATGACGTTCCTCGGTGGCCGGTTCAAGCCCGTCATGGGCGACCCGGGCGACGCGGGGCCGGTCGGCGACTGGTGGGTGTACGAGGGCCTGCACCGGCCGCTCACCCGCCTCGACACCGCCGTCGGCTACAGCAGGGACGAGATCAAGCTGGAGATCATCACGTACGAGCAGATGCGGCCGGGCTCGTACGACGTCCCCGCCCGTCTCGCCGACATGGACGTCAACCATGTGCAGTCGGCCCTGTGCTTCCCCACCTTCCCGCGCTTCTGCGGGCAGACCTTCACCGAGGCCGAGGATCGTGAGCTGGGCCTGCTGTGCGTGGAGGCGTACAACGACTGGATGGTGGAGGAGTGGTGCGGGCCCGAGGCGCGCGGGCGGCTCATCCCGCTCACCCTCATACCCCTCTGGGACGCCGAGCTCGCCGCCCGGGAGGTCCGGCGGAACGCCGCGCGCGGTGTCCGGGCCGTCGCCTTCTCCGAGATACCCCCGCACCTCGGTCTGCCCTCCGTCCACACCGACGCCTGGGACCCCTTCCTCGCCGCCTGCGACGAGACCGGCACGGTCGTCGCCATGCACATCGGCTCCAGCAGCCGTATGCCCTCCACCTCCGCCGACGCCCCGCCCGCCGTCGGCTCCACCATCACCTTCGCCAACTGCTGCTTTTCCATGGTCGACTGGCTGATGAGCGGCAAGTTCGAGCGGTTCCCGAACCTGAAGGTGATGTACGCGGAGGGGCAGATCGGGTGGATTCCCTACATTCTTGAGCGGGCGGATGTGGTGTGGGAGGAGAACCGGGGGTGGGGCGGCGTCGCCGACAAGGTGCACCGGCCGCCCTCCGAGCTCTTCGCCGAGCACGTCTACGGCTGCTTCTTCGACGACGCCTTCGGGCTCAGGAACCTGGACTCCATCGGCCTCGGCAACGTCCTGTACGAGACCGACTACCCCCACTCCGACTCCACCTGGCCGAAGTCCCGCGAGGTGGGTGAGGCCCAGATGGGGCACCTGTCGGCCGACGTGGTGGAGCGGATCGTACGGCGGAACGCGATCGAGCTGCTGGGGCTGACGGAGGACGGCCTGTGGCCCGGCGGAGCCGCCGGTTAACGCCCGGGGAATTCCCGTCGTCCTCCAGTGCAACCTCGTCACCGCCGGGCGAGTCGTACTGGGCGACGGCGAGGGGATCTTGGTTCTCCCGTCTGTCGACCGACCGACAGCAAACGGGAGTTGGGTTCCATATGAGCAAGCGCAGGTTTCGTTCCCGCCTCGGAGTCGTGGCCGCCGTGGCCGTCGCCGGAGCCGTCGTCGGACCGGTGAGCGCGCACGCCGCCGGCACGCAGGCCGCCGGCGTGCAGAGCGTGCGCGCCGACTTCAACGGCGACGGGTACGCGGACCTCGCCGTCGCCGCTTCCTATGGCAAGGTCGGCGGGCACGCCCGCGCGGGGTACGTGAGCGTCGTGTACGGCTCCTCGAAGGGGCTGGACACCAAGCACCGGCAGGTCGTCAGCCAGAACACGGCGGGCATACCCGGCGCCGCCGAGGCCGATGACTGGTTCGGCTCCGGCCTGGCTCTCGGCGACCTGGACGGCGACGGGTACGCGGACCTGGTCGTCGGCGCGGGCGGCGAGGACGTCGGGTCCGTGCAGAACGCGGGCACGCTGACCGTCGTCTGGGGCGGGAAGGAGGGGCTGTCCGGCGGGAAGGCCGTGGCCACCGGCGTCGAGGGCGACCGGGTCAACGCCCAGCAGCCCACCGTCGGCGACTTCAACGGCGACGGCCACCTGGACCTGGCCACGGCCACCCGCCTGCTGGACGGGCCGTTCACCCGCACCGCCGGTGCCGCGCACTCCGGCGCTGTCTCGTTCGACATGGACTACGCCACCGACGACATCGCCGCCGGAGACGTCGACCATGACGGCATCACCGACCTGGTCGGACTCATCCACTACTACGGCGAGGACGGGGAGGACGAACTCCACAGCGTGTCCTACCTGCACGGCACCAAGCAGGGCCTCAGCGCACCGGTCATCCTGAAGCAGGCCGACGGCAGCCGGGTTCCCGGCGGCTCGAGCCTCGGTATCGGCGACGTGAACAAGGACGGGTACGCGGACCTCGTCATCGGGCGTCCCCTCGACGGCTCCGGGGAGACCCAGGTCGACCCGGCGCGCATCGGCGGCCAGGTCGGCGTCGTGTACGGCTCGGCGAACGGGCCCGACACCTCCCGTACCACGGTCGTCAACCAGAACACGCCCGGCGTGCCCGGCACCTCCGAGGTCGGCGACGGCTTCGGCTGGGGCGTCTCCGTCGCCGACGTCAACGGCGACGGCTACGCCGACGTCGCCGCGGGCTCCCCGGGCGAGGACGTCGGCAACGTCGAGTCGGCGGGCGCCGTCACCGTGCTACGGGGTGGCACGTCGGGGCTCACCGGTACCGGTGCCGTGTCCTTCAACCAGAACACCGCGGGGGTGCCCGGCACCGCCGAGCAGAACGACTTCTTCGGCAGCCACACCGCGCTGGTCGACACCGACCACGACGGCAGGGCCGACCTGTACGTCGGCGCCTCCGGCGAGAACTCCTTCGACGGCGCCGTCTGGGGATTCCGCTCCACCGGTACCGGGCCGACCGCCTCCGGCTCGGTCTCCTTCGGACCCGCCGCCCTCGGCGCGCCCGTCACCGACGCCAACTTCGGGGACGACTTCGCGCGCTGACGCGAGCCGTACCGACCCCATCTCTGCGGTCCCCCTTGTCTGACGGGTCGTCAGCTACGACGATGTGCCCAGCGGTCGTTGTCTGACGATCCGTCAGTTCTTTGCGGAGGGGGTCATCGTGCCCGTCCTGCCCGAGCAGCGCCTCGCCTACGGCATCCAGCTCCCCGTCCAGTCCCAGAGCACCCTCTACGCGGAGTCCTGGGAGGCAGACGCCGGCCCCGCCGACCTCGTCGAGATCGCCCGCGCCGCCGACCACGCCGGCTTCGCCTACATCGCCTGCTGCGACCACGTAGCCGTCCCGCGCCGCCTCGCGCCCGCGATGAGCACGGTCTGGTACGACCCCGTCGCCACCCTCGCCCACCTCGCCGCCGTCACCGAACGCGTCCGGCTGCTCAGCCACGTCGCGGTCGTCGCCCTCCGGCACCCGCTCGTCACCGCCAAGCAGTACGCCACCCTCGACCACCTCAGCGGAGGGCGGCTGATCCTCGGGGTGGGCGCCGGGCACGTGCGGGAGGAGTTCGAGGCGCTGGGCGTGGACTTCGAGCGGCGCGGCCCCCTGCTCGACGAGTCGATCGACGCGCTCCGTGCGGCCCTGGGCCCACAGGAGTACCCAGAGCACCACGGCAAGGAGTACGACTTCGAGGGGCTCGGGCAGCGGCCCCGGCCCGACCAGCCGCGGGTCCCACTGTGGGTCGGCGGCTCCTCGCCCGCCGCCGTGCGCCGGGCCGCGCTCAAGGGTGACGGCTGGCTGCCGCAGGGGGATCCGCGGGGCCGGCTGCCCGCGCAGATCGCCCGGATCCGGGAGCTCCGGGAGCGGGCGGGTGCCCAGGAGCCCCTGACGATCGGCGCGATCACCGAGCCCCTTTACGTCGGCCGGCCCGCCTGGGACACCGGCCGCCGCACCCTCACCGGCGCCTCCGAGGCCCTCGCCGAGTCGCTACGGGCGTACCGCGCGATGGGCGTGCACCAGATCCAGGTGCGGTTCCGCTGCCGGAGCCGCGCCGAACTCACCGATCAGATAGCCGCCTTCGGGGCCGAGGTCGCCCCCGCACTGGACTGAGGAGAGACATGGCCAAGCTGGACGGACGCGTCGTCATCATCACCGGGGCGGCACGCGGGCAGGGCGAGCAGGAGGCGCGGCTCTTCGCGGCGGAGGGCGCGCGGGTGGTCGTATCGGATGTGCTGGACGACCAGGGGGAGGCGCTGGCCAAGGAGCTGGGGGCGACGTACGTCCACCTGGACGTGAGCCGTGAGGACGACTGGCAGGCCGCCCTCGCCGCCGCGCGGAAGGCGTACGGCCGGGTCGACGGGCTGGTCAACAACGCGGGCATCCTGCGCTTCAACTCCCTGGTGGACACTCCGCTGGAGGAGTTCATGCTGGTCGTACAGGTCAACCAGGTCGGCTGCTTCCTCGGCATGAAGACGGTCGCGCCCGCGATGACGGAGGGCGGGACGATCGTCAACACCGCCTCCTACACCGCGCTCACCGGCATGGCGGCGGTCGGCACGTACGCGGCCACCAAGCACGCCGTCCTCGGGCTCACCCGGGTCGCCGCCCTGGAGCTGGCGCACCGGAAGATCCGCGTCAACGCCATCTGCCCGGGCGCCGTCGACACCCCGATGTCCAACCCGGCCCGGCTGGACCCGGACGCCGACGCCGAGGAGACGTCCCGCGCCCTGGACGAGCTGTACCGGGGGCTCGTGCCGCTGGGCCGGATCGGCAGGCCGGACGAGGTGGCCCGGCTGGCGCTCTTCCTCACCTCCGACGACTCCTCGTACATCACCGGGCAGCCGTTCGTGATCGACGGCGGGTGGCTGGCGGGAGTCAGCGTCATCTGAGCCAGCTATCTGACGAGCCGTCAGCTATTGACGGTGCATGCGGGCGGTGCAACAGTCGGGCGGCAGGAAATCTGACGGTGTGTCAGTAAGTGTAGGGACGGTGATCCGCCTTGGAATTCGGGCTCTTTGTACAGGGATACGTGGGCAAGCGAGCCGAGACCGACCCGCTGGCCGAGCACAAGGCACTGATGGAGGAGACCGAGTACGTCGTCCAGGCGGACAAGTCCGGCTTCAAGTACGCCTGGGCGTCCGAGCACCACTTCCTGGAGGAGTACTCCCACCTCTCCGCCAACGACGTCTTCCTCGGCTATCTCGCCCACGCCACCGACCGCATCCACCTCGGCTCCGGCATCTTCAACCCCCTCGCCCAGGTCAACCACCCCGTGAAGGTGGCCGAGAAGGTCGCCATGCTCGACCACCTCAGCGAGGGCCGCTTCGAGTTCGGCAGCGGGCGCGGCGCCGGGTCCCACGAGATCCTCGGCTTCCTGCCCGGCATCACCGACATGAACTACACGAAGGAGATCTGGGAAGAGACCATCGCCGAGTTCCCGAAGATGTGGCTCCAGGACGAGTACACGGGCTTCCAGGGCAAGCACTGGCAACTGCCCCCGAGGAAGGTGCTCCCCAAGCCGTACGGGAAGTCGCACCCGGCCATGTGGTACGCGGCCGGGTCCCCGCCCTCCTACGCCATGGCCGCGAAGAAGGGGCTCGGGGTGCTGGGCTTCAGCATCCAGAAGGTCTCCGACATGGAGTGGGTGCTGGAGCAGTACAAGACGGCGGTCGTCAACGCGGAACCCGTCGGGGACTTCGTCAACGACAACGTGATGGTGACGACCACCGCCATCTGCGCCCCCACGCACGAGGAGGCGATCCGGATCGCGGCCGCCGGCGGCCTGCACTACCTGCCCTCCCTCGTCTTCCGCTACCACGACACCTTCCCGCGCCCGGAGGGCTTCCCGGAGTGGCCGGAGACGCTGCCCGAGTACACCCCCGAGTTCGTCGAACTCCTCGTCGAGGAGGAGCTGCTGATCTGCGGCGACCCCGACGAGGTGCTGCGCCAGTGCAAGCGCTGGGAGCAGGCCGGCGCCGATCAGCTCAGCTTCGGGCTGCCGGTCGGGGTGCCCAGGGAGGAGACCCTCCAGACGATCCGGCTGATCGGGGAGCACGTGATCCCGAAGATCGACACGGATCCGGTCCACCGGACCACCCGGTTCCGGGAAGCGGCGTAGGGGGCAGGGGGATGCTGGACCACGTCATCAAGGGGGCGACCGTCGTCGACGGGACGGGCGCCCCCGCCCACACCGCCGACATCGGTATACGGGACGGCCGGATCGCCGCCGTCGGCGAGATCACCGAGGACTCCCGGACGAGTGAGGACGCGCACGGCCTCATCCTCAGCCCCGGCTTCGTCGACCCGCACACCCACTACGACGCCCAGCTCTTCTGGGACCCGTACGCCACACCGTCGCTGAACCACGGTGTGACGACGGTCGCCGCCGGCAACTGCGGCTTCACCCTCGCCCCCCTCAACCCGGACCGGCCCGAGGACGCCGACTACACGCGCCGGATGATGTCCAAGGTGGAGGGCATGTCCCTGGTCGCCCTGGAGGAGGGCGCACCCTGGAGCTGGCACTCCTTCGGGGAGTACCTGGACGCCCTGGAGGGCCGGATCGCCGTCAACGCGGGCTTCATGGTGGGGCACTGCGCGCTCCGCCGGTACGTGATGGGCCCGGACGCGGTCGGCGGGCAGCCCACAGCGGAGCAGCTGGAGCAGATGCTCCGCCTCTTCCACGAGGCGATGGACGCGGGCGCCTGGGGCCTGTCCACCACCCAGTCGTCCACGCACTCCGACGGCGACGGCCAACCGGTCGCCTCCCGCCACGCGCGCCCCGGGGAACTGCTGGCCCTGGCCCGGGCCGTCGGCGAGCACGAGGGCACCCAGATCGAGGCGATCGTCGCGGGCTGCCTCGACCAGTTCAGCGACGCCGAGATCGACCTGTTCGTGGAGATGAGCGCGAGCGCCGGACGCCCCCTGAACTGGAACGTCCTCACCGTCGACGCGGCGGTCCCCGAGCGCGTGCCCAGACAGCTGTCGGCGAGCGAGCGGGCCCGCAAGGCCGGCGGCCGGGTCGTGGCGCTCACCATGCCGATCCTCACCCCGATGAACATGTCCCTCGGCACCTTCTGCGCGCTGAACCTGATCCCCGGCTGGGGCGAGATCCTCGGCCTGCCCGTCCCCGAACGGATCGCACGCCTGCGGGACGCGGAGGTCCGGGCGGAGATGCTGCGCCGCGCCGACTCCAAGGAGGCGGGCGTCTTCCGGCGGCTGGCGAACTTCGGGCGGTACGTCATCGGCGACACCTACAGCGAGGCCAACCGCGGACTGACCGGGCGCGTGGTCCGGGACATCGCCGAGGAGCGGGGCCAGGACCCCTTCGCCTGCCTGGTCGACATCTGCGCCGCCGACGACCTGCGTACGGTCCTGTGGCCCATGCCCACCGACAACGACCCTGCGTCCTGGACGCTGCGGGCCGAGACCTGGCAGCACGAGGACGTACTGCTCGGCGGCTCCGACGCGGGCGCGCACCTGGACCGCATGTGCGGGGCGCCGTACACCACCCGGTTCCTCGGGGACTGCCTGCGCGGGCGCAGGCTGGCCGGTCTCGAACAGGCGGTGAAGATGCTGACGGACGACCCGGCACGCCTCTTCGGCCTGCGCGAGCGGGGCCGGATCCAGGAGGGCTGGCATGCGGACCTCGTCCTGTTCGACCCGGAACGGATCGACGCGGGCCAGGCCACCCTGGTGCACGACCTGCCGGGTGACAGTCCCCGGCTGGACGCCAAGGCCATCGGGATACGGGCCGTCTGGGTCAACGGGGTCGAGGTGATCCGGGACGACGTGGTGACCGGGGCGGTGCCGGGGAGGGTGCTGCGCTCGGGGCGGGACACCCGGACGGTGAGCACGAAGTGAGCGAAGGCCAGCGGCTGTTCATCGGCGGTGCGTGGGTGGAGCCGGGCGCCGGCCACTACCCGGTGACCGACCCGGCGACCGAGGAGACCGTCGGCTGGGCACCGGAGGCCACGCGGGAGCAGGCACAGGCGGCCTGCGCCGCGGCCCGCGAGGCCTTCGGCCCGTGGTCCCGCACCCCGCCGGAGGAACGGGCGGCGGTCCTGGCCCGGGCCGCCGACCACATCCGCGCCCACCTGGCGCCGTACGCCGACCTGGCCCGCGCCGAGACCGGTGCCACCACCGGCACCGCCCGCGCCATGCAGGTCGGGGTCGCCGCGGCCCGCTTCCGCCGGTACGCCCGCGTGGAACCGGCCGAATGGGCGATCCCGCCGCAGATCAACGAGGCGGGCCCGATGGGCAAGGCCGGCGTGATGGGCGCGCTGGCCGTGCGCCAGCCGGTGGGCGTCGTCACCTGCGTGACCTCGTACAACAACCCGTGGGCCAACCCCGCCGGGAAGGTCGCCCCGGCGCTGGCCATGGGCAACACGGTCGTGGTCAAGCCCGCACCGCAGGACCCGCTGTCCGTCTACCGCATGGCCGAGGCCCTGGAGGCGGCCGGGGTGCCACCCGGCGTGGTGAACGTCGTCTCCGGCCGCGAGGTGGCCGTCGGTGAGGCGACCGTGGCCTCGCCCGACGTCGACATGGTGAGCTTCACCGGTTCCACGGCGGTCGGGCAGCGTATCGCCGAGGTGTGCGGGCGGGGCATGAAACGGCAGTTGATGGAGCTGGGCGGAAAGGGCGCGGCGGTCGTCTTCGAGGACGCGGACCTCGGGTCGGCGGTGGCGGGGATCGGCACCACCTTCTCCTTCTACAGCGGGCAGATCTGCACGGCACCGACGCGGGTGCTGGTGCAGCGGGCGGTGTACGACGCTCTCGTCTCGGAACTCGCGGCGTACGCGGGCCGGCTCAAGGTGGGGGAGCCGAGTGAACCGGACACGGTGGTGGGCCCGGTGATCTCCGCCGAACACCGGGACCGCGTGGAGTCGTACGTGGAACTCGCCCGCAAGGAGGGCGCCACGGTGGTCACCGGCGGCGCACGCCCGCCGCTCGACCGCGGCTTCTACGTCGCCCCGACCCTGCTCGCCGACTGCACCGACGACATGCGGGCGGTCCGCGAGGAGATCTTCGGCCCGGTGGTCTCGGTCGTCCCCTTCGACGACGAGGAGGAGGCGGTCGCCCTCGCCAACGACTCCGACTACGGCCTGATCGACTACGTCTGGTCCGGCGACGTGGCCAGGGCCTTCCGGGTGGCCAGGCGGCTGCGGGCCGGCGGAGTCGGGATCAACACGGTCGGCCGCAACATGGAGGCGCCGTTCGGCGGGTTCAAGAGGAGTGGCGTCGGCCGGGACGTGGGGGTGTACGCCCTGCACGCGTACAGCGAGGTGCAGGCGATCGTCTGGCCGGGGTAAGGGGCCTCACGGCTCCAGGTCGACCCGCACGGTCAGCAGGCCGGTCCCCAGCGCCCGCACCGCCGCGCTGTTCATCCGGGGCAGGTGGCGCAGCCGGGCCACCGGGTCGTCGTCGGGCAGCAGATGGGCGGTGCCGGTGTGCCACCGCCCCCCGATCCGGACCCGGACCGCCGGGTTCGCCTTGATGTTCCGTACGTACTGCGACCTCTCCCCGAACTCGGAAACCAGCCAGAAGGAGTCCCCGACCCGGCGTCCGCCCACCGGGGTCTGCCGTGGCAGCCCGGAGGCGCGACCGGTGGTCTCCAGCACGGTCTGGAAGGGGAGGCGGCGCAGCACGGGATTGCCCACGTGGCGCTGGAAGCCGGTGGTGGCGCGGAAACGGAGGTCGGAGAGACGGGACATGGCCGAGAAGCTCCCTCGGAACGGGCTTTGGGGTGGGCTTGACCTGTAAGTGCAGCTTCCACGCTATGTTCGACCCGGCGTCAAAGGGGTGGGAGCTGGGGTGCAGAAAACAGTGGAACCGGTGGAGGCGGCGGAGGCAGGAGCCGCGGTCACCGAGCAGGACGCCCGCCCGGCTCCTCCCCGCTTCTGGCCGCTCCTTCTCCTCGCGGCGGCCGTGCTTCCCGGTACGGCGATCGTCCTCGTCGGCCGCTGGTCGGAGGGCCCGGCCCTACAGGCCTGGCGGACCGTGTGCCTCGCGGTCACCGTGCAGGCGATGCCGTTCCTGCTGCTGGGCACGGCGCTGTCCGGTGCGATCAACGCGTTCGTGCCGGCTCGGGTCCTCACCCGGCTGCTGCCCGGCCGGCCCGCGCTCGCCGTCCCGGTCGCCTCCGTCGCCGGGGCCGTGCTGCCCGGCTGCGAGTGCGCCTCCGTGCCGGTCGCGAACAGCCTGATCGGCCGCGGGGTGACGCCCGCCGCGGCGTTCGCCTTCCTCCTGTCGGCGCCTGCGGTCAACCCGGTCGTCCTGACCGCCACCGCCATCGCCTTCCCCGGCAACCCGGCCATGGTCCTGGCCAGGCTCCTCGCCTCGCTCGCCGCCGCCGCCGTCATGGGCTGGCTGTGGCTGTGGCGGGGCCGCGAGGAGTGGCTGAGGCCGGCCGTCCGGCACACCGGCCACCAGGCGGGCCACAGCCGCTGGACGGAGTTCCGGCGCGGCTTCCAGCACGACTTCCTGCACGCGGGCGGCTTCCTCGTCGTCGGCGCCATGGCGGCGGCCACCTTCAATGTCACCGTCCCGCGCTCCGTCCTCGACACCTTCTCCGGCTCGCCCTGGCTGTCGGTCCTCTTCCTCGCGGGCCTGGCCGTGCTGCTCGCGGTCTGCTCGGAGGCCGACGCCTTCGTGGCCGCCTCCCTCACCGGCTTCTCGCCCGTCGCACGGCTCGCCTTCATGGTCGTCGGCCCCATGGTCGACCTCAAGCTGATCGCCCTCCAGACGGGCACGTTCGGCCGGTCCTTCGCGGTCCGCTTCTCCGCCGCCACGCTCGTGGTCGCCGTCCTCTGCGCCGCCCTGATCGGGGGAGTCCTGCTGTGAAACGCCCGCTGACCGCGATCCTGCTCGCGCTCACCGGCGCGGGCGTGCTGTACGCATCGCTCCTCACCGACCTGTATCTGCGGTACGTCCGGCCGGGCATGCACCTGATGCTGGTCGCGTCGGGGGTGGTGCTGCTCGCACTGGCGGCGGCGGAGGCGTGGTCCTGGCGGAGACCGGACGCGGACGACCACGGGGGCGCGGACCACGGGCACGACCACTCGGGGGTCCCCCGCGCCGCATGGCTGCTGCTGCTCCCCGCGCTGAGCCTGCTCCTCTACGCCCCGCCGGCCCTCGGCGCGTACACCGCCTCCCACGCGGCCGCCAAGGAGGTCACACGGCAGTCGCACTTCGACCCGCTGCCCGCGACCTCCCCGCTGCCGATCACGCTGACCGACTTCACCCAACGGGTCCAGCAGGACCGGGCGCAGGCCATCAAGGGCCGCACCGTACGGATGACGGGGATCGTCACGCCCGCGGGCAAGGGCGGCGGCTGGTACCTGACCCGGATCATCATCTCGTGCTGCGCGGCGGACGCGCAGACGGTCAAGGTGCGCGTCCACGGCACCCAGGCCCCCTCCGCCAACACCTGGGTCACCGTCACGGGCACCTGGCACCCGGGCGGCACCCTGGGCACGAACACCGCCCCGGCCGCCCTCGACGCCCGAACCCTGAAGAAGGTCCCGCGCCCGCTGAACGGCTATACGGACGATCTGCCGCTGCCGGGCATGTGACTGTCTTCAAGGGGTCCTGGGGGTGCGGTCGGTCAGTCCGGCCGCGGACTGGGTGAGGTGCCGGGCCAGTACCTCGGCGGCGGTGTCGGCGTCGCGGGCCAGCGCCGCCTCCTCCAGCCGGCGGTGCTCGCCGACGCCGTCCCGGTCGGGGTGACGCCCGCGCCGCCCGCTTCATCGGCGCCGCCCCGCCGGCCGGGCACGGCCCGCACCGCTCTTCGCCGTGGTGCACGCCCTCGACGTCGAGTCCATCGGCGTCGCGGCCGACGCCACCCCGGCACCCCTCCCCCCGCTTCCCCTGGGCGGCCCCACGGTCACCATCCGACCGGCGTCGCGTTCACCCGCCCCACCGTCCCAGGAAAATCGGGTTGGTGAAGGCGGCCAGCGCGCCCGGTACCGTGCCCGCTGCCGTCTCGTGGCGTAGCTCGGCCCGTGCGTAGGCGGCGTAGGCGGGGGTTGTGCGCCACTCCACCACCCCCGAGCCGGACACCGGCAGTGGGTCGCTGGTCAGCAGCGTTCCCTGGTCGGTGATGATGCGGGCGGTGCAGCGCGGGGCGCCCGATACGTCGAGGCGGACCGTCACCGGGGTGTCGGGGTCGGCCTCCAGCCGCTCCCCGATGCCCGCGTGCCGGCCCCGGTCGCTCGTCGCCGTGAAGGTCAGGGAGATGTTCTTGGACTCCGCGACGTACGAGCGGCCCGCGCGGATGCCTTCCTGGACGGCCTCGCGGGTCAGGTCGTCGGCCAGGACGACGGTCTGGGGGCTGCCGACCACGTCCGGGTCGCGGTGGGCGTCGCTGTTGCCCATCGCCGGGAGCCACACCCGGCCGCCGACCCGGCCCTCCAGCCCCTCCCGGCTCTCCCGGACATAAGCGACGAGCAAGTTGTCCCACTCGGCCAGCGTCACCTCGTCGTCCGGTGTGTACGGGCCGTTCCACACCTCCAGGGCGTCCGCCTCGCCGAAGCCGAACTTCCAGCCGCAGCCGACGCAGGTGGCGTGCGGGTGGGCGGGGACGACCAGGCCGCCGGCCCGGCGGATGCGGCTCGCGAAACGCCCGAAGCGGTTGTCCCGCGCCCGATAGCGCCAGTCGACGAAGGTGCCGGGGTCGGTGCCGAGGGCCACGACGTGGCCGTTCCTCGTCGTGACCTCCTCGCCGAGCATGATCAGCAGGTCGTCGCCCGCCTGGTCGGCCCAGTGGGCGTGGGAGGAGTGCGTGTTGTGCTCCGAGCTGTTGATGAAGTCCAGGCCCGCCGCCCGGGCGAGGGCCGCGATCTCGGCCGGGGTGCGGCGGCCGTCGGAGTACCAGGAGTGCAGGTGGCAGTCGCCCCGGTACCAGGCCCGGCCCCGCCCCTTGGCCCGGGAGGGCGGGTACGCCGGGGGTGCCGTGGTGCCCGGTTCGCCGTATGTCAGCGTGATCGTGAGCTCGTAGGTCAGGCCCTGCGGCGCCACCGTGTAGGGGCCCAGGGCGATGTGCCAGGTGCCCTCCCGTACCGGGCCGGGGATGTAGCCCGGCGTGGCGTCGTCCGCGCGGATGAAGAACTCGGTGCGGGCGCCGCCCGACCAGCCCCTGAAGCCCCGGCCGCCGAGTTCGGTGCCGTGCTGGTCGAAGATGCCGATGTCGAGCGCGTTGCCCTGGGTGCCGGCCGGGACGGACGGCTTGTCGTAGGTGTAGGAGACCTTGATCTCCCGTACGCCCGAGGGGACTTCGACGGGTACGTACACGAAGTCCGGGGAGCCGGGCGGCAGCGTGCCGCGTACCGTGCGGGTCTCCTGGCCCTGGTCGTCCGCCGCCGCGAAGCTCACGCTTCCCAACGTAAGGGCGGCCGCCGCTCCCGTCACGAACAGGGCGCGTCTTCCGATGCCGTGCGCGTCATCACACATGGGGTCACCGTCCTGTGCGGGCGTGAACTCTCCTCGTATGCAAGGGAATGGCGAGTTGACAGCTTGTCATGGACGCGCGGTCGGGTGGATGTGCCGACCAGTCGGTATGGACAGTCCATCCCCGCCCCGGTACATGTGGGACATGCGAATCGCCGTCACGATCTTCCTCACCGACGAGACCATCACCCCGATCCGGCTCGCCCGTGAGCTGGAGCAGCGCGGGTTCGCCGGGCTGTACCTGCCCGAGCACACCCACATCCCGGTCGAGCGGACCACCCCGTACCCGGCCGGCGGCGAGCTGCCGCGCGAGTACGGCCGTACCCTCGACCCCTTCGTCGCGCTCGGCCAGGCGGCGGCGGTGACGGAGCGGCTGGGGCTGGGCACGGGCATCACCCTCGTGGCCCAGCACGACCCGATCGACCTCGCCAAGCAGTCCGCCACGCTGGACCACCTCTCCGGCGGCCGGTTCACCCTCGGCGTCGGCTTCGGCTGGAACGTCGAGGAGGCCGCCGACCACGGGGTGGAGTGGGGCACGCGGCGGGAGCTGGTCCGGGACCGGATGGCGCTCATGCGGGCGCTGTGGGCCGAGGAGCCGACCGGGTACGAAGGCGACTTCGGGGGCGTGCGGCCCAGCCACGCCCACCCCAAGCCCGTACAGAAGCCGCGCGGGCCGGTCGTCGGACCCCGGACGCTCGTGGGCGGGACCGCCGGGCCCAAGCTGTTCGCGCACATCGTGGAGTATGCCGACGGGTGGCTGCCGATCGGCGGACGCGGGCTGACCGAGTCGCTGCCCGTGCTGCGCGCCGCCTGGGCCGACGCCGGCCGCGACCCCGCCGCCCTCCAGGTCGTGCCGTACGCCGTCCAGCCGAGCCCGGGCAAGCTCGCGCACTACGCCGAACTCGGCATCGAGGAGGTCGTGGTGCAGTTGCCGCCGGCCGGGGAGACGGAGGTACTGCGCGCGCTCGACGGGTACGGGGCCTACGTGACCGCTGTCGGCGAGGCGGTGTAGCGGCCGGGGACGGAGTTCCCCCGGAGCGCGGATCTGACCGTAAAATATCGACTCGGGTTCGCATCGGATCGGCGTCTGACCATCGCCGATCGAAGGGTGCGGCCCGTTCGTCCTGTCGCGGCACACCGCCCGGCAGGCAGAGGAGTGCGGCGGGGGGAGACTTCACTTGGGCACGGTCGCGTCATGAGGTTTTACTGGTTGGTGCGCCTCGTGCTGCACATCAACGAATTCGGTTACAGCAAGGGACCTTTGCTCGGCACGGTCGGCACGGTCGCCGTGTTGCTCAGCGCCCTGATGATCGGGTCCGCACTGCGCCGCCGCACACCGGCCGACATGATCGCCGGCGGCCTCGTGTGTGCCGTCGGTATCGGCTGGCTCGCCCTCCACTGAGCACGGCGGCGGGTGGGGCGCGGGGGCAGCCCTGACTGCCCTGGTCACCGCACTCGTATGCTCGAAGGATGACGACTTCCGCGACCTCCGGAACCGGCCCCACCGAGAACTCCATGCGTCGCGCCCTCAAACGTGCCCGCGAGGGCGTCGCTCTCGACGTCGCCGAGGCAGCCGTGCTGCTCCAGGCGCGCGGCGCGGACCTCGAGGACCTCACCGCGTCCGCCGCCCGGGTGCGGGACGCGGGCCTCGAGGCGGCGGGCCGGCCCGGTGTCATCACCTACTCGAAGAGCGTCTTCATCCCCCTCACCCGGCTGTGCCGGGACAAGTGCCACTACTGCACCTTCGTCACCGTGCCCGGCAAGCTGCGCCGGGCCGGTCACGGGATGTTCATGTCCCCCGACGAGGTGCTCGACATCGCCCGCAAGGGCGCCGCCCTGGGCTGCAAGGAAGCCCTGATCACCCTCGGCGACAAGCCCGAGGACCGCTGGCCGGAAGCGCGCGAGTGGCTCGACGCGCACGGCTACGACGACACCATCGCCTACGTCCGCGCCATCTCCATCCGCATCCTGGAGGAGACGGGGCTGCTGCCCCACCTCAACCCCGGCGTCATGACCTGGACCGACTTCCAGCGCCTGAAGCCGGTCGCCCCGTCCATGGGCATGATGCTCGAGACGACCGCCACCCGCCTCTGGTCCGAACCGGGCGGCCCGCACTACGGCTCCCCGGACAAGGAACCGGCCGTCCGGCTGCGCGTCCTGGAGGACGCCGGGCGCTCGTCCGTCCCCTTCACCTCCGGGCTCCTCATCGGCATCGGGGAGACGTACGAGGAGCGGGCGGACTCCCTCTTCGCGCTCCGCAAGGTCTCCCGTGCCTACCACGGCATCCAGGAACTGATCATCCAGAACTTCCGCGCCAAGCCGGACACGGCCATGCGCGGTATGCCGGACGCCGAACTGGACGACCTCGTCGCCACGGTGGCGGTGGCCCGCCACATCATGGGGCCCTCGGCCTGCCTCCAGGCCCCGCCCAACCTCGTCGACTCCGAGTACGAGCGGCTCATCGGCGCGGGCATCGACGACTGGGGCGGGGTGTCGCCCCTGACCATCGACCACGTCAACCCCGAACGCCCCTGGCCGCAGATCGATGAGCTGGCGCGGAAGTCCGAGGCGGCCGGGTTCGAGCTGCGGGAACGTCTCTGCGTCTACCCGGAGTTCGTCACGCGCGGCGAGCCCTGGCTGGACCCGCGGCTGCTGCCGCACGTACGGGCGCTGGCGGATCCGGAGACGGGGCTGGCGGTGTCGGACGCCGTCGTCGAGGGACACCCGTGGCAGGAGCCGGAGGAGGCCTTCGTCGCCTCCGGCCGTACGGATCTGCACACGTCGATCGACACCGAGGGCCGTACGTCCGACCGGCGCGACGACTTCGACGAGGTGTACGGCGACTGGTCCGCCCTGCGCGAGGCCGCCGCCCCCGGGATGGCGCCCGAGCGCATCGACACCGACGTACGGCAGGCCCTGCGCACGGCGGCCGAGGACCCGACGCGCCTCACCGACGGGGAGGCCCTCTCCCTGCTGCACGCGGACGGCCCGGCGCTGGACGCGCTGACGCGGATCGCGGACGACGTACGGAAGTCGGCCGTCGGTGACGACGTCACCTACATCGTCACCCGGAACATCAACTTCACCAACGTCTGCTACACCGGCTGCCGTTTCTGCGCCTTCGCCCAGCGCCGCACGGACGCCGACGCCTACACCCTCTCCCTGGAGCAGGTGGCCGACCGGGCCCAGCAGGCCTGGGAGGTCGGCGCGGTGGAGGTGTGCATGCAGGGCGGGATCCACCCCGACCTGCCGGGGACGGCGTACTTCGACATCGCCAAGGCGGTGAAGTCCCGCGTCCCCGGGATGCACGTGCACGCCTTCTCCCCGATGGAGGTCGTCAACGGCGCCACCCGCACCGGGATGTCCATCCGCGAGTGGCTGACGGCGGCCAAGGAGGCGGGCCTCGACTCCATCCCGGGCACGGCGGCGGAGATCCTCGACGACGAGGTCCGCTGGGTGCTCACCAAGGGCAAGCTGCCCACGGCCACCTGGATCGAGGTGGTCACAACAGCCCACGAGCTGGGCATCCGCTCCTCCTCGACGATGATGTACGGCCACGTCGACCAGCCCCGCCACTGGCTCGGCCACCTGCGGACCCTGGCCCGCATCCAGCAACAGACGGGCGGCTTCACCGAGTTCGTCACCCTGCCCTTCATCCACACCAACGCGCCGGTGTACCTGGCGGGCATCGCCCGGCCTGGCCCGACGACGAGGGACAACAGGGCGGTCACGGCCATGGCCCGCCTCCTCCTGCACCCGCACATCCCCAACATCCAGACCAGCTGGGTGAAACTCGGCACCGAGGGCGCGGCGGAGATGCTCCGCTCCGGCGCGAACGACCTGGGCGGCACCCTGATGGAGGAGACCATCTCCCGCATGGCGGGCTCTTCTTACGGCTCCTACAAGTCGGTACGCGACCTGATCGCCGTAGCCGAGGCGGCGGGCCGTCCGGCAAGGCCCCGCAGCACGCTGTACGGGGAGGTACCGGGGGAGCGACAGCGGGCCGCGGCGGCTTCGGACGGTCATCTGCCGGAGCTGTTGCCGGTGTTGGACTGACCGTCGATCTGCGGTGTCGGTCGCATGTCGGGGGGCCGTCGGTCGGATATCGGCGGCGCGTCGGCGGGGGTTGGCATCTTTCTGGAGACGGCCGCCCGGAGTTCACCGGGCGGCCCGATCCCGAGGAGCCATCATGCACACCCCAGTCACGATCATCGGCGCCGGACTCGGCGGACTCACGCTGGCCCGCGTCCTGCACGTCCACGGCATCCCGGCCACGGTCTACGAGGCCGATGCCTCCCCGTCGGCGCGCACGCAGGGCGGAATGCTCGACATCCACGACTACAACGGGCAGCTCGCCCTCAAGGCGGCCGGTCTGATGGACGAGTTCCACGCCATCGTCCTGGAGGGCCGCCAGGCGATGCGGGTCCTCGACCGGGACGGGACCCTCCTGTTCGAGCAGGCCGACGACGGCACGGGCGGACGCCCCGAGGCGATGCGCGGCGACCTGCGCCGGATCCTGCTCGACTCGCTCCCGGCCGGCACCGTCCGGTGGGGGCACAAGGTCAGCAGCACCCGTACCCTCGGCGAGGGTCGTCACGAGGTGACCTTCACCGACGGCGGCACCGTCGACGCCGGCCTGCTGGTCGGCGCGGACGGCGCCTGGTCACGGGTGCGGCCGCTGCTCTCCGACGTGACACCCGGGTACGTCGGCACGTCGGTCGTCGAGACCTACCTGTTCGACGCCGACTCCCGGCACGCGGCCACCGCTAAGGCGGTCGGCGGCGGGTCGATGATGGCGCCCTCACCGGGCAGGGAGATCTTCGCTCACCGGGAGAGCGGCGACACCCTGCACGCCTACGTGGCGCTGTCCAAGCCGCTGGACTGGTTCGCCGCCATCGATTTCGCCGATGCCGCCGCGGCGACCGCGCGGATCGCGGCGGAGTTCGACGGCTGGGCGCCGCAGCTCACCGCGCTGATCACCGACAGCGACACCGCGCCGGTACTGCGCCCCCTCCACGCTCTGCCGGCCGAGCACCGGTGGGACCGGGTGCCGGGGGTGACCCTGCTCGGCGACGCCGCCCACGTGCAGCCCCCGAACGGCGAGGGCGCCAACCTGGCCATGCTCGACGGCGCCGAACTCGGCCGAGCCCTCGCCGAGCACCCCGACGACATCGAGGCCGCGCTCACCGAGTACGAGCAGGACATGTTCCGCCGTAGCGCCGAGGTCGCCGCTCTTGAAGATGGCGAGCGCTACCGGATCGACTCCGAACACAACACGGCCCACGATCTGATCAAGATGTTCACCGAGCAGGGCCAATGAGCCACTCAGGCCCCGAACTGACGCTCTCCTTACCGCCCGAGCTCTGAATTTCGCCCTGCGGGGTCACCCGGCCGACCCCGCAGGGCTGTTCTCCCGGGCCGCCCCCGGCAGGTACGTCACCAGCAGAGCCACCCCGGTCAGCACGATCACCCGGGTGGCCGCGTCCAGTCCGTTCCATGTCTTGGACTGCCACATCGAGAACCACTCCCCGCCTATCGCGATGAACCCGGCGCCGAACAGCAGCAGGAGCATCAGCAGGCCGATGGTGGAGGCGTGCCGTTGGCGGGCCCACAGGTAGGTGGCCACGATCAACCCCAGGGCCGCGAGCGTCGCCGAGGCGACTGAGGTTTTCGGTTCGGGGGAACGGTGATCTTTGTGGTGAATGTACCCCGGAGGCATGCGACATTTCGATGGGCGTGGTCTGACTGCGAGGGACGCCGCCCACCAGCAGCTCGGCGACAGCATCGCGCTGGTGGGCGCATTTGACACGACAGCGTCAAATCAGTGTATCGCTGCTAGTTGATCAGATAAGTTGACCTTCGATCGGCCGAACGTCGGTGCCTGACCAGCGCTGGGTGACGGACGGCGGGATTCTACGAGGGGAAACAACTTGAAGAGGGAAACTGCCCGTTGCGCTGCGCGGACGGGTGCTGTAGCCCTGCTCGCTGCCGCAGTTGTGGCCGGTACGGCTGCCGGCGCACTCGCGGCCGATGATTCTCAGTCGAGGTCCGCGGCAATCAACCGCAGATTGTCAGCCTGTCCGAATATTCTGCGGAAGGCGGCGCGGACCCTCAGTCGATGGCCCCCATCGGGGAAGTCTCCCCGGCGCAGGGTGCTGAAGCACAGAAGCTCACAGACCTACTGACCAAGACGACCGGGCTGGAGCTGTTCCAGGCACCTGCTGTGTCGGACTACGAAACGGTCGGCCAGACGCTCACGTTCAGCCTCGGGGACGGGAACTACGCGCACCCACTCAACGTCACCCGTCTGTCCATCCACGGGGACGTGCCGTCGTCAGTGCTCTCATCCGAGGATGATGAGACGAGCACCCGCACCCTGCCAAGCGGCAGCCAGCTGTTCACCGCCGTCGGTAACGAGGGCACCAGGATCAGCACCCTGTCCAAGGACGGTCAGCTGACACTGTGGGAGGCTCCGGCCACCGCCGCACAGAACCCCTACAGCACGGAGACCCTCGTGCGTTGGGCGACGACGGTCGACGAACAGGGAATCGCAGCCGCGCACACTCCAGCTCTTGCCGCCCCTCGTGCGGCAGAACCCCACTGCCAGCTCACTTACAGCAAGAAGCCCTATAAGCACGGGGGCGACCTGCACATCCAGGCCGACGCCGCAATGCTTTGCGACCAAAAAGGCAAGGGCAACTTCGCAGCCTCGCTGCGCCAGTACCAGGGCCTCGGCATCTGGAAGACCAAGGACGTGCGGGGATACACGAACGAGCAAGGCAAGAACTTCCCGGTCACCCTGCGCTTCGAATGCTCGCGGCTTACCACGAGTGGCTGGAGATACCGCAGCGACATAGGCAATGCGACTTTGCGCAACAGCAACGGTTATTGGGGGGACCACAACGTTTCGTCCGATACGGCCACGATCCACTGCGCGTAGCATGCCGTCCCCGCCAGGGTCCGCCATGACCCAGCGGCGTAGAGTTTATGGCAGCGATGTTGCGCATGCCGACCATAGACGTGACGTACCGATCAGACGCAGGCCAGTGAATGGGGACCGGGTGGAAAACGAACGACACCGTCCTGATTCAGCCGACCTTGCTGTGGCTGGATGTGGATGGCTTCTGATCGTGGCCGTCGTCGCCATGCCCGGGCTCGTCCTGAATGACGGACCACTGACTGCGTACATGGCCGTTGTGGGCGGGGTGATTGGGTTCCTCTGGGTGCGCAGGAAGCTGTACCGCTGACTGGGCGAGCTACCAGCGGAGCTCCACCGATGGTGTCACCGTGAGCTGAACAGCCGCCCTGGGAACCGGACCTTCCGGCCTGCTCGGGGCGGCTCGCTGCTACACCCGCGACGTAACGCAGCTCTTGCTGCCTGATCGGTCCCCGTGTGCTGGCCGAGTCGTGCAAATCCTGTGCTGGGTGCGCCCGGCAGACCAGGCTCTCGTGCACCGGTTGCCGGGGACACGCGACCCCTGCCGTCACTTCGTACTCGGGCCGGGGTACTCGACCGCCCAGGCTGCCCGTGGCCAGGCGCCCGCGCAGCCGGTGCTGGCGGTCGGGATCGGTGGGGACGGTGGATTGCCGACCGGCGGTGGTTGGATGTCGTCACCACGTTTCGGACTCCCGGCTCGGTCAACTCGCCATGATCTTCGTGGGACAACCGGCGGGCGACGACTCGGTGCAGGCTGGGTGGACGTCCGCCTGGGCCACGTCGCGGGTGCCGTCGATGAGCTCGGCAACGAGCTGCTTCGTCTCCTCCGCCGACAGATGTCGTACCCATGGGAACACCGCGAGGAGCGATCGCTCTGTCGTGAGGTGGAGATCCTCCCCGTCCCGCCGTGTGTGTGAAGGGATCAGTCGTTCTCCCGGGCCGCCCCCGGCAGGTACGTCACCAGCAGAGCCACCCCGGTCAGCACGATCACCCGAGTGGCCGCGTCCAGTCCGTTCCATGTCTTGGACTGCCACATCGAGAACCACTCCCCGCCTATCGCGATGAACCCGGCGCCGAACAGCAGCAGGAGCATCAGCAGGCCGCTGGTGGAGGCCTGCCGGGCTCGGGGGTGGTGGCGGGCCCACAGATATGTCGCCGCTGTCAGGATCAGCGCCGCGAGCGTCTCCCAGACGATGATCGCCACGTACGCCGCGTCCTGCCAGGCGTGCGAGGTGATGGCACGCCACATCAGGTCGTCGTCCTTGAAGGTCGTGTCCATCGCGAGTACATGACGGACGAACTGCTGGTTGGTGCCGAAGTCGGTGATGTTGCCGAAGGCGACGAGGGCGATGTAGAGGGCGACGGTACCGGTCAGGAGAGTGGCTGCGAGCCATGGGGCACGTGTGGCTGATGTGGTCATGACCGGTCTCTTTCCCTCGTGCGGCCACCGCGTCCCGTCCACATTGAGCCAGAATGGGGACGGGCCGACCACCAGCGGCGAGGGGGCGTACGGATGGCGCAGGCGCGGCCGTCGATGCAGGAGCTGATCCGGCAGCGCAGGCGGGCCGGGTTCGTGGGGCGGGGAGCCGAACGGGCCGCGTTTCGGGAGAACTTCGACCATCCGCCCGAGAACGAGCGTCATCGTTTTCTGTTCCACGTGCACGGTGACGCGGGCATCGGGAAGACCTTCCTGGTGCGGGAGATGGAGCAGATCGCACGGGATCACGGGGCTCTGACCGCGTACGTCGACGAGGGGTTCGGGAGTGTGCCGGAGGCTATGGCGGCGATCAGTCGTCAAGTGTCCGCGCAGGGAGGGCGTTTCAAGGAGCTTGACCGGTTGCTGGCGGCACACCGGGAGCGACGGCACGAGGCGGAGGGAACGGTGAGCGCCACGCTCGAGCCCGGGCCGGAGCAGCCCTCGGCGGGCAGTCTGGCGGTGGCGCGGGCCGGGCTGGTCGGTCTGGGCATGGTGCCCGGGGTCGGCGCCTTCGCGGGGGCACTCGACGCCGCCCGGCTCGCCCAGCAGACGGACCGCTTGCGGGCGGGCCTCAGTGCCCGCTTCCGCAGCCAGGACGACGTCCAACTGGTGCTGTCACCGGAGCAAGTCCTCACTCCCGTCATGCTCGGCGAGCTGTCGGAAGCGGCTTCTCTGGCGCCGTGGATCGTCTTGTTCTTCGACACCTACGAGGTGACCGCCTCCTTCCTCGACGGTTGGCTGTACGACGTCATGGTGACGGACCGGTACGGCGCCTCCCTTCCCTCGAACACCGTCGTCGTCACCGCCGGCCAGCGTCGCCTGGATCCCTCTAGCTGGAGCGGCTTCGCGGACTTCGTGCAGGATGTGCCGCTCCAGCCGTTCACGAAGGACGAGGCACGAGGGCTGCTCGCCGCCAAAGGCGTCGTGGCGGAACCCGTGGTCGAGGAGGTCCTGCGGCTCACCGGCGGGCTGCCGGTGCTGGTCTCCACACTCGCCGAGGCTCGTCCCGAGGATCCGGACGACGTGGGGGACCCTAGCGAGACGGCCGTGGAACGCTTTCTGAAGTGGGAGCGGGATCCTGTGCGCCGGGCCGCGGCGCTGGCTGGAGCGCTGCCCCGGCGGCTGGACGCGGACGTCTTCCGCACGACTGTGGACTGCCCCGAGGAAGAGGCGGACGCGCTCTTCACGTGGCTGAGGAGCATGCCGTTCGTTGGCGAGCACGGAGACGGGCTGCGGTACCACGACGTCGTACGTGGGCCGATACTGCGATTGCAGCGACGACACGCGCCGCGCCGCTGGGCGGAAGTACATGAACGGCTGGCGGGTGTCTTCGCCCGCTGGCGGGAAGAGACGGCGAATGACCTGCGGCCCGACGAGCTCTGGAAGCATGAGCCGTGGCGTGAGCTCTACCTTGAGGAGACGTATCACCTGCTGTGTGCCCGCCCGTCTGCGGCACTCGGTCGGGCCTTGCACAGCCTGGTCGAGGCATGCCGTCACGGGCGGGGGCTCGGAGGCGTCTGGGCACGGATGCTGGACGACGCGGGCGTGGTAACAGACACCTCCGTGTTGCGGGACTGCGGCAGGCTGCTGGGCGGAGCACTCGCGGACGAAGCCGCCGGGGTGCGCAAAGCCATGGACCTGCTCTTGTCCCGCCCCTGGCTGGACCGGACGGGACGGGCACTGGCGCACACGCTCCGGGGGCGGGAACTGCGGAACGGGGGAGAGATCAGGCGCGCCCTGGACGATTACCACCAGGCTGTCGAGCTGGATCCCCAGCTTGCCTGGGCCTATTACGGTCGTGGTTTCACCCACGCACTGCTGGGTGACACGACGGCCGCGCTGGCCGACACCAACCGTGCGGATGAACTAGCTCCCGATACACCCTGGATCGTGTCCGGGCGCGGAGAGATACTGCGGCTGGCCCAGCGGTTCCAGGAGGCCATCGCAGAGTTCGACCATGCCTTGGCGATCGACCCGACCGACGCCGACTCCCTCGCGTGCAGGGCGGTATGCCGACACGCCCTCGGACAGTACGACGATGCGCTCGCCGACTTCGACAGGGCTTTGACTCTCGACGCCGATGACCTCTGGACCCTCGTACGCAGGGCGCGCCTGCGCCGGGCACGGGATGAGTGGGACGAGGCGTTCGACGATCTCGACCGGGCGGCCCGTCTAGCGCCCGATTCCGCCTGGATAGCGTCGGAGCGGGGCGATGCCTATCGGCTGGCCGGCCGGTTCGAGGAGGCGGTCACCGAACTCGGTCGAGCCATCTCCCTCAACCCTGAGAACGATTCGGTCTTGGCGAGTCGCGGAGCGGCCCACCATGGGCTGGGCCATGCGGATGAGGCTCTCGCCGACCTCGACCGGGCCGTGGAACTGGACCCTGACTATTCCTGGGCCTTGGTGACACGGGCCCGGGTCAGGCGCGGTCTGGGTGACATGGACGGAATGTTCGACGACCTACGCCGAGCCGCCGCGGCCGATCCCGATGCCAACTGGATACACGTCAACTTGGGGGAGGCATACTGGCTCGCGGATCGCCTCGAGGAGGCCCTCGCCGTCTTCCGCCGCGTTCTGGAACGTGATCCGGACTATGAATGGGCTCTGGCCTGCTGCGGAGCGACCCACAGTGACCTGAAGGACTATCCCGAGGCCCTCGGTCACCTGGATCGCGCGCTGACGAAGGCCCCGGACTACGGGTGGGCCTACGCTCAACGGGCCCGAGTATTCCGGGCGATGGGACGCGTCGCCCCAACGCTTGCGGACCTGGAGCAGTGCGTCCGACTGGGACAGGACGCGAACTGGGCGCGCCGTAACATCCTTCAGCTGCTGATGTGGTCTGGACGGTGGGACGAGGCGATGGCCCGGCTGGCCGCCGTGGACGAGGCCATGGGGCAGGACAGCGACTGGGACGAGGTGATGGCCCGGGCGCACCGCCAGGCCGGGCGATGGGCCGCTGCACGCGCCGCAAGCGAACGGATGCGCGCGGTTGACCCGCTGGACGGCACACTGCAGCTTGCCTTGACCGTGGGAGCTGCCGACGGGCTGAGCGCCGCGTCGTCTCTGTGGCACGAGTTGGCGCGCATGCTGGACCGACAGGAGCTGGACGAAGCACCGCGTGCACTGGCGCTGTGCGTGATCGGCTGGGCGCTCGAGGACTGGGCCGGCGCCGACCGGGGAATGGGCCGGCTCCTCGCAACGCATCCCGGTTGGAATGTCCTGGCCGACCTCGCGGACTTCCTCATTGAGCTGATGAGCAGCCCCGGAGCCGACCGCGTCCTTCTCGCCCCCCGCCTGGCGGCGGTCGTAGCGGCCCGCGACGCCGTCCAGGCCCGCTACGCGGAATGACCCGCGAACACCACGAACTCGGCCCACGAGGCGCCCGTGAAGGCGAGGCGGCCGCCCTGCTTGTCCTTGGAGTCGCGTACGTGGATGGTGGTGGCGGCGGGGGTTATCGCTACCTCGACGCAGTCGGGGCCGTCGTTGCCGCTGTAGCTGCTCTTGAACCACTGGAGGGCGGAGGTCATGTCTCTTCTCCCAACAATTTCTCAATGAAGGCTCGCGATTCGCGGGGCGTGAGAGCCTGCGCCCGGATCATTCCATAGCGCATCTCCAGGATTTGGGCCTCGCGGTGATCACTGATCACTCGGTCGTGCAGCTGGCCCTCCGAGTGCCCGAGCGTCTTGCCGTCCGGGAGTTTGAGCAGTCGGAACGAACCCATCATGCCCGCGTGGTCGTCCTGGTCCGTGGGCATCACCTGCACCTCTACGTGCCGCAACTTGCTGACGGCCAAGAGGTGTTCGAGCTGTCGCCGCAGCGCCATTCTCCCCCCGATCGGCCGCCGTAGCGTCACCTCTTCCTGGACGAAGGTGACCAGTGGCCGGGGTACACGTTCGAAGACTGTCTTCCTCGCCATGCGCGCGGCGACGAGGCGTTCGATCTCGTCCTCCGTGTACGAGGGTCGCCGCATCTCGTACAACGCCTGCGCGTACTCCGGCGTCTGCAACAGACCGTGGATGTGGAGGGCCGCATAGGCGCCCAGCTCGACCGCCTCGTCCTCCAGCCTCTTCAAGTCCCGCACCTTCTTCGGGTAACGGGCCTTCTCCACGTCCTCCTTCATCGCGGCCAGCTTCCCGCCCGCGCTCAGCGCGTCGTCCGCATGGTCGAGGAACTCCGGTCTGGGGACCCGCCGCCCGCGTTCTACGGACGAGACCGTTTCCTCGCTGTATCCGATGGCGGCACCGAACTCCGCCTGCCGCATACCTGCCGCCTCGCGCCAGACCTTGATCTGCCGTCCGACCGCCTTGAGTACGGCCGTGGCCTCCTCGTCCTCCATACCGCCCACCTCCGCGTACCTGGCCGAACGACGCCGGAGCGCACCCGGACAGTCACTCTCCACACCTGTCTGTTTCAGAGTAGAGCGGAGCGACCACGCTCAGTGACGTGATCCAGGAATCGCCCAAACCGCCCTCTCCGTACGCCACTTCACCGTGCTGCTCTCCGCGACGCGCAGAGCTGGGGCGTGGAGGCGGCCCCGGCGGGAGGCAAGACGGTGTGGGCCGAGCTGACACCGGATCGGGCGGAGTGATGACCCGGGCGGGCCCGACGCCAAAGACAAAGAACCGGGGAAAGAACCAAACCCACCCCACCCAGCCCGTCGTCCACCGCACCCCTGGTCACTCGGTCGGGTGATCGCGGTCGGTTCACCTGGCGCGTCGGCGAATCGGTGAGGCAGCGTCGGCCTCGACACACACGTAACGGCCCCCGTCGGGACTGCCATCCCGGACGAGGGCCTGATCACCCAGGAAGAGCAGCGCTTCCCGATGACTGAGCAGCACCTTAGCGCGCATGCACGCGCCCGGACCGTCCGTTCCCGCCTCGGAGTTGCCCACGTGGACGAACACCACGACGAAGAGTTCACCGTTGTCGGAAACCATCTGGCGCAGCATCCGGATCTGTCACTGACGGCCATCGGGCTGGCGGTCCACATCCAGTCGCTCCCCACCGGAGCCCTCGTCGGCATCAAGGTCCTGGCGGCCAAGTTTCCCGAGGGGGAGACGCGGATCGCCTCGGCGCTGCGGGAGTTGGAGGAGCACGGCTATCTGGCCCGCACCAAGGAGCGTCTGCCGTCGGGGCGGATCGTGACGCGCACGACCTCCTACAACAAGCCCCGGACGCGCACGGCTCCCGTGACGCCCGCCCCTCGCCGCGAACCGGCCCCGGACACCAAGGAGCCGGAACCACCGACCCCGGCCGCATCCGACCTGCCCGCCCACCGCACCGCCCGTGCGGTACTGGCAGGCCTGCGCCTGAGTGACCCTCGCCTCCACCTGGCCGAGCGCGACGTACGCCGTCTCGTTCCCGCCGTGGTCGCCTGGCTGGAACGCGGCGTCGATCCCGACGACGTACGGCGAACGCTCTGTGCGGGGCTCCCACCGGAAGGTGTGCGCCATCCGGCGGGCTTCCTGGCCCACCGCCTCACCGCTCTCCTGCCCCCGGCTCTCGAACCCGCGCCGGAGCCCACCCGGCCGACCCCCTTCCAGACCTGCGACCGCTGCGACCGCGCATTCCGCGCCCCCGCCCCGGGCCACTGCCGCGACTGCCGGACATCCGAACGGAAGGTGGCATAGCCATGCCGGAACCGACTCCGGACGCGCTCAGGGACGCGGTCGCCCGAATCGCCCCGATCGTGGACGCCGGTGGCGTGGACCCCTCCGCGGCCATCGTCGAGATCCACGCGATCCGCGAGGCGGCGGAGGCAGAGGCAGGCCGACCGGCAAGGGCAGTCCCGCACGCCCGCCCCTGACCGGAACCGACCGCTCGCGTTCACCCGACCCACACTCCGTCCCCTGATCCGGCCCTCTACCGACCGTCCCCGTTCGATTACAGTTCTGGGCGTCGTACGTACGGACGGTGCCACGTGGGAGGTCAGGATGGTGGCGACATCCGGGGCCGTCTGGGGGCGTGCCGAGCAGCAGGACTTTCGTGGCCGGGTGCGGGGGACGCTGCTCGGGGTTGCGGTCGGGGATGCGCTGGGGGCGCCGGTCGACGGGCTCTCGGTGGAGGAGATCCGGGCCGGGTACGGGGTGGAGGGCCTGGTCGATCTGGCGGTGGGGTACGGGCGGCGCGGTGCCGTCACCCATCACACGCAGCTCACGCTCTTCACCGTGGACGGGCTGATACGGGCCCAGGTGCGGCGGGACACCGGGGCCTGGCACCCGCCGACCGATCTGCACCGGGCATATCTGAGATGGGCGGCGACGCAGCGGGACTGGGGCCCCGACGAGCGGCGCAAGGAAGATGGGTGGCTGGCGCGGGAGGAGTGGTTGTACGCGCGGCGGGACCCCACGCGGGCGCTGCTGCTGGGACTCGGTGACGAGAACATGGGCACGCTGGAGTCGCCCAAGAACGCGGGGGAGCTCGGGCCCGAGGCCGTGGCCCGTTCCGCGCCGTTCGGGCTGCTCGTCGGGTGGGAGCCGCAGCTGGTGGTGCAGCTGGCCGTGGAGTGCGCGGCCCAGACCCACGGGCACCCCACCGCCTGCCTGTCGGCGGGCGCGTACGCGGTGATCGTGCACGCGCTGGCCCGCGGCGAGAGCCTGGACGGCGCCGTGCAGCGGGCGCTGGCCCTGCTCGCCGCCCGGCCGGGGCATCAGCCCGTGTCCGACGCCCTTCAGCACGCGCTGGGTGCCGTACGGCAGGGGATGCCGTCGCCGGCCCGGGTGGAGGAGCTGGTGGGGGACGGCGCGGCGGACGGGATGCTGGCCGGTGCGGTGTACTGCGCGCTGGTGGGGGAGGACGTACGGCACGGGCTGTGCCTGGCGGTGAACCAGGGCGGGCCCTCCGCTGCCGCCGGCGCGCTGACCGGTGGGCTGCTCGGGGCCCTGCACGGCGAGACGGCCCTCCCGCCGGCCTGGCTGACCGAGCTGGAGGGCCGTCCCACGATTCTGGAGCTGGCCGACGACTTCGCGATGGAGATGACCCAGGGGCCCGCGCTGCACGGGCCCGCGGGGTCCTCCCCGGGGTGGCTGGCCCGGTACCCGAGGGGCGGGTAGCGCACTCCGGTCCGGTGCGGGTTCAGTCCTTGACCGGGGTGCCCACCATGTCGTCCCCCGCGCCGGCGGGTGCCGGCACCGCCGCCATCGCCCCGTCGCCGTCCGTGTTGATCCGCTCGATGACCGCCAGGCGGTCCGGGGTGTCCTCCGGCTTCAGGTAGCCGACGAGGATGTACAGGACCAGGGAGACGGCCAGCGGGACCGAGACCTGGTACTGGAGCGGGACTCCGCCGTCGACGTTCCAGTTGATCGGGTAGTTGACCAGCCAGAAGGCCAGCAGACCCATCGACCAGCTGGTGAGCGCTGCCGTCGGGCCGGAGCGGCGGAACGCGCGCAGCAGGCCCAGCATCATCGGGATGGCGATCGGGCCCATCAGGCCGGCCACCCACTTGATGACGACGGTGATGATGTCCTTGAAGGTGGGGGAGTTGACCTGCGTGGCCACCGCCATGGACAGGCCGAGGAAGACCACCGTGGTCACCCGGGCCGCGACCAGCCCCGACCGCCGGCCCCACGCCCGGGCCCGCGCCGACAGCACCGGTGCCACATCCCGGGTGAAGACGGCCGAGATCGCGTTGGCGTCGGAGGAGCACATGGCCATGGTGTGGGAGAAGAAGCCGACGATGACCAGTCCCAGCAGGCCGTGCGGGAGGAGTTGCTCGGTCATCAGGCCGTAGGAGTCGGAGCCGTCCGGCTTCTGGGCGTGCACCAGGAGCGGTGACATCCACATCGGGAAGAAGAGGACGACCGGCCAGACCAGCCAGAGCGCCGCCGACAGGCGGGCCGAACGCTCGGCCTCGCGCGGGCTGCCCGTCGCCATGTAGCGCTGGGCCTGGTTGAGCATGCCGCCGTTGTACTCGAACAGCTTGATGAAGAGGAAGGCGAGCAGGAAGACGGTTCCGTACGGGCCGACCAGGGCCTTGCCGTGGCCGTGCAGGGCGGGCTGGTCGAAGGCCTCGAAGATGCCGATGCCCTTGTCGTTCAGCTTGAGTACGACGGCGACGAACATGGACACGCCCGCCAGCAACTGGATGACGAACTGGCCGAGTTCGGTGAGCGCGTCCGCCCACAGGCCGCCGATGGTGCAGTAGACGGCGGTGATGGCGCCGGTGATGAGGATGCCCTGGTTGAGGGTGACCCCGGTGAAGACGGACAGGAGTGTGGCGATCGCGGCCCACTTCGCGCCCACGTCGACGATCTTCAGCAGCATGCCGGACCAGGCGAGGGCCTGCTGGGTGGGCAGGTTGTAGCGGTTCTTCAAGTATTCGAGGGGCGAGGCGACATGGAGCCTCGACCGCAGCCGGTTGATGCGCGGCGCGAACAGCTTGGAGCCGATGGCGATACCGAGGGCGATCGGGAAGGACCAGGTGACGAAGGAGGTGACGCCGTAGGTATAGGCGATGCCCGCGTATCCGGTGAACATCACCGCGCTGTAGCCCGACATGTGGTGCGAGATGCCGGACAGCCACCACGGCATCTTTCCGCCCGCCGTGAAGAAGTCGCTGACGTCGTCCACGCGTTTGTGCGACCAGACGCCGATCGCGACCATCACGCCGAAGTAGCCGATGAGCACGACCCAGTCGAGACTGTTCATGCGCTCCCCTCCCAGGGTCCGCCTTGTGAACTCCGCTCAGCTGGCTGGCACTTCGCATAAGCGGAGCGTGGACGGGGAAGGCCGCGAAGTGCCCGCTCATCGTGGGTGGGGTTCCACGGGCACGACAAGCGAGCGTAAGGTCAAGAGCAGGCAAAAATGTTCGGCTTGTTGACCTCGGTTCATCTATATGAACAGCTTAAGTGGCTGAAAATGGCGGGTGGTCAGCGTCAGCGCATCAGCTCCCCGGCGTTGACCAGCAGCGACTGCCCGGTGATGGCCCGCGCGCGGTCCGAGGCCAGGAAGGCCGCCGCGTCGGCCACGTCCCCGTCCGTCGCCAGGTCGGGCAGTGCCATCCGGCCGGTCAGCCGACCCAGCACCTCCGCCTCCGGCACGCCCTCAGTGTGTGCCGTGAACTGCACGTACGCCTGCACCGGCGGCCCCCACATCCAGCCCGGCAGCACGGTGTTGACCCGGATCCGGTGCGGGCCCAGTTCCCGGGCCAGGGAGTACATCGCGCTGGTCAGGGCGCCTTTGGAGGCCGCGTACGCCGCCTGCTTCACCTGGGTGGGCGCGGCCACCGCCGACTGCGTGCCGATGAACACCACCGAACCGCCGCCGCCCTCCTTCAGGGCGGGCAGGCAGGCCCGGGTCATCCTCAGCGTGCCCAGCAGGTTCACGTCGATGACCGACTGCCAGGTCGTGAAGTCGGCGTCCTCGAGGCCGCCGAAGTGGGAGTCCCAGGCGGCCACGTGCACCACCGCGTCCAGCCCGCCGAACCGCTCCCGCGCCAGCGCGGCCAGCGCCTCGCACTGCCCCTCGTCGGTGATGTCGGTCGTCCGGTACGCGGTCCGGGTCCCCGCCGGGTCGATCTCGGCCGCGCTCTTGGCGAGGTTCGCCTCGGTGCGGGCGCCGAGCACCGCGTTCCCCCCGTCCCGTACGACGGCGGCGGCCACCTGATGGCCGAGTCCGGCCCCGACGCCCGACACGACGACCGTCTTGCCCTCGAGCAGTGACATCCGGGCCTCCCGGGGGATGGCGAATCACCTGACGGGGCGTCAGAGTATGGGCGTCCGGCGGAGGAAGGAAGAGGAAGGAAGGGGAACGGCATGAGCGAGGAGACCCGCAGCGAGACGTACGCCGAACTGGCCGCCGTGGGCCCGTACGGAGTGCGCCCCGGCCACGCCCTTATCACCATGGTCGAACCGCACCCGGGCCACGAGTACGCGTACAACCGCTGGTACGAGGACGACCACTACTACGCCGGCGCGATGGCCATGCCCTGGATGTACGCGGGCCGCCGCTGGGTCGCCACCCGGGACCTCCAGCTCCTGCGCTACCCGGAGAAGTCGGCGGTGGCCCAGCCCGTCACCGCCGGCTGCTACCTCTCCACCTACTGGGTCACCGACGGCCGCTACGACGACCACATGAAGTGGACCGTCGCCATCAACCGACGCCTCAACCGCGACGCCCGCGTCTACCAGGACCGCACCCACGTCTTCACGGCCTTCCAGGACCACGAGGCCACGGTGTACCGGGACGGCGCGGCCGGCCCCCGCGACTTCCACGCCCTCGACCACCCGTACGCGGGCCTGGTCCTCGAGGTCGTCGACGCCGACAGCGCCGGGCAGCGCGCCGAACTGCTGGAGTGGCTGCGCTCCCGCCATCTGCCGAAGCGCGTCGCGGGTTCCCCGGCGGCGATGGTGACCGTCTTCCGGCCCACCCCCCTCCCCGGCGACCGCATGACCTACGTCAAGCAGGTCGAGGGCGTCGACACCCGGCTGACCCTGCTGTGGTTCCTGGAGGCGGACCCGCGGGAGTGCTGGGAGCGGTACTTCGCGGGCCTCGACGAGCAGGTGACCGAGACGGGGCTGGGGCGGGTGGAGCTGGTGGCGCCGTTCATCCCGACGGTGCCGGGGACGGACAGGTACGTCGACAAGCTCCGCTGAGCGTCAGCGGGCCGGCGGGCCTGCGGGCCGGGGCGGCCTCGCGCGGCCCAGTCGGCCCAGGCGGCTCACGGCTCCTTGAGCTCGTCCGGGCACGGCGTACCCCTGGGCAGCTGATAAGGCGCGGCGAACCGGTACGTCCCCGTCTTCGGCGCGACCAGCATCGTCCACTTGTCGCCCTTGGCGTCCTCCGGTGTCTCCATCAGGCAGCCGTTGACGTTGTCGTACGTCTTCGGTGTGCCGTCGGCCCGGTGCTTGGAGGCCTGGGTCTCCTGGGGCGGCTTCATCTTCTTGCCCTTGGCGTCGACGATGCTGAGCCACGGGGAGTAGGGGATGCGGATGAGGATGCGGCCGGCCTTGCGGACCTCGATGGTCATCTCGCCCTGCTCCGCCCGGTCGACGACCGCGTTCGGCTCGGCGAGCGGGGCCGGGTCGGTCACCCGGAACAGCTGCCAGTTGGCATCGCCCCAGATCTGCGTCAGGTACGGCATCCCGCGCCGCACGAGGGCCCGCTCCCGCTCCCCGCCGTCGCCGTCCGGCTCGTCCTTGGGCAGGACGACGAAGTGGACGGCCCAGCGCTGGAGCCATGCGTGGTAGTTCGCCGAGTCGAGGGTGCCGTCGTAGAAGAGCGGGTTGCGCTCCATGTCGGCCTGGCGGAGCCAGCCCCGGGCCAGGTTGACGTACGGTGCGAGCGCGGAGGCCTCGCGGTGCGAGCGGGCCGGGACCACCTCGACGCGGCCCTTCTCGGCGCCGACGTGCTGGAGTTCGTTGACGAGCGGGGCGAGCTCGCGCGCCCACGACGCGTCCGGGGTCGTGTGGATGATGTCGTCGACCGACTTGTAGCCGATCCACCCGACGAAGCCGAGGAACGCCAGCACCGTCGTGTACCACTTGCGCGAGCGCGGCACCGTGAACGGCAGCGCCGCGATCAGTGTCACACCCGCGAACAGCATCGGCAACCGCGAGATGTTCGACCCGATCTGCGAGCTGAACAGCCAGACCAGCACCACCGCGAGGCTGAAGACGGCGGCGGTCAGCCGTACGGTCTTCCACTCCTTGGGGACGAGGAACAGGCAGAGCAGCCCGTACAGCAGCGGCATGACCACCGAGCCGATCGTCATCGGCTGGGTGCCGGAGAAGGGGAACAGCCACGTCGACACGGCGACCACCGCCGACGGCGCCAGCCCCAGCGCCCAGGCGCCCGGCCGCCGCTTCTGGAGGAACAGCGCCGCCGCGATCAGGCCCACGAACAGGCCCGCGACCGGCGACGACATGGTGGCCAGCGCGGCGAGCGGCGCCGCGACCAGGGCCTTCGCCCAGCGTTTGTACCGCCAGCGGTAAGGCCAGCAGAACACGGCCGCGACCGCGCCCAGCGCGAACACGGTGCCCAGGGCGAAGGTCACCCGGCCCGAGATCGCGTTGCAGATCAGCGCGAACACCCCGGCCAGCGCGGCCCACAGCGGGTTCTTCACCGCCCGGCTGCGGATGAGGACCACCGTCAGCAGGCCCGCCGACAGCGTCCCCGCGATCATCAACGTCGTACGGACACCGAGCACCGCCATCAGATACGGCGACACCACGCTGTACGACACCGGGTGCATACCGCCGTACCAGGCCAGGTTGTACGCCGAGTCCGGGTGCCGGCCGACGAACTCCGCCCACGCGTCCTGCGCCGCGAGGTCGCCGCCGCTGTTGGCGAATGTGAAGAACCAGATGACGTGCAGCACGCCGGAGAGCGCGGTCATGGACAGGGCGGGGTGCAGGAGCAGCCGCTGCCGGAGCGGTTCGGCGGCGGCGAGCAGCCGCGCCCGGCGGCCGACGGGGCCGTCCGCGACTGAGCCGTCCATGGCCGGGTCAGCCGCGGACAGGCGTATTCGCGGGCCGGTCCCCGGGCCCGTATCGGTGTCGTCGGCGCGTGTCGGCTCCGCAGTGGCCACCTGAAGGCACTCCCCGTGTCCCGTCTTCTGTTCTCGGCCGCTTCGGTCGATGTTCCCGGCCGCTTCCTGTCCGGTTGGCGGCCGCTTCCCCTCGGCCGACTACCCGCCCCGTTTCGTGACGCTAGCACGCACCCCGCCGAGGGGCTCGGTCGGCGGGGTGCGAGGGTGGCGAACCGGGCGCCGCGGGTCAGCCGATGCGGGTCAGCTTGCTGACGAGGCCCGGCTCGGTGAGGTCCTTCTTCAGGGCCACCGGCACCTTCACCGCGCCGCTCTTGCCGTCGCCCACGGTGAGCGTGCCCACCTTGGTGCCGGCCTTCGCGGTGTGCGGTACCTCGTCGGCGGCGAAGGACAGCTTCGCCTTCAGGCCGGCCCAGCCGACCGCGGTGACGTCCTTGGTGACGACGACCGGGGTGTGGCCGCCGAGACCGTCGTCCACATAGCCCACGACGTCACCCTTCTTCAGGATCTTCGCCGAGGTCAGCGCGTCCTTCGCGGCGACCAGCGCGGTCTTGCTGACCGCGTTGACCGTGCCGAGGATCGGAGCCTTGTGCTGGCCGAGGATCGCGCCGACGACGGTGACCGTCTCACCGCCGACCTCCCTCCTGGCGGCGAAGAGGAGGTTGCCGCCGGCCGCGGTGGTGCTGCCGGTCTTGATGCCGATCGCGCCCATGACGTACGGGAGCGTGTTGGGGTTCGGCCAGTTCTTGCCGGAGGGGTCCGTCCAACTGGCCGCGCTGGTGATGGACGTCAGGGCAGGGATCTTCACGACCGTGTTGCCGAGCTTCACCTGGTCCTCGGCGGTGGAGACGGTGGTCTCCTTCAGCCCCGAGGGGTCGGTGTACGTGGTGTGCGTCATGCCGAGCTTCTTGGCGGTGGCGTTCATCTTCTTGACGAACGCCGCCTCGGAGCCCGCGTCCCAACGGGCCAGCAGACGCGCGATGTTGTTCGCGGACGGAATCATGACGGCCGAGAGCGCCTGCTTCTCGGTGAGCTTGTCGTTCTCCTTCACCGTGTTGAGGGTGGACTCGCCGTCCTTGTCGTAGCCGCCCTCCTTCTCGGCGGTGGCGTCGACGGTGATGGACGGACCCTCGGCGCTCCCCTTCAGCGGGTGCTCCTTGAGGATGATGTACGCGGTCATCGTCTTGGCGACGGAGCCGATGGCGACGGGGGTCTGCTTGCCGAAGTTGCTCATCGTGCCGATGCCGGCCACGTCCATCCAGCCCTGGCCCTCGCCGGGCCAGGGGAGGCTGGTCTTGCCGTCGAACGTGTACGTCTTCTCGGCGCTCAGCGCGAGGGTGGGGGTCGGCAGCGGGCGCATAGCCTGTACGACCGCAAAGATGACCGCCAGCAGGAGGACCAGCGGGGTCCAGATCTTGACCCGGCGCACGATCGTGCGGACCGGGGTCTCCGGGGGCGGAGGCGTGTTCGTCAGCTCGGCGAGCAGGTCCAGCGGGGGCTTCGGGGGAAGCGGCTGCTGGGTGGTGCGCTCGGGGCCGATCTGGGGGACGGGGGTGGTGGCGGGCGCGGACGCGGCTGCGGGCTTGGCCTCGGGGGCGGGCTTGGCCTCGGGGGCGGGCTTGGGGGCGGTCGGCTTGCGGGTGGACGGGTCGTCGAGGGGCTTGAGGGCGACGAACTTGCTGGTGCGCTCGGGGTCCGACTCGGGGGCCTTCGACTTGCCGCCGAGCTTGAGCATGGTGGTCGGCTGATCGACCTGCCGCTTCGGGGCCTTGAAGACGGCGGTGGGCTGATCGACGGGCTTGGCCTTGGCCTTGGCCTCGGCTTCGCCTTCGGCCTTGGTGTTCCCACCCGCACCACCCGTGCGGCTCTCGTCGTCGGCTGCGGGTGGCCCCTTCGGGGCGGAATCGCCGTCGGCGGCCTCGGGTTCGGGGGCGGCGTCGGCCTCGCCGGTGGCGTCGGTGTCCGCTTCCGGCTCGCTGTCAGTGGCCTCGGCTTCGCCTTCGGCCCTGGTGTTCCCACCCGCACCACCCGTGCGGCTCTCGTCGTCGGCTGCGGGTGGCCCCTTCGGGGCGGAATCGCCGTCGGCGGCCTCGGGCTCGGGGGCGGCGTCGGCCTCGCCGGTGGCGTCGGCGCCCGCTTCCGACTCGGTGTCAGCGGGCTTGTCCGAGCCCGCGGCAGCGTCCTCGCGCTCGTCCGAGCCGGAGGAGGCGCTGTCGCCCTCGTCGGTGTCCGCGGGCCCGTCCGAGTCCGCGGCAGCGTCCTCGCGCTCGTCCACCACGTCCGTCACGTCGGTCTCGGCGTCCGAGCCGGCCCGCGCGGCAGCCTCGTCGTCCTCGCCCGCGTCGTCCTGCGAGGCCTCGCTGCCTTCGGCCGCCCGCACGGCGCCCTCGACGTCATCGTCCCCGGCCTTCTCGTCCTCGACGGCCTGCGTCGCGGCGCTTTCCGCCTCGGAGGCCTTCGCCTCGGCGTCTTCCGTCCCGGCGGCTTCAGCCCCAGGGGTCTTCGCCTCGGCGTCTTCCGCCTCGGAGGCCTTCGCCTCGGCGTCTTCCGCCTCGGAGGCCTTCGCCTCGGCGTCTTCCGCCTCGGAGGCCTTCGCCTCGGCGTCTTCCGTCCCGGAGGTCTTCGCCTCGGCGTCTTCCGTCCCGGAGGTATCGGTGCGGGAGGAGTCTTCCGTCGGCTTCTCCCCGTCGGCCGGGTCTCCGGACCGTACCCACGCTGCCACGGCCTCGCGGAGGCGGGAGTCTTCCGGCTGGGCGGGGGCCTCGGCGTCGGACTTCAGGTCCCGGGTCGAGAGGACCTTGGTCGCCGTGTCCACGCCGCCGCGCTCGTCGGACTCGCGGGACACCGCGGATCGCGGATCGCGGGCCTCGGGAACCGGCCCCGCCTTCCCCGACGTCGGTTCAACCGACGACTCGCGCTGCTTCGACCTGTCGGGGGACTCGCCCGCCACCGATGCCTCCTCCATGTGACGTATGTCACCGTACGCCTGTCGAACCGACCGCCGTCCGACGGCCGAACACCCGCCCGGACAAGGCCTCCCCGCCACTGTCCGAACCATGTACCAGTGTCCTGTGTGCGGGCTTGTCCCCTGCGGTAGACGAGAACGACATACCTACTGGTTCCCTTACAAAGAGGTCACGCGCTCTCGACAGACCAATGTGAGAGGGGTCACCCTGTCATTCATCCACGCGGGGAGGCATGGATGGGCAGGAGCCGCAGAACAATTCCGGAGGAGCTTCTGCTGCTGGCACTGGACCCGGCCACGGGTACCACTGCACAGCCGCAGTCGCTCGACCTCGGTCTGGCCGGAGCACAGCTAGTGGAGCTGGCGCTGGCCGGACGGATAGCCCCAGACGGGGATCGTATCGCCGTGGTGGCACCACGGCCGACTGGAGATCCAACACTGGACTGCGCGTTGGAGTTGCTGCGAAGGCGTGGCGCTCCGGTACGGGCCGTCCACTGGATCGGCGGGCCGCGTCTCGGGCTCCGCCAGACCTACCTCTCGCATCTGGAGCGGTGCGGCATGGTCGCCGCCGTGCCGGGTCAGATGTGCGGGGTGTTGCCGACGACTCGCTACCAGGCGACGGACAACGACATCAGCCGGGAGATCCGTGCCCGGCTGGATTCCGCGATCCGCACCGGCGTACCGCCGGACCCGCGGACCGCGGCGCTCGCCGCCCTGGCGCACGCGGTCGGCCTCGGCAAACACCTGTATCCGGGCAATGAGGGACGGTCCTCACGGTCCCGGCTCAGGGATCTGATCAGGCACGACCCCATGGGCGGTCTCGTCGCGCACGCCGTGATGGACGTCCAGAACGGTGCGGCGGCCCAGCCGCGCCGCAGCCCGGCCCCGGCCGGCCGTCAGGCCGGACCAGGAGCCAGGCCCGCACCGGAGCCCGCGCGGGGCGTTCCGATGCAACCGCGCCACGGGTCCATGGCGCGCGTCGTGGCCCACTGAGCCGCAGTACCACGGCACCCACGCAGCACAGCACCGCCGCGCAGTCGCACAACCGCATCGCCGCACAGCCGTCCCCAGACCCGGTTCGGGAGCCGCTGGTTCGAGCGGGGTGGTGAGACCCTGAGGTCTTACCACCCCGCTCGACCGCTTCTCCTTGCGTTCTTGCGTTCTTGCGTTCTTGCGCCCGAACTGACGCGTACGCGCCGCATATCCACCGTTTCCCAGCGGTAGGAAGCTCCTTGGTGGCAGTCTGCTCAACAGCAGATACGCAAAGTGGTAGGTACAGGCAGTCAGCCGGAGGTGCACGTCCCGTGGCGTCCAATGTCAATCCCACCGTCAGGCGGCGCCGGCTGGGCCAGGAGCTCCGCAGGCTGCGCGAGCTCAAGGGCATGACGGCCGAAGAAGTGGCGGAAAGACTGCTGGTGTCGCAGTCGAAGATCAGCCGTCTGGAGAACGGCCGGCGCAGCATCAGCCAGCGCGACGTCCGTGATCTGTGCGGGGTGTACGAGGTCGAGGACCAGCGGATCGTCGACTCCCTGATGGAGATGGCCCGTGACTCCCGGCAGCAGGGCTGGTGGCACGCGTTCGGCGACATCCCGTACAGCGTCTACATCGGTCTGGAGACGGACGCCGAGTCGCTGCGGGTGTACGAACCCCAGCTCGTCACCGGCCTGTTGCAGACCCGGGCGTACGCGGAGGCGCTCGTACAGGGGGCGTTGCCGGAGACCTCGACGGCCGACATCGACAAGCGCGTACAGGTGCGGCTGCGGCGACAGGAACGTATCACCGCCGAGAACAACCCGCTCCGGCTGTGGGTGGTGCTCGACGAGGCCGCGCTGCGCCGGGTGGTGGGCAGCAAGCTCGTGATGCGGGAGCAGCTGGAGTACCTCATCGAGATGTCCCAGCTGCCGCACGTCACCGTGCAGGTGCTGCCGTTCGAGGTGGGCGCGCATCCCGGGCTCAACGGCCAGTACGCGATCCTGGAGTTCGCCGACGCGGCCGATTCCAGCGTGGTGTACCTCGAGGGCGTCACCAGCGATCTGTATCTGGAGAAGGCGCAGGACGTGCAGAAGTACGCCGTGATGTACGAACATCTGCGGGCGCAGTCCCTGAATGTGGACCAATCCCGTCAATGCATCTCGGATGTGGCCAAAGAGTACGCTCGTTGAGCCTTCCGGCGTGAGGGGCGGCGGATCATACATCCGTGCCACGTCCCAGCGTAAGTCCCTACTGGAATATGCCACCCGGTCGAGTGAACGAGTGCTCCAGGAGGGGATGTTGCCGAGTAGCGTCGATCACGCCAACCGCTCGACATGGTTGGCGTGAATCGCACTACAGAGCAACTCGCAACAGGAGTGGACATGGCACTGCTTCAGGGCGCCACCGAGACGTGGACGAAGTCCTCCTATTCCGCCGGGAACGGGGCGTGCGTCGAGGTCAAGTCGCCCGCGACCGCGGAACTCGCCGTACGCGACTCCAAGGTCACCGAGGGGCCCACCCTGGCCTTCCCCGCCGACGCGTGGAACGCCTTCGTGGCCTCGGTCAAGGCGTAGGGAGCCTCCCTGACCCACGCCCACCCGACTCCCGACGACCACAACTCCACAAGCACCACCCAGAGCCCTCTCGACCAGCCCGCCGTCCTTGCCGAGGGGGCTCCCCTTTTCCCACCGCCGTAGCGGTGCACGGCGGTGCCGCCGGGTCCCCCCTCGGGTGGGCGCAGCGGCACCCCGTGAGGCCCTAGGCCAGCTGCGCCTCGACCGCCGTCACGATCTCGGCCGCCTCGGGCTCGGTCTGCGGGGAGAAGCGGGCGACGACCTGGCCGTCCCGCCCGATGAGGAACTTCTCGAAGTTCCAGCGGATGTCCCCGGTGTGCCCCTCGGCGTCGGCGAAGCCGACCAGGCGGTCGTAGAGCGGGTGCCGGCCCTCGCCGTTCACCTCGACCTTCTCGGTCAGCGGGAAGGTCACGCCGTACGTCGCGGAGCAGAACTCGGCGATCTCCTCGGCGCTGCCGGGCTCCTGCCCGAGGAACTGGTTGCACGGCACCCCGAGCACGGTGAAGCCCTGCTCGGCGTAGCGCTCGTGGAGGCGCTCGAGGCCGGTGTACTGCGGGGTCAGCCCGCACTTGGAGGCCACGTTCACGACGAGCACGGCCTTGCCCGCGTACTGGGAGAGGTCCGCGGAACCGCCCTGGAGGGCGCCGATCTCGGTGTCCAGTACGGAGCCGTTGTGGTCAGTAGTAGTCATAAGCGGATGCTAGCTCCGGTAAGTGTCCGGCCGGTGACCGGTTCCCCAAGGCCCCGCTCCCCGCCCGCCTCCATCAGCACCTGCCCCGCCGCCGTCCGCGCGTACAGCACCGACCTGCCCGCCCGTCGGCGCTCCACCAGCCCCGCCTCCCGCAGCACCTTCAGATGGCGCCCCACCGACCCGAGCCCCTGCCCGGTGACCGCGGTCAGCTGGGTGGTGGACATGGGGGAGTCGAGCAGCACCAGTATCTCGGCCCGGGCCGCGCCGAGCAGCGCCCCGAGGCTGCGGGGCACCGCCCGGCCGCTTCCGTCGGTGAGCGCGCCGTCGCACGGGTAGACGACGGCGTACCGGGTGCGCTCCTCCCACGACACCCATCCGTGCCGCTGGGGCGTCACCGGCACGAACAGCAGTTCCGCGCCGGAGATCTCGCGTGGCGGGTACTCGTGCAGATTGATCTGGAGCCGGCTGTCCCCGAGCCACCGCGTGCCCGGCCGCAGCGAGTCCAGCACCGCCGCCCAGCCGCCCCGGCTCACCTGCGCGGTCCGCGCGACCACGTCCGCCTCCAGGATCCGCCGGCGCCGGTCCCAGTACGGTCGTACGGCCTCGGCCCACAGGTACGCCAGCAGCGTGGCCGCCCGCTCGGGCAGGTCGTCCCGGTCCAGGGCGTCCGGGAGCGGCCCGGCGAGGGCCACCCGCAGGTCGGCGCGCGCCTCGGCCGGGTCGGTCGCCCGGACCCGGGTGAGGGCCTCCGTGAAGGTCTCCCCGTCCCGGGGCGCCGGCGTGAGGAAGTCGGCGGTCCAGGTCCGGCCCAGGCCCGCCCGTATCAGGAGCGCGGTGACCGGGTCGGCGGCCAGCCGCGCCCGGTACGCGGGCAGGTGTGCGCGCAGCCAGTCCCGTTCCCCGGGGTGCGCGGCCTCGCCCGCGTGCAGCAGTTTCAGGCACGCGAAGGTCTCCACGTACGGCGAGAGCACGAACCGGCTGCGGGCGAGCGTGTCGGCGTTGAGCTGCCACCAGCCCATGGGCACCTCCGGGGGTTTCGCGTGGGCGCGAAACAATAACGCCCGGCGGCGGGGCTCCACAGACTCCCCGTATGACTTCCCGTCCGATTCCCGACACGACTCCGCGCAGCTATCGGCACCTCTTCCGCACGCCCGAGTTCACCCCGCTCTTCGTGGTCTCCGCCGCACACACCGCCGCCCAGACGGTGGGCGGTCTGGCGCTCGGCACGCTGGTGTTACGGACGACGGGTTCGCCGCTGCTGTCCGCCGTCAGCATGTTCGGCCCCTCCCTGGCGCAGGTGCTGGGTGCGACCCTGCTCCTGTCGGGCGCGGACCGTCTGCCGCCGCGGGCGGCGATGACGGGCATCCCCCTCGCGTTCGCCGCCTGCACCGCGCTCCTGGCGCTGCCCGGGCTGTCCGTGACAGCGGTCTTCGCCGTCCTGCTCGCCCAGGGGCTGGTCGCCTCGCTCGGCGGAGGAGTGCGCTGGGGCCTGCTGAACGAGATCCTCGCCAAGGACGGCTACCTGCTGGGCCGTTCGGTGTTCAACATGATGAGCGGCATCGCCCAGATCACCGGATACGCGACCGGTGGCATCCTCGTGGCCGCGCTGTCCCCGCGCGTGACCCTGCTGACGTCGGCGGGCCTGTACCTGGCGGCGGCCCTCGGGGCCCGCCTCGGCCTGACCCGGCGCCCGCCCCGGACCGCGGGCCGCCCCTCCGTCGCCGCGACCTGGCGCACCAACGCCCTGCTGTGGTCGGCCCGTCCGCGCCGGCTGGTCTATCTGGGCCTGTGGATCCCCAACGGCCTGGTGGTGGGCTGCGAGTCCCTCTTCGTCTCCTACGACCCCGACGCCGCCGGCACGCTCTTCGCCTGCGCCGCGCTGGGGATGCTCGTGGGGGACGTGACCCTGGGCCGGCTGCTGCCGCCCGGCGTGCGGGCGCGGCTGGCGGTACCGCTGCTGTTGCTGCTGGCGGCGCCGTACCTCGTCTTCTTCGGCCACCCGCCCCTGCCGCTCGCCGCGGCCCTGGCCGCCGTCGCCTCCGTCGGCTTCGGGGCGAGCCTGGTGCAGCAGGAGCACCTGATGGCCCTGACCCCGGACGAACTCAGCGGGCACGCCCTGGGGCTGCACTCGGCGGGCATGCTGACGATGCAGGGCGTGAGCGCCTCGCTGGCGGGCTCGGTGGCACAGCTCACCTCGCCCGCCACGGCGATGACGGTCATGGCCCTCGCCTCGACCGGGGTGACGCTGACGCTGGCTACGGCTGCTCGGCGAAAGGCACCGGAGCGGCTTGAGCCGGCGTAGCGGGAGGGAGCACAGGAGCCGGGGGAGCGGCGGGTACCTCGGGAGCGGCGGCGTCAGGAGCCTCAACAGCCTCAGGGGCCGCGGCGGTCGCTGGGGCCGAGGCGGTCGCGGGGGCCGCGGGGGCCGCCGGGGCCGCGAACTGCTGGGCCGCCTTGTCGAAGTAGCGCAGGAGCTCCACCGGGAAGGGCATCACCAGCGTCGAGTTCTTCTCGGCGGCGACCTCCACGACGGTCTGAAGCAGGCGCAGCTGCATGGCCTCGGGGGTGTCGGACATGATCCGGGAGGCGTTGGCCAGCTGCTGCGCGGCCTGGAACTCACCGTCCGCGGTGATCACCCGCGCCCGCCGCTCCCGCTCGGCCTCGGCCTGCCGGGACATGGACCGCTTCAGCGACTCGGGCAGCTGTACGTCCTTGATCTCGACGCGGTCGATGTGGATGCCCCACCCGGCGGCCGGGCTGTCGATCATCAGCGCCAGGCCCTCGTGCAGCCGCTCCCGGTCGGAGAGCAGGTCATCCAGGTCGCTCTTGCCGATGATGGACCGCAGGGACGACTGGGCGACCTGCCCGACGGCGAAGACGTAGTCCTGCACCTCGATGGCGGCCCGCAGCGGGTCCGTCACCCGGAAGTAGACGACGGCGTCGACCTTCACCGACACGTTGTCCTTGGTGATGCCCTCCTGTGTGGGTACCGGCATGGTCATCACCTGCACGTTCACCTTCCGCATGCGGTCGGCGAACGGGATCAGGAAGGTGATGCCCGGCTGCCGGTACGACGGCAGCGCCTTGCCCAGGCGGAACACGACTCCGCGTTCGACCTGGTTGACCACCCGCATCCCACTGCGCAGTACCAACAGGGCCAGCACGGCCACGGCCACGACTGCGACTACGGTGCCTTCCATGGCACTCCATTCCCTCTGCTGACTCGACCGTTCGAGACACGGATGAGGACACCGGCCGGGTGGCCGTTGGATGCGCCGGAAGGCGTCAGGAATACGTAAAGAAGCCGGACGACGGGGCCGCACCCGACCAGGCACACTTGGCACGTGCCCTTCGACACCCCGCCGCCGCGCCCGCTGCTCCCCGGTGAACACCCGCTCTGGGACGAGGCGTTGGCCCTGGTGAACCGCGATCTGGCGGCGACCCTCCCGGATCAGCGGCCCCTGTGCCTGCTGGCCCACGCCCCCTGGGCGGAGGGAGAACCGGAGCAGGTGTACGTCTCCCTCGCGGACGGCGCCTCCCCTCACGGCCAGCCCCTGTGGCCCGACTCGGCGACCAGCATCGAGGCCGCCGTCTCCGCCGTGGCCGAAGCCGCCCAGGACACCGTCATGGAGTGCCTCTGGCAGGTCTGGCCGGTCTGTCCCGTCCACAACCTGGGGATGCACGTGGGGCAGGGCTCCGACGGGCCGGCATGGTGGTGCGCGGGTGGCCCCGCCCCGAAGGACCCGGACCACACGCGCGCGGCCGTCGGCGCACTGGACACCCTCCAGCGACCGCACCGGCCGAACCGGAAGCGCCGCGGGAGGGGCCGGTAGCCGTGCGCCCCGTCGGTGTCGGTTTCGATGTCGGTGTCAGGACGGCTTGGCCGCCGACACCGCGGTGACCGTCACCTTGTTGTCGCACTCGGCGAACTGCCCGTCGCTCAGGGCGACCTGGTGCGACCCCGAGCCCGGCAGGCCGACCACCAGCGTGGGGTACACCACGGGGTCCGCGCCGGACTTGCAGTAGCCGTCGGCCTCGCCCTGGACCTGTACGAAGGTGAGCTTCACCCAGGCCTTGCCGCCCGGGGACACCTGCACCGGCGACGCCGATCCCGTGGCTGTCACGGACAGCGGCGAATTGTGCTCAGGGGAGCCGTTGCCGGCCCCCGCGACCGACGGATGCCCCTTGAGGACGCACGGGTGACTCGAGACGTTGGTGAACTCGACGATCGCCGCTCCGGTCCCCGTGCCGTCCGGACGATCGGCGGCCTGGTACGCGGCCGCCTCGACGCTGCTCGCCGTACACGTCCTCACGGCTCCGCCCGACGACCCGGATCCCGACCCGGTTCCGGCTCCCGACCCGGTTCCGGCCCCGGACCCGGCCCCTGATCCGGAAGAGACGCTCGCCGCCGGAACGACCGGGGCGGCGGAGCCCGGCGAACCAGCGCCGGAAGGAGCGCCGGAAGGAGAGGCCGATGCACTCGACGCACCGGCCCCGCCGGACGGCGACCCGCCCGCCTTCGCGCCGCCCCCGTCGGACTGGCACCCGGCCACCATCACGGCGGCCGAGGCCGCGACCATCGCCAGCACGGTTCTGCGGATGCCCTTGGTGTACTGCATGTCGTCCCCCGATGTCGGATCTCACGGGGTACCGGCCCTCGCCGGCACCTGTCCTGGCAGACGGGCCGGCCGGGCACGGGGGTTCTTCCGGGAGACGACCTGTGACGCGGCGGTGACAAGATCCGAGCAGGATCACCGCGACATCACCGCGGCGTCAGCCGAGGCACACCACGAGCAGGCAGAGTTCCGGCGACGAGGGCGTCGCCGGGGCGGGGGTCGCCTGAGGCGTTCCCGGGTCCGAGCCGTCACCGGCCGCGGGTGTGGAGGTGTGCTGTGCCGAGGTACCGGTGTGATCGGCAGCCGCTCCGCCGGAGGACGGAGGGTCGGCGTGCTGCTGCGTGGCGGGTGTCGCCGCCGTACGAGTCGCCGGAGTCGGGTGAGTCGTAGCAGGCGGGGAACCGGTGCTCGGCAGGGTGGTACGGAGCGGGGCAGGGGTGGACTGCCCCTGCGGCAGCCCGGTCGTGGGCGACTGGGCGGAACGGGCGGGTGAGGACCGGTGGGCGTCGGGCCGGGTCACGGTCGAGCGGGTGTCCCGCGTCGCCGGTTCGTCCGCCGCGGGCGTGGTCGCCATGCTCGGCACATCCGGCGTCGTGGCGGCCTGCGCCCGGTCGGTGGAGTGCCGGTCCATCATGGAGACGGTCAGGCCGCCTCCGACGAGTGCGACGGCGGTCGCGACCACGGCCCGGCGCTGGTTCTTCTTCCAACGGGCCATCTGGCGACGCCGTGCCGCCCGCCCTTGCGGCGCGGGCGGCACGTCCTGAGGGCCGGTCTGCGGATCGGCCGTCGGGCCGGTCTGAGGGACGGTCTGCGGGCCGGTCTGAGGGACGGTCTGCGGCACCTCGGCCATGGCCTCCCAGTCCGCGGCCTCCCACGTCGCGGTCCCCGTCGCCGCGGTCCCCGTCGCCGCCTCGGCGGTGCGGGCCGGGGCGGGGCGGGCGTCGGCGGTGAGGGCGGCTATGTCGGCGGCGAGGTCCGGAGCGTAGGCACCGCACCCAGGACACATCAGGGCGCCGTTCAGATGCCGACGGCACGAGGAGCAGTAGTCCATCTGTCTGCGGTCTTCCTGGGTTGACGTGCTGTCGTCCCAGCGGGCCGCGAGCGGATCACGTTCACACGTGGGATCGGATGGCCAGCACGCTAACGAGTCATTCGCAAGACTGTGTGCAGTCTCTGTGATGCTCCTGCGAGGATCCCCTGGGCGTCACCGGCCGGCGCCGGCGCCGGCGCCACGCGTGAACGGTTCGAAGGTGTGGCTGAAGTACCAGGTGTCCTGGGCGATGCCCGAGCAGGAGTTGGCGCCGGCGGTGCCCACGCAGCCGCCGTTGTCGCGCTGGAGTGCCCAGAAGGAGAGGGTGTTGATGCCCTTGGCGACCGCCCACTTCTTCACCGTGACGGCGTCCCGCATGGTGAAGGTCTCCTCGGGACCGTAGTCGTCGATGCCGGGCATCTCGGTGACGCCGATCATGCGCCACAGCTTCGCGGGGCTCTTCTTCGGGTAGAGCGCGGCCAGTTGGTCGTGCAGCCCGGTGGCGGCCGTCTCGGTGTCGGCGGCCATGTCGTGGGTGGCGCCGTCCCAGTAGTCGAACGTCATGATGTTGACGACGTCCACGCGCGCGCCGTTGTCGACGGCGTTCCGCAGCAGCGCCACACCGTTGGGCGCGAGTCCGGTGTTCGTCGTCGGCAGGGTGTAGGAGAACTGCACGCGGTGGCCGGTGTGCCGGGCCCAGCGCTGGACCTCGGCGATGGCCTTGTTGCGGCGGTCGATCCCGGCGGTGTTGTCGATGGAGTCGGCCTCGACGTCGAGGTCGATCCGAGTGACGCCGTACGTCGTGACGAGACTCTCGTACACCTTGGCGATGGAGTCCACGCTGGTGCAGCTGTCGGCCAGTTCGGTGCCGGTCGTGTCGGCGCTGTAGCCGCCGAAGGACGGGATGACGTTGCCGCCGCGCGCCTGGATCGCGGCGATGTCGCCGCCGAAGCTCGCCCGGGAGACCGGCTGCGTGGGCGCACCGTTCCAGTACGCGGTGCACGAGCCCGCGGTGTCCGTCTGGAGGAACGCCATCGTGAGGTACTTGTTCCCCGACGCGGCGGCGAGCGCCGCCGGGCTCTCCCCGGTCCACGTCTCGACGTACGGCGCCGCGACGTGCGTGGGCATGGGCTTGGGCTCGGCGTGATGCGAGGGCGCGCCCTGCGCGGCGACCGCACCACCGCCTCCGAGGGCGACGAGCCCGGCGGACAGGGCGGTGACGGTCGCACAGGACAGCAGTGCACGAAGAGAACCAGGTCGTCTCATTGACGCTCCCAAGGTGAAAGTGCGAGCGGGGCGCGCCCATCTTTGGACTAGACCAATAGACTGTCAAGGTTCTTGACAGTTAACTGACCGGAGTTGAAGGCGAGGACGCGGGAGGGAGGGACTTGGTGGAAAACGGCACTTACGCCCGGGCCGCGCGCGTATCGTCCGGACATCGCATGTCATCGGAGGGGAACGGTGCGGGATGCTGGCTGAGGCGTTCACGGCACTGGCCGCGGCAGGTGGTGCCGCCGTGGTGCAGGCAGCGGGGACGGATGCGTGGTCGGGTCTCAGGCAGGGACTCGTGCGGCTGGTCGGCCGCGGGGACTCCGGGCGCGAGCAGGCCGTGGAGGAGCGACTGGACAGAACCGCGGGTGCCCTGGCGGCTGCCCGCGGCCTAGAAGCCGAGGCGTTGCGCATCCAGGAAGAGGCGGCGTGGCGCGGCCGTTTCGCGGACCTGCTGGAGGACCTGGGCGAGGCCGAACGGCATCGGGTCGCGACCGAAATGCGCACCCTGTTCAGTGCGTACGTGGCGGCCGCTCCCGGGGCTGTGTCCGGACAGGGCGGCGCCGCTGCTCACCGGGACGTGAACATCAAGGCGGACCACGGCAGTGTTGCCGCCGCCGTCGTGCATGGAGGAGTCCAGCTCGGCAACCCTCGTTTGCCGGACCCGCCCCAGGGCTGAGCGGGCCGGCCGATCCAAGCCCGCGATCTCCGGCGGACGGTGGCGCCACCGCGGCGTACCCCGACGGCGCCTCCCTTGTGTCCGCTGCTCAGATCGGCCAGTTGATTCAGCACATACATCCGCCTTCCTTGAAGAAGGAGTTGAGGAAGGAAGAGGAATCGAGTGCGGCGGAGTCGAGTGCGGAAGCCGTGCAGGACAAGAGCGGCGCGCTGGCGAGCGGAATCCTCACACACGTCTGGGAGAAGGGATGCACTGCCCCGCTCATCACATCTCGCCGCCATGGCGCGTCCATCGCGAGCCTAGGGTTCCTGAGCGATGACGGCAGCGTCGCCAGTTGCGACGGGAGCGGGAACGTACGGTTCTGGAACGCTGTCGATCTAAAGCCGACCGGCGTGCCCATCACCGCTTTCGGAAGAGCCATGGCCTTGTCGCCGACAAGCAGGATCCTCGCTGTCGGTGCTGCCGACAGCTATGGCTTCGTGGACCTGTGGCGCCTCGACACGTGGAAGCCGATCAGACGTCTCGAGACCGGATCGAACGTGCAGGCCCTGGCCTTCTCACCGGACGGAGAGACGCTCGCGGCAAGAGTGGTCGGCGACTGGCGTGTTCACCTGCTCAGCATCAGCACCGGCAAGCGGTACCGGACCCTGGGACAGGCAGCCGACGGCGGTACCACCTCGCCGGCGAAGGCGCTGCTCGGCTACCTGCCGAACGGGCAGTTCATCGCCACAACGAACCGGGACCGTAGCAATATCCTGTTCTTCGACGTCGTGAGTGGAGAGGCTGTCGGAACACCATTGGGCGATACGGTCCACTGCGGCAACCTGCTGACATCGCTGTTCTTCAAAGGGCAAGCGGTCTGCTTCGAGGATTTCGCGATCTCTCCGGATGGTCGCATTCTCGCCGCCTGCGGGAACGACCGGGCAGTGCGGCTGTGGAACGTGGAAGACGGCCAACAGGTCGGTGACCCCCTCGTCGGCCACAGCAGGCGCGTGAACGCGGTGGCGTTCTCCCCCGACGGGCGCGTCCTGGCCAGCTGCGCGAACGACAGGAAAGTCCTCCTGTGGGATGTCCGTCAGGGCAAGCAGATGGGCGCGCCTCTGGTCGGCCACCTGAAGCCCGTCACCGTCGTGGCGTTCTCGGGGGACAACCGCGTTCTCGCCACCGGTGGCAACGACGGAACCGTCAGGCTCTGGGTCGTTCCGCCTACGACCTAGGTGCGTCACTCCTCGCTCACGACCGGGTGGCGGTCCCGCACCCCGCGTCGTCGGCCTCCCGCATACGCTCGTCCATCGACTTGCTGCGGTCGTACGGGTCCACCTCGGGACCGTCGCCCGGACCCTTGGTCTCGCGCTCGGCGCCGAACTCGGGGGTGAGGTAGCCGGTGAAGGTGTCGCAGCCGCCGTTGGTGGTGTCCACCTTGTAGGAGACCAGGGAGAACGTCCCCGGTTCGATGACCACCTTCGCCGGGTCGTCCCAGCTCATCACGACCTCGCGGCGCACGATGGTCCGCTCTACCTCGTCGCTGCCCGCCGCGGCGCGTACGACCGGATAGACGTACGTGACATCGGTGCTCACCTCGACCGCACCGCGCTTGCCCTCCCGGTACGTGACCCGCCCCCGGGTCTTGACCACGTTCCCGACGAGCCGCACCTTCGCCTTCTGGAACCGGCTGAACAGCAGCAGAGGATCGTCCTTCCGGCTGGGCGAGCGGAACGCGGTCGCGAGGTAGTCCTGGACGTCCTGCTGACGCGGATTGATCATCGCGATGGCCTTCCGCGGCCGTTCCCCGCGCAGCACCCCGGGATCCAGACTGGACTCGGCAAGGAAGTCCCGGGTCCGGTCGAGCGTCTGCGCCACCTGCGCCTTGCTCATCCAGCCGGTCGCCCGCGCCGCGGGCATACCGATCCCCGCCGTCCCGTCACCCCACCGCACCGCGGGTGAACCCCTGAACGGCTGCTTCAGCGTGGGCAGTTGGCCGGCCGATTCGGTCGGCGGCGCCTGATCCGGACGTTTCGACTCAACGGCGAGCGGCGCACTGTCGCCGTCGCCGCCACCGCCCCCGAACCAACCGGCCACCCGCCCCGGCGCCAGCGCCACGGCCAGCAGGCCGACCGCGGCCACCAGCCCGACCGCGTACCAGCCCTTGCCCCGGCGCCGCCGGGCCGGCTGGTGAGCCCGCCACCCCTCCGGACGGCCGGACTCCTCCCGCAACCGCCCCGCCACCATCCGAGCCCGCGCCGAGGGTTCCTTGGGCGCACCCTGAGTCCCGGCCTCGGCCTCCCTCAGAAAGCGCTCCCACTCCTCGTCCGGTATGGAATCCCCGCCCTTGCCCACGATGGCTCAGTCCCCTCCCGTGCACCCGGTCCCTCCCCAGGGCCGGTCATCGTCCGTGCATCATCACACAGCCCGCCTCGGCGCGGACGGCTGCCGATCGCGGGCAGGTGACCACGCAGGTCGGCCGGGGAGGGGCACTGTCCCGTGGGCGGGCGTATGGGCGGACGGGCGGACGGGCGTACGGACGTACGGACGTACGGGCGGACGGGCATATGGGCGGACGGACGGGCGAGCGCGGCCGGAGAACTGCCGCCGCTCCTAGTCGACGTCCACCGGACCGTCGTTCGACTTCCTCTCCTTGCTGGTGGGCAGCTGAAGCAGGCCGTTGTTCCCGCCCTCCCCGGAGCGGTTGCCGTCGGGCCGGTTGCCGCCGGCTCGGTTGCCCTCGGACTCCTGTCCGCCCAGGTTCTGCCGGACCGAATCGAGGATCGTCAGGCCCTGGGACACCAGGCCGGCGGCGATCTCACCAAGACCGTCCGCGCCGTTGAGGACGTTGACGTTGGCGCCGGCGAGGCCGCCGGCGGCCTCCTTGACGATCTGCGGGAGCTGGTCGATCAGCATCCGGTCGAGCGCGACCCGGTCGTACGAGGCAGCCGCCTCCGCCTGGATCTTCATCCGCTGTGCCTCGGCGGCCGCGAGGATCCTGACCCGCTCGGCCTCGGCCTCGGCGGGCTTCACGACCTCGGCCACCAGCTGCTGCTGGCGCAGCTTGGCCTGGCGCTGGGCCAGCTCAGTCTGGGCGGCGAGCACCTCCTGCTGGGCGTGCGCCTGCGCCAGCGGTCCGGCCTGCGCGGCCTGCGCCTGGGCGCGGTCCACCTCGGCCGAGTACTCGGCCCTGACGATCGCGGTCTGCCGGGCGTACTCGGCCTGGTTGCGGGCCGCCACCTGCTCCGCCTCGACCGAGGCCTGGGTGGCCTGCGCCTGGGCGATCTGCGCCTGCCGCTGGATGGCCGCCTTGTGCGGGGCGGACATCGCGTCGATGTAGCCGGTGTCGCCGTCGTCGATGGACTGGATCTGGAGCGAGTCGACGATCAGCCCGATCTTCGCCATCTCCGTCTTCGACGTGTCCAGCACCTCCGCGGCGAGCTTCTGCCGCTCGGTGACGATCTCCTCGACCGTCATCGAGCCGATGATGGCCCGCAGGTGACCGGCGAAGATCCGGCCGGTGAGCACCGACATCTGCTCCTGGTCGGAGAGGAACCGCTGGCCCGCGTTGATGATGCTCTCGTGGTCGTTGCCGACCTTGAAGGCGATGACCGCGCGGACGTGCAACGAGATGCCCTGCCTGGTCACACAGGTCTCGGTGACCTCGGACTCACACATGGACAGGGTGAGGAACCGGACCTTCCGGAAGACCGGCAGCACGAACTTGCCGTGCCCCGTGACCACTCGGAACGGCGCGCCCCCCAGTCCCCGCCTGCCCCCCGAGATCAACATCGCCTCGTCGGGAGCGGGTACGCGGTATCCGAACATTCCTGTAACTCCTCAGCCGGCCTCGGCGATGTCGCCGAGCGCGTCCAATGGATCCACCCACTCGATGACGCCGACCTCGCGGCATCCCCGTGATTCGATCACGAGCACCGTCGCGCCCACGGGCAGGGGTTCCTCCGACCAGGCGAGGAAGGTCTCGGAGCCGCCTCTGACCCGCACCAGGACTTCGCCGGGGCCCGTGGAACCGCGCGTTCCGATGAGCACCTTCCCCGTGCAGCCGATCACGGCCTCGTCCTGCGGCATCACCGGCCGTCCTCCTCGTCCTGGCCCGATGATTCCGACGATAGACCTACTAAGGCCGGGACCCAACGGGCAGGAGGACCCGTCCTGCGCTGCTGCGGCTGATCGACGAACGGTCGACCACCTTCCGCACCGCGGTCGCCGCCGCGCCCAGCCCCGACGCGCAGGTGCCGACCTGCCCCGGGTGGACGCTGTTCGATCTGGTGCAGCACCTGGGGGAGGGGCGCTACTCCTGGGCCGCCACCGTCGCCGCAGGGCCTGCCGCCACTGCCAAGTCCACGTCGGAGGGCGCGCCGGCTGCGCCCCGGGAGCGCGAGGCCCTGCTGGCCTGGTCGGCCGCGTCGACGCAGCAGCTGCTGGACGCGCTGCGGGAGGCCGGCCGGGACCGCGGCTGCTGGACGTGGTGGGGTGCGTCGCAGTCGCCGCAGACCTGTGGTGCCGTCGCCCGACACCAGCTCCAGGAGATCGCGGTGCACACCTACGACGCCCAGATCACCCTGGGCGCCCCGCAGCCGCTGCCGGACGAGGTGGCACTCGACGGTACCGACGAGTTCCTGTCCACCTGCTGCGCAACGACGGAAGCCTGGCCGCACGAGCCCGCTGCCGTCGACTTCCACAGCACCGAGGGCCCCTCCTGGCGCCTCAGCCTCTCCGCCGACGGCGCCCGCACCACCCGCCTCCCCACGCCCGACCCCGCAGCCGACGCCTCCGCCCGGGGCACGGCCGGCGAGCTGGTCCTGACCCCCTCTACGGCCGTATCCCCGTGGATTCCCTCGAGCTCGACGGCGACCGACGCCTCTTCGACCTGCTCCAGGCCTGGGAGCCGGAGGCGTAGGACGTGCCGACGCGCCACCTCCCGTAGTGCGCTGACCTGGGCAAACCGCCTGGGCGCTGCTACGTCGACCTCGGCGACCACGAAGTGATCAGCTGGGCACGTGCCATTCGTCGAGGCGGATCTTCACCTGACGGTTGTGCTCCACGTGCCAGATCACCTCACCCGCGACGGTGGCACCCAAGGCAGGTAGCTCCATGCGGTGAGGCATGGCGGTGATCTCGGCAAGGCCGACTGCGTTCGGCACGCCGTCGAGGAGGAGGAAGACGCCGAACGGCTGTCGGCCGATGACCCGTCCGCTGACGTGAGATCCAAGGGGCAGTGCGGAGACTGTTGCCGGCCAGCTCTGGTCTAGGAGATCCGAGGCCGGCACCAGGGAGCGGTCCGGCCAACTGAACTCGGGCATTGGCCAATCATGGTCAGGGCGGCGGACGTTGTCGACAGGAGGTCGCAACACCTCACAGAAACCGAGACGGCAAGACCGAAACCGAGACGGCCGCACTCTTCGCCGCAGCACGGAAGACGGCGCGCGGTCAGTTGCCGGAGCGACCGTCATTCATGGAGCTAAGCCGCCCTGGGCCGCGCCGGACGTATGTCCGAGACGGAATCCTGTGCGTCCTCGAACTGCAAGGTCCCGTCGTTCCCGAAGTCAGGGGCCTGAAAGGGGTTGGTTGCCGGAGGCGGCGATGCCGAAGTGGAGCAGCGGGGTTGTTCTTCCGGGGCGGAGAACAGTGATGTCGGATCGATGAGAGGTCTCGCTTTCGTTGCAGGGCCCTGAAGGGCCCTGGTATGCCGTCACCGGGCGCAGTGGTCCTAGAGCTTGGTCATCTTGGCGTAGGGGCTCAAGATCCGCATCGGCTCCGAGCCGAAATCCACGAGAGCCGCGATTCCGTCCTCGATGCCGATTACTCGGCCCAGGCCGTACATGTCGTGGGTGACCTGGTCGCCCACGGCGAAGTGCTTGGGAGCCGGTGTGACCGGGGCTTTGAAGGGGCTGGTAGGCAAGTGACGCTTCGGTGCAGCGGGCTTCGTCATGGTTCAGTATGGGCCTACGCGTGTCCCGTTTGCTGTGGCCGTCGGCACAGATCCGGACGGGAGAAACCGCTTCACGCCACTGACCTGGGGTTTTCAAGACCTGGCGAGGCAAAAACTGGACCGCAGATCCCCTTCACTGACCGTGGCTGGACCCCGAGCCTGGCACGATCATGCCAAACCCGAACCGACGCCCTCGATGAAGCAGAGGGCTGTGCATGCTGCACGGATGCGCGGCTGCGACAGTCGCCGGCCGAACGCGGACCAGCGCCTGACCGGCCCCGGGTGCGGTAGGCCGGGCGTACCTGCCCGGCCGCAAGGCGGCGCCGGGGAGCTGCGGCGGCCTGCTCGCGGCTGCTGGACCAGAGCACCCGGGCTGTCACCGAGATCATCGGCACCATCACCGCAGCGAGTACGGCCGGCGACGCGCCGGCCCGGGCCCGCCTCGCCCAGGTGCTCGCGGACCGGCTCGGGGCCATGATCCGCGGCGGTGGGGGAGGGCTTCGGGCTCCTCCGGAGAGGGTGCCGAGCGGACCTAGTGGCACGCGGGTGGCACGGCGCCCGAAACAACGTAGGACCAGCCTGGGAGGAAACCCTCCTGAGCTGGCCCTTCGTTCTGCGCCCCCGGCGGGATTCGAACCGTTGGCGTTGTCACGCAGTTGGACACTCAGCCACTTACTCGCGCATCGGCGACTTTCCCCAGGGGAAACGAGCCGTCGGGGGAGTTCCGGCATCATGTAGCACATGAGCAAACTGCTTCCAGAGGTCCTCACAGAGCGCACCGAGACCCGCCGCGTCACGCGTTCCAACGCGCTTGATGCTGCGACGCGGGCCGATCTGGGGCAGTACTTCACACCGTCGACTGCTGCTGCACTGATCACGGGTCTGCCGAGCCTGCCAAAGACCGGTGTCCTACGTGTCCTGGACCCTGGTGCGGGCGTGGGGAGCCTCACTGCCGCCTTGGTTGCCCGCGCGGCCATGGTGGCACCCGACCTGAAGCTGGACGTAACCACGTTTGAGATCGACGAGCAGGTCAGCGGAGATCTCACCGTGACACTGGACGAGTGTGCCGACGCTCACTCGATGACCTACGAGCAGCACACCGCCGACTTCATCACATGGGCAGCCGCGACTCTCACGGAGGGCAGGGACCTGCCTCAGTGGGATCTGGTGGTGATGAATCCGCCCTACCGGAAGATCAATTCCAAGAGTGCCGAGCGTGGTCTCCTGGCATCTTGCGGGATCGAGACCAGCAACCTTTACACCGCGTTTGTGGCGTTGGCGCTGCGATTCCTGGCCCCGGAGGGGCAGCTCGTGGCGATCACGCCCCGGAGCTTCGCGAACGGTGCTTACTTCCGGAAGTTCCGTGACGACCTGCTGAAGCGCACGCGTCTGCGTCACCTCCACGTCTTCGAGCGCCGTGACAGGGTGTTCTCCGACTCGGAGGTCTTGCAGGAGAACGTCATTTTCCACGCTACTGCGGACCAGGCGCCGGGCGACGTGATCGTGTCGGTGAGTGGCGGCTACGAAGACTGGCCGGTCCGTCACTCCGTGCCGTACGAGCAGGTCGTTGACGAGGGCGACCCGCAGAAATTCATTCACATCGCCACGAACGCGGATGATCTCGCCACCGCGGGACGCATGGCCAAGCTGCCGGCGACCTTGCGCGATCTCGGCGTCCAAGTGAGCACGGGACGCGTCGTCGACTTCCGCACAGCGGAGAATCTGCTCGGCAGTCCCGCGAAGGGGGCGGTACCGCTCCTCTACCCGGTGAACCTGAGTGCCGGCCGCGTGGTGTGGCCAGCGTCTGGCGGCCGCAAGCCTCAGGCGCTGGTTGACAACGCGGATACCCGGCCCCTGGTGCTGCCTTCAGGTACCTATTGCCTGGTGAAGCGGTTCAGTGCGAAGGAGGAACCGCGGCGTGTCTCGGCGAGCCTGCTCCTGCCGGACGACATCAACGGGGAGGACGTCGCGGTCGAGAATCACATCAACGTCTTCCACCAGGCGCACCACGGGCTCGACCCCGATTTGGCCGCCGGGCTGACCGCGTACCTGAACAGCTCCGTCGTAGACCAGTACGTGCGGATCTTCAGTGGGCACACGCAGATCAACGCCGGTGACCTGCGGAGTCTGAAGTATCCAAGTCTTCAGCAACTCAAGGAACTTGGAGTGAGAGTCGGGCTGTCAGTGACTCCCGGTAGGGTCGACGCCGCGCTGGCCGAAGTGGTGCCAGAGTTGGACCTGGGGAGGGCGAATGCCGACGGCGTCGGAAGCGCAGCATCGGAAAGTTCGTGAGGCGCAGCAGATCCTGAAAGAGCTCGGCCTGCCGAAGGCCCAGCAGTCGACACGTACTGCCTTGGTGCTGCTGGCGATGTTCGGCCTGGAGCCGGAAGAGCCCTGGCCGGCCGTGCGGTCCAACACGCTCGGCATCACGGAGTGCATGGACTGGATGGCGGTCCACTACCCGCTCGTCAAGAAGGGCCGCACGGACCCGACGCGCTACAAGCCGAACAGTCGGGAATCGATCAGGCGCAAGTCAGTACAGCAGTTGATTGCCGCTGGCGTCCTCGTCGCGAACTCGGACATGCCTGACCGAACGGTCAATGACCAGAACAACCGTTATGAACCGACAGCGATAGCGCTGGAAGCACTGGCCACGTTTGGCACCCCCCAGTGGGAGGCCGGCCTTCAGCGATTTCACGACGAGTACGGAATCCTGCGGGAACGGTGGGACGCAGAGCGTGAGTCGCGCCGGGTATCCGTGGCGTTGCCTGGCGATGAAGAGGACATCACCCTCAGCCCGGGAAAGCACAGCGAACTGATCCGGGCAGTCGTCGAATCCTTCCGCATGGAGTTCACACCCGGTGCGGCCGTGGTGTACCTCGGAGATACCGGGGACAAGTGGATCGTGAAGAAGGACGACTACCTTCGGCAGCTCGGTATCACGGTCGATGCTCACGGCAAGATGCCCGACGTTGTTCTCCACTATACGGACCGGGACTGGCTGGTCCTGGTCGAGGCTGTTACGTCCCACGGACCGATGGATGGTAAGCGGGTCGATGAACTGAAGGGGCTGTTCAAGGATGCGAAGCCTGGGCTCGTACTCGTCACGGCATTCCCTGACAAGGCAACCTTCAGGAGATTCGCCCGGGATATCGCGTGGGAGACCGAGGTGTGGATCGCGGAGAACAAGACCCACATGGTGCACTTCAACGGAGAACGGTTCCTGGGGCCGTACTCCTAGCAGCGCCTGGCGTTCATGGCTTCTGTGACCAGTCCACCGAGGTCGGTGGAGCGGCTTTGGGCTGGAGCTGCTTCGGGGCGAGTGATCATGGCCCCGCAAGCTCATGGCGAGTTTTCCCTGGATTGACCGTTCCTGCTGGTCAGCGGGGTGCGGTCTTCCGCCCTTGTCTGATCCTTCCCCGCTTTTACACGGCCTTCCGTTCCCATGACGTTCCCATGAGGGCCCCACGAGGCCGTGGGAAGGAAAGCGGGGGAGACGGCCGAGCTCAGCCGCGGCCCTCGAAGCCCTGAGCACCGCACAGACCTTGGGGGCGACAGAGGCGGCCTACAGCAGGGTGTCGGGGCTCTCGACCGTCCGCGCGGCCACGCTGCCCGGGCCGCTGACGCAGGAGCGGCTCGAGCTGACTGCGGGCCCCGAGAGCTCGGGCGGATCTCGGGCCGACCGACGTAGCCGCACTCGTACGACGGCGACGAAGCCCAGCCCCAGCCCTTGCGGTGTCCGAGACGTCACTGTGCCCAGGACAGGACCACAAGCATCGTTCAACTCGCGGGATTCTCGAGACGCGGCGTCAATGGCCCGTACATCCTTGGTACATGCAGCAACTAGAGGCGCAGGAAGTGTCCCTGCACAAGGTCTTCAGCAGCGACTACGACTTCCGGATTCCGGACTACCAGCGGCCCTACGCCTGGGACGTCGAGCAGGCCGTTCAGTTGCTCACCGACTTGGAGGAGTCGCTGGACAGGGGGACGGACGAGCCGTACTTCCTCGGCTCCATCGTCCTCGTCAAGGCCAAGGGCAACGCGCCCGCCGAGGTCATCGACGGCCAGCAGCGCCTCACCACCCTGACGATCCTGCTCGCTCTCCTTCGCGACCTTGCGGAGGACCCTGACCTCCGCAGTGATCTCGACAAACTGGTCACAGAGCCCGGCAACAAGGTCCGCCGGCTCGATCCCAAGCCCAGGCTCACCCTGCGATTCCGCGACGCCGGCTTCTTCCAGAAGTACGTCCAGACAAAGGGAGCCACCGAGGCACTGCGGATCCTGAAGGAGGAGACGCTGCCGACGGACGCGCAGAAGGCCGTTCTGCGCAACGCCAGGGCGCTGTACACGAATCTCGCCGAGTGGTCGGAGGAGCGGCGGCTCGATCTCGTGCAGATGCTTGGCGAGCGCACCTTCCTGGTCGTCGTCAGTACCCCCGATCTGGACAGCGCGCACCGCATCTTCAGCGTCATGAACTCCCGGGGCATGGACCTCTCGCCCACGGACATCTTCAAGTCGCACATCATCGGTGCTCTGGATGAGAAGACCTCGGAGGAGTGCGCCCGCAAGTGGGAAGACGCGGAGGAGGCCCTGGGGCGGGACGACTTCGCCGACCTCTTCCTTCACCTGCGCATGGTGTTCGCCATGAAGCGGGCAGAGCGGGAACTGCTCAAGGAGTTTCCCGAGCAGGTGCTCAGCCACTATCTGCCCGGCAAGGCAGAGTCGTTCGTCAATGACGTCGTCGTGCCGTACGCGGACGCCTACGTGCAGATCCGCGACGCCAGCTATCCGGCGGCCTCTGGAGCGGAGCAGGTCAACGCCTGGTTCAAACGCCTCCAGCAGATCGACAACAACGACTGGCGGCCCGCTGCCCTGTGGGCGCTGCGTAACCACGGTGACGACCCGGCCTGGCTCGACAGGTTCTTCGGCGCACTGGAGCGGCTGGCGGCCAGCATGTTCATCCGCCGCGTCTACACCACTCCCCGCGTCACGCGTTACGCGGACCTCCTGCGTGAACTCAACGCGGGCAAGGGCATGGACGCGACCTCCTTCGCCCTGACGGACACGGAGAAGGCCGAGACTCTCGCGCGTCTGGACGGCGACATATACCTCGTCACCAAGACCCGTAAGTACGTCCTGCTGCGCCTGGACGAGATGCTGGCCGGAAAGCCCGGAGTCTCGTACGACCACACCCTGATCACCGTCGAGCACGTGCTGCCGCAGAACCCGAAGCAGCAGTCGCAGTGGCTGCGGCACTTCACCGACGAGCAGCGTGGTCGGTGGACGCACCGGCTGGGCAACCTCGTCCTGCTCAACCGGACGAAGAACGCCTACGCCCAGAACTACGACTTCACCGAGAAGAAGGCCAAGTACTTCACCGGCAGGCACGGCGTCTCCACGTTCGCCCTGACCAGCCAGGTGCTGCAGCACCAGGAGTGGAAGCCGGAACTGCTGCAGAAGCGGCAGCAGCGGCTCGTGGGGCTGCTGGCCGACGAGTGGGATCTGTAAGGGAAACTCGTCGCGGGCAGCGTGGTTTCGGCCGGTGCCGCTTCTCGAGGAGGCGGGTCAGGAAGCCGAACCGTCGAGGCCGAGGCGGATCACGGCTAGTGCCTCGGCGATCTCGACGGTCATCTCGTCGTCGGGGCCGAACACCATGCACATGTCCTGGTGGAGCGGTTCGAGGACCTGCCGGGCTTCGGCGGCCCGGCCCTGGGCGAGCAGCAGCATCCCGATGTTGTGCCGTAGCTCCACGGCTTCCTCGCTCACGTCGCTGTCGACGGCCCGTACGACGTTCAGCACGCCCTGGAGCGCGGCGAGCGCGTCGGTGACCTGGCCGAGTTCGGCGCGGCACCGGGCCGCCTGGGCGCGGCAGGCGCGGGCCTGCTCTCCGGTGGGTCCGGCGATGCGGGCGTACGCGTCGGCGAGGGCGTCGAACTCGGGCAGGGCGGCCCGGTAGTCGCCGCCGAGGAGGCGGATCGCCGCTCGCTGGCGGCGCAGCGCCAGGACCTGCTTGCTCTCGGAGCCGAGGGCGAGGGCCGCGGGTTCGATGACCTCGCCGAGCACCTCGGCGGCCTGCGCGAACCGCTCCTCCTCCAGCAGGGCGTCGGAGTGGGCGTACGCCTCCTTGATGTCCTCGCGCAGCCGGGCGGGGACGGGCACCGGCTGAGCCCCCGGGAGGACGGCGGTCGGCGCCGAACCGCCGGGTGCGGGGGCCTGGGCGCGGGCGCGGGGCGCGAAAGGGTGACGGAACACGCCCGTCGGGTCGGGCGCGCCGGCCGGCCCGGCATCGGCCGTGCCGGGTTCTCCGCCCGGCGGCGGGAGGAACGGCAGCAGCCGCGCGTACACCTCCTGCGTGTCGGCGGGCCGTGCCTCGGGCGCCTTGCGCAGCAGGTGCAGGACCAGCTCCTCCAGCGCCTCGGGGACGTCGGGCCGCAGCTGTCGCAGCGGGGTGGGGGCGGCGTTGACGTGCTGGTACATCAGCAGGTACTCGCTCTCCGCCTCGAACGCGAGGCGCCCGCTGAGGAGTTCGTGCAGCACACAGCCCAGCGCGTACAGGTCGGTCTGCGGGGTGATGCGTCCGCCGCGGACCTGCTCGGGCGACATGTACTGGTGGGTGCCGATGGGGCTGCCGGTGGCGGTCAGCTTGGTGACGTCGGTGCGCAGGATCGCCGCGATGCCGAAGTCGAGGACCTTCACGGTGCCGTCGCGGGCGACGAGGATGTTGCCCGGTTTGAGGTCCCGGTGGATCACCGGCACGTCGTGCGCGTACGACAGCACGGTCGCGACTTGCGCGGCGACGGCGGCCGCCCAGCTGACCGGCAGCGGCCGGCCGGGGTCGAGGTAGGCGGACAGCGGTACGCCGTCGACGAGCTCCATCACCAGGAACAGCCGCTCGTACGATGCGTCGAGCACCGCGTCGTACACCTGCGGCACGCCGGGGTGCTGGATGCGCGCGGTGATACGGGCCTCGCGACGGAAGCGCTTGGCGAACTCCTCGGCCAGCTGCGGGGAGGTGACCGACGCCTGCCGGATGAGTTTCACGGCGACGGGCCGGTCGAGCACGCTGTCGTAGCCGCGCCACACGTCCCCCATGCCGCCGTGGCTGAGCTCTTCCAGGAGTTCGTAACGGTCGGAGATCGCCTCCTGCGGCACCTTGCCCCCGGTGTGCGTGATGAACAGTCACGGTCAGGGGTCAAGTGTGACCGCTGCGTCGATATGCCGTCCAGCGGTCGCGGTGCGACATGGGCTTGGGCGCGGCGGTGGACGACGGGCAGGACGGTGCGGCGGCGGGTCAGCCTCCCGCCGGCAGGACGTACTCCGCCCAGACCGTCTTGCCGGGGCCGTCGGGGCGCGGGCGCCAGTCCCAGCGGTCGGCTAGGTGCTCCACCAGGAGCAGGCCGCGGCCGGTATCGCGGAGGTCCGTGGGCGTCGCCACGACCGGTACGCCTTCGGTGCGGGTGTCGGTGACCTCGATCCGTACGGTCGTGGCGTCACGGGCCAGCGCGAGGTGGAAGTCGCGGCCGGGGACCCGGCCGTGCCGCACGGCGTTGGCGGCGAGCTCGGCGACGATCAGCGTCAGCGCGTGGTGCGTGTCGCAGTCGTAGGGGATGCCCCACGCGTCGAGCCGCTGCCCGGCAAGACGCCGGGCGAGCCGCGCGCCGCGCGGGGTGGAGCTGAACCGCATCTCGAAGTGACCTGTGGGGCCAATGGGTTGACCGTTACGGGAAGGAGCAGCGATCTCATTGTTCATGCCCTCAACGCTCCCGGCGGTGGCGTAGCGTGACCAGTGGTGACGCGCCGTCGCATGCCGGTTGTACGCGACGGGGCGGCAGGTGTACGAGACGCGCCGCGTGACCGGCTCGGGGCGGGCGCGTTGGGCCGGGGAACTGGGCCGGGGAGGCGGTGGAGCCGATGGAGTCGGTGGAGCAGGGCGAGGCCGAGGGTGCGCGGGAAGACGCCGGGCCGAGGCCGGAGGACGAGCCGGGATCGGGCGTGGTGACGGCCTTCGGGCGGCAGTTGAAGCTGCTGCGGGTACGGGCGGGCCTGGAGCGGGCGGAGTTCGGGAAGCTGGTGGGATACGCGGGGCAGTCGATCGCCTCCTTCGAGCAGGGCCGGCGGATTCCCTCGCCCAGGTTCATCGACCGCGCGGACGAGGTACTGGAGGCCGGGGGCGTCCTCAAGGCGCTGAAGGAGGAGGTGGGGCGGGCACAGTATCCGGCGTTCTTCCGGGACATGGCGCGGTTGGAGGCGGCGGCGGTGGCTCTCCACGTGTACGCGGCCCAGGCTGTTCCTGGCCTGTTGCAGACCGACGAGTACGCGCGCGCCGTGTTCGCCATGCGGCGCCCGCTACTTGACGAAGACACTGTCGAGCAACGAGTCGCAGCCCGGCTTGCTCGACAGGAGATCTTCTCCCGCAGGCCGATGCCGACCTTGAGTTTCGTGATCGAGGAGTCGGTACTTCGACGTCCCATCGGCGGTTGGGCGGTACTGCGAGGACAGCTTGAGCAGATCATGCTGCACGGGCACCGACGCAATGTAGAGGTCCAGATCATGCCCAACGAGCGCACGGAGCACTGCGGTCTGGCCGGACCCTTCACCTTGATCGAGAACCGCGACGGGCGGAGGATGGCCTACGTTGAGGTCCAGCGGGACAGCCGCCTCCACACAGACAGGTCGGCCGTCAGGGAGATCGAGGAGCAGTACGGGATCCTCCGGGCTCAGGCGCTGACTCCACATGAATCGCTGGCCTGTGTCGAGAAACTGCTGGGAGAGAAATGAGCAACCAGATGCCTGAGCCGACGGTGCCGGAGTCGGCCTGGTTCAAGAGCAGCTATAGCAGCGGCGAGGGCGGGGAGTGCGTCGAGGTTGCTGATGCCGCCGGAACTGTACACATCCGGGACTCGAAGGTCCGATCCGGACCGGTTCTGACGGTCGCCCCCGACGCGTGGGCCGGGCTCGTCCGACTGGCCGCCGACCAGACCATCTGAGCCGTACATTCACAACCCCCGTGGGGCCCAGTCGCACTGGCGGCTGGGCACCCGCGTCCTGTCGGGGTGAGGGGCGGGGGCTATTTCACCTCTTTGGCCAGGACGGCGACGCCAACCCTGCCCACCACCGTCGTCAGGACGTAGTTGGTGGAGCTACTGAAAGCGACACCTACACCGGCCGGAATCGCCTTGGCCATCGCCTTCTGGGTGAAGGTGATGGACACCCGCTTGAACAACTGCTTGATCGTGACCAGAGCGGGCCCTTTCAGGTACTGGTAGACCAACTTCTCGGCGATTTTCTGTACCGCTGCCTTGCCACCCTTTGTTGCCATTTGTTCTACCGAACCCGCCAACGCGATCGTGAAGGCGAGGTGCTTCTTGTCCTCACTGCTCAGCTCGGTCTCGTACACCTCGACCAGGCACATGCACATGTCGACCTGGAGCTTGAGTGTCATGGCGATATCCGTGACACCGCCGCCCAGGACTGCGACCGCCGTCCCGACCCCCGGAATCACGCTCGGGGCTGCAGTGACCGCCCCAGCGGCTGCCGAGAGTTTGGAGTACCGGCCAATGATCTTGGCGGCGATCCGGCGCTTGTCGTCCAGGCTTTCGGGCTGCCGCTTGAACTTGGACTCGAAAGTCGCACGGTAACCGCCTACGAGCTCAGTGGCCGCCTCCGGTGTGATGGTGATCGTCTCGACGGCCTTCTGAAGCCGAGACTCTTCGAGCTCGCCCGCCGCGTGATCCATTACTTCCCCTCCCGATCCGTTGCGCCTCATGAAGAGGACAACTCGCACTGCGCGCAGTCTTGATGTCCTTCAAGGGCGCCCCGGCCGGCGTAACCAGCCGGGGCGTAAGCGTCAGACGTCGTCGTCCAGGCCCTCCTCGCGGCGGATCATCCGCCACGCGGCCTTGCGGGCGCTGCGGTCCAGGCTGGACTTGAAGCCCTTGTCGGGGCCGAAGTACTGGCGGCCCATGCCCGCGATGGTGTCGATGTGGTCGGCCATCTTGTCCGCGAAGACGTTGTCGAAGACGAGGCCGAAGTTTTCCTCGTCGTTGACAACGGCCGCCGCCCGCACCTTCGGGTCGGCCTTGGCCTCCTCGAACGGGCGGATGACGTCCTGCTCGGTGAACTCGGTGCCGAAGCGTTCGTTGAACTTCTCGATCAACTGCGAGAGCAGCGACTTCTCCGCTTCCTTCGCGCCGCCCGAGCCGTCGCCGAAGCCCTGCATCGTCGTCGGCCCCTCGGCGGTGAGGGAGACGTCGTACTCGCCCGTCTTCTCCACCCGCATATGGCTGAGGTCGACCTCGCCTATGTCCACGCCGCCGTCCGCCCGGCGCGGCAGCCGGTTGAGGAGGTAGCGGCCGTAGAGGTGCAGCCGCTCCAGCTCGGCGTCCCGGTAGGGGACGATCTGCGCGAGGAAGCCGTACTTCCTGACGTAGTCGTTGAGGTCGGCGCGGAAGCCCTCCGCCGTCTCCTGATCGTCCTCGTCGTCGCTGTCCTGCAGCGCGGTGAAGCGGGCGACGGCGGGGGAGAGCAGCCGGTACAGCTCGGCATGCAGCTTCTCCCACTTGGACTGTGAGCCTGCCGCCTTCTCCTTGGCGGCGAAGTACGCGGCGGCGAACTCGTCCATCTCCTGGCCGGACAGGATCGCGGCCTGCATGACCCGGCTCTGCGCGGTGTAGAGCAGATTGGGGTCGGAGGGGAGGGTGTTCGCCTCCTCGAAGTACGGGCGGAAGGACTCCTGTATGTCGTTGGCGTCGTTGACGAAGTCCAGTACCGCCAGGTCGGCCTGGGTCTTGCGCTCGGCGGTCCGGTTCAGCCGGGACAGGGTCTGGACGGCGGAGATGCCGGTCAGCGACTTGTTGACGTACATCGTCGTCAGCAGCGGCTGGTCGAAGCCGGTCTGGTACTTCTCCGCCACGACCAGGATCCTGTACTCGCGCTGGCCCGCACCGCCGGCTCGGGCGGCCTTGTCGTCGGCACGCGTGTACGCGAACGCCTTCGGCAGCGCGCTCTCCGACAGCCCGCCGTTCTCCTTCGGCTCGGTGGTCTCCTCGCCGTCGATGGTGAGCGAGCCGGAGAAGGCGACGAGGACACCCAGATCGGGGTACTTGGTGTCGTAGTCCCGGTCCTTGATGTAGCTCTTGATGGCACGCGCCATCTGCACGGCGGACTGCCGGGACGCGGTCACCACCATCGACTTGGCCCGCCCGCCGAGGCGGCCCAGGCTGTGCGCCACGAAGTGCTCCACGATCACCTGGGCGTGCTGGGCGACCGTCGAGTCATGGGTGAGCGCGTACCGGGCGAGCAGGGAGTTCGCCTTCGACGGGTCGACCTCCCGCTCGTCGGGGTTCTGGTTCACCAGCTTCCAGTACGTGTTGTACGTGACGTAGTTGCGCAGCGGGTCGAGGATGAAGCCCTCCTCGATCGCCTGCCGCATGGAGTAAGTGTGGAAGGGCCGGTAGGCCGCCTTGCCGTCGATGTCCTGGAGCGTGCCGAAGAGTTCGAGGGTCTTGGCCTTCGGCGTGGCGGTGAACGCGAAGTAGGAGAGGTTCGCGGCGCGGGAACGCTGCTCGGCCCGCTTCTTGAGCTGCTCGTCGAGGGTGGCGGCCTCGGCCTTGACCGTGGTGGCGCCCGCGTCGTCCGAGTCGGAGTCCAGGCCGAGGTCACGGAGAGCGGACCGTACGGCGGTGGCGGCGTCGCCGGACTGCGAGGAGTGCGCCTCGTCCACGATGATCGCGAAGTGGCTGCCCTGGATCTCGGTCGGGTTGCGCTGGAGGTAGTCGAGCAGCGCCGGGAAGGAGTGCAGGGTGACGGTCACGATCTTGCCGGTGTCGCGGGAGAGGGCCTTGGCGAGCTGCTCGCCCTTCGCCCCGTGCTTCTCGTCGATCTTCACGACCAGGCCCGCGGTCTGCTCGAAATTGCCGACCGTTTCACGGAGTTGAGCGTCCAGGTTGCGGCGGTCGGTGATGACGATGACCTTGTCGAAGACCGGCACGCCCGGCTTGAGGCCCTTGGCGATGGCCTCGGGGTCAAGTTCGCGGGGGTCTGTGGGGGTGTGCAGGTCGCTGAGGCGGTGTGCCAGCCAGCCGATGGTGTTCGACTTGCCCGAGCCGGCCGAGGCCATGACCAGGTAGTCGTGTCCCGCGCCGTGGGTGGCGGCGTGCGCGGTGAGCTTCTTGACCGCGTCCCACTGCTGGTACCGGGGGAACACCATCGTCTTGGTGGTGCCGCCGCCGGGCGTCTTGCTCTTGTGCAGGTGCACGAACCGCTGGAGCAGGTCCAGCCAGTTGTCCGGCTGCCAGACCTGCTCCCAGAGGTAGGAGGTCGCGTACGTGCCGTAGACGGTGGGGGCAGGGTTGCCGGCGCCGCCTGGCTGGCCGGGGCCGTTGGAGCCGGTATTGAAGGGCAGGAAGCGGGTGTTCTTGCCCTTGAGCTGGGTGGCGACGAAGACCAGGTCCGGGTCCACGGCGAAGTTCGCGACGAGCCGGCGCGTGAAGATCAGCTCGGTGGGGTCGCGGTCGGTGCGGTACTGCTCCTTGGCCTGCTCAACCCCTTGCTTGGTCAGCGGGTTCTTCAACTCGGCCGTGGCAACCGGGATTCCGTTGAGGAAGAGGGTGAGGTCGAGCCTGTTGCCCCAGTCCGCCTGCTTCGTCGCGTACTCGAGTTCACGGACGACGGTGAGGCGGTTGGCCCGGTAGCCGTCGAGCACGGAGTCGTGGGCGACGAGGTTCGGCTTGAAGTAGGCGACGCGGAGCAGGACACCCCGGTCCTTGACGCCGTTGCGAAGGACATCGAGGAGCCCGTCGGTGGCGATGGCCTGATCGAGGCGACCGGCGAACCCGCGCTGCGCCTCGTTCGGGTCGCCGCCGTAGACGGTGAGTAGCTCGCTCCACTCGTCGGGCTGGGTCGCCCCGATGAAGGTGAACAACTCGTTGGTGTCGAGGCCGAGATCGGCCCGATAGTCCTGCGGGCGCGCCTCGCGCCAGCCGCGCTCGACCATGGCGGCGACGATGGCATCACCGAAGGCGGACTCCGTGTGGATCGGGCTCATGGCTACGCGCTCACTCCGTCCGTTACGTTACGCCCGCTGGCGGTGGTTACGTCGAATTGGCCGGTTACGGCGGCGGTGATGAGGGCCTGGCGGCGTTCGGTGAGGGTCTGAATCGAGCGATGCAGTGACTCTCGGGCACGTGCAACTGACTCGGCGCTCTGATGAAGGGAGTCCGAGATGGAAGCCTGTTTGCTCACGGGTACCTTCGGCAGGAGCAAGTCTTTGACGACGCTCGTCGGGAGGTTGTTGGCCATACCTTCGGCTCCGGAAATTCCGTTCTTGATGTGCTCCCGAGCCTGGTGACCGCGCAGTACGTGAGCCACGAAGTCAGCTCGCGCCCTCGTCCAGTCCAATCTGATCCGATATACCTTGTCGCAGAGCAGCAGGTTGTCGCTGATTTCTCGAACGACGCCGACACTACCAATGAGGTCGGTGGAACCACTCGCGCGCGACATAAGCAAATCGCCTTGTCTGAGCAAGTACTCCCGGCGCGGTTCCAGGTCAGCGGGAAGCGCCTTGTGCTGGGTCGGATCGAACCGCCCAGAGTTGACGCAACCAGCCTTCACGACGCCCCATTCACCGTGTTCCGCGAGGCGGTCTTCACATTGGGGAGACCAGCCCTGCTCAATCCTCATCGTCACGTGTCGTAGGCGAATAGAGCCGAATCGTTGGGTGAGGCTTTCAACAAGCTCGGAGAGTTGACTCCGTCGGCGGTCATCCAACAATTTTGATTGCCGGTCTCGCATTGAAGTGAGCTGGTCGATGCGGGCGGTCTCGGCGTCGAGGAAGTCGGCGATGCGGCGCTGCTCCTCCGTCGACGGCAGCCACAATTTAACCTCGCCCAGCTCTTCTGCGTTCAGGTGAGGTTGGGCCGCCCTGGTACTCGCCAACTTGATTTGATCGAGTGTGGCTGTACTCAGTAGCGCGTGAGCCGCAAAGCGTGAGTTCACCGCCTGCGGCGTCACTCGCAGATCATATCCTGGAGCGCTGCCAGCCCATTCACTGGTGATACGGGCCGAGTCGCCGGTGTACGCCCCGCTCCGGACGACCAGTATTTCTCCCTCGTGCAGCAGCGGGGCTCGGTCCAATGGCAGGTCCTGAAGATGAGCGCGAAGCAGGTTGTCGGCGCTGATCTTTCCTCGGAACACGTTGGTTGCCCGGATGATCGGGATGCCCTCCTCCGAAAGCGGAGGAGGCTGTCCCAATCCGTAGCGAATTCGGGCCACCCTCTTGAGCGGAACGTACGCGGTCACTCGGTCACCTCGTTAAGAAGCGCCTGAATCTCCGCCTCCAGCGACTTCAGCTCCGCGTCGATCTCCGCCAGCGGCCTCGGCGGCTCATACACGTAGAAGTGCCGCGTGAACGGGATCTCGTAGCCGATCTTCGTCTTCGTGTGGTCGATCCACGCATCCGGAACGTGCGGCAGCACCTCCCGCTTCAGGTACTCCTCGACGTCCTCGCCCAGCGGAACGTTCTCGAAGTCCCGCAGGTCCGCGTCCGGCTCCGGGGCGCCCTTGACCTTCTGAACCTCGCCCTCGGGGTCCCGTACCCCGACCGTCTCCCGCACCGCCTTCGCGAACGGCGCGCCCGACGGCCACGTCAGCCCGGCCGCGACCACCGCGTCCTTGAGGGCGACGAACGCCTCGGACTTCGTCGTCCAGGACGAGCCGAGCAGCGTACGCACCGCCGCGACGAACTCCTCGCTCCGCTCCAGCTTCGCCACCGGCTTGGCCTCCGCCAGTGCCGCCAAGGTCTCCTCCGTGACCTCGAAGCGGAGCTTCAGCGGGCGTTCGACGGTGATGCGCTGGTAGCCGAAGTCCTCGTTCCAGAAGACCTTGACCTTGCCGTTCAGAGCGTGCTCCGGGTCACCCGCGACCTGCAGCGCCTCCGCGTACAGCCGGGTGATGTCGCCGATGTGGTCGGGGCGGCCGTTCGTCCCGTCGCCGAGTTCCTTGCGCTTGTCGCCGAGCGACTTGCGCATCTTCTGCCACTGGTCGCGCGCGTCGAGCAGGACGACCTTGCCCTTGTGGTCGGCGTCCTTGCGGTTGGTGAGGATCCAGAAGTACGTGGAGATGCCGGTGTTGTAGAAGAGCTGGTCCGGGAGCGCGACGATCGCCTCCAGCCAGTCGTTCTCCAGGATCCAGCGGCGGATGTTGGACTCGCCGGACTCGGCCGCGCCCGTGAACAGCGGGGAGCCGTTGAAGACGATGGCGATGCGGGAGCCGCCCCCGCCGTTCACGTCCACCGGCTTCATCTTCGAGATCATGTGCTGGAGGAAGAGCAGCGAGCCGTCGTTGATGCGCGGCAGGCCCGCGCCGAAGCGGCCGGCGTCGCCGAGCGACTTGTGCTCGTACTCGACCTCCTCCTTGACCTTCTTCCACTCCACGCCGAACGGCGGGTTGGCGAGGATGTAGTCGAACTTGCGGCGGGAGTGGCCGTCGTCGGAGAAGGAGTTGCCGAAGCGGATGTTCTCGGGGTCCTGGCCCTTGATCATGAGGTCGGACCGGCAGATCGCCCAGGACTCGGGGTTGAGCTCCTGCCCGTACACCTCGACCGTCGCGTCGGGGTTGAGGGCCTTGATGCGGTCGTCGGCGGCGCTGAGCATGCCGCCCGTGCCGCAGGCCGGGTCCATGACCGTGCGGACGACACCCGGCAGGCTGAGGGCGTCCGCGTCCGGCGCCACCAGCAGGTTGACCATCAGCTTGATGACCTCGCGCGGGGTGAAGTGCTCACCCGCGGTCTCGTTCGACTGCTCGGCGAAGCGGCGGATCAACTCCTCGAAGATGTAGCCCATGTTGTGGTTGGGCACGACATCGGGGTGCAGGTCGAGGTCGGTGAACCTGCCGATGACCTGGTAGAGCAGGTTCGCGCTGTCGAGCTTCCTGACCTGCTGGCTGAACTCGTACTTGTCGAGGACCTCGCGGGCGTTGTCGGAGAAGGCGCCGACGTAGATCTGCAGGTTCTTCGCCGCGTTCTGCGGGTCGGCCGCGATCTTCCGCAGCGTGAGGTCGCTCTTGTTGTAGAAGGAGTGGCCCGAGGCCTTGCGCAGGAAGTGGTCGGTGTCGATCTCCTGGCCCGCGAACTTGGCGACGGTCTCGACGACCTTGCCGCGCGTCGGTTCCAGGACGCACTCCAGGCGGCGCAGCACGGTGAACGGCAGGATGACCTTGCCGTAGTCGGACTGCTTGTAGTCGCCGCGCAGGAGATCGGCGACGGACCAGGCGTGGTTCGCCAACTCCGTGTGCTTGCTGCTGTTCAAGAGGTCCCGGCTTCCTTCCGAAGAGCACCGTCCGGGCGTGGGACGGCAGGGATCCAGTGTGGTCGTGTGCGGTGGGACTTGTTGGGCGTTTCAGGCGGAACGGCTGTCCGGGGTGTCCGGTGGCAGGAGTACGCCGGCGGTGAGGCCGGTGGTGAGGGTGGCCGCGGTGTCGGCGGCGAGGTCGGCGGTTCGGCGGACGGCCGCGCGCAGCTCGTACACGCGGCGGAAGGCCTCCCCGTAGCGCCGCTGCTCCTCCAGGGGCAGCAGCGGTACGCGCAGGCGGCCCGGTGTGACGTGCACGAGGGTGGAGCCGGTGGACGCGGAGGCGATGTTGTCCTCGGCGCCGAGGAACCCGGCCAGGAACCACGGGTCGAGGCGGGCCGGGTCGGGGCGCAGGAGGTGGATGTGCGGACCGAGCAGGGCTCCGGCGTCCTGGTCGTCCGCGACCCGGGTCATCGCGGCCGCGTCGCCGCCGCCCGCGACGGCGCGTACGAGGACGTCCCCGGCGGCGACGGGGTGCGTGGCGTCCGCGTGGATGTCAACGGTCCCGCTGGACGGGGGGTTTCCGGCGGAGATGTCCTGGGCGGTGATGACCGGCCGGTCCACGGTGGGGGCGGCGCCGCCCTTGGAGCCACGTGTGCCGGGCGTCGCCGCCCGCAGCACGGTCAGGGCCCCGCCGCGTGCCAGGTCGGAGACGGTCGCCGTACGCCACTCGCGGGCCGAGGCCCCGGACGGCTGCCACCCGCCGGACGCGGAGGCGGCTGCCAAGGCGGCGACCTGGTCGGCCAGTTGGCCGTGCAGGTCGTGGACGCGGCGGGACAGGGCGGCCGGGTCGATGTCGGCCGCGGTCGCCCGCACATGGCGGGCCGGGGTTACGTCTACGACGTCGTCGAGGAGGTCGACGAGCGGCACCGCGCGGGCGACGCCGGGCTCGTCGGCGTAGGTGTCGGGTGCGGTGGTGAACGCGGCCCACTGGTCGAGGACCCGGTCGGTCAGCCCCGCCCAGTCGAAGGAGGAGGCAGAGGCGGACGAGGCAGAGGGGGCGGCGGAAGAGGAGGAGCGGGACTGGCGGGGGCGTGAGCCGCCGCGGGTGCCGGCGCCGGCCGTGGCCGTGTCGGTGGCGGACGGCGTGCCCGTGGCGCCGTCCCGCTGTTCGCCCTCGCCGTCGACGAACAGCACCGTCGTACGGTCCGTGTCGCCCGGCTCGGGGCGTTGGAGCACCCAGATCTGCAGGCCGATGTGGAGCGGATACGCGGCCCGGGCCGGGAGTGAGACGACGGCGCGCAGGGCCCCGCTGCGGATGAGTTCCGCGCGGATGCGGCGGCCGGAGGAGCGGAAGGCGAGCGCGGGCGGCAGCAGCATGACCGCGTGGCCGCCGGGCTCCAGGTGCGCGAGAGCGTGTTGCACCCAGGCCAGTTCGGATTCGAAGCGCGGCGGGAGTCCGTACGCCCACCTCGGGTCGTAGGCCAGCTCGTCGTGACCCCAATCGCGGTCGGCGAACGGCGGGTTGCACAGGACGGCGTCCACGGTGACGTCGGGGAAGGCGTCGGCGCGCAGGCTGTCGCCGACGCGGATCGCCGTCTCGGCCTCGGGCGCGGCGAGCAGCAGCCGGACCGCGGTGCGCCGGCCCTGGACGGGGAGCGAGTCCTGCCCGTACAGCTCCTGTGCGCCCTGCCGGGCGGCGGCGGCGAGGAGCGTGCCGCTGCCGCAGGCGGGGTCGAGGACGCGGGACGCGCCGGTGGGCAGGAGCCGTGCCATGAGCAGGGCCAGGCCCTCCGGGGTCTGGTAGACGCCGCTGGCGGCGCTCTCGTCCAGTTCGCGATCGGCGAGGACGTCGACGGCGGCCTGTGCCCCCGCCTCACGGACGCAACCCAGCAGCGCGCGGAGCACGCCCGCGTCGTCCGGGCCGTAGCGGAACGGCTCGGCCTCGGGCACGGCCACCGGGAGCTCGCCCGCGGTCTTCTCCGCTCGGGCGATCAGCTGGTCGTCGTGCAGGGCGGCGAGTTCGGCCAGCTCCTCCGGTGTGCGGCGGGACGCGGCGGCCACCAGCGGGAACAGTCGTGCGGTCACCTCCGAGCCGGGTCCCAGTAGCCGTAGCGCCGTGCGCAGTTCCTCGGTCGGCGAGGCGGTGGAGGTGTGCCCGCGTCCGCGCAGCCATGCCTGGACGGCCTGAAGGTCGTAGAGCGGGCTGGTCTCCGTGCCTGCGCTGGGGGCCGGGAAGTCGTCGTGGCGGCGGCGCCAGTTGCTGACGGTGGCGCGCGTGACCCCTGCGATGCGGGAGATCTCGGCGGCTGTCACGTGCGCTGAGGGCGCCAGTTGGGCTGGTGGCTGCTGGGGCATGGCGTGGGGTTCCGCACCTCTCGGGCCAGTCGGACAGGGAACGGTTAACACACTACAACGGCCGTCAAGTCCGTGAAGCTGATTGACGGTGCTTTCAGTGCTGTGCTTATCTAGTCCCGCTTCCGAGTGGAAGCGGCGGCCGGGATGCTCTGTTGAGTTCGCGGCGCGCATCGGATCTCTCCACTCACGGCCATCGCACATCGCGCATCGCAACAGGGAGGAACCCAGATGACCACCCAGCCCCCGCAGCAGCCGAGCTACCCGCAGCAGCCCGGATTCCCGCAGCAGCCCGGATTCCCGCAGCAGCCGGGCTACCCGCAGCAGCCGGGCTACCCGCAGCCTCCCGTGCCGCCGAAGAAGCGGTCCAAGGCCAAGCTGGGCTGCCTCGGTGTCCTGGCCGTGATCGTGATCGGTGGCATCGCGTCCGTGGCGGGGTCCGGCTCGGACGACTCCTCGGCCGGCGCCGCGTCCTCCGCCGCGTCCACCGGCTCCTCCAAGGGCACCGGCTCCTCCAAGGGCAGTGGGTCCTCCAAGGGCACCGGCTCCTCCAAGACCACCGCGCCCCAGCAGTCCACCGTCGACGCCTTCAAGGCGTACGTGAAGAAGCACGAGTCCGCGAAGACGCGGGAGGCCGCGGCGCACGTCACCAAGGTCCAGGGCGCCGACAAGAACAACGACATCATCGACACGGCCGACATCTACACGGACTACACCGGGGACATGATCAGCGCGGACGCCGGCAACGCCAAGCTGCTCGCCTCCGCCTTCGCGGACTTCCAGGCCGGCCGGGGCAAGGCCAGCAAGAACGGCCTGGTCACCGTCTACAACGCCGACGGCGAGATCCTCAGCAACGGCAACTACTGATGTCGTAGCCGGAGCCCGTGCCGAGATGCTCGGCGGCAGCGCCCACGCCCGCCCACTCGTTCCGGCCGGGCGCAACACCCCCACAGTCCATACCGGTTACCCCGCTCGTGACTTGGAAGGTCACCGTGACGATCGCCACGCACACCGAGCTGGTCCACCACTTCGCCGAAGACTTCACCGCGCTGCAGGACGCCGTCCTCGCACGCATGAACGGCATGGCTTCCCCGGAGACCACCGCGGCCCTGGCCCACCCTTCGCTCGCCGGGCCCATCGCCATCGCCCTGGCCCACGCCGACGTCCTCGCCCGTGGGGACATCAGGCGCACCGAGCTCTCAGGACTGCCGGCACCCCACCGGCTGCGACACCTGCGCGAGCACGCACGCAGGGTGCGCCGGGCACGGTCCGAGGCGGATGCCGTGTGCAAGGAGCAGCGTGCGCGTCGCATCGCCGATCGTCGTAGGCCCCCGCTGGAGCCGCTCGAGCTGCGCGTGGCGCGCGCCGCGGACCCGGAAGCGTACGGCCGGGCCCTGCGGGAGGAACTCCTCGACCGCGGATCGACGGCCGCCGATGTGCGGGAGCCGGACAACGATCTCGCCCTGTGGGCTTGGGAACGGGACTCGGCAGCCGCCGAACTGCCGGTAGCCGTCCGCGAACTGCTGGAGTGCCATGACGACGCCTTCGTCCAGGTTCTCCTGCGCGACGCCCGGGAGGGGGAGAACCCGCACCTCGCGCACGACGCGGTGGTCGAACGGTGGGGCCGGCATGCCCGCACCGCCCTGGCCTGGGGCCGCTACGCCATCGCCCAGGCCGAACGCCAGGTGCTCGCCCGTCCTCTCACCGCCCGCCGTGTCCAACTCGACGCGCTCGACGACGCCTACCAGGACGCCGCGATCCTCGCGGCCCGCGCCCGCGAGGCCAAGCACCGGATCGCCGATCTTCATGACCGGATCCGGGCCCATGCGGCCGCTGGGCCCTTCGCGGAGCTCATCGCGCAGTGCCGCGCCGCAGCTCTCATACGCTTCGCCGCCGACGAGCCCGAGTTGTGGCAGCGGGCCTGCCGCCTGGCCACCGAGCACCAGGCCGACTGCGACGCACGGGCCGACGGCTGCCCGCGGTGCCACCGCACCCTCGCCGCCCTCCTCACCGAGAACGCATCCGCCGACACGTCGCAGGACGGCGACGGCGGCGGTTCGGAGGGTTTCGCCCCCGGCTACAAGGAGCGTTACGCCATCCTCGACGACTTCCCCAGCCGCGCCGCGGTGGCCGTCGCCGACGCCGCGGTCGGCGACGAATCCGCACGGTGCGGCTACGGCTGGGCCGCCGAGGACGGAACAACCGGATACGGCGACTCCATGGCCTCGAGCAGCGGCGAGGCCGAGATCATCGGCATCTGCCAGGCCGCCCTCAGTCTCCTGGGCCGCCACCCGGAAGCCCTCGTACTCGTCCTGTGCGACAGCACCGAGGCCGTCGGGGCAGTGAACCTGGCCCTGACGAGCGCCGATCCGGCAGCCGCCCACCGCACCGTCCTCTTCCCCGAGGGCAGGGAACTCCTGGACCGCCTGTTGCCCCATCGCGACCGCTTCCAGGTCCGCTGGCTCAAGGGCCACATCGGACATGACCTCAACGAAACGGCCGACGCCCTCGCCGGCCTCGCCGTCCGGCGCGCCACCGGCCGCGTCTCCGCCTCCGCCGCCCGCAAGGAAGAGGCGCGGATCCTGCGCCCTCTCAGCTCCGGCCGGCAGCCGGGCATGGCCGCTGCCTGACCCGGCCGATCCCACCTCCGGCCGTCCGACCGCTTGTCACCAGATGGCCTCTGCATGTTATTTCACCGGTGTACGGGCGCATGCCCGGCGCAGCACCCTTCGGGGCACTGCGAGGGAGGGGATACACATGGGTACCACCACGCGCGACGAGATCATCGCCATCGAGCAGAAGGCGGTGGACCGCGCCTACGAGTGCTACGCCGCGCGGCTGGCCGAACTGACCGGGGGGTCGGTCGCCTCGGCCTCCGCGAGCGGCAAGGACAGCGTCGCCAACCGTCTCGCGGCCGAGGAGCGAGCCGCGGCGTACGGAGGTCTCGGCAACGCATCGCTGGTCATCAGTCGCGTAGACGTGCAGGACGGCCCCGGTGGGGAGCCCGATACCTGGTACGTCGGCCGGCGTGCTGTTTCCGACGTCCACACCCGCGACACCGTCGTCGTGGAGTGGACCAACGCGCTCGCGAAGAAGTGGCTCGACGCGCTGCCGGACGCTCCGGGGGAGGTGCTCCTGCGGCGGCGGCTGCACTGCACGCGGCGCGTCGTCGAAGGCTATGCCGACGACATCTCCGTCGCCGTCCCCGCCCCGCGGCCGACCGCGGACGACGCCGGTCCGGAGGCTGCGGCGGCGGACTCCGCCACCGACGTACAACAGCCGGAAAAGGCACGGCCGCCCGTCCTCACCCCTGCCGACATCGCCCGCCTCCATCGCCAAAAGCCCCAGCAGCCCGACGACTTCCTCCTGCGCGAGCTTCAGCGCTCTCGCAGCGGCAGCATGCGGGACATCGTCGAGACGATCCGCCGTGACCAGATGGCCCTGGTCACCGGTTCGCCGTCGGACATCCTCGTCGTGCAGGGCGGCCCGGGTACCGGCAAGTCGGCGGTCGGCCTGCACCGCGTGACCTGGCTCGTCAACAACGGGCACTTCAAAGCCCAGGACGTCCTCGTCGTCGGCCCCCATCAGCGGTTCCTGGACTACGTGAGCCAGGTGCTGCCCACGCTCGGCACCCGGAACGTCAACGCCGTGCAGGTGACCCGCCTGTGGGACGGCGAGATCCTCGGCACCGACACCCCCCAGGCGCGGGTGGTGAAGTCCGACGAGCGTATGGCAGCCGTCCTGCGGCGGCGCGTCGAGATCGAGTGCCGTCCCGAGGCCGTCGACGAGTTCACCACCACTCCCTCTTACGACGGGGCCAAGCCGGAGCTCACCGTCACCGTCGGCAGCACGACCCTGCGTGTCCCGCGCTCCGAGGTGCTCGCCCTCCTCGAGGACCTGCGCCAAGGCGATGGCTCCTACCGTGAGCGCCGCGATCGCTTCCGCGGCCTGCTCGTCGACCGCCTGCTGCGGGAACTCGTTGCCGTCGCCCCTCGCCGCAGCCGCGACGACACGATCCGCCGCGACCTGGAACGCAACCGTCAAGTCGAGCGCCTGATCGAACGTGTCTGGCCATCACCGGGCGCCAGGGAAGCCCTCCGCAGCCTCTACGACTCGGAAGATCTCCTGCGTACCTGCTCCGAAGGCATTCTCGACGCCGCGGAGCAGGCCGCTGTGCACCGCCCTCGCGCTGACAAGGCCGACGCCGATCCCTGGACGCTCGACGACCACGTCTGCCTCGAAGAACTGCGGTATCTCATCACCGGGGAGACCCCGCAACGGTACGGGCACATCGTCGTCGACGAGGCACAGGACCTGACACCCATGCAGGCCCGCTCCCTGCGCCGGCGCTCCGCGGCGCACGGCTCCATGACCATCCTCGGCGATCTTGCCCAGGCCACCGGCCCTCACACCCACACCGACTGGGACCGCCTCGGAACCCTCCTGTCCGACCACGGCGACTGGCGCGTGGCCGAGCTGACCACCAGCTACCGCGTGCCGGCCGAAATCATGGAGTTCGTCGCCCCCCTCGCCCGTACCATCGCCCCCACACTGCCGTACCCGCAGGCCGTGCGCGCGGTGGGCGAGGGCGCCGTACGGACGGTCGCGACCGAGCCGTGGAAACTCCTCGACGACACCGTGGCCCAGGCCACCCGCCTCATCGGCACCAGCGACGGACACACCCTGCGCTCCGTGGCGGTCATCGTCCCCGACGACTCCGGCTGGCTCGACGAGATCAGCCGCCACCTGGACCTGGCCGACGGCATCACCGAGCAGGAACGCGAGGCGGTGTCCGTGCTGGCTGCCACCCAGGCCAAGGGCATGGAGTACGACCACGTCCTCGTCGTCGAACCCGCCACCATCGCCGACCGCGGCCCGGCGGGCCTGCGCCAGCTGTACGTCGCGCTCACCCGCAGCACCCAGAGCCTGACCGTCCTGCACACCTCCCCGCTCCCGGAGGCCCTCACGAACACCGACGGCAGCAGTACCGAACCAGCACCGACCGAAGGCGAAACACGCATGGCAGACGGTGACGTCCCCGAGATCGGCACCGACATCCGAGTCCGCGTGACCGGCCGGACACCTGGCGGCCGCTACCGGGTCAAGGCCCTGTCCCCCGCGACCGACGTCCCCTTGGTCCTGACCGTCCGCCACGGCTCGGTGCCCCCGCGTCCCGGCGAGGAACTGGACTGCTGGGTGTTCGCCCACGAGACGAACCACTGCCTGCTCACCAGGGACCAGCGTGGTCGCCAGCCCATCTCGCCCAGAATGGCGGAACGCTACGTGGCGGCGCTCGGCGTCTTCGACGACCTGACCAACGGCGACGGAACCATTCCTGAGAACGCCCGTGATCGTCTCTCCGAGCTCAAGGGCATGGCCAACCGCGTCCTCCGCCGCGACCAGGCGGACTGGGTGGACGTGCGCCGGGTGCTCGGATTCCCGGACAAGCACCGCCTCAGCCTCCTGCGCGACCTCGCGGCGCACACCAACCGCATGCTCAAGGACAACAACCTGGACGTGAACCGACTCCAGGAGGACCTGGCACGCGCCGGCTGGGCCCAGGCCCTGGACGAAGCCCGGGAGGCGCTCCAGCACCGCCGGGCCGCCATGGACGAACCCGAAACCGACCATGCACCCGCCGCCGCTGAACAGCAGTCCGAGCAGAAGGAAGCCGAGCCCATGACCTCCGCCGAACACATGCCCGCCACGCCGGCGCCTACGAAGGGGCTTCTGCACTCGCTGGAGACCGCGGCGGCCGCCGACCGCACATGCAAAAAGCACGAGGCGGTGCGCCACGCTCTCAAGGCGGCCCTGCTCTGGGCGGACCTGCAGCCGACCGACTCCCCGGTCATCGATGTCAGCCGCATCGCGGAAGACGGCCACTTCCTCTACGAGGTTCTCGGTGCCGGCCGCTCCACCTACGCCGACCTCCGCTCGGGAGCCACCCGCCTCCTGGAGATCAACCACACCCTGCCCGCTCCTGCCGACCGCCTCTACCTGGTGCTCTCCGAACCGCCCGCCGAGGACTGGTCGGCCGACACCTTGTACGGCGTCTTCGGCGTCCACGTCCTGTGGCGCACCCCCGACAGCTGGGGCGGCCAGGACGCGGAAACCGCCCTGAGCTCCGGCCAGGCGTAACCCTTCCGACAGGAGCGCGATCGACCCGGGCCCCGGTGGGGGCCCGGTCTGGGCCTACGGTTCGGGCGCGGGCCGGTCCATGCCGGCCTGGGAGTCGGTCTCGGCCGCGGGTGCGGGTGCTTCCGAGGGCGTAAAGGGATCGGCTTATCGATCCCGGAGTGATCCAACCACCCTGAAGATCATTCCGTTAGGAGTTCATAGCGCGCCAGGCGTTCCGGCGAAGCCGGGGATCGCGGCGGGGGCATCGAAGTCCGCGAGCGCCGCGCCAAGCTTTGTCATCCGCGCGGCGCATGCCGCTGGGTGCTCAATTCTGGTAGGCATCGCTTAGGTGCTCTTTGAGCCGCGCGTGGCGGAATTGGTAAACCGCGCCTTCCCGGCGCAGAACGCCTCGCGCGTAGGAGTCCTGCAGGAACGCATTCAGGTCCCTCGGCAACCGCCCCGCCAGGGGAAGCCAGATCTGGGCCAGGACTACCCAACGCCCCCAAGCAGTCATTGTGCCGACCCCGAGCGCGACCATGGATCCGGCCACCAGTCCGGCCCCGAGTCCGGCGAAGGCGCTGTTCGACATGAGCCCGAACACGGCCCCGTACCCGGCCCAGATCACGAGCCCGACAGTGATGATCTGCTTGAGCACCGTGGCGCGGCTCGTGTCCAACAGGAGCGAAGGGACGACGAGCTCCTCTCTCTTGATGACCGTCTCGAACCCGGCTCCGAGAGCGGCGATGAGGCCCAGCACGAGCCCCAGGCCGGTCCCTCCCATGAGCAGCACCCCCGCAAGCCGCCCGATCACGGGCCAGGGGGAGCCCCGGAGGGCACTGAGGGCCGCGCCTCCGAGCGCCCACAGGAGCCCGAACAGGAGACCGCCGGCGAGCCCGCCCATGACTCTGGGGCGGAAGCTCTTCCGCAGTCCTGCCCCCGTCCCCTCCTCCGTCCAGCTATGAAGCCTGATCTCCATGCGCGACGGTTCGAACGTCGGTCCGCCGGCCTTCATCTTCGTGACGAACCCATGCATGAGCCCGAAGGTCAGCCCCACCCCGGCCCCGTTCGCCAGGCCGGTGAGACCTGCCACCATGAGCCCGTAAGTGGGCCCGTACACGAGCGCCTCTTCGGCCCCGTAAACGAGTCCGGCCACGAGACCGGAGGCGATTCCGACCGTGACGCCGACCTGCAGCATTCTCCAGCGCAGCTTCATGGCAGTGCCCAGCTGCCACCACTCGATGTCGGGCGTACCGCGCTTCGTCAGATGTACGGCAAGGTAGCCGAGCCAGTGCCGGGCGCGTTCTTCGTCCCAGCGTCGGTCTTCCTCTCCTCCTCCTTCCCCTTCTGCGGGCTTGTTGTCGAGAATGCGCTCGTAGGCGGTGCGGATGAAGAAGTCCAGGAGGTGCTTCTCAAGGGCGTCCTGGGTATCGAATTTCTCGGTGTTCAGCAGGTCCGACGGGTCACGGCTGGACAGTTCGGACTCGTAGGCGAACCGGGCAAGTGTGGCCATCAAGGGCGTGGTCAGCACGGAGGCGAGATTGGCACTGGCCCGGGTGTGGGGACGGCGGCTCAACTCGCCCAGGACGTAGGTCCACCCGTGCTTGGCGGAGATATCCGTAGCGTCGGCAGGGCTCGCACCGGTGACCTCGTGCAGGTATTTTACGGATTCGTCCAAGCTGAGGTCGACCAGTTCAATGGCGGCGGCGGAGGGCGCAACATTGCTGTTCTCCATGACATCTTCGATCGCGTCCCGGCGACTGGTCACCACCAGCGGTCGGGTGCTGCTGTTGAGTTGATTCAGCGCTTTTGTGCGCAGACGGACAACGATCTCGTCGAACCCGTCCAGAATCGGCAGCACGTAGTCCGCATCTACCAGTGCCTCGGCCCATGTCGTCCCGATGGGGCCGACCTCGGCGAGAAAGGGCTGATCCCGCTCCAACCGGCCGATCAACCATTTCCGTAACGAGACAGTGTCAAGGTTCCATGATCCGAGACTGAAGACCACCGGAACCGGCCCTTTGCGGTCGTGAGAGCGCGCTTCCAAACGGTTCAGCGCAAATTGCAGGGCCAGGACACTCTTCCCTGATCCTTCCCGCCCCAGCACCATCAGCCAGCGGGACTTCGCCGTGATCTCGGCCAGTTGACCGGCCAGGCTCAGCAGGGGACCACCCGCTGCCCCGCTCGGGGCATTGCGGGTGTCTTCCCCGCCGCCGGGCGCTCTCCCGAACGCCGGCCGCCAGTGCACAGGCAGCGAGGCCCGATCCCGCAACCGCAGTTGCTCCACCTCATCCCGCAAGCGTGGTAGGACCCTGTTCGCGAGCTGATCGGCCTTTTTGGCCAGCTCCTCGTCAACGGGGCGGCGCTCGACGCGCACTTCACGCTCGAGTCGAGCGACCAGTTCGGCCAGCACACTCTCGGCGGAGGCCACTCCGTTGATTTGCACGATAACCGGGTTGTCGCCGGTATTCGCAATGCCCGAGACATTCCCCGCGGTCGAGATCGATCGTTCGCCGCCCGGCTGGTCAGAGGTGAGCACGATGGGAGTTGTCTCCTGCGGACCCGGTGCGGCGCTTACCGTCAGAGATGATCTTTGCGCCATCGCCAGTGGAGACGATCCCCTCGTTGTCCCCGCCGATGGCCACGCTGCGCGTGCCGGTGGCTTGCACGGCTGGGCGCTCAGGCAGTATCGCCGACAACTCCGCGGCGAACAGCGGGTCGTCCCTCAAGGCCTTCTTGATCTGCAAGCGCAGTGCGGCCAGTGCGTCCGGGTCCTCATTCGTCCCCGCCAGGTCGGTGACGGCGGCCTCAACCGACGCGGCGTTGGCGCCACGGCGCAGGATGTGAGCGAGCAGCCGCTGCCCCAGCCGTACCGTCTCTCCGGCCGCCTCGTCCTCGGCCCGGGTCAGCACGCCGACGCCGTACGCACCCACCGCCGCTTCAACAGCGGGCACGATCTGGCGAAGTAGGGTGTCGACATCAACCAACAGGGACCCCTCCCCTTAATCAGATGCACAGTTGTTCCCACATGTAGGGGCAATCCCCTTCTGGCACAAGATGGTCAACCTTCAGGGTAGCGTCACAGCAGTGCCCGCGGTCAGCAATTCGTGCAGTAATACTTCCCCATGACGCGATATCACGCTTGCCCAGGAACGTGCTCCGCACCATGAAGATCGATAAGCATAAACACAAGCCGGGCGCCGCAGATCCGGTACTGAGCACGTGATCTGAGCAGCATGATGGCTCTCGGGAACATCAGAGTCGTTCTGTAATCGCACACCTGAGTAACGGTCGGAGGCAAACTCGTGAGCACCAGGTGTGGCAGGCCAAGGGTGAGGATCATCCTTGGGGCCGCAACGGCATTGACAGCGGCAAGCGGGATGGTGGGCGCCATCGGGGCCGGAACGGCTGCCGCGCAACAGCTTTCACGAACATTCGGCTATACATGTACGTCGCCTGTGACCGGCGACCAGTCCTTCACGGCGGAGGTCACCGCGAACCTCCCGGACACGATCGTGGTCGGCCGTCCCAGCAGGACCATCGCCGTCAACGCGGTGGCGAAGGTGAACGCGAGCTTCACGCAGTGGCTTGCCAGCTCCGGCATGTCAACCATCGAGGGCACGGTGGACGCATCGGCCCATGTGGCCGCGCCGCAACAGCAGTTGGACATCGCGGTCCCGTTCCGCATGACCAAGACCACCGCACCGGCGTCCGGTCCCTTCAAAGTCAAGGCAACCGCCAGCGTGACCACGCCCACGTTCAACCACCCGGGCAAGGCGACGATCACAACTGGCGGCCTCACCCTTCACCTCCTCGCGAAGAACGCGGCGGGCACCATGTGGCTCCAAGCCGATGCGCCGTGCACCCTCAGCGCCGGCCAAAGCAACGTCGTGACGTCCTTCGACATCACGACAGCGAGTTCGGTGCCCTCCGCCACTCCGAAGCGCACAACCGGATCCGTCGCCCCGGGCGCTCCGAGCCGGACGACCGGATCGGCGGGCGCTACCACTGCGAATCAGACGACCGGATCCGTGGTCGCTGCCGTCCCGAATTCGGCAACGTCCAAAGGCGCCAGGCCCACAACGGACCCTGCGGCCACGCCCGGCAACCCGAGTTCCAAGCCATCCAGCACCACCACCGAGCTCAACGCCGCCCGGGCGACGCCGAGTTCGACCGACTCCACGATCGCCGGTAAGGCCTCGGCCACCGGCCATGAGACCAGGGATCTCATCCTGCTGGCCGTGGGCGTACTCCTCGCATGCGCCGCCGCCTTCTACCTCGGCACGCGACTGAAAATCCACCGTCGTACCAGTGACGACGGAGGGGATCAGCGGTCCCTCGACCCGAAGCAGGGCTTGCTCACCGCAGGCGTCAGGGACGGAGGGCTCGACGTCGATCACCAGAAGGTGAATGCTGCTGCTCCCCAGCCTCGTGAGCATGGCGGTAGGAAAACATCACGTGGCAGTAAGGGCAGGCGCGTCACGGAGGGCCGGAATCTCCTGTTGGGACGTCACGTGCTGAACCAGGCCGACCATCGGGCCGCTGGCATGCGGGCGTGCGGTGGCGCCGACTCGAACAGCCAACTCCCGAGCTTGTCGCAGGGCGAAGATGTCGACGTCAGTGGCTGGCGCGGATCATCACGGTGAGCACTGGTGAGGCCGGTGACGGTTGGCTCTGCCCGATGTCCTCGTACCCCCACGACTTGTAGAGCGCATGGACTTTTCCGTCCCCAGCGGCCGGGTTGACGATGAGCGTCACGTACGGTTCATCGCGCGTGGCGAGGAGGGCGTGTTGTGGATGCGCCGGGCGGTGCCGGTCTTCCTCCAAGCTGGCCGGACGCCGATCTCCTTCAGGGCCACGGCAGGACGCCCGGTGTATTTCTCCGCCGGCGTCGGGCTGGTGCGCTGCCAGTACCGGTCGCCGTGCTCGATGGTGTTGCCGTAGGCGTAGCCGACCGAGTGTCCGTCCGCGTAGGCGAGGACGGCTGTGACCCTGGCTCGGTGCCGTGCCGGTCCAGGCGTTCGCCGAACGCGGTGACGGCGTAGTTCGGCAGGTGGAGATCGCCACGGACCGGTAAGTGGCGGGCGGTAGTCAGCTCGCGCTGGGCAGCGGCTTCCTTGAGGAGTTGGTGGGGTTGATGCCCGCGAGCCTCAGCGTCGGCGAGGACGGTGGCGAGCGCGGGCCAGGCCGGGTCGGCGAGGATCCGCTCTGCGTGATCCGGGACAGCTACTCGCACGTCGCTGGCGAGAACGCGGCGGGCTTCCTCCTTGGTCGGGCGGGCTGTGAGTTCGGCGAGTGTTGGGGCGAGGGCGCGGACATCCAGGAGATGCTCGGCCACTCCTCGATCACCATCACGGCCGACACGTACACGAGCCTGCTCCCCGAAGCGGACCTGGCGATCGCCGAGGCCGCAGCCCGGTTCGTCCCGCGCGCCCGCGCCACCTCCGAGAACACCGCCCCCGAAGCGGAGGCCGAGCCCGACAAAGCGGAGCATCCCGGCCCGGAGTGCGTGCCGGATGGTGCTGATCCGTTGGGAGAAATTTCGGAGATCAACTCTCCGTCCGCTCACGCAAACGGCCCCGGGACGAGGAGTCCGAGGCCGAGTAGGAGCCCTCCCTGGGGGATAAGCCCCAGGTCAGAGCGGTAATGCGTTGTGCCCCCGGCAGGATTCGAACCTGCGACACCCGCTTTAGGAGAGCGGTGCTCTATCCCCTGAGCTACGAAGGCGGATCGTGGCTGTGTGGGCCACAGGCGTCAGCGTACCGGATCTCGGGGGTGGGGGTGGGGGGTCAGGACAGGGGGATGGGGGTGAAGCGGGATGCGGTGTGGAGGTCGGATTCGATGTGGGTGGCTGTGGTTTTCAGGGCGGGGAGGAGGTCGGTCACGCAGTCGGCGAGGGTGCGGCGGGCCGCGTGGGTGGAGAGGTTGATGGCGGCGATGACTCGGCCCGTGCGGTCGTGGATGGGTACCGCGATGGAGCGGAGGCCTGATTCGAGTTCCTCGTCGGCCAGGGCGTAGCCCTGCGGTGTGACCTCGGACAGGAGGGCGCGGCCGAGGGAGGTCGAGCGGGCCGGGAGGCGGGTGCCCACCGTGATGTCGGGGGAGAGGACTCGGGGTGTGGTGGCTCTGGCGGTCAGTTGGATCATTGGTTCCGGCGACTGCGGTTCTGACGGTTCTGTCAGTACCGCCAAGCCCGCCGACTCCTCCACCCGGTCCGCCAGGGCGCGCAGGTGGGGAGCCGCCAGGTGGGGGAGGGTCGTGCGGGAGAGGGGTGGGAAGCCGAGGGACAGGACTCGTGGGGTGAGGGTGAAGGTCCGGGCGTCCGGGGTCATCGCCACCAGGCCCAGGTGGTCGTATGTGATCAGCGCCCGCCGGGCCGTCGCCCGGGCCAGGCCGGTCGCCTTCGCCACCTCCGCCAGGGTCAGGGAGGCGCGGCCCTCGCCGAAGGCGGTCAGGACCGTGAGGCCGCGGGCCAGGGACTCGATGAAGTCGCGGCCCAGTTCGTGCTTCGACGCTGTCGTCCAGGTGGCCAGGTCGGAGGGGGGTGGGCCGGGTACGGGCGGGGGTGCCTCGCGCAGGTCTGCTTCCATCGCCGTCACCGCTTCGCGCAGGCGGGGGAGGAGCGTGTCGCGTAGATCGGCGACCGTGCGGCGGCTGGTGTGGCTCACCACGTTCGCCGCGCACACCACGCGGCCCGTCGCCGGATCCCGTACCGGTACGGAGACGGCCACCAGGCCCGGTTCGATCAGCTGGTCGTCCAGGGCGTAGCCGTCGGTTCCGGCCAGGATGGAGCGTCGTACGAAGTCCTCGGCCGCCGGTGTGGCCGTTCGGTCCCTGCTTGGTACCGCCGGGAAGCCCCTGTCCTCCGGGTCCGCCGACCGGCGCGCCCGCCAGTGGGTCCAGTCCGGTTCCGTCCAGTCGGTGGCGAACAGCGGGCCGGGGGCGGTGCGTTCGGCGGGGAGGAGGTCGCCGATGCGGAAGCTGAGGGACATCGCGCGGCGGCGGGTGGCCTGGTGGATGAAGCGGATGCCGTCGCGGTCGGCGACCGCCAGGGACACCGACTCGTCGAGTTCGTCGGCCAGTTCGTCGGCGCGGGCGTCCAGCAGGGCGGGCAGGCGGAGGGCGGCGAGGTAGGCGTTGCCCAGTTCCATGACGGGGGGCGCGAGCACGACGTCCCGGCCGTCGAGGCGTACGTACCCCATGCGTTCGAGGGTCGCCGTGATCCGGTCCACCGTGGAACGGGCGAGGCCGGTGGCCCGTTCCAGCGCGCTCGGGCTCAGAGTGCCGCCCGCCTCGGTGAGCTGCCGCAGCACGGTGATCCCGCGGATCAGCGGCGTCACCGCCTCGGCCGGCGGCACGGCGGCTCCCCCTGGGGCGTCGGCGTCCAGTGGGGTCTTCGTCGCGGGCATCGGCTGCGGCTCTCCGGTACGGCGGTGGGGGTACGGGGGTGGTCTCGGCACGCCTACCGTAAGCCCGGGTCGCTCGGCCGGTCCCGGGCCCGTACAGCTGGGGACTTTCGTTCGGATCACCGGGTGAGCCAGAGGAAGATGCCGGCGGTTGATGCACCGCTCGACGGTGTTGCGCTGCTTGCAGGCCTCGCGATCGAAGGCCGACGGCCCACCGGGAGACCGTGATGCCCGATATCGCCGGAGAGACGACACAGCCGTTCCCGGGATGCGGCACGGAGATCCGCGGTGACAGCCGGTTCACCGTCTGGTGCGCCGGCTGCGACTGGAACGTGGACTCGGGGCCTGAGCCCTCGTGGGCCGCCCCTGCCGAGTCTGGGGCCTCTCGTTTCGATCATGCCCGGCTCGCGGGGTCTGGCACCGGACCCTGATCCGGCCTGATCCGAACGGAAAACCTAGCTCCGCGTCACCCGCACCCGGTAGTTCCCCGCCTCGTCCTTCCCGGTCACCTCTACGGTGATCCCCCGCAGCGGGTCCTTGAAGGTCTGCCCGGGGCCGAACGGCGCGTCCGAGAGTTCGGTGTGGACGTTGGGGCTGCTGGTGCAGCCGCCGGAGTGGCCGTGGGCGTCGTAGACCTTGACGGGGCCCTGGCCGGTGTCGATGTTCGCGTCGATCTTGTAGATGAGGACGCCGGGGTGGCACACGGTCTCGTCGTTGCCGCCCCGGGTGCGTACTTCCAGGGCGTAGACGGTGTGGCCGTCGACTGGGACGACGACGAGTTTCCGGCCGCCGGCCCGGTACAGCGGGGTCAGTTCGTACTCGGCGGTGCCGCGGGTGGCCGCGCAGCTGATCTGTGCGGCGTCCAGCCAGCCCAGCTTCCACTTGTGCCAGCCGAGCAGGTCGTTGTCGGCCCCCCAGTCCTCGCTCATGATGTCCCAGTGGCCGACCGTGCCGGCGCCGTCCTGGGTGTAGAGGTCGGGCAGGCCGAAGACGTGGCCGTTCTCGTGCGGGAGCACGCGGTAGCCGGTGAGGGGGAAGGAGCCGGAGCCGTCGTCCTGGCGGGAGTAGACGAAGGAGGCGTTGGCGACCGGTACGCCGTCGGCGACCGGTGCCTCCGCGTTGCCGGCGAACGTCACCGACAGCACGGTGTCCAGGGCGGAGGGGCCCGCGTTCGGGGTGATGAGTACGTTCAGCAGGTCGTACGAGCGGAAGTCCACGGCGGGGTCGGCGGCGGCCACGATGTCCTGGACCAGTCGGCGGTAGCCGGGGTCGAAGGGGGCGCCGCGCTCTATGCCGTAGTCCTTGAACGGCTTCGGCATGCGCAGCCAGTCGGTGATCGGGGTCTCGGGGCGGTAGTCGAGACGGCCGTAGGAGGCGGTGCGGAACCACTCCTGGGTCTTCGGGAAGAACTCGTGGAAGCGGTCGAGGGCGCTGCCCTGGCCGGGCGCGTCGGAGAAGTCGACCATCAGGGTCAGGGCGTGGACGGTGCCGGTGGAGTGGGAGTAGCCGGCGGGAGTGGGTATGCCCTCGGTCATCTGGACGTCGTAGCCACCGCTGATCATGCAGGGGGCGAGGGCGGGCGAGCGGGCCAGGGCGATCGGGCCCGCACCGGCGGTGGTGGGACCCGCCGTGAGGTGCCCCGTGCCGGCCGTGGTGCTGACCGTGAGGGTCAGCGCGGTCACGGACGCGAGGGCGGCCACACGGCGCGGGCGTATCCGGTGTGCGCCCGGCGCACGCCGGCCGCTGGACGACTGCGGCTGCATGCAGGGGGACCTTCCGCTCCACGGCAGCCGCCGGTCGCCGACTGCACCCTTGTGGTCACCCTGTGTCGACGGGGCGGGGGGCGCGCGCTGGAGGAGTCCGATCGTGGGTTTCCCGCGGGTAGGGGCATGGATGGCGACCTGATGCCGCGTGGACAGTCGAGTGGACCGACGCGCGGACCGATGCACGGACCAAGGTGTGACCCAGGTCACGGATAATTTCTCCGCGGCCGCGAAATAACCGGGGACCGTTTCCCCGTTTAGCCATGTGTCCGAGCGGAACGGGGACTTGCTCCCCGGATCGTCCATCACCGAACGAGTTCAGGAGTACGCCGTGCCCACCGCGACCCCCGTGCAACGCAGGACGCCCCGGCCCCGCGCCGACGCCCTGCGCAACCGGGAGCGGATCGTCGCCGCCGCCCGGGAGATGTTCGTCGAGTTCGGCCCCGACGTGCCGCTCGACGAGATCGCCCGCCGGGCCGGTGTCGGCAATGCCACGGTGTACCGCAACTTCCCGGACCGCGACGCCCTCGTCCGCGAGGTCGTCTGCTCCGTCATCGACCGTACGGTGCGGGCGGCCGAGGAGGCGCTCGCGGAGACCGGGGACGCCTTCGAGGCGCTGGCGCGCTTCACGCACACCGCCGCCGACGAGCGGATCAGCGCGCTGTGCCCGATGGTCTCCACCACGTTCGACCAGAACCACCCCGACCTCGAAGCGGCCCGCCAGAGGGTCGAGCAGATCGTCGAGGAGGTCATGGACCGCGCCAAGACGGCCGGCCAGCTCCGCCCCGACGTCGGCGCCGGTGACCTGCTGCTCGCCGTGTCCCAGCTCAGCCGGCCGCCGGCCGGCACGGGCTGCCTCAGCATCGACCGCTTCGTCCATCGCCACCTTCAGCTGTTCCTGGACGGACTGCGGGCCCCGGCCCGCTCCGTACTGCCGGGCACGGCCGCGACCATGGAGGACTTCCGGCAGACCTGACCGAGCTGACCGAGCCGACCGATCAATTCCGGGCCCCACACCGGTCCACCCGACGACACTCTCAAAACACGAGCCTCCGGCCGCCGCTCACCTGGGCGAGCCGTCGGCACCCTCACGCCTTTTACCGATTTCTCCGTCACGAAGTCCCGAAGTGGGTACCTCCATGTCCGAAACAACACCGGCCACCGTCGGCACCGCCGACGCCAACCGCTGGAAAGCGCTCGTCTTCATCGCGCTCGCCCAGCTGATGGTCGTCCTCGACGCGACCATCGTGAACATCGCACTGCCCTCCGCCCAGCAGGACCTGGGCATCTCCGACGGCAACCGCCAGTGGGTCGTGACGGCGTACGCCCTCGCCTTCGGCGGTCTGCTCCTCTTCGGCGGCCGCATCGCCGACCTGTGGGGCCGCAAGCGGGCCTTCGTCATAGGCCTGACCGGCTTCGCCGCCGCCTCCGCGCTCGGCGGTGCGGCGACCACCGGCGCGATGATGTTCGGCGCCCGCGCCCTCCAGGGTGTCTTCGGCGCGCTGCTCGCCCCGGCCGCGCTCTCGCTGCTCGCCGTGATGTTCACGGACGCCAAGGAGCGTGCCAAGGCGTTCGGCATCTACGGCGCGATCGCCGGTGGCGGCGGCGCCGTCGGCTTCATCCTCGGCGGCGTGCTGACCGAGTACCTGGACTGGCGCTGGACGTTCTTCGTCAACATCCCGTTCGCCGTGGTCGCCGCGCTGGGCGCGTACTTCGTCATCCGTGAGCCGGAGGGCGGCCGTAACCGCAACCCGCTCGACATCCCGGGCGTGCTCCTGTCCACCCTCGGCCTGGTCTCGCTCGTCTACGGCTTCACCCGCGCCGAGTCCGACGGCTGGGGCGACACCACCACCGTCTCCCTGTTCGTCGCGTCGGCCGTTCTGCTGATCGCCTTCGTCGTCACCGAGGCCAAGGTCAAGAGCCCGCTGCTGCCCCTGCGCGTGGTCACCGACCGCAACCGCGGCGGCATCTACCTCTCCCTCGGCATCGCCATCATCGCGATGTTCGGCACGTTCCTCTTCCTGACCTACTACCTCCAGGTCATCAAGGGCTACTCGCCGATCAAGACGGGCTTCGCCTTCCTGCCGATGATCGCGGGCATGATGGTCGGCTCGACGCAGATCGGCACGCGCCTGATGACCCGCGTCCCGGCCCGGCTGCTGATGGGTCCCGGCTTCCTGGTCGCCGCCTCCGGCATGCTGCTGCTGACGCGGCTGGAGATCGGCTCGTCGTACGCCTCGACCGTCCTGCCGGCGATGATGCTGCTCGGCCTCGGCATGGGTACGGCGTTCATGCCGGCCATGTCCCTGGCCACCCTGGGTGTCGAGCCCCGGGACGCCGGTGTCGCCTCCGCGATGGTCAACACCTCGCAGCAGGTGGGCGGCGCGATCGGCACCGCCCTGCTGAACACGATCGCCGCCTCCGCGACGACCTCGTACATCAAGGACCACATCGCCACGGCCACCTCCAAGCCGCAGCAGCAGCTGGTCCAGATGCAGGGCATGGTGCACGGCTACACCAACGCGATCTGGTTCGCCGTCGGCATGCTGGTGCTCGCCGCCGCCATCGTCGTCACTCTCGTCAACGCCGGTACCCCGGGCTCCGGTCCGGTCGCCTCCGGTGAGGGCGCCGAGGACGAGGTGGCCGTCCCGGTGGTCGCCCACTAAAGGAGAGGTGGCTCCGTCAGCGGAGCCACGGCAGGTCGGCACCCGCTTCGTTCGGCTGAAGGCCCTCGGCGACGGTCTCCATGATCTCGCCGAGGGTCTTCTGCTGTTCGGGGGTCAGCCGCTCGAACAGAGCCTGGCGTACGGCGGCCACGTGGCCGGGTGCGGTGCGCCGCAGTACCTCGTGGCCCTCGTCGGTCAGCACCGCGAACTGGCCGCGCTTGTCGGAGGGGCAGTCCTCGCGGCGTACCCAGCCGTTCTTCTCCAGGCGTGCGATGGCGTGCGAGAGACGGGAGCGGGTGATCTTGGCTTTCATGGCCAGCTCGGTCATCCGGAGCCGGCGGTGCGGGGCCTCGGCGAGCCCGACCAGCAGGCCGTAGTAGACGTGCGGCATCCCCGCGTCGCGCTGGAGCTGACGGTCGAGGTGGTCCTCCAGCAGCGTGGTGGCGTGCAGGTAGGAGCGCCAGACGCGCTGCTCCTCGTCGGTGAGCCACCGGTGCTCTTCGGCGGCGGGATCGGGTGCCGTAGTCATGCAACCCACTGTACGGGGCCTCTCCTTGAAACTTAAACAAGTGGGGCGTAGTCTGCACGGAGTAGAGCTTGAGACTTAAAGCAATGAGGGAGTCGCCGTCATGTCCGCCGCCACCCAGGAGCGCATGCCCACCCTCTATCTGAGCCACGGCGCCCCGCCCCTCGCCGACGACGCCGTCTGGCCGGGTCAGCTCGCCGCCTGGTCCGCGGACCTGCCCCGCCCCAAGGCGATCCTCATGGTCTCCGCCCACTGGGAGGAGGCCCCGCTCGCTCTCGGAGCGACGACGACCGTCCCGCTCGTCTACGACTTCTGGGGCTTCCCCGAGCACTACTACCGGGTGCGGTACGAGGCCCCCGGCGCACCGGAGCTCGCCGAGTCGGTACGCAAGCTTCTGCGCGCCCCCGGCACGCCCGTGCAGGACATCCCGGACCGCGGCCTCGACCACGGCGCGTACGTCCCGCTGGTGGAGATGTTCCCCGCCGCCGACATCCCGGTCCTCCAGGTCTCCATGCCGACCCTCGACCCGGTGCGGCTGATGGAGATCGGCCGGCGGCTCGCCCCCCTGCGCGACGAGGGTGTGCTGATCGTCGGCTCCGGCTTCTTCACCCACAACCTGGCCGCGCTGCGGTACGTGGGCAACGGGGTGCCCAGCTGGTCCTCCGAGTTCGACGACTGGGGCCGGCGCGCGCTGGAGGGCCGCGACTGGGACGCCCTGCTGGACTTCCTCGACAAGGCCCCCGCGGGCCGCTACGCCCACCCGCGCACCGAGCACTTCGCCCCGCTCTTCGTCACCATGGGCGCGGCCGAGGCGGGCGGTGAGCTGGACGCGCAGAAGTCGGTGATCGACGGCTTCTGGATGGGGATGGCGAAGCGGTCGGTGCAGTTCGGCTGAGCGGCCGGCCGGCTGGGCGGCGGGCAGACTGGCCGGCCGGCTGAGCGGTCGGCCGGGTGTTTCGGAGGCCGGGCCGGCCGCGGGCTAGAGCTCCTTCTCGTACCAGGCGACGTCCCAGTACCGGCGGAACTTGCGGCCCACCTCCCGGTACGTGCCGACGTACCGGAAGCCGAAACGCTCGTGCAGTCGCGCGGACGCCTCGTTGGGCTGGGCGATGCCGGCGTAGGCGCGGTGCAGGTCCTCCCCGGACAGGGCCTCGAAGAGGGCCTTGTACAGCAGGGTGCCGATGCCGCGGCGGCCGGCGTGCGGGGCGACGTAGACGGTCGTCTCCACGGACGTGCCGTACGCGGGTTTCGCCCGGTAGGGACTGGATGTGGCGTAGCCCAGAATCTCCTGTGACTCCGCGGCCACGGCAACCATCAGACGGTACGGACCGTCTTCCGGGTGGGAGAGCAGCCAGGGGCGTCGCTCCTCCGGCGTGAAGACCGCGGTATCGAATGTGATGGGCGTCTCACGCACGTAGTGGTTGTAGATGTCGGTGAGGGCTTCGAGGTCGCGCTCGACTCCCGGCCTGACCTGCACCTCTGCACTCTCTGTCGACATCACGCCTCCCTACGTGGCTGGACAGGGTACTGCATGATCAGAAGAAAGGTGGGGTCGGTTGGGAATTCTGTCCTGATTCCAGTCGTTGTTTCCTTCGGATGCCGGGCACTCGAGCAGAGTCCCAACCGTTCATATCGCGGAGTGCCGAGTGTCCGCCTGGACCACCCGCTGACCCACTCATCGCAAGGGAGCACGCATGGCAACCCGTGCCGTCGCCCGTCGTAAGTCCGCCACCGGCGAGACGGTCGACGCGGCAAGCAGTGTTCGCGCCCATGGCGGCGAGATCGCCGATCGCGACCTGGTCGGCATGTACCTCGACGAGATCGCGCGGACCCCACTGCTCGACGCCGCCAAGGAAGTCGACCTGTCCCAGACCATAGAGGCGGGCGTGTTCGCACGGCAGATCCTCGACGGGTACGAGGAGTCCAAGTCGGACGCCACTCGCGAGGAGCTCGAGGCCCTGGTCGCCGAGGGCGAGCGCGCCAAGGACGTGTTCATCCGCTCCAACCTGCGCCTGGTCGTCGCCGTCGCCCGCCGCTACCCCCGCAGCGGTCTGCCCCTGCTCGACCTGATCCAGGAGGGCAACGCCGGCCTGGTGCGCGCGGTCGAGAAGTTCGACTACCGCAAGGGCTTCAAGTTCTCGACGTACGCCACCTGGTGGATCCGGCAGGCGATCACCCGATCGATAGCCGACCAGTCCCGCACCATCCGGCTGCCCGTCCACCTCGTGGAGGAGCTGGGCCGCATTCGCCGTGTGCAGCGCGAGTTCAACCGGGAGAACGGGCGCGAGCCGGAGCCCGCGGAGATCGCGGCCGAGCTCGGCTCCACGCCGGAGCGCGTCATCGACGTGCTCGACTGGGCCCGTGACCCGGTGTCGCTGAACATGGCGGTGGACGACGAGGGCGAGACCCAGTTCGGCGACCTGCTGGAGGACACCTCCGCCGTGTCGCCCGAGCAGTCGGTGCTGACGCTGCTGCGCAGCGAGGAGCTGGACGACCTGATCGGCCGCCTCGACCAGCGCACGGCCTCCATCATCAAGATGCGGTACGGCATCGAGGACGGCCGCGAGCGCACGCTGACGGAGGTCGGCAAGGAGCACGGCCTGACCCGCGAACGCATCCGCCAGATCGAGAAGCACGCGCTGCTGGAGCTGAAGAAGCTGGCCCGCAGCACCGGCTTCGACGCGGCGGCGTAACCGTCGGCCGACCGGCGGCGTAACCGTCGGCGTAATCGGCCAATCGGCGGCCGGTGGTGTGTCGGCCGCCCGGCGACCGCGTACGCCGGGTGGCGGAAGACCGCGCAAACATGGCGCTGTAGCGCCGCTTCAACTCTCGGGGCCCTGGGAACAACATCTCAGGGCCCAGGAGTCCGGGGCCCGGAACCGCACGTCCGCCGCCCTCCAGAGAGACGTGACACAAGACGTGACGCGAGGCGTTCTCTCTCCCCTGAGCCACGTCCCGACGCACATCCCCCCCGGCGCCGGGACCTTCCCCGAGCCGGGCTTCGGCGCCTGTCCCCCCGGGTGCCGGAGCTCGGCTCCTCGGCGTGCGCGCACACGCCTGAGCGGCGGGCCACCCCGTACCTGAACCACGGGGTGGCCCGCCGGATGGCAGATTCTGCCACATAGGCATAACCTGCCGCCGTGAGTCCCACTGTTCCTTCTGATCCTGCTGGTCGTTCTGGTCCTGCTGGTCGTTCTGGTCCTGCTGGTCCTGCTGGTCCTTCTGATCCTTCTCCGGCCTCCGGATCGCTGACGGAACGGCGCAAGGCCGAGACCCGGATGGAGATCGCACGGGCGGCGGCCGGTCTGTTCGTCAGCCGGGGTCTGAAAGCCACCCGCGCGGAGGACATCGCCCAGGCCGCCGGATGCGCCCCGCGCACCTTCTACCGCTACTTCGCGACCAAGGAGGAGGCCGTCGCCCCCCTCTACGCGGCGGGCGCCCGGCGCTGGACGGAGGCGGTCCGCGAGGCCCCCGCGTCCCTGTCCGTCCCCGAGGCCCTGGAATACGCCGTCCGCCAGACCCTCACCCCCGGCCAGGCCGTCTCGACCGCGTCCTGGGACTGGGTTCGCACCCTGATCCGCCTCGCCGGCACGAACCCGGCGCTGCGGAAGGTGTGGGCGGAGGTGTGCCGTGAGTCGGAACAGGCGCTGGCGGAAATCCTGGCGGACCGGCGGACCGGCGCCGACAACGTTGCCACCTCCGCTTTCCCCGACCTGCGGTTCACGGCGGCGGTGGCCGGTGCGGCGGTGAGGGTGGCGGTCGAGTCGTGGGCTTGCAGCTCGAGTCCCCCGTCCGGCCCGGAGGGCCCCGCTGCGCTTGCGCTGGGGAATCTTGCGGCGTTGCGGGGGTTTCCCTGGGAGGCGGGGTCATCGGCGCCGTAGCTGCCCGCAGCTACGCGGTCAACCGTTCACCCGCCCCCCGCCCGGCTCAACCGCCCGCCCAACTCCCGTACGCACCGCACGAGTTCCGCAGGTGCGCGGACCTCGAAATCGGACCCCACCATCGCCAGCCGCACCGCCAGCCACTCCACAGGGTCCCCGGAGGTGCCCCGCAGCACGCAGCCCCCGGTGTCCAGCGGCTCCGGCTGTCCCGCCCACGTCGGCACCCGGGCCGCGACGAAGTCCGCCGGCTCCGTGAACACGACCTCGTACGTGTACGAGTCCTGCCGCCGCTGGATCGACTGCCGCAGATACTCCGCCGCACTCCCCGTCGGCAACTCCCGCGGAGCGAACCGCGCCCCGGTCGCGAACGGCTCGCTCACCCGGTCGACCCGGAACGTGCGCCAGTCGTCCCGGTCGAGGTCGTACGCCACGAGGTACCACCGCCGCCCGGTCGACACCAGCCGGTACGGCTCGGTCAGCCGCCGCGACTCGCTCCCGTCCTTGGCCCGGTACGCGAACCGCAGCCGCTCCCGCCCAGCCACCGTCGACGCCATCACGGTCAGTGTCTCGGGCGCGATGCTCGCCCCGTCCCCGCTGGTCAGCGGGGTGGTCGCGGCCTGAAGGGTGGCGACGCGGTGGCGCAGCCGGGCCGGCAGCACCTGCTCCAGCTTCGCCAGCGCCCGTACGGACGCCTCGTCCACGCCGGCGACCGCGTGCCCGGCGCCGGCCCGCAGCCCCACCGCGATGGCCACCGCCTCCTCGTCGTCCAGCACCAGCGGCGGCATCGCCTTGCCCGCGACCAGCCGGTACCCGCCGTCGGCGCCCATGGTCGCCTGCACCGGATAGCCCAGTTCGCGCAGCCGGTCGACGTCGCGGCGCACGGTCCGGCGGGACACCCCGAGCCGGTCGGCGAGCTCGCCGCCGGGCCATTCGCGGGGCGTCTGGAGGAGGGAGAGGAGCTGGAGCAGCCGGGCGGGGGTGTCCGTCGTCATGCGTCTCAGGATGCCGCAGAAGTAGGACATGGTCTGACCTACTCGGCGTCTACCTTCGATGCATGACCTCCACCGAGACCCTCAGCACCGCCCGGCAGGCGGTGGCCGACCGCCGTCGCTGGTTCGCCCTCGCGATCGTGATGACCGCCGCCTTCATGGACCTGGTCGACGTCACGATCGTCAACATCGCGATCCCCTCCATAAAGCGGGACGCCGGCGCGTCCTTCAGCCAGATCCAGTGGATCACCGCCGGTTACGCCCTGGCCTTCGCCGCGGGCTTGATCACCGGCGGGCGGCTCGGCGACATCCACGGCCGCAAGCGGCTGTTCCTCGTCGGCATCGGCGGCTTCACGCTCGCGTCGGCGCTGTGCGGCTTCGCCGCGAACCCGGAGATGCTGGTCGCCTCCCGGATCGCGCAGGGCGCGATGGCGGCGATGATGGTGCCGCAGGTGCTGTCGATCGTGCACGCCACCTTCCCGGCGCACGAGCGGGGCAAGGTCTTCGGACTGTTCGGCGCGATCGTCGGCTTGGGCGCGGTCTCCGGCCCGCTGCTGGGCGCGCTGCTGACGGAGTGGAACCTGTTCGGTCTCGAATGGCGGCCCATCTTCCTGATCAACCTGCCGGTCGGCGTCGTCGCCTTCCTCCTCGGCCGCCGTTTCATCACCGAGTCGAAGGCCCCCAGGGCGCTGAAGCTGGACCTGGTCGGCGTCGCGCTGGTGACGCTGGGGCTGCTGATGCTGCTGTATCCGCTCACCCGGGGCCGTGAGCTGGGCTGGCCGCTGTGGGGGTACGTGTCGATGGCCGGTGCGGTCGGGGTCTTCGTGGCGCTGGTGGCGTACGAGCGGCGCAAGAGCGCGCGGGACGGCTCGCCGCTGGTCGAACTGTCGCTGTTCAAGGTGAAGAGCTTCGCGGCGGGCATCGCGGTGCAGACCGTCTTCGGGGTCGGGCTCGGCGTGTTCTTCCTGGTGTGGACGCTGTACATGCAGTTCGGTCTGGGCTGGAGCCCGCTGCGGGCCGGGCTGACCGGGGTGCCCTTCTCGATCGCGGTCTCCACGGCGGCCGGGATCTCCGTGCAGAAGCTGGTGCCCCGCTTCGGCCGCAAGGTGCTCCAGGCCGGCGCGCTGCTGATGGGTCTCGGCGTCCTGATCTACATCGGGGAGGCCCACCGGTACGGCCAGGGCATCGCCTCCTGGCAGATGGCGCTCCCGCTGGTGGTCATGGGCGTCGGCATGGGTCTGATCGTGGCGCCGCTGACGGACGCGGTGCTCTCCGAGGTGCCGCGCGAGCACGCGGGGTCGGCGTCCGGGCTGATCAACACCGTGCAGCAGATGGGCAACGCCCTCGGGCTGGGGCTGGTGTCGGTGGTCTTCTTCGGCTCGATCGGCGACGACCTGACCCCGCCGCAGGTGGGCCCGGCGTTCGTGGACGCCTTCCAGCACGCGCTGGGCTGGGTGGCCGCGGTGATGGGCGTGATCTTCCTGCTGATGTTCGCCCTGCCCAAGCGGCCGGCGCAGCACGTGGAGGGCGGGGAGTCTCCGCGCCCGGTGGAGGAGAGGGAGCGGGAGCTCGTCTCCTGAGTGCTCCGAGTGCTCCGAGTGCTCCGAGTTCTCTGAGTTCTCTGAGTTCTGAGTGTTCTGAGTCCTCTGAGTCCTCCCGAGGAAAGGGCCCGGCGTCTGCGCAGACGCCGGGCCCTACCACGTGTCCGTCCGGGAGCCAGAAGTCCGTTCATGCCCGAATGAGGTCCGAACCTGTTTACTTTCCGGAAATCCGGACGTAGCCTCACTGGTGAAACCACACGTTCGGGCATGAGTCGGAGGTGAACGGACATGTACGCACCGGAACGGCAGCAGGAGATCCTCCGGCTCGCCCGTGACGGCGGCCGGGTGGACGTGATCTCTCTCGCCGAGGAGTTCCAGGTGACGGCGGAGACGATCCGCCGCGACCTGAAGGCGCTGGACCGCGCCGGCCTGCTCCGCCGGGTGCACGGCGGAGCCATCCCGGCCGGCCGCCTCGACTTCGAGCCGGACCTCGCCGAACGCGAGGGCACGGCCGCCGACGAGAAGGAACGCATCGCCAAGGCGGCCCTCGCCGAACTGCCGACCGAGGGCACGCTGATCCTCGACGCCGGCACGACGGTCGCCGGCCTGGCCGGGGCCATCCCGCTGGAGGCGCAGCTCACCGTCGTCACGCACTCCCTGCCGATCGCGGCCCGCCTCGCCGACCACCCGGGCATCCAGCTCCACCTGGTCGGGGGGCGCGTACGGCACCGTACGCGTGCCGCCGTGGACGCCTGGGCTCTGCGCGCGTACGGCGAGATCCGCGCCGACGTCCTGTTCGTCGCCGCCAACGGCTTCTCCGCCGAGCACGGTCTGACCACCCCCGACCTCGCCGAGGCCGCGGTGAAGCGGGCGGCCCTCGCCGCCGCCCGCCGGGTGGTGCTGCTCGCCGACGCCACCAAGCACGGCCAGGAGCACTTCGCCCGCTTCGGTGACCTGAGCGATGTGGACCTGCTGATCACCGACAGCGGGCTGAGCCCCGAAGACGCCGTCGCCATCGAGCGTGGCGGCACGGAAGTAGTGCGCGCATGATCCTCACCGTCACCCCGAACCCCTCCCTCGACCGTACGTACGAGGTCCCCTCGCTGGACCGCGGAGAGGTCATCCGCGCCACCGGCGAACGCATGGACCCCGGCGGCAAGGGCGTCAACGTCTCGCGGGCCGTCGCGGCCGCCGGGCAGCGCACGGTCGCCGTGCTGCCCCTGGGCGGTGCGCCGGGCGCGCTCGTCGCGGATCTGCTGGACGCGCAGGGCATCGAGGTCGCGCCGGTCCCGGTCGCCGGGGCCACCCGCTCCAACATCGCGCTCGCCGAGGCGGACGGGGTGCTGACGAAGATCAACGCGCCCGGTCCGGAGCTGTCCCCGGAGGAGCAGGAACTACTGCTGGACACGGTCCGCGCGCAGTCCGGCGACGCCGACTGGATCGCATGCTGCGGCAGCCTGCCGCGCGGCCTCGCCCCCGCCTGGTACGCCGATCTGGTCGCGCGGGCGCACGCCGCCGGCAAGCGCATCGCCCTGGACACCTCCGGACCCGCGCTCCTGGAGGCCCTGCGGGAACGCCCGGACGTGGTGAAGCCGAACGCCGAGGAGCTGGCGGAGGCCGTAGGGCGTCCCCTGGCGACCGTGGGCGACGCGGTGAAGGCGGCCGAGGAGCTGCGTGAGAAGGGTGCGCGGGCCGTGCTCGCGAGCCTGGGCGCCGACGGTCAGCTGCTGGTGGACGGCACGGGTGCCTGGTTCGCCTGCGCGCGGGTAGACGCGGTACGCAGCAATGTGGGCGCCGGCGACTCCTCGCTCGCCGGTTTCCTGATCGCCGGTGGCAGCGGCCCCGAGGCGCTCGCCTCCGCCGTCGCGCACGGCGCGGCTGCCGTCCAGCTGCCCGGCAGTGTGATGCCGACCCCGGCCGACCTGGACCCGGCGGCGGTGACGGTCACGAGGGAGGTCCCGGTGGACCGCGAGCTGACGGAGCCGGTGTCATGAACGTGCGTACGATTGCCGTGCCGAGCGCGAGCGCGACGAGCATGACGAGCGCGATGAGCGCGATGACCGTGCTGAGTACGGCGTCCCCGCTGAACGCGACATGCCCGCTGCATGCGACGTCCGCGCTGAAACGGTTCCCCATGAAGCGGCGAGGTCTTTCGTTACTCGCCGCGACCGCCGGCCGGCGGGGCACCCTGAGCCGCTCCGCCGGCCCGCGGAGGCGGGGCTTCCCCGGTCCCGCCTCCGCACCCGGAACCTCCTCCCCTCACAGCACCCCCGTCCCCACCCCCGCCCACCCCACCCCCCGGGCGATACGCGTGCGAAGGAGCCCGCGATGAGCGAGATGATCACCGCGGACCTGGTCGACCTCGACCTGTCCGCCGACACCAAAGAAGCGGCGGCGCGCGCCCTCGCCGAGCGCATGGTGGCCCTTGGCCGGGTGACCGACCTCGAGGGCTTCCTCGCGGATGTGGCCGCCCGCGAGGCGCAGATGCCGACCGGCCTCGACGGCGGCATCGGCATCCCGCACTGCCGCAGCGAGCACGTCACCGAGCCGACCCTCGCCTTCGGGCGCAGTGCGGCCGGGATCGACTTCGGCGCCCCCGACGGCCCCGCCGACCTGATCTTCCTGATCGCCGCGCCGGCCGGTGCCGACGACGCCCACCTGACGATCCTGTCCTCGCTGGCCCGGCAGCTGATGAACGCCGAGTTCACCTCCGCGCTGCGCTCGGTGGGCGACGCCACCGCGGCTGCCGCGCTGATCCGGGGCGACGAGGCGGCGGACGAGGCGGCCGACACCGCCGCAGCGGCCGGTTCCGAAGACTCCGCTGCGGCGTCGGCGGCGGCCTCCGCCGACGCCGCAGCGGGCAGCGCGGCCCCCGCCGAGACGGAGCGGCCGTTCCGTATCGTCGCTGTCACCTCCTGCCCGACCGGCATCGCCCACACCTACATGGCGGCCGAGTCGCTGGAGACCGCGGGGAGTGAGGCGGGCGTCGAGGTCGTCGTCGAGACGCAGGGCTCGGCCGGTTTCACCCGGCTCGACCCGGCGGTGATCGCGGCGGCGGACGGCGTGATCTTCGCCCACGACGTGCCGGTGCGCGAGAAGGACCGCTTCGCCGGGAAGCCGACCGTCGACGTCGGCGTGAAGGCGGGCATCAACCGGCCCGGCGAACTGATCACCGAGGTCCGCGGCAAGGCGGAGCGCGGCGAGGTCACGGCGGGTGCGGCGGCCGGTACGCCGGTCGAGCGGACCGGTGACGCCACCGAGGGATACGGCACCAAGCTGCGCAAGTGGCTGATGTCCGGCGTCAGTTACATGGTGCCGTTCGTCGCGGCGGGCGGTCTGCTGATCGCCCTGGGCTTCGCGATCGGCGGTTACACGGTCAACAAGGCACCGTCGGTCATGGACCACTTCGTGTGGACCCAGGCGGACAGCTGGGCCGCGCTGATGTTCCAGATCGGCGTGGTGTCCTTCGGCTTCCTCGTCCCGGTCCTGGCGGGCTACATCGCCTACGGCATGGCGGACCGGCCCGGTCTGGTCCCCGGTTTCGTGGGCGGCATGATCGCCTCCACGATCAACGCGGGCTTCCTCGGCGGTCTGGCGGCCGGTCTGATCGCCGGTGGCGTGGTGATGGCCATCCAGAAGATCAAAATCCCGGCGGCGCTGCGCGGCATCATGCCGGTGGTGGTGATCCCGCTGATCTCCTCGGCGATCGTCGGGTTCCTGATGTTCGTGGTCATCGGCAAGCCCATCGCGTCCGCGCAGAAGGGCATGACCGACTGGCTCAACGGCCTCTCCGGCGCCAACGCGCTGCTGCTCGGCGCCCTGCTCGGCCTGATGATGTGCTTCGACCTCGGCGGTCCGGTCAACAAGGTCGCCTACACCTTCGCCACGGCTGGTATCGCGGTCTCCAACCCCAGTGACTCCGCGATGAAGATCATGGCGGCGGTCATGGCGGCCGGTATGGTCCCGCCGCTGGCGATGGCCCTGGCCACGACCGTGCGCGGCAAGCTCTTCACGCAGACCGAGCGGGAGAACGGCAAGGCCGCCTGGGTGCTGGGCGCCTCCTTCATCTCGGAGGGCGCGATCCCGTTCGCCGCGGCGGACCCGCTGCGCGTCATCCCGTCCTCGATGGTCGGCGGCGCGGTCACCGGCGCCCTGTCGATGGCCTTCGGCGCCACGCTGCGCGCCCCGCACGGCGGCATCTTCGTGGTCCCGCTGATCGGCAACCCGTTCCTCTACCTGATCGCCATCGCGGCAGGCGTGTGCGTCACCACGGCGCTGGTGGTCGTCCTCAAGGGCATGCGCAAGCAGGCCCCGGAGGCCGCGGGCAACGGGGCGGCGACGGGCGCGGCCGCCGCGGCGGCGGAGCGGAAGCAGCCGGTCGCCGCCTGACGGGCCGGCACGCCTTGTCCTATTAGGGCGCTGTGAGTTGTTCACGGCACCTGCGAGATACGTCACGGTCCGGGACCAAAGTCCCGGACCGTGGTGTGTACTGGGGCGTATGCCTGCGCACGTCTCGATCCTCCAGCCGGTGGCGGTGATCCTCCTCGCCCTGGTGACCGCCGCCTGGCTGACCGTCGTGACGGGCATCCTGCGCCGCCGCCGCTTCCAGGCCGCCGCACGGCGCACCCACCGGCCACCGAGCGTTCTCCCGGACCTTCCCGGCCTCCCCCACCAGCGGCAGGCCGCCCCCGAACTGGAGACCGTGGAACTGACCCCGGCGGAAAAGGACGCCTTCGCAGGTCTGGTACGGCGGTTGGACCGGCCCTGAGACGAAGAGCTCCGGCGGACTCGGCTCAGGCCTGCTGAGCCGCCCGGCGCTCCATGGCGTCGCGGGCCGCGTCCTCCGACACGTACACCTCGCACATATGGCGCCCGTCGGGCGTGGCCGTGTGCTCGACCTCCCAGAGGGAGAGCTCCTTGCCGTCGTGCAGCAGGAAGGCGTGCTCGTAGAGCGAGAAGCTCAACGCGCCCCGGCCGGCCCGGCCCGGGCGGCCGAAGGCCTGCGTGATCTGGTGCGCGAACGCCGTCGCCAGCAGCGCCGCCGTCTCGGCGTCCGGCCGGTCCGGGTTCTCCGCGCGGCGCAGCAGCCGGCGCGCGTGGTCCGCCGAGGCGTCCGGGGCGTACACATGCCGGGGCTCGGGGAGCGGTGACAGCTGGGTCAGCACCGGCAGCTCGAAGTCCGGCGCGTCCGCCGGCAGCGGCAGCCGGGCCGTGGCGGCGCGCAGCTCCTCCTCGTCCACATACACCTCGTGCTGCGGCTCGCTGCCCGGCGCGGTGTTGTGCACCAGCTCCCACAGCGTGACCGCCGAACCGTCGGCGAGCAGCCAGGTGTGCCGGTACGTCTCGCGGTGCAGCCCCGCGCTGTGGTGGGCGGAGTGCAGCGAGCCGTCGTGCGCCAGCGGGCAGTCCAGCTGCCGTATGACCTCGTCGGGCAGCTCGAAGGAGTTCAGGGCACGGCCGAGAAGCCGCGCGAGGTGCTCCTCCGGAGACTCGGGCGACTCGGCTGGTTCGTACGCTGCTGTCTCGTACGGAACGCTCAAGGCTTCTCCCGGCGTTGCTGCATGTCACCTTGTGGGTGCATACCGTAGCCCCTCGGTCGGACATCATGTCCGGGAACCGAGAAAACGTGTGCCCGGAAAACGCGCGGGCCGCGCGGAATGTTCCCGCACGGCCCGAACTTCCGTCAGAAACCGCCGGTCAGGCGCCACTTCCCGCGGTCCACTCGCTCCAGGACATGTTCCAGCCGTTGAGCCCGTTGTCCGGGGCGACCGTCTTGTCCGGGGAGTTCTTGACGACCACGACGTCGCCGATGAGGGAGTTGTCGTAGAACCACTTGGCGGTGGTGTCGCCCTGGGCGCCCTGCACGTCCGCGAGCCCCACACAGCCGTGGCTGGTGCCCTCGCGCCCGAAGGGCGGGTTGCCCTTGTTGTACCAGTAGTTGCCGTGGACGAAGGTGCCGGACTGGGTCAGGCGCATCGCGTGCGGCACGTCCGGGATGTCGTACTCGCCGCCGAAGCCGACCGTCGAGCCGTTCATGCGGGTCTGCACGAACTTCTCGGAGATCACCATCTGGCCGTTGTACGTGGTGTGCTCCGGGCTGCCCGCCGAGATCGGGACCGACTTCAAGGTCTTGCCGTCACGGACCACGGTCATGGTCTCCGTGTTGACGTCGACGGTCGAGACCTGCGAACGCCCGACGGTGAAGGTCACCGTCTTCTTCTGCACCCCGTAGACGCCGCTCGCGCCCTGGACGCCGTCCAGGTCGATCTTCATCGTGACCTTGGAACCGGCCTTCCAGTACTCCTGGGGCCGGAAGTCGAGCCGCTGCGCCCCGAACCAGTGCCCGACCACCTGCTGCCCGCTGCTGGAGGAGACGGTGATGTGCGACTGGACGGCCTTCTTGTCGGTGATGGCCTTGTCGAAGGTGAAGGACACCGGCATCCCGACACCCACCGTGCTGCCGTTGTCCGGCGTGTAGGTCCCGATGAAGCTGTTCGAGGTCGTGACCGTGGTGAAGATGGAGTTGGCGGCGGCCGTGCGCCCGTTCCCGTCCTTCGCGGTCGCCGATATCTGGTACTTCGTCCCACGCTCCAGCTGCGCCTCGGGCTTCCAGCTCGTGCCGTCGCCGGATATCGCGCCCGGCACTGCCTGCCCCGACCCCGCCACGGTCATCTTCACGTCGGTCAGCTTGCCGTCGCTGACCTTCACGCCGGTGGCGTTGATGGACGCGCTGGTCGAGCCGTCCTTCGCCGAGATGACGATCTTCGCGGTGGACGTCTTCGCGGAGGTCTTGCCGCCCTTGCCGTCGTTGTTGTCGGCGCTGGCGTCGCCGCCGCACGCGGTGAGGGTGAGGGCGCCGACCATCAGGGCGGCACAGGCCACCAGTGCGCGCCGCGCTGCAATGTTCGGCGTTGTCACGGGCTGCTCCAGGTTCGTGTGATGTGCGTGATCCGCTCCAGTGCGTGAACGAAGAGGCAGCCGGGCTTGGTTGGGGTTCCCCCCGTTCGCGTTGAAGGTCACCACGTGACAGAACCAGGACAATCGAAGCGGCCCGGGGATCTACGGCCTGCCGCTGTCGGCCCCGTACAGCTCCTCGTACGACGGCCACGCCCCGCCCGGTCCGTCCACCGGCTCGGCGGCGCGTACGGCTCGGACGATCGCGCGGGTCACCAGGTCCGCGCCGGCCGCGAGGACGGCGTTCAGCGCGAGCGGGTCGTCGTCGGGGTCGGCGAGCGGGCGGGCACCCGTGGCCAGGGCGAACACCGTGTCACCGTCGTTGAGCAGATGGACCGGCCGGACGGCACGGGCGATGCCGTCGTGGGCGGTGCCGGCCAGCTTCTGCGCCTGCGCCTTCGACAGGTCCGCGTCGGTGGCGACCACCGCGAGCGTGGTGTTGAGCGGCGGAAGCGCGTTGCGTGCAGCGGACTCGGCGATGCGCCGGCGCGCGGCCTCGTGGAGCCGTGCCTCTGGGTACACCACCCGGCCCCCGGCCAACTCCCCGTACAGCACCCCCGTTTCCGGATCCACCGCCGACCCGGCGGCGTTGACCACCACCAGCGCGGCCACCGTGATCCCCGTATCCAGCACCGTGCCAGCGGTGCCGACTCCGCCCTTCAGCGCGCCCACCACGGCACCTGTACCGGCGCCCACACAACCCTGAGGGACCGGTGCCCCGAGCGTGCTCGCCGCGGCCGCCTCGACCGCCGCCCGCCCGGTGGCCGCGTCCGGCCGGGCCCGGAAGTCCCCGCCCCGGCCCAGGTCGAAGACACAGGCGGCGGGCACCACCGGCACGACGTGCGCCGGATCCGCGCCGACGCGCACCCCGCGCCGCTGCTCCTCCAGCCAGGCCATCACCCCCGATGCCGCGTCGAGTCCGTACGCGCTCCCGCCGGTCAGCACGATCGCCTCGACCTTCCGCACCACGTTGCGGGGATCGAGAGCGTCGGTCTCCTTGGTGCCGGGGCCGCCACCGCGCACGTCGACCGCGGCGACCACCCCGCCCTCGGGCGCGAGCACGACCGTCGTACCGGTGAGCCGGCCGTCGCCGGCCCGGGTCGCGTGTCCCACCCGCAGTCCCGTGACGTCCGTCAATGCGTCAACTGTCATGCGGGCAGTCTGCCCGGGCCGGGACGCCCGGGGAGGCCCGTACCCTTGAGGGCATGAGCACCGCCCCCACCCCCGAGCCCCGCGAGCCGAAGCCCCCGCTGTTCTTCGACGACCCGCTGGACCAGCAGTCCTCGGACGACACCGACCACGGATGGGGCGAGCGGACCGAGTCGGACAGTGCGGGCGACCTCAAGCGCTTCCTCGACGAGAAGCCGCCCCACCACCTCTGAGCCCGCCCCACTGCCCCGGAGCCGGGCGCCCCGCTACCGCTGGCCGGGGCCCGAGGCGCGCTGGGCCGCCAGGAGGTCGCGGATCTCCTCGAGCACCTCCAGCTCGGTCACCGCCACGACCTCCTTCGTGCCCTCCCGCGCCTTCCTGCGGGCCTCTATCCGGGCCAGGTACCTGGACATCGGCAGAACCATCAGGAAGTACACCACCGCACCGGTGATCACGAAGGTGAGCGTGGCGCCCAGGACGGATCCCCACATCAGCTGGATGCCGTGGGTGCCCTTGCACGACGAGCTCAGGCACGAGCTGTAGTTGTCCAGGTTCTGCGTACCGACCGTGCCGACCAGTGGGTTGATGATCCCCTTCACCACCGAGTTGACGATGTTCGTGAAGGCGGCGCCGATGACCACCGCGACCGCCAGATCGACGACGTTGCCGCGCATCAGGAAGGCCTTGAAGCCCTGCCAGACGCCCGGTTCCTTCTTCTCGCTCACCTCGGGGCCTCTCTTCGCGTGCACTGGGTGTGGAACAAAGCGCTCCGCAACCTACGGCACGACGAGGTCCCCCTGTCCAGCGAGGTGGCCCGGGTGAGAGGCTCAGCACAGCGTCACCGCCAGCCGTGCCGTCGCGCTCGCGCCGACCAGCCGCGCCGCGGTGGGGCGCGGCACCGCCAGCACGACCAGCGCCCCGCTCTCGGCGGCGCCGTCCAGGGCGCGCGGCACCTTCGTCACCCGCGCACCGCGCGCGACCACCCGGGCGTCGCCGCCCGCGGCCGGGTCCTCGGCGGCGATGACGTCGACGCGGTCGCCTGGCCGCAGCAGCCGCACGGTGGCCGCGTCGGCGATCCGGACCGGCGCCGTCACCAACTCGGCCGTGGGCTGCCGTCGTACCGGACCCGCCACCGGATGCCCGCGCGCCCGCCCACCGCGATCCGGCTCCGGCGCGGCGCGCGGTCCCGCCGCCACGAGCGCCGCCGCGGTCACGGCGAGACCGACCGCCAGGGCCCGCCTGCGGTGCCGCACCAGGCGCTGTAGTTGGTACCGCCCGCCGCGCACCCGCACCGGCGCGAAGTGCGGCACCTCGCACGGGGCGGGGGCGTCGGTGCCCGGCGGGCGCGGAGAGGCGAACGACGGCGAAGGGTGGGACGGCGAAGGAAAGGAGGGTGGGGGAAAGGAGGGCGAGGGAGGCATGTGCACGAGGACCACCACCTGCGGCGAGGAGACGAGGAATCGGCTTGCGATCCCACGATGAGGCCTCGCGCCGAAGTCCGCCGGAGCCGGTGGACGACCGGCGGGTTGTGGAAAACCCGCCCACCCGAACGCGCACTTCCGCTACCGCGGCGCTTCCGCTTCCGCGGCACTTCCGCCACCGCGGCCCACCGCACTACGGCAGCACGAACCCCGGATCCATCCCGCCCAGCGCGTTCACGCACAGGCAGTCCCGCCCCGCAGTCTCCGGCAGGGCCGCCACCGCGTCGAACAGCACGCCGCGCAGCCGCTCCACGTTGGCCGAGAACACCCGCAGCACCTCCTCGTGCGAGACGCCCTCGCCGGTCTCCGCGCCCGCATCGAGGTCGGTGACCAGGTTCAGCGAGGTGTAGCAGAGCTCGAGCTCACGGGCGAGCGCGGCCTCGGGATGGCCGGTCATGCCGACCACCGACCAGCCCTGCGCCTGGTGCCACAACGATTCCGCACGGGTCGAGAAGCGCGGGCCCTCGATCACGACCAGCGTGCCGCCGTCCACGGGCTCCCAGTCCCGCCCACGCGCCGCCTTCAGTGCGGTGGCCCGCCCGGTGGGGCAGTAGGGGTCGGCCAGCGACACGTGTACGACGTTCGGGATGGTGCCGTCCGGCAGCGGCAGCCCGTCGAAGTAGGAGTTCGCCCGGGACTTCGTACGGTCCACCAGCTGGTCCGGGACCAGCAGCGTGCCGGGCCCGTACTCGGGGCGCAGGCCGCCCACCGCGCAGGGGCCGAGGACCTGGCGGACACCGACGGACCGCAACGCCCAGAGGTTGGCGCGGTAGTTGATGCGGTGCGGCGGCAGGTGGTGCCCGCGGCCGTGCCGGGGCAGGAAGGCGACCCGCCGGCCGGCGACCTCGCCGAGGAAGAGGGAGTCGCTGGGCGCCCCATACGGGGTGTCCACCTGGATCTCGGTCACGTCCTCGAGGAACGAGTAGAAGCCGGAGCCGCCGATTACACCGATCTCTGCGTTCGCCATGAGCAGCACACTAGCCGCCCCCGCAGACGCCGAAGACCCCGCCGTCCTACGACGGCAGGGTCCCGTAAGGAAATGGTCAGGCGGCGGAGCTGCTGGCGGAGCTCGAGGACGAGGAGCCCGAGTCGCTCGACGAGGACGACGCCGAGGACGAAGAGCTCGAGGTGCTCGACGAGGACGAGCTCGGCGACTTCGAGGCCGGGCTGCTGCTCGACGACGAGCCGCGGCTGTCGTTCCGGTAGAAGCCGGAGCCCTTGAAGACAATGCCGACCGCCGAGAACACCTTCTTCAGGCGGCCACCACAATTGGGGCACTCGGTCAGGGCGTCGTCGGTGAACTTCTGCACCGCCTCGAGGCCCTCGCCGCACTCGGTGCACTGGTACTGGTAGGTGGGCACTGTCTTCCTCCTGGCACTCTCACTCGATGAGTGCTAACGACGATCCATAGTGACGTATTCCGGGGGATCAGTCCACCGTCACCGGCAAGCGGTGACCGACGCCACGTGCGACGGTGCGGGTATGGGGCCGGGAGGCGAGCAGCGACCGCAGGGCCACCAGGGTCGCCAGGGCCAGCAGGGTACCGGCCGCCGGGACCAGGAAACCGGCGCCGTCCCAGAGGCGGTCCTCCAGCTGTCCGGCGACGGTGACGGCGGCCGCCTGGCCGAGCGCCACCGCGCCGGTCAGCCAGGTGAAGGCCTCGGTGCGGGCCCCCGCGGGGACCAGGTCCTCGACCAGGGTGTAGCCGGTGATCAGGGAGGGCGCGATGCACATGCCGACCAGCAGGCCGAGTCCGGCGAGGACGAGCACGGAGTGGGCCGTCCAGAGGGCGGACGCGGTCAGCGCCAGAGCCGCGTAGCCGAGAACGAGGCGCCGCTGCGGGGCGATCTTCCAGGCGATGGCGCCGCAGACGAGGCCGGAGAGCATGTTGCCCGCGGCGAAGGTGCCGTACAGGACGCCGTTCAGACCGGGCTCGCCGATCGACTCGGTGAACGCGGCCAGTCCGACCTGCATGCCGCCGAACACCGATCCGATGCCGAGGAAGGTAACCACCAGCACGCGCACACCGGGAACGCGCAGCGCGGAGGCGCGCTTCACGCGCGCGTGCCCGGCGTCGGCGCCCACAGCAGGCTGGGTGCTCTTCTGCGCGGCGAACAGCAGACCGCCGACCAGCGTCAGCGTCGCCTCGGTGACCAGGCCCGCCGCTGGGTCCAGGGCGGTGCACAGGGCGGTCGCCAGCAGCGGGCCGACGACGAAGGTCAGCTCGTCCGTGACGGACTCGAAGGCCGCCGCGGTGGTCAGCAGCCGCGAGTCCGAGAGCTTCACGCCCCAGCGGGCGCGCACCATCGGGCCGATCTGCGGCACCGAGGCGCCGGTCGGCACGGCCGCCGCGAACAGGACCCACAGCGGTGCGTGGGCCAGTGCGAGTGCCGTCAGGGCCAGTCCCGACAGCGTGTGCACGAGGACACCGGGTACCAGCACCGCGCGCTGGCCGTAGCGGTCGGCGAGGCGGCCGCTGTAGGGCGCGAACAGCGCCATGGAGACGCCGGTGGCGGCCGCGGCGGCGCCTGCCGCGCCGTAGGAGCCGGTGGTGTGCTGCACGAGCAGCACGATGGAGATGGTGAGCATCGCGAACGGCTGGCGCGCCGCGAAGCCGGGGAGCAGGAACGTCCAGACGCCGCGGGTGCGCAGGAGCTGTCCGTATCCGGGGCGCTCGGTGGTGACCGTGGACTCCACGGCCCGTGCCTTTCTGCCGCCTGGTAGCGCGACCCCTCATCCGTTCAGGGGGCGCCGAGAGCTGTCCTCATGCGCGGAACTGCGGTAGATACCGGCACTCACTGCGGGAGCGCCCGGCCGCCATACGGTCGCGCCAGCTCTGCGTCAGACAGAGTTGGTTCGATCAGGGTTCTACGACCTTCATCTTACAGGGATCAAGCGGGGTACGGCTGTGAAGCAGAGCACGACAACCCGTGTTCACCTGGGGTTTGTGCCGTTCGTCCCCAGCCACCCGGCCAGCTTGCCGCCCCTGCCGACCGCGCGCAGGCGCCGTTCCGCGGCGTCCCGGACCGGGTCGGTGGCGACCACGAGGAGTTCGTCCCCGTGCCGCAGCACCGTGGTCGGCAGCGGAACAAACGATTTTCCCTCGCGGACGACGAGGGTCACGGCGGCCCCGGCCGGCAGTCGCAGCTCGTTCACCTCGACACCGTGCATCCGCGAGCCCTCGGGGACCTCCACCGAGAGCAGGTGGCCGCGCAGCCGCTCCAGAGGGGCCGACTCGATCCCCAGGTCGGCGGCCTCCGTGCCGTCGCCCAGCCGCAGCGCGCGTGCCAGCCAGGGCAGCGTCGGCCCCTGGATGAGGGTGTACACGACGACCAGTACGAAGACGATGTTGAAGATGCGGTGGCTGGTGTCGACGCCGTTCACCATGGGGATCGTCGCCAGGATGATGGGCACCGCGCCGCGCAGCCCGGCCCAGGACATCAGGGCCTGCTCCGGCCACGGCACCCGGAACGGCGCCAGGCTGAGCACCACGCTCAGCGGGCGCGCCACCATGGTCAGTGCCATGCCGATGACCAGGGCGGGCCAGATGTCGTCGCCCAGTTCGTGCGGGGTGACGAGCAGGCCGAGCAGGACGAACATGCCGATCTGGGCGATCCAGCCGAGCCCTTCGGCGAAGCCGCGCGTGGCGGGCCAGTGCGGGAGCCGGGCGTTGCCCAGCAGCATGGAGGCGAGATAGACGGCGAGGAAGCCGCTGCCGTGGGCCAGGGCGCCGACGGCGTACGCCGTGACCGCGATCGCCATCACTGCGATCGGGTAGAGGCCGGAGGCGGGCAGTGCCACGTGCCTGAGGCCCCAGGCGCCCAGCCAGCCCACCGCGAGGCCGATGGCCGCGCCGATGGCCAGCTCCAGGATTATCTCGCCCACGAGCACGTACCAGTGCTCGACCGGGCCGGCCGTGGAGAAGGCGACGACCAGGATGACCACCGGGGCGTCGTTGAATCCGGACTCCGCCTCCAGGGTGCCCGCCACGCGCGCGGGCAGCGGGATCCTCCGCAGCACCGAGAAGACCGCCGCCGCGTCCGTGGAGGACACCACCGCCCCGATGATGAGCGCCTGCCGCCACCCCAGTCCGACCAGGTAGTGCGCCCCCGCGGCTGTCACGCCGACGCTCACCGCGACCCCGGCCAGCGCCAGGGTGGAGGCGGCCGGCAGGACCGGCCGGATCTCTTTCCACTTGGTGCCCAGACCGCCCTCGGCCAGGATCACGACCAGGGCCGCGTAGCCGATGACCTGGGTCAGTTCGGCGTTGTTGAAGTGGACGTTCCCGAGGCCGTCCTGGCCCATGAGGACGCCGATCCCCAGGTACACGAGCAGGCTGGGGAGCCCGCTGCGCGAGGAGATCCGGACCGCCGCGACGGCGACGAGCAGGACGACGGAGCAGACGAGCAGGAGCTGGTCGAGGTGGTGAACGGACAGGGGCGGTTCCTCCCTTTTGATCCGGTTTGATCCGGAAGGCGGGTTCCCGGTGATCCGGAAGACGGGTTCCCGGCAAGTCTTCCGGTCGACTTCGGCAGTTACTTCGTTACCTTACCTAACTCTTGACGATTTCTTGACGAACCACAAGGCAAGATCGAACGTCCGTCCGCGGCTGGACCCGATACCGCGTCAAGGGGCGGCGGGCCCTGCGCCTATGGTTGCTCCAGCACTCCAGTACCGCCTGCCGCTCGCGTTAGGACAGCAAGGACAGCGATGCCCCCCAATACCACCGCCTCAACGGGTGACAAGCCCGGCAAGTCCGGCAGGAAGAAGGGGCGCAAAGCCCGTCTTATCGTGCTCGTACTGGTGCTGGCCATCGTCGGAGGCATCGCCTACGGGGCCTACTGGTCCATCAGCACCGTGCGCGCCTCCTTCCCGCAGACCAAGGGATCCATCACGCTCGACGGCCTGTCCGGGCCGGTCGACGTGAAGCGGGACGGTTACGGCATCCCGCAGATCTATGCCTCGTCCGACGAGGACCTCTTCATGGCGCAGGGCTTCGTCCAGGCGCAGGACCGGTTCTACGAGATGGACGTGCGCCGCCACATGACCTCCGGGCGCCTGTCGGAGATGTTCGGCAAGAGCCAGGTCAAGAACGACGAGTTCCTGCGCACCCTGGGCTGGGACCGGGTGGCCGAGAAGGAGTACGACACCAAGCTGTCGGCCGGGGCGAAGAAGTACCTCCAGGCGTACGCCAAGGGGGTCAACGCCTACCTCCAGGGCAAGGACGGCGAGGACATCTCCCTGGAGTACGCGGCCCTGGGCTTCAGCAACGACTACAAGCCGGCGAAGTGGACCCCGGTCGACTCGGTCTCCTGGCTGAAGGCGATGGCCTGGGACCTGCGCGGCAACATGCAGGACGAGATCGACCGCGCCCTGATGACCAGCCGCCTCGGCCCCCAGCAGATCGCCGACCTGTACCCGGACTACCCGTACAGCCGCAACAAGGCGATCGTCCAGGAGGGCCAGTACAACGAGCTGACCAAGACGTTCGAGCAGGGCAGCGGTACGACGGGCAGCGGTACGGCCGGCACCACGGGCACGACCGGCAGCACGGGCACGACCGGCACCACGGGCACGGGTGGCACGACGGGCACGACCGGGACCTCCGGATCGTCCTCGTCCGGCTCGGGCGTCACGAGCCAACTGGAGGGCCTCTACAACGTCCTCGACGACGTCCCCCCGGCCGTCGGCGTGAACGGCCAGGGCATCGGCTCCAACTCCTGGGTGGTCGCCGGGAAGTACACCATCAGCGGCAAACCGCTGCTGGCCAACGACCCGCACCTGGCGGCCTCGCTGCCCTCCGTCTGGTACCAGATGGGCCTGCACTGCCGCACGGTCTCCAGCAAGTGCCAGTACGACGTCACCGGCTACACCTTCGCGGGCATGCCGGGCGTGATAATCGGCCACAACGCCGACATCGCATGGGGAATGACCAACTCCGGCGTCGACGTCACCGACCTCTACCTGGAGAAGCTCAGCGGCGAGGGCTACCTGTACGACGGCAAGGTCCGGCCCTTCACGAGCCGGGAGGAGACCATCAAGGTCGCCGGCGGCGCGTCCAAGAAGATCGTCGTCCGGCAGACCAACGACGGGATGCCCCTGCTCTCCGACCGCGACGACGAACTCGTCAAGGTCGGCCGGAAGGCCACCGTCAACACGGCGGCCCCCGACCGCGGCGACGGCTACGGCATCGCCCTGAAGTGGACCGCCCTTCAGCCGGGCACCTCCATGGACGCCGTCTTCGCCATGGACAGGGCCGCGAACTGGAGCGACTTCCGCTCGGCGGCCGGGCTGTTCGACGTGCCCTCGCAGAACCTGGTCTACGCCGACACCAAGAACCACATCGGCTACACGCTGCCCGGCAAGATCCCCACGCGCGCGGAGGGCGACGACGGCTCCATCCCGGCGCCGGGCTGGAACTCGAAGTACAAGTGGACCGGCTACGTCAAGCAGGACGAGCTGCCCTACGAGTTCGACCCGAAGCGCGGCTACATCGTCACCGCCAACCAGGCCGTGGTCGACAAGGACAAGTACCCCTACACGCTCACCACGGACTGGGGTTACGGCACGCGCAGCCAGCGGATCACCGATCTGATCGAGTCGAAGATCAAGGGCGGCGGCAAGATCTCGACCGACGACATGCGCCAGATGCAGCTGGACAACAGCAGTGAGATCGCCAAGCTGCTGGTGCCCAAGCTGCTGAAGATCAACCTTGACGACAAGGACGTCCGCGACGCCCAGAAGCTGCTGGAGGGCTGGGACTACACCCAGGACGCCGACTCGGCGGCGGCCGCCTACTTCAACGCGGTCTGGCGCAACATCCTCAAGCTGGCCTTCGGCAACAAGATGCCCAAGGAACTGCGGGTCAAGGGCCAGTGCCTGTGGGTGGACAAGACCGACTCGACCGGCCCGGTGGACGACGACACCAAGGTGCGCGAGTGCGGCGAGCGCGACGCCGACCAGGCGCAGCCGGACGGCGGCGACCGCTGGTTCGAGGTCGTGCGCACCCTCATGGACAAGCCGAAGAGCGACTGGTGGAAGACTCCGGCCGGTGTGGGTGACCGCAACAAGGCCGACAACCGCGACGACCTGTTCAAGCGCGCCATGGTCGACGCCCGCTGGGAGCTGACCGCCAAGCTCGGCAAGGACATCGACACCTGGAGCTGGGGCCGGCTGCACCGCCTGTTCCTGAAGAACCAGACCCTGGGCACCGACGGTCCCGGCATCCTGAAGTACGTCCTCAACCGCGGCCCGTGGAAGCTCAGCGGCGGCGAGGCGACGGTCAACGCGACCGGCTGGAACGCGGCCGGCGGCTACGGCGTGGTCTGGGTGCCGTCGATGCGGATGGTGGTCAACCTCGACGACCTCGACAAGTCGAAGTGGATCAACCTCAGCGGTGCCTCCGGACACGCCTACAGCGCCCACTACACCGACCAGACCGGCAAGTGGGCCAAGGGCGAGCTGCTGCCGTGGTCGTTCTCCGGCAAGGCGGTCGACGGCAGCACCAGCGACACCCTCGTGCTGAAGCCGTGAGCACCGGCACCGGTCGCTGAACCAGCCGCTGAAATGGCCCTCCACGCACGCGTGGAGGGCCATTTCTCATCCGGCTCCCCGCTGGGCGTCCCGGAAGCGCCGTACGCCCGACGGCGTCACCACCGCGTGCACCGGCCGGTCGTGCGGCTCCTCCGGGACGCGCTCGACCACCTCCGCGTCGTACAGCAGCACCACCAGCGCGGGATCCGCGCCCGCGCGCTCCAGCCGGGCCAGCACACGGTCGTACGACCCTCCGCCGCGCCCCAGCCGCATCCCGCGCGTGTCCACCGCCAGGCCGGGCAGCAGGACGGCGTCGGCGGCCGTCACGGCGTCCGGGCCGAGCCGCTCGCCGGAGGGCTCCAACAGCGCCATCCTCCCGCCGTGTTGCACGCGCGCGAGGGAGCCCTCCCCGGCGTACACGCCCCAGTCGAGGTCGTTGTCCGGCAGGAGCACGGGCAGCAGCACGCGTACGCCCCGCGCGCGCAACGCGTCGAGCAGCGCGAGCGTGCCGGGTTCACTCCCCACGGAGACGTACGCCGCGACCGCGCGCGCGTCTGCCAGCTCCGGCAGCTCCAGGGCGCGCCCGGCCAGCGCGGTGGCCGCCTCCCGCACGTCATCGGGCGTCAACCTGCCTCTCACCGTGAGGAACTCTCGCCGCAACATTCGCTTGTCAGGCTCGCCCTCGCGTCCTGCCTGGTCCACAGGTCGTACCCGCGCTTTCCTCAATAGGCTCAAATGAGAGCCAACCAACCGGAGCCACAGTTTCCCCACAAAGGCACCGGATAAGGTTGCGGGCATGACTCAGTCGCACCCCAGGATCAGCAAGGCTGTCATTCCCGCAGCAGGCCTCGGCACCCGGTTTCTGCCGGCCACCAAAGCCACTCCCAAGGAGATGCTGCCGGTCGTGGACAAGCCCGCGATCCAGTACGTGGTCGAGGAGGCCGTGTCGGCGGGGCTCGACGACGTCCTCATGATCACCGGACGCAACAAGCGTCCCCTGGAGGACCACTTCGACCGGAACTACGAGCTGGAATCGGCTCTCCAGAAGAAGGGTGACGCCGGCCGGCTCGCCAAGGTCCAGGAGTCCAGCGACCTCGCGACCATGCACTACGTGCGCCAGGGCGACCCCAGGGGGCTGGGCCACGCGGTCCTGTGCGCCGCCCCGCACGTCGGGCACGAGCCCTTCGCCGTCCTGCTCGGCGACGACCTGATCGACCCGCGCGACCCGCTCCTCCAGCGCATGATCGAGGTCCAGGAGCTGCACGGCGGCAGCGTGATCGCGCTGATGGAGGTCGCGCCCGAGCAGATCCACCTCTACGGGTGCGCGGCCGTCGAGGCCACCGAGGACGGCGACGTCGTGAAGGTGACCGGCCTGGTGGAGAAGCCGGAGGCGGCGGACGCCCCGTCGAACTACGCGGTCATCGGCCGTTACGTCCTCGACCCGCACGTCTTCGAGATCCTGCGCAAGACCGAGCCGGGCCGCGGCGGCGAGATCCAGCTGACCGACGCCCTCCAGCAGATGGCCGAGACAGAGGGATCAGTGGCTACCGCCACGGGGAAGGCCGGCGGCCCGGTGCACGGCGTCGTCTTCAAGGGCCGCCGCTATGACACCGGCGACCGCGGCGACTATCTGCGTGCCATTGTCAGGCTCGCGTGCGAACGTGAAGACCTGGGCCCGGAGTTCCGGACCTGGCTTCGCAGTTACGTAGCCGAGGAGATGCAGCAACGTTGAGCAGCGCCGCGACCAGCCCCGCCGGCCCGGACCACCTGTGGTCGGTCGAGGAGCACCTGGAGGACATCCTCGCCACCGTCCGCCCCCTCGACCCCATCGAGCTGCAACTGCTCGACGCCCAGGGCTGCGTCCTGGTCGACGACGTCACGGTGCCGGTCTCGCTGCCGCCGTTCGACAACAGCTCCATGGACGGGTACGCGGTGCGGGTCGCGGACGTCGCGGGCGCCGGCGAGGAGTTCCCGGCCGTCCTGGACGTCGTCGGGGACGTCGCGGCGGGCGCGGCCCATCTGACCCCTGTCGGTCCGGGACAGGCCGCCCGCATCATGACCGGCGCTCCGCTGCCGCCCGGCGCCGAGACCGTCGTCCCCGTGGAGTGGACCGACGGCGGGCTCGGCGAGGGCCCGGTCGGCGGGATGCGCGCCCGCAGCCTGGCCCCCGAGGGCGCCACCGGCCAGGTGCGCGTGTACCGCCCGGCGCAGGAACGCGCGCACGTGCGGGCCGCGGGCAGCGACGTGCAGGCCGGGGACCGCGCCCTGGAGGCCGGCACCGTCCTCGGCCCGCCGCAGATCGCGCTGCTCGCCGCGATCGGCCGCGGCACGGTCCGGGTCCGCCCGCGCCCGCGCGTGGTGGTGCTGTCCACCGGCAGCGAACTCGTCCAGCCCGGCGAGGCACTGGGCAGCGGCCAGATCTACGACTCCAACAGCTTCGCCCTCGCCGCGGCCGCCCGGGACGCGGGCGCCATCGCCTACCGGGTGGGCGCCGTCGTCGATGACGCCGAGACCCTGCGGACCACCATCGAGGACCAGCTCATCCGCGCCGACCTGCTGGTCACCACGGGCGGGGTGAGCGTCGGCGCGTACGACGTGGTCAAGGAGGCGCTGTCGCACGTCGGCGACGCGGAGGAGCCGGGCAGCGGGGTGGACTTCCGCAAGCTCGCCATGCAGCCCGGCAAGCCCCAGGGCTTCGGCTCCATCGGCCCCGACCACACACCGCTGCTCGCCCTGCCGGGCAACCCGGTGTCGTCATACGTCTCCTTCGAGCTGTTCGTCCGCCCCGCCATCCGCACGCTGATGGGGCTGGCGGACGTGCACCGGCCCACCACCAGGGCGGTCCTGAAGGCGGACGAGGCGCTGAGCTCGCCCAAGGGGCGCCGCCAGTTCCTGCGCGGGGCGTACGCCGACGGCGAGGTGACGCCGGTGGGCGGCTCCGGATCGCACCTGGTCGCGGCCCTGGCGCAGGCCGACGCGCTGATCGTCGTCCCCGAGGACGTGGTGAGCGTGGAGCCCGGTACCGAGGTCGAGGTGGTCCTGCTCGGCTGAGCGGCGCCGGTTGGCGGTACCGTGTCGCGCACAACAGGCCGGGACCGGGAGCACCGCACAGCATGAGTACGCAGGACCGACTGACGCACATCGACGACGCGGGCGCGGCCCGCATGGTGGACGTGTCGGACAAGGACGTGACCGCCCGCACCGCCCGTGCCAGCGGCCGCGTCCTCGTCTCCCCACGCGTGGTCGAACTGTTGCGTGGCGAGGGGGTTCCCAAGGGAGACGCCCTCGCCACCGCACGCATCGCGGGGATCATGGGGGCCAAGCGCACCCCGGATCTGATTCCGCTGTGCCATCCGTTGTCGGTGTCGGGTGTGAAACTGGACTTGTCGGTCGCGGACGACGCCGTCGAGATCCAGGCCACCGTGAAGACGACGGACCGTACGGGCGTCGAGATGGAGGCCCTCACCGCGGTGTCGGTCGCCGCGCTCACCGTGATCGACATGGTCAAGGCGGTCGACAAGGGAGCGGTCATCACGGACGTACGGGTGGAGGAGAAGACGGGCGGCCAGTCGGGCGACTGGAGCCGGGCATGACCTACCGGGCTCTTGTGGTCACGGCCTCCAACAGGGCCGCCGCCGGGGTCTACGAGGACAGGGGCGGCCCGCTGGTCGCGGACGGCCTCAGGGGCTTCGGGTTCGCCGTGGAGGGGCCGCAGGTCGTCCCGGACGGCGACCCGGTGGAGGCGGCCCTGCGCGCCGCCGTCGAGGCCGGGTACCAGGTCGTCGTGACCACCGGCGGCACCGGCGTCTCGCCCACCGACCGCACGCCCGAGGCGACCCGCCGGGTGATCGAGTACGAGGTGCCGGGCATCGCGGAGGCCATCCGGGCGTTCGGCCGGGACAAGGTACCGACCGCGGCGCTCTCGCGGGGCCTCGCGGGAGTGGCGGGCGGCACGCTGATCGTCAATCTGCCGGGTTCCACGGGCGGGGTGAAGGACGGACTGGCCGTCCTGGAGCCCCTCCTGGCGCACGCCGTCGACCAGATCCGCGGCGGCGACCACCCCAGACCCGGCGCCGGCAGTGGGGGTGCGAGCTGAACAGCCCATCCTGGCCCGCCGTGCTGGTGGACGGCGACATCGTCCTGAGGCCGATAAGGCTGCGCGACCAGAAGGCGTGGCGCGAGGTGAACCGGCGCAACCGGGACTGGCTGCGCCCCTGGGAGGCGACCATTCCGCCGCCCACGCCCACCGGTCCGGTCGCGCACCGGCCGACCTACCGGCAGATGGTCCGCCACCTCAGATCGGAGGCGAACGCGGGCCGGATGCTGCCGTTCGTCATCGAGTACAAGGGGCATCTGGTGGGCCAGTTGACGGTCGCCGGGATCACCTGGGGTTCGATGTGCTCGGGGCACGTCGGCTACTGGGTGGACCAGGCGGTGGCCGGGCGCGGGGTGATGCCGACGGCCGTGGCGCTCGTCGTCGACCACTGTTTCCGCACCGTCGGACTGCACCGCATCGAGGTCTGCATTCGTCCCGAGAACGGGCCCAGCCGCCGGGTCGTGGAGAAACTCGGATTCCGCGAGGAAGGCCTCAGGCCCCGTTATCTCCACATCGACGGAGCCTGGCGCGATCACCTCGTCTTCGCTCTCACCGCCGAAGAGGTACCGGAAGGCCTGCTCGCACGCTGGCGGCGCGCACGCTCGCAGAACGCCTCCAATTGAAAAGGGCCGCAATCCGTCCGCCATCTGATCGAATAAGCGTTCGAAATTGATCGGTTGATCGCATCGAGCGCAAAAAAAGCTGGAAATATCAGCCAGATCGTGCGACACACCGGCCCAATTGGCGGATGGCCTCATGCGAATCCCTCTACGGTGTGAGATGTGAGCAGCAGCGGCCTCATCTACGCAGTCATCGTCGGGGCCTGGGCCGCCTACTTGGTGCCGATGTGGCTCCGTAGGCAGGACGAGCTGAACGAGGCCCGTCCGACGGAACGCTTCAGCACCGCCATCCGGCTACTGTCCGGACGGGCGGGTATGGAGCGTCGGTACGCCAGGGACCTGCGGGCGCGCTCCGCCCAGGAGGGGGAGCACGACAGCGACGCTCCGGGTGTCGTCACCGACTCGGTGGACGTCCGGGCCTTCGCCGTGCCTCCGGCCCGTCGGCAGGTACGGGCGGAGGCCGAGCCGGAGGCCGCGGAGCGTCCGGAACCGGCGCGCGCCCAGACGGTCGCGCCCGCGCGCAAGCCGGCCCCCGCGTCCGTGTCCGCCCCCGCTCCCGCGTCCGCGTCCACGCGGGTACCGGCCGCGCGGCGGGCGCCCTCCAGCGAGTCGGCCGCTGCGCGCGCCCGGCGCACGAAAGTGCTCGCGCGCCGTCGGCGTACCACCGTGATGCTCTTCCTGGCCTTCACCCTCGGCGCGGTCGTCGCCGCCGTCGGGGGACTGGCGTTCCTTTGGGCGCCCGGCGTGCCGGCCGTCATGCTCAGCGCGTACATCGTCTACCTGCGCGCTCAGGAACGCCGCCGCTTCGCCTACCAGATGGACCGGCGTCAGGCCGAGGTCGCCGCCCAGCGGCTTCGCGAGCACCAGCCGCGCCGAAGCGCGCCCCTGGACGGCGGCACGGGCGCCACCGAACCGGACGAGAGTCCCGAGTCGGAGACCGACGCCGGGATGTCCGCGCTCGCCGCGGACCGCCGTGCCCTCGTCGAGCAGACCGACCACGCCGAGTGGGTCGACCAGCAGCGCGAGCGCCGGCGCCGGCCCGGGCACGGGGACAGCTGGGACCCGGTGCCGGTGCCGCTCCCGACGTACGTGACGGCGCCGGTCGCGCCCCGGGCCACCTCCGACGTGGACCTGGGGGCGCCCGACACCTGGAGCTCGGCGCGGTCCGGCCCGGTGACCCCGGAGCACGAGGAACAGGCCGCCGCGCGCGAACCGGAGCCGGCCGACCCGGCGTCCACCGCCGACGACAGACCGGCCGCCGACGGCCGCACCGACGCCCGCCGCGCCGCCTCCGCCCGCCGTGCGCGCGAGCGCGGACGCACCCCCCTCTTCGACCAGTACGAGGAAGGCGACCGGCCGCGCGCGGCCAACGAGTGACCGCCGCCACACCCGCCGGAGCCCGCCCCTGACCAGTCGGGGAACGGATTTCCAAGCACCCCGACGGGGATGCTAAAGTTTCACTCGTTGCAAGGGCCTGTGGCGCAGTCCGGTAGCGCACCTCGTTCGCATCGAGGGGGCCAGGGGTTCAAATCCCCTCAGGTCCACGCAGCATGAAGCCCCAGTCGGGCGTCAACCGACTGGGGCTTCAGTGCGTCTACAGGTCCTTCAGGGCCTTCGCGAAGCAGCGGCTGTCCTCGTAGTGGCGGTAGTAGCCGAACTTGGCGCACGCCTCGTAACCGCTGGAGGAGTACAGGGCGATGGCCTCCGGCTGCTTGGTGCCGGTCTCCAGGACCATGCGGAGGCGGCCGGCCGCGCGGGCGTCCTCCTCCAGGGCGGACAGCATGCGGCGGGCGAGGCCCCGTCCGCGCATCTCATCGACCACATACATGCGCTTGAGTTCGGCGTCGCCGTCCGTGTTGCCTTCCTCGTTGGCGTCCTGGCTGCGCCAGCCGCCGGTGGCGACCGGCCGGCCGGTCTCGTCGTACGCGATCAGGTACACGCCCCTCGGCGGCTCGAAGTCCGACGCGTCGAGGACGGTGGCGTCACCGCCGTCGCCGTAGCGCAGGTGGTACTCGGCCTGAACGGCGTCGTTGAGCTTGACGGCGTCGGGGTGGTCGAAGGGAACGCGACGAATATTCATGCTGGGCATCGTACATTCATGCATAGTAGGGAACTGCCGAAAATCGGAGCCCGTCCAGTGTGCCGGTATCGTGCCCTGGTGCTGACTGTGACCTCGGTGAATGTGAACGGACTGCGGGCCGCCGCGAAGAAGGGCTTCGTGGAGTGGCTCGCGGACACCTCGGCGGACGTGGTGGGCCTTCAGGAGGTGCGTGCCGAGCCGCAGCAGCTGCCCGAGGCCGTCCGGCAGCCCGACGGCTGGCACGTCGTGCACGCCCCGGCCGCCGCCAAGGGCCGCGCGGGCGTCTCCCTCTACACCCGGCGCGAACCCGACCGCGTCCGGATCGGCTTCGGCTCCACCGAGTTCGACACCAGCGGCCGGTACGTCGAGGCCGACCTGCCCGGCGTCACGGTCGCCTCCCTCTACCTGCCCTCCGGCGAGGTCGGCACCGAGCGGCAGGACGAGAAGACCCGCTTCATGGCCGAGTTCCTCGCCTACCTCAAGGGCCTGCGCGAGCGGGCCGCCGCCGACGGACGCGAGGTGCTCGTCGTCGGCGACTGGAACATCGCCCACCAGCAGGCCGACCTCAAGAACTGGCGCTCCAACACCAAGAACTCCGGCTTCCTGCCGGAGGAGCGGCAGTGGCTGAGCCAGGTCTTCGACGAGACGGACGGCGGCTACGTCGACGTCGTACGGGCACTGCATCCGGACGTGGCGGGACCTTACTCGTGGTGGTCCTACCGGGGGCGGGCCTTCGACAACGACTCGGGCTGGCGCATCGACCTCCATGTGGCCACCCCCGGGCTCGCGGGCAAGGCGGTCAAGGGCTTCGTGGAGCGGGCGGCCACGCACGAGGAGCGCTGGTCCGACCATGCACCGGTGACGGTGGTCTACGACCTCTAGGACCTCCAGGACCGATCGGGGTCCGGTCAGTCCCGCTTGCGCTGTCGTCGGTCCAGGGCCAGGGACAGTTCCGCCTCCACCACGCTGCGTGCCAGGGGGCGCAGGCGTTGCAGGTCCTCCTCGGGGCCGTGGCGCAGGACGAGGTCGGTGAAGAGTTCGGCGAGGGCGTCGGCGTGTTCGCGTACGCGCCCCGCGACCGCCAGGACCTCGGCGAGCGGGATGCCCTCGCGGGCCAGTGCGGAGGAGACGTCCAGCAGGCGCCGGCTGATGTGGACGATCTCGTCGCCGTCGGTGCCGAGGTAGCCGAGTTCCATCGCGGCGGCGAGGTTCTCCGGGGTGACGTCGCCCTCGAAGCGGGCCGCGAGTTCCTCGGGGGTGAGGCGGACCGGCTCCTCCTCGGTGGGGGCGCCGACGCCGAGCAGGTCGGCGACGTCGCGGCCCTGGTCGAGGGCCTCGGCGAGTTCCGCGATGCCGTTCAGGGTGTGCCCGCGCTCCAGCAGCGCCGAGATCGTGCGCAGGCGGGCCAGGTGGTGGTCGTCGTACCAGGCGATACGACCCTCGCGGCGGGGCGCGGGTATCAGCTTGCGTTCTCGGTAGAAGCGCAGGGTGCGCACCGTGATGCCGGCCAGCCGGGCCAGCTCCTCCATGCGGTACTCGCGCTTGTCTGCCACGCCCGCACCCTATGTCGTACCCGGGGTAACTTTCCTCGCCGCGCCCCCTACCGGTCGGTACGGACCTGCTCTACAGTCCCACTGCGCCAGTGTTCACTGGCACAGTCGCGTCGGGCAGGGAGGCTGTCGGGATGACCGAACACGAACACGTACGGGTGGCGGTGATCGGATCCGGATTCGGCGGGCTGGGCGCGGCCGTGCGACTGCGCCGCGAGGGGGTCACCGACTTCGTCGTCCTGGAACGGGCCGACAGCGTCGGCGGCACCTGGCGGGACAACAGCTACCCGGGGTGCGCGTGTGACGTGCCGTCGCATCTGTACTCGTTCTCCTTCGCGCCCAACCCCGACTGGCCGCGCACCTTCTCCGGGCAGGAGCACATCCGCGCCTACCTGGAACACGTGACGGACGTCTTCCGGCTGCGGCCCCACATCCGCTTCGGCGCGGAAGTGAAGCGGATGACCTGGGACACCGAGAAGCTGCGGTGGGACATCGAGACGGCCGGCGGCTCGCTGTCGGCGGACGTCGTCGTCTCCGCCACCGGCCCGCTGTCCGACCCCAGGATCCCGGACATCCCCGGCCTCGACACCTTCCCCGGCAAGGTCTTCCACTCGGCCCGCTGGGACCACGACCACGACCTCACCGGCAAGCGGGTCGCCATGGTGGGTACGGGCGCGTCGGCGATCCAGATCGTGCCGTCCATCCAGCCCCGCGTCTCCCGGCTGACCCTCTTCCAGCGCACCCCGCCGTGGGTGATCCCCCGGGTCGACCGGGCGATCAGCGATGTCGAGCGGCGGCTGCACCGGGCCCTGCCGTTCACCACGCAGCTCAGGCGCCGACTGCTGTGGGGCATCCGGGAGTTGCAGGTCCAGGCGTTCACCAAGCACCCCGACGAACTGGGCATGGTCGAGCAGCTGGCCAAGCGCAACATGGCGCGGGCCGTCAAGGATCCGGCCCTGCGCGCCAAGCTCACCCCGGACTACCGCATCGGCTGCAAGCGGATCCTGCTGTCCAGCGAGTACTACCCGGCCCTCGCCCGCCCCAACGTCGACGTCGTCGCGAGCGGGCTCGCCGAGGTACGCGGCTCGACCCTCGTCGCCGCCGACGGCAGCGAGGCCGAGGCCGACGCGATCGTCTTCGGCACCGGCTTCCACGTCACCGACATGCCGATCGCCGAGCGGGTGGTCGGGGCGGAGGGCATCACCCTCGCCGAGGCCTGGCAGAAGGGCGGGATGCAGGCGCTGCGCGGGGCCAGCGCCGCCGGGTTCCCGAACTGGATGACGATCATCGGCCCCAACACCGGCCTCGGGAACTCCTCCATGATCCTGATGATCGAGTCCCAGCTGAACTATCTGGCCGACTTCGTGCGTCAGCTCGACGTCCTCGGCGGCCGGGTCGCCCTCGACGCCCGCCCGAGCGCCGTACGGGCCTGGAACCACGAGGTGCAGGAGCGCATGAAGCGCACGGTGTGGAACACCGGCGGCTGCACCAGCTGGTACCTGGACGCGAGCGGCCGCAACACCACCATCTGGCCGGGCACGACCACGGAGTTCCGCCGGGCGACCCGACGGGTGGACCTGGCTGAGTACGAGGTCGTCCGGCCGCCCGCCACGAAGAAGACCCCCGACGAGTCCCACGGCCGCAGTGAGGTCACCGCATGAACCGCCGCACCCACGTGGCCTCCGGCCCGTACGCCCCACCCGCCCCCGGGCGCGTCCTGACGGCCGTCTCCGCCGACGGCGCCCGGCTGCACGTCGAGGTGCACGGCCCCGACGACGCGCCCCCCGTCGTCCTGGCCCACGGCTGGACCTGCTCGACCGCGTTCTGGGCGGCGCAGATCCGGGAGCTGGCGGTGGACCACCGGGTCATCGCCTACGACCAGCGCGGACACGGCCGCAGCCCGGCGAGCCCCGGCTGCACCGCCGAGGCGCTGGCCGACGACCTGGAGGCGGTGCTCGCCGAGACCCTCGCGCCGGGGGAGAAGGCCGTGATCGTGGGCCACTCCATGGGCGGGATGACGGTGCTGGCCGCCTCCGCGCGCGCCCGCTTCCGCGACCATGCCGCGGCCGTCCTGCTGTGCAGCACGGGCAGTTCGCGGCTGGTCGCCGAGTCGCTCGTGGTGCCGTTGCCCGTGGGGCGGGTGCGCACCTGGCTCACCGCGCGCGTCCTGGGTTCGCGCGCCCCGCTGGGACCGGTCACGCCTCTCGCGCGGCGCATCCTCAAGTACGCCACCATGGGCGCCGGTTCGGCCCCGCACATGGTGGAGGCGTGCGCGCGGATCGTGCACGCCTGCCCGCGCGCCGTACGCCACGCCTGGTCGCGAGTGCTGGACACGCTCGACCTCGACCACGCCGTACGGGAGTTGCGGGTGCCGACGGTCGTGGTCGTCGGCACGGCGGACCGCATGACCCCGCCGGTGCACGCGCGCTCGCTGGTGGCCGCGCTGCCGCACTGCGTGGGCAGCACCGAACTGGCCGGCGTCGGCCACATGACACCGGTGGAGGCACCGGAGCAGGTGACCGGGAAGATCCGGGAACTGGTCACCGGGTACGTGACGGACACGGCCAAGGAGAGCGCATGAGCAGGGTGGATCTCGAGGGACAGGTCGCGGTGGTCACCGGAGCCGCGCGCGGCGTCGGTGAGCTGCTCGCGCGCAAGCTCTCCGCGCGCGGCGCCAGGGTGGCGCTGGTCGGGCTGGAGCCGGAGGCACTGAAGGAGGTCTCCGGGCGGCTGCACAGCGACAGCGACCACTGGTACGCCGACGTCACCGACCACGAGGCGATGACCCGGGTCGCCCGGGAGGTCAAGGAACGGTTCGGCAAGGTCGACATCGTGGTCGCCAACGCCGGGGTGGCGACCGGCGGTCCCTTCGTGGACTCCGACCCGGAGGCCTGGCGGCGGGTGATCGAGGTCAATCTGATCGGCTCGGCGGTGACCGCCCGTGCCTTCCTGCCGGTGCTGACGGAGAGCCGGGGGTATCTGCTCCAGGTCGCCTCGCTCGCCGCGATCACCCCGGCGCCGATGATGACCGCGTACTGCGCGTCCAAGGCCGGTGTGGAGGCGTACGCGCACAGCCTGCGCGCCGAGGTCGGTCATCAGGGAGTCCGCGTCGGCGTGGCCTATCTGTCGTGGACCGACACGGACATGGTGCGCGGCGCCGACCAGGACGAGGTGATGCGCGAGCTCAGGCAGCGGCTGCCGTGGCCGTCCAACAAGACCTATCCGCTGGGCCCGGCGGTCGACCGGATCGTGGCCGGGATCGAGCGGCGCTCGAGCCATGTGTACGGGCAGTGGTGGCTGCGCGGGATGCAGGGCGTGCGCGGGTATCTGCCGGGTCTCATCGGGACGGTGGGCCAGCGGGAGATGCGCCGGTTCGCGCCCCGGCTGCGGGGCATGCGGACGGGCCTGGTGGGCGCGGGCGGACAGGCCGACGAGCAGGAGCGTTCGGTGCGGCGAAACTAGCCCTGGACCAGCGGACGTTACGTACCGTTAGTGATCGAAATGCGTACTGTGTCCGCCCGTGTGAATCTGGTCGAGGCCCCACCGAGGGGCCAACCCCCCCACCCACCACGGGAGTGAACCCACATGGGTATGAAGGACCAGTTCCAGGAGAAGGCCCGCGGCATGCAGGAGCAGGGCAAGCAGAAGATGGGCGAGGCCCGTGAGAAGGCCGGCCAGCGTGGCCAGCAGCCCCCGAAGCGCGGGCCGCAGCAGTCTCCGCAGCGCGGCCAGCAGCAGCCCCCGCAGCGTGGGCAGCAGCCGCGTGAGCGCGGTCGTCAGGACATCGACGACACCGAGCAGGAGATGCAGGACCGCTTCAGCCAGGACTACGACGCCTGACGCGGTCTCCTGACCCGGAGGGGCGCCCCTGACGAGGGGCGCCCCTTCCCGCTTCCCGCGCACACGTCGCTCACCGGTCCGTGGGCCGTCGCGGCAGCTTGGGCCGTGAACGGTCCGGCACGTCGCGGTAGTCCGGCGGGACCGCCGCGGGCTCGGTGGTCAGCAGCTCCAGCGCCAGCTCCACCGCGTCGACCAGCTGCGCGTACCGGCCCTCCGCCCAGTCCAGCGGGGTGCGCAGTGCCTCCACGTCGGGGGCGACGCCGTGGTTCTCCACGGACCAGCCGTACGCGTCGAACCAGGCCGCGTTCATCGGCACCGTGATCACCGTGCCGTCGCCCAGCCGGTGCCGCCCGGTCATCCCGACCACCCCGCCCCAGGTGCGCTGCCCGACCACCGGCCCGAGCTTGAGCAGCTTGAAGGCGGCGGTGATCATGTCGCCGTCGGAGGACGTCGCCTCGTCGGCCAGCGCCACCACCGGCCCCCGGGGCGCGTTGGAGGTGTACGACACCGGCTGGGCGTTCCGGGTCAGGTCCCAGCCGATGATGCTCCGGCTCAGCTTCTCGATGACCAGCTCGCTGATGTGCCCGCCCGCGTTGCCGCGCACGTCGACGATCAGCGCCGGCCGGGACAGCTCCATGCGCAGGTCGCGGTTGAACTGCGCCCAGCCGGAGCCGCCCATGTCGGGGATGTGCAGGTAGCCGCACTTGCCACCGCTCAAGTCGTGTACCAGCGCGCGGCGTTTGGCGACCCAGTCCTGGTAGCGCAGGGGCCGCTCGTCGATGAGCGGGACGACGGCGACCCGCCGGGCCGGGCCCTCCTCGCCCTCCGGCGGCGCGAAGGTCAGTTCCACCGTCGTACCGCCCGCCCCCGCGAGCAGCGGGTACGGTCCCGCCACCGGATCCACCGGCCGGCCGTCGACGTGGGTCAGGACCGCGCCGCCCCGGATGCCGGTGCCGGCCAGCGGGGAGCGGGCCCTGGAGTCGGAGGAGTCGCCGGGCAGGATCCGCCGGACCGTCCAACCGCCGTCGCGGCGTACGAAGTTGGCGCCCAGCAGGCCCTGTAGGCGCTGGTAGTGCGCCGGGCCCTCGTTGCGGCGGGCGGCGCTGACGTAGGCGTGCGAGGTGCCGAGCTCGCCCAGCACTTCGCGCAGCAGGTCGGCGAACTCGTCGGGGGAGGCGACGCGTTCCACCAGCGGCCGGTACTGGTCGAGGACCGCGTCCCAGTCGATGCCGCACATCCCCGGGTCCCAGAAGTAGGCGCGGGTGAGACGGCCGGCCTCGTCGTACGCCTGGCGCCACTCGGCGGCCGGGTCGACCTCGTGCAGGATCCGACGGGCGTCGATCCAGGTCGTCGTGTCGGCGTCGCCGGGCTCGGTGGACGGCACCGCACGCAGGTCGCCCTCGTCGACCACGACCAGCCGGGTGCCGTCGCCGCTCACCGCGAACCAGTCGAGGTGGCCGACGAGTTCGGACTTCTTCCCCTTGGTGATGTTGAAGTACTCCAGCGTCGGCCGGCCGGTGGTGTCGTCCGGGTTCGCGAACGTCTCGCCCAGCGCGCCCGAGATCGGCCAGCGCAGCCAGACCAGGCCGCCGCCCGCGACCGGTTGCAGCGCGGAGTACTTGGAGGCGGTGACCGGGAACGGCGTCACCCGGTTCTCCAGCCCCTCGACCTCCACGGTCACCGCGCCCGCCTCGCCGCCGTTCTCGTCCTCGACCGGGTCCAGGCCACCGGCCGCCGGCCGGCCCTCCGGGTTCAGGGCGAAGGGGGAGGGGGTCGCCGAGGACAGGGGGACGAGGTATGGCTTGCAGCCGAGCGGGAAGGACAGGTCCCCGGTGTGCACGTCGTACACCGGGTCGAAGCCCCGCCAGGACAGGAAGGCCAGATAGCGGCCGTCCCAGGTGAACACCGGGTTCTCGTCCTCGAAGCGGCCGTTGGTGACGTCGACGATCAGCCCGTCCTTTATCCGGGCCATCTTGATCTGCCGCAGCGTGCGCCCGATCCCGGGATGCGACCAGGTCAGCCACGCCCCGTCCGGGGAGAACGCGAGATCCCGCACGGGCCCGTTGACCGACCGGATCAGCTCGGTGACCCCGCCGCCGGAGCCGCCGACGCTGCCGGACTCGTCGGTGCTGCTGGAACTGCGGGAGCCGCCGGACTCGTCGGAGCTGCCGGACTCGCCGGATCCGCCGAGGTCGCCGGGGCCGCTGGAGCCGCCCGGGGCGTCGGAGCTGGAGTCGCCGGAGCCGCCCGAGGCGGCGGAGCCGGTGTTGCCGGAGGCGTCATCGTCGCCGGAGGCCGGCGTGTTCGTGTTCTCCGTGACGTCGAGGAGCAGCAGCCGGCCGTCGTGGGCGGCGAGGGCCAGGCGTTCGCCGTCGGGGTCCGAGACCATTTCCAGGACGCGGCCCAGCCGTCCGGAGGCAAGCCGGCGCGGCGCGCGGTCGCCGGTGGCGCGGGGGAGCTGGGCGATCTCGATCGCGTCCTCGCCCTCGGCGTCGGTGACGTGGGCGACCTGACCGGTCGAGCCCAGCATCTCCGGGAGCCGGACGCGCACCCCGGGCGTGTCCGTGATCGTGCGGGCGGGGCCGTCGCGGTGGGTGAGCCAGTACAGGGAGCCGCGTACGACGACGGCGCTGGCCCGGCCCGTCTCGTCCACGGAGATGCCGTCCACGTGCTGGGCGGCCGGGATCGGGTACCGACGGCGGCCCGCGCGCGGCCCGGACAGGCGCACGTCCAGCTTGTGCGGTTCCGAGTCCGGCGCCAGGTCGTCGACCATCCACAGGTCGCCCGCGCACTGGTAGACGACCCGGGTGCCGTCGCTGGAGGCGTGCCGGGCGTAGAAGGCGTCGTGGTCGGTGTGCCGGCGCAGGTCGGTGCCGTCGTAGGCGCAGGAGTAGAGGTTGCCGATGCCCTCGTGGTCGGAGAGGAAGGCGATGCGGCCGCCGACGAACATGGGGGAGTGCAGATGCCCGCCGATGTCGGGCAGCAGCCGCTGCCCGTGCAGCCACAGCCGGCCCATGGCGCCGCCCCGGTACCGCTTCCAGGCGGCCGGTTCGTGCGGCGGGGTGCCCGTCAGCAGCAGGGTCTTGTGCTCGCCGTCGACGTCGGCGACCTGGATGTCGGAGACCGGGCCCCAGGGCAGTTTGCGGCCCGGGTCGCCGGCGGGGGTGACCTTGTAGGCCCAGGTGAAGTACGAGAAGGGTTCGCCGTGGGAGGCGACGGCGAGGATGTCGCTGTGTCCGTGCTCGTCGGACGGGGTCCAGCCGCACACCTGGGTGTCCGGGCTGCCCCAGTAGGTCAGCTGCCGCGCCGGCTCGCCGTCGACCGCGACCAGGTGGATCTCGGGCACCAGACTGCGCCAGGTCGTGTACGCGATGTGGCGTCCGTCGGGCGAGAAGCGGGGATGACCGGCCTTGGTACGGTCGACCGTGAGCCGCCAGGCGCGGCCCGGGGTGTCGAGGGACGTCAGCCAGAGGTCGTCCTCGGCCACGAAGCACAGCTGTTCGCCGCTGAGATGCGGCAGGCGCAGATAGCTCACCTCCCCAGGCTTTCCCCGGGGACGGGCTGGAGCAACTCGTGAAAAACGCCCCGCTCCGACCAGGCGTGACGCAGCACACGTACGAAACGGTTTCGTTTCGCTGGCGCCTTGCGCTACATTCGTCCTGTACGCAACCGAGTCGTTCGGAGCGGAAGGGTGAGAGAGATGACCGAGGTCGCCACCGCGCGCCGCAGTCGGATCACACCCGAGCGCGAGGCCGAGTTGTACGAGGCCGTGCTCGACCTGCTCCGGGAAGTCGGCTACGACGCCCTCACCATGGACGCCGTGGCCGCCCGCACCCGGTCCAGCAAGGCCACCCTCTACCGCCAGTGGGGCGGCAAGGCCGAGCTGGTGGCGAAGGCCGTGCGGCACGACAAGCCGGGCCACTCCGCCGACGATGTCGACACCGGGTCGCTCAGGGGTGATCTGCACGCCCTCACCCTGCGCGCGGACGACTGCGAGATGGAGCAGAACTCCGCGCTGATGCGGGGCCTGGCCATGGCGATCCACTCCAACCCGGACCTCCTGAGGGCCTTCAAGGACCACCTCATCGAGCCGGAGATGGCGGAGTTCCGCCGCGTGCTGCAACGAGCGATCGACCGGGGTGAGGTCCGCGCGGACAACCCCGCGATCGGTTACGTGATGCACATGATGATCGGTGGGTTCGCCGCCCGCGCGATGATCGACGAGCAGCCGCCGACGCAGGCCTTCCTCCTTTCGTACATCGACGCCGTGGTCCTCCCCGCCCTCGGCGCGCCCACCAGCTGAACCCTCTCCCCAGCAAGCCCACCACCTGACGTACCCGCTCACGTCGTCGGGCTGATCGACCCTGCCCAGAAGAACCCCACGACCTGACCGGGAGTACGCCTCCGTGGCCTCGTTCCTCTACAAACTCGGCCGACTCGCCTTCCGGCGACGGCACTTCGCCGCCCTGATATGGGTCGCGCTGCTCACCCTCGCCGGGGTGGGCGCCGCCTCCGCGCCGGCTGCCGGCAACACCTCCTTCTCCATTCCGGGCACCGAGGCGCAGAAGGCCTTCGACCTGCTGGAACAGCGCTTCCCCGGCACCACCGCCGACGGCGCCACCGCACGGGTCGTCTTCAAGGCGCCGAGCGGCGAGAAGATGACCGACAAGGAGAACAAGAAGGCCGTCCACAAGGCGGTCGAGGAGCTGAAGAGCGGCTCCGAGGTCTCCTCCGTCGACGACCCGTACGCCAAACACGCCGTCAGCAAGAACGGCACGGTCGCCTACGCCTCGGTGCGGTACAAGGTCTCCGGCATGGAGCTGGAGGACTCGACGAAGGACGCGCTCAAGGAGGCCGCGCAGCACGCGCGGGACGCCGGGCTCACCGTGGAGATCGGCGGTGACGCGCTCAACGCCACGCCCGAGACCGGCTCCAGCGAGGTCATCGGCATCGCGGTCGCCGCGGTCGTCCTCGTCATCACCTTCGGCTCGCTGCTCGCGGCCGGATTCCCACTGCTGACCGCGATCGTCGGCGTCGGCATCGGCGTCTCCACGATCACCGCGCTCGCCTCCACCCTGGACCTCGGCTCGACGACCTCCACCCTCGCGTCGATGATCGGCCTCGCCGTCGGCATCGACTACGCCCTCTTCATCGTCTCCCGCTACCGCGCCGAACTCGCCGAGGGACGCGACCGCGAGGACGCGGCCGGACGCGCCGTCGGCACGGCGGGCTCGGCGGTGGTCTTCGCCGGTCTGACCGTCGTCATCGCCCTGGTCGGCCTGTCCGTCGTCAACATCCCGATGCTGACCAAGATGGGCGTCGCGGCGGCGGGAACGGTCGCCATCGCCGTACTGATCGCCCTGACGCTGATCCCGGCGCTGCTCGGCTACGCGGGCCGCAAGGTCAAGCCGGCCGGCGAGAAGAGCAAGCTGCTCGGCGGTGGCCGGAAGCCGAAGCAGGCAGGCCGCCCCAACATGGGCACGCGCTGGGCGAGCTTCGTCGTACGCCGCCCGGTCGCCGTCCTCCTGCTCGGCGTGGTCGGACTCGGCGCGGCGGCGATCCCCGCCTCATCCCTGGAACTCGGCCTCCCGGACGACGGCTCCCAGCCGACCTCGACCACCCAGCGCCGCGCCTACGACCTCCTCTCCGAGGGCTTCGGGCCGGGCTTCAACGGGCCGCTGATGATCGTGGTGGACGCGAAGGACAGCGCCCACCCCAAGGCCGCCTTCACCAAGGTCGGCAATGAGATCAAGGGCCTGAAGGACGTCGTCACGGTCAGCCCGGCCGCGCCCAACACGGCCGGCGACACCGCGACGATCACCGTCATCCCCGACTCCAAGCCGTCCTCGACCACCACCGAGGATCTGGTCCACGCCATCCGTGACAAGGGCGCGGACATCACCGCGAAGACCGACGCCGAGGTGCTGGTCACCGGCTCCACGGCGATGAACATCGACTTCTCGCAGAAGCTGAACGACGCGCTGCTGCCGTACCTGGCCCTGGTGGTCGGCCTGGCCTTCCTGCTGCTGATCGTGGTCTTCCGCTCGATCCTGGTCCCGCTGAAGGCGGCCCTCGGGTTCCTCCTGTCGGTGACGGCCGCGCTGGGCGCGGTGGTCGCGGTCTTCCAGTGGGGCTGGCTGTCGGGCCTGATGAACGTCGAGGAGACCGGCCCGATCATGTCGATGATGCCGATCTTCATGGTGGGCGTCGTCTTCGGCCTCGCGATGGACTACGAGGTGTTCCTCGTGACCCGGATGCGGGAGGCGTTCGTGCACGGGGAGAAGCCCAGCCAGGCCGTGGTAACCGGCTTCAAGTACAGCGCGCGGGTGGTGACGGCGGCGGCCGTGATCATGATGGCCGTCTTCTCCGGCTTCATCGGCTCCAGCGAGTCGATGATCAAGATGATCGGCTTCGGCCTCGCGATCGCGGTCTTCTTCGACGCGTTCATCGTCCGCATGGCCATCGTTCCGGCGGTGCTCGCGCTCCTCGGCAAGAAGGCCTGGTGGCTGCCGAAGTGGCTGGACCGCGTGCTGCCCAACGTGGACGTCGAGGGCGAGGGCCTGCGGGCGCGGGACGAGCTCCGCGCCAAGGACAGGGACGGGGACGCGGACGAGGACCGGGAGCTGGTGCGCGTCTGACGCCCCGCTCCTGACCACAATCGCCGGTGAGGGTGCCGTGGGGACGGCGCGCCCTCACCGGCTTCCTCGTGCCCGCGCCCGCCCGAAACGGGCTCGCCTGTGCGGTACACGCACCGCTACCGTGCCCCGCATGACGACGACAACCGCCACTGACGCCGACGGCACCCCGGCCCACCCGCGTTTCGCCGCCGCCCTGGACGAACTCGGCCTCGGGGAGCTCCGCTCCCGCATCCGCCGCTTCCCGGAGGCGACCCGCACGGCCGGTGAGGCCGCCGCCGCGATCGGGTGCGAGCTGAGCCAGATCTGCAAGTCGCTGATCTTCGCGGCGGACGGGGTGCCGGTACTGGTGCTCATGGACGGGGCCTCGCGGGTGGACGTGGAGCGGGTACGCGCCGAACTCGGTGCCGCTCGCGTCACCCGGGCCAAGGCCGAGGTGGTACGGGAGACGACCGGGTACGCCATCGGCGGGGTGCCGCCCTTCGGGCACCGGACCCGGACGCGGGTGCTCGCCGACCGGCAACTCCTCGACCACGACCTCGTCTGGGCCGCCGCCGGAACCCCGTACACCGTCTTCCCCATGGCACCCGGGACGCTGGTCGCCCACGCCGGAGCCACCCTCGTGGACGTGCGCGAGCCCACTTCGTGACACCGCTGGTCACCTCCGCCGTCCTGCTCGCCGCCGTCACCCACGCCTGCTGGAACGCCATCGCGCACCGGATCACCGACAAGCTCGTCGGCTTCACCCTCATCCTGACGGGCGGCGTGCTGATCGGGCTGGTCCTGGCGTGCTTCGCCACAGCCCCGGCGGGGCGGGCGTGGCCTTATCTGATCGCCTCGGCGGGCATCCACTTCGTGTACGTCGTTCTGCTGATGACCTCCTTCCGGCTGGGTGACTTCGGGCAGGCCTATCCCATCGCCCGCGGCTCGGCGCCGCTGGTCGTCACCGTGTTCGCCGCCGTCTTCGCGCACGAGGTGCCCGACGGATGGGCCGCGGCGGGGGTCGCGCTGTCCTGCGCGGGGCTGACCGGGGTCGCCGTGTGGGGGCTGCGCGGACGGCGGCCCGACTGGGCGGCGATCGGGGCGGCCCTCGCGACGGGGCTGTCCATCGCCGCGTACACCGTCGTCGACGGGCTCGGCGTGCGGACCTCCGGCTCCGCCCTCGGGTACATCGCCTGGCTGATGGTGCTCCAGGGGCTGTGGATCTCCGGATACGCGGTCTGGCGGTGGCGCGGGGAGACGGTCGCCGTCCTGCGGCCCAGCGCCGCCCTCGGTCTGCTCGGCGCCGCCCTCTCCGTCGCCGCCTACGGCCTCGTCCTGTGGGCCCAGACACGGGCCGAGCTGGCGCCCATCGCCGCCCTCCGGGAATCCTCGATCATCGTCGGCGCGGCCATCGGGGCACTGTTCTTCAAGGAGCGCTTCGGCCTGCCCCGGATCGCCGCCGCGGGGCTCATGGTGCTCGGCATCGGGCTGATGCTGCACGCCGGATAGCGGGCGTGTCCCTGCCGTCTACGGGAAGCTGAGGCCTGTACGGCGACATGGGAACAGGAAGTGACCGCCATGACCGACAAGCTCACCGTCAGCGTTCTGGGCACCGGCATCATGGGTGCCGCGATGGCCCGCTGCATCGCCAGGGCCGGACACGCCGTCCGCGCCTGGAACCGCACCCGCGCCAAGGCCGAGCCGCTTGCCGCGGACGGCGCGTACATCGCCGGCACGCCCGACGAGGCCGTCGAGGGCGCCGACGTCGTGCTGACCATGCTGTACGACGGCGACGCGGTCCGGGAGGTCATGCGCGAGGCCCTTCCCGGCCTGCGCTCCGGCGCCGTCTGGGTGCAGTCCACCACCGCCGGGCTCGAGGCCGTCGCCGACCTGGCCGGTTTCGCCCGCGAGCACGGCCTGGTCTTCTACGACGCCCCGGTGCTGGGCACCCGCCAGCCCGCCGAGGCCGGACAGCTGACCGTGCTGGCCGCCGGGCCCGAGGAGGGGCGCAAGACGGTCACGCCCGTGTTCGACGCGGTCGGAGCCCGTACCGTGTGGGCCGGTGAGGACGCGGCGGCGGCCGGGGCCACCCGGCTGAAGCTGGTCGCCAACAGCTGGGTCCTGGCGGCCACCGCGGCGGCCGGCGAGGTGCTGGCGCTGTCGAAGGCGCTCGGCGTGGACCCGCAGAGCTTCTTCGACCTCATCGAGGGCGGCCCGCTCGACATGGGCTACCTGCGGGCCAAGTCCCAGTTGGTGCTCGAGGGGCGGCTGACACCGGCCCAGTTCGCGGTGGCCACCGCCGAGAAGGACGCCCGGCTGATCGTCCGGGCCGGCGAGCGGGGCGGCGCCCGTCTCGACGTCGCGGAGGCGGCCGCCGAGCGGTTCGCGCGGGCCGCCGCACAGGGCCACGCGGACGAGGACATGGCCGCCGCGTACTTCGCCAGCTTCGACGAGAAGTGACGGACCCGGCCTGCGCGGTGGCGCCCCGACGTGACGGCGCAGGCCTTCGAGGAGCACTCTGGAATCAATGGTTCCGGAGGTGGTCGACATGCGTACCGCAGTGGGATGGCACATCGAGCTCGAGTTCGAGGAAGACGAACAGCACACGCGGGCGGCGGCCCTGGTCCGCTTGCCCGACGGCACGGAGGTGCGGGCGCACGGCCACGCCAGCCGCCACCGCACCGACGCCAATCAGCCACGGGTCGGCGAGGAGATAGCGGGCGGCCGCGCCCTCAACGACCTGGCCATGCAACTGCTGACCAAGGCCCACGGAGAGATCGACGAGGCGTCCGGACGGACGTCTCACGCGATCAACGTGTGAGTGGCGCACTTGCAGGCGGGCGGTAGGACCTGTCGGCGCCGGCTGTCAGCGGGCGGCCGGCAGGGACTGCCGCACCGCCCGCACCAGTGCCTGCGCCCGCGGATCCGCCGTCACGCTCTGGCGCAGGCCGTTGGTGACGTAGCCGAAGGCGAGCCCCGCCCCGGGGTCGGCGAAGCCGAGGGCCCCGCCCCGGCCGGGGTGGCCGAAGGAGCCGGGGGTCAGGAGCGGGGACGCGCTGCCGTGCAGCATGTAGCCGAGGCCGAACCGCGTCTGCACCACGAGCACGCGGTCGGCTCCGTGGGAGCGCCCGGTGCGCGCCAGGTCCGCCGTTTCCGGGGTGAACAGGCGCGCGCCGCCGTCCACCTCGCCGATCAGGGACGCGTAGCAGCGTGCCAGGCCGTCGGCGGTCGCGATGCCGTTGGAGGCGGGCAGGGCGGCGGCGCGGTAGGCGGGGGAGTTCTCGTCGGGCATCGGGGTGATCGCGGCGAAGGCACGGCGGGTCAGGGAACCGGGGTCGGCGTACGCCTCGGCGACCGCGCGCTTCGGGCGGGTCTTCAGCGCGCCGGCCGTCTCGGGGGCCTCGACCGGGCCGATCCGGCCCACGCGGCCGGCCTCCGCCTCCGGCAGGCCCACCCACAGGTCGGCGCCGGCCGGCCCGGCGATCTCCGCGGCGATCCACTCGCCGATCGGGCGGCCGGTGACCCGGCGGAGCAGCTCACTTGTGAGCCAGCTGTAGGTCTGCGCGTGGTAGCCGTGGTCGGTGCCCGGCTCCCACGCCGGTGCCTGGGCGGCCACGGCCGCCGCGCCGAGGTCGGGGTCGGCGGCCTGCTCGGGCGTCAGCGGCCGGTCCAGCACGGGGACACCGGCCCGGTGCGCGAGCAGGTCCCGGACCAGGGTGCGCTCCTTGCCCGCCGCCTTGAACTCCGGCCAGTACTCGCCGACCGGGGCGTCCAGGTCCAGTTCACCGCGCTGGTGCAGGAGCAGCAGCGCGGCGGCGGCGACGCCCTTCGTCGCGGAGCGCACGATCTGGGCGGTGCCCCGCTCCCAGGGAGCCGTGCCGTCGACGTCCTTGGTGCCGGCCCACAGGTCGACGACCTTGTGCCCGTCCCGGTACACGGCCACGGCCGCGCCCCGTTCGCCCCGCAGCTCGAAGTTCGCCGCGAACGCCTCCCTGACCGGCTCGAAGCCCTCGGCCACCGCCCCGTTCACGTCCGCGTCCATGGTCCTGCACTTCCCCTCCGGCTCACCTTCGACAGTGGCGGCAACGCTGCCCCTGAGCCTGGGATTCCTGCGTTTCGCTAGCCGAGGACGATCGTTACATCGATGTTGCCGCGCGTGGCATTCGAGTACGGGCACACCTCGTGCGCCGCGTCCACCAGCTTGCCGGCGACATCCGGGTCGAGGACCGGCAGGGAGACGCTGAGGGCGACCGCGAGACCGTAGCCGCGGGTCTTGTTGGGGCCGATGCCGACCTTCGCGGCGACCGTGGAGCCGGTGAGGTCGTAGCCCGCCCGGTTGCCGACCAGGATCAGGGCGTTGTGGAAGCAGGAGCTGTAGCCGGCCGCGAAGAGCTGCTCGGGGTTGGTGCCGTTGCCGTCGCCGCCCAGCGCCGGAGGCATCGCGACCGTGAGGTCGATGTGGCCGTCCTGGCTGGTGACATAGCCGTTCCGGCCGCCGTGGGCGGTGGCTTCGGCGACGTACATGATCTTCGTCGGGCGGGTGTCGACAGCGGTGCCGTCAGTCATGGTCGGCCTTCCCCGGAACAGGTGCGCACAAGTACATCGTGCACAAGGTACTGGCCGGTAGGTCGGCTGTCTCCGGCCGGGGCAGGTAACTGCGGGTAACTACGATTGCCGGGTGGTGGCCGCTCGGGCGGTGCGTTCCGCGAGCCTCCACAGCTCCTCGCGCAACCGCGCGACTTCCGCCGCATCGAGCCCCGTCGTCGCCAGGAGTGTGCCGGGTACGCGCGCCGCGCGCTCACGCAGGTCCTCCCCGCGCCCTGTGCAGGCGACGAGTACCGAGCGCTCGTCCCGCGCCGAGCGCTCGCGGCGGACCAGACCCGCCGCCTCCAGCCGCTTCAGCAGCGGCGACACCGTGCCGTAGTCCAGGCGCAGGGCGCCGGCCAGCTCCTTCACGGTCGTCTCGCCGCGCTCCCACAGCACCAGCAGGACCAGGTACTGCGGGTAGGTGAGTCCGAGCTCGTCGAGGAGCGGGCGGTACGCAGCCGTCACCGCGCGCTGGGCGGCGTACAGCGCGAAGCACAACTGCTCGTCAAGGAGCGGCGACCCGGACTCCTCTTGATGTGTCACGCGCCCATTGTCACGGACCGCGGGTCGAAGCCGAAGGGCAGTTCCAGGCGATGGGCGCGCATCAGCGCGTCGTCGGACAGGAGCTCGCCGGTCGGGCCGTCGGCGACGATCACGCCGTCGCTGAGGATCAGCGAGCGCGGGCACAGCTCCAGCGCGTAGGGCAGGTCGTGCGTGACCATCAGGACCGTCACGTCCAGCGAGCGCAGGATGTCGGCCAGCTCGCGGCGGGAGGCCGGGTCGAGGTTGGAGGAGGGCTCGTCCAGGACGAGGATCTCCGGCTCCATGGCGAGCACGGTCGCCACCGCCACCCGGCGCCGCTGGCCGAAGGAGAGGTGGTGCGGCGGCCGGTCGGCGAAGTCCTGCATACCGACCCGCTCCAGGGCGGTGCGCACCCGCTCCTCCAGCACCGGCCCCTTCAGCCCGGCCGCCGCCGGTCCGAACGCCACGTCCTCCCGCACGCTCGGCATGAACAGCTGGTCGTCGGGGTCCTGGAAGACGATGCCGACCTTCTGCCGGATCTCGGCCATGTGCTTCTTGCCGACCGGCAGCCCGGCCACGGTCACCGTGCCGGCGCCGCCGCCCAGGATGCCGTTGAGGTGCAGTACGAGCGTGGTCTTGCCGGCACCGTTCGGGCCGAGCAGCGCCACCCGCTCGCCGCGCGCGATGGTGAAGTCCACGCCGAAGAGGGCCTGGTGGCCGTCGGGGTAGGCGAAGGCGAGGCCGGAGACCTCCAGGGAAGCGGCGGCCGCAGCAGTGGTCGAAGCAGTAGTCACAGCACCCATCCCAGCAGACAGACGACGAGGGCGGCCGAGGGGAGGGTGAGGGCGTACGACCACTGCGCCCGGGACGCGGTCACCTCGTCGATCACCGGCATCGAACCGGCGTACCCGCGGCTCACCATGGCCAGGTGCACGCGCTCGCCGCGTTCGTAGGAGCGGATGAACAGCGCGCCGGCCGACTTGGCGAGCACGCCCCAGTGCCGTACACCCCGCGCCTCGAAGCCGCGCGACTCCCGGGCGATCCGCATGCGGCGCATCTCGTCGGTGATGACGTCGCCGTAGCGGATCATGAAGGAGGCGATCTGCACGAGGAGCGGCGGCAGTTTGAGGCGCTGAAGGCCGAGGAGGAGCTCGCGCAGTTCGGTGGTGGACGCGAGCAGGACGGAGGCGGCGACGCCCAGGGTGCCCTTGGCGAGCACGTTCCAGGCGCCCCACAGGCCGTTCACGCTCAGCGAGAGCCCGAGGACATCGACCCGCTCGCCCTCCGCCACGAACGGCATGAGCACGGCGAAGGCGACGAACGGCACCTCGATCAGCAGCCGCTTCAGCAGAAAGCCGGCGGGCACGCGCGCGGCGTACGCCACCACGCCGAGCAGGACGGCGTACAGCCCGAACGCCCACATCGCCTCGCGCGGGGTCGACACCACGACCACCACGAAGGCGAAGGCGGCGGCCAGCTTGGTGTGCGGCGGCAGGGCGTGCACGGGGGAGTGCCCGTGCCGGTAGAGCCGGTGCGCGTGTCCGGCGCCCATCTCAGGAGGCCTCGACCGGTTCGCTCGTACGGCGGGCCCCGGCGGGATCGCCGCCGCGGCGCCTGCGGACCACCCAGAACACCGTGCTGCCCGCGACGACCGTGACCCCGACACCGATCACGCCCGCCAGGCCGCCGGAGAGACGGGTGTCCGAGATGTCCTTGACGCCGTAGCCGGCCAGCGGGGAGTCGGAGCTCGCGTGCCGCTCCGCCTTCTTGTCGATGCCCTTGTCGTGGGCGACCTTCTCCAGGCCGTCGGGGTTGGCGGAGGCGTAGAAGCTGACGAACCCGGCGAGCACGAGCGAGGTGACCAGGCCGGTGAGCCACAGCCTCCGGCGCGAGGTCCGGGCGGCGGCCGGTACCGGTGTCCCGGGGGCGTCGACCAGCTCGCCGTTCACGCGCAGCTTCAGCCGCTGCTGGAGACCGCGGGCGCCGTACACCAGGTCGGGCCGCACGGCGATCACGGCACCGACCGTGAGCGCGGTGATCGCGGCCTCGCCGATGCCGATGAGGACATGGACGCCGATCATCGCGGTGGCGACCTTGGAGAGGGCCACGTCGGTGGTGCCGCCCACTGCGTAGATCAGCGTGAAGGCGACCGCGGCGGCCGGCACGGACACCAGCGCGGCGACGAAAGAGGCGACGGTGACCGAGCGCCGCCGGCGCGGCAGCACCTTCACCAGGCCGCGGAAGACGGCGTACGACACCACGGTCGTGACGATCGCCATGTCGGTGATGTTGACGCCGAGCGCGGTCAGCCCGCCGTCCGCGAAGAGGATGCCCTGCATGAGCAGGACGACGGAGACGCACAGGACCCCCGTGTAGGGCCCGACGAGTATCGCGGCGAGCGCGCCGCCGAGCAGATGCCCGCTGGTGCCGGCCGCGACCGGGAAGTTCAGCATCTGCACCGCGAAGATGAACGCCGCCACCAGCCCGGCCAGCGGGGCGGTCCGTTCGTCGAGTTCGCGCCGCGCGCCGCGCAGGCTCACGGCGAGGGCACCGGCGGCGACCACGCCGGTGACAGCGGAGGTGGGGGCGTCGATGAATCCGTCAGGAACGTGCACCGTTTGATTTTAGTGGGTTGTTGCGAACCTCTTGCAAGAGCGAGTCGGCAGCGCGGAGCGCGCAATACGTGAGATATGCGACATTGGAGTAGAGGCGGACACACAGCTTCCGCACAGGTCACCGAAGGTAAGGGGCCGCCCGATGTCTGTAGTCGAGCAGTACGCACGCGCCCACATATTCACCGACGACGACATCCCGGAGGATCCGGCCGTGCCGGTGGTCCTTCGCTACGACCCCGATACCGACCCGCGTGCCGTACGGGTCGGCCTGCCCGGACCGCACGAGTGGACCCTCTCCCGGTCGCTGCTCGAGCAGGGGCTGCGGGTGCCGGTCGCGAGCGGGGACGTACGGGTGTGGCCGTGCGGCCGGGTGCAGGCCGTGGTGGAGTTCCACGACAAGCGGGGCGTCTCGGTGGTGCAGTTCGAGTCGAAGGCGCTGATCCGGTTCCTGCGCCGGACCTATCTGGTCCGCGAGCCCGTACGGGGCTGACCCGGGCTCAGCCGCCCATCTTCAGCAGCGAGGCCACGATCGGTCCCGCCGTGTCACCGCCGTGCCCGCCCGCCTGGACCACACCGGCCGCCACGAGGTCGCCGCGGTACGCCGTGAACCATCCGTTGGGCTTCTTCTGACCGTCGACCTCGGCCGAGCCCGTCTTGGCGCCGTAGTCGGGACCCAGTCCCGACATCGCCTTGGCCGCCGTGCCGTAGGCGGCCGTGTACCGCATGACGTCCTTCAGTTCGGACTGCGTCTTCGACGACATCGTGCGCGAGGCCTTCGCCAGTGTGCGGTGGTCCACGCTCGGGGACACCAGGTACGGCTGGTGGAAGACGCCCGTCTCCACCGTCGACGCCACCGAGGCCATGTTCAGCGGGTTCATGCGGACCCCGCCCTGCCCGATCAGCGAGGCACCCATCTGCGCGCCGCTCTGCACCGGGACGGAGCCGTCGAACGACGGGACGCCGATGGCCCAGTTGTTCATGCCGAGGCCGTAGACCTGCTGGGCCTCCTTCGTCAGGTCGCTGTCGGACAGCTTCGGCGCGAAGTTGATGAACGCGTTGTTGCAGGAGGCCCCGAAGCTCATCTTGAACGTGCCGTGCTTGATCTCGGAGTCGTCGTCGTTGTGGAACGTCCAGCCGGCGAGCTTGTACTTCTTGGGGCAGGGGTGCGACGCGTCCGGGGTGACGAGCCCCTTCTCGAACAGCATCGTGGACGTCACGATCTTCATCGTGGAGCCCGGGGCGAGGGAGCCCTGGAAGGCCGTGTTCCAGCCGTGGTCGGTGTTGGCCACCGCGAGGATCTCGCCGGTCGAGGGCCGCATGGCCACCACCGACGCCCGTTTCTGCTTGCCGACCTGCCGTTCGGCGGCGGCCTGGAAGGCGGGGTCGAGCGTGGTCTTCACCGTGCCCGGCGTGCCCTTGCTCAGCTCGATGAGCGTCTTGTCGGACAGCTTCGCCTTCGTCGACGCCTTGCCGCGGACCACGCGCAGCTCCACGCCCGCCTTGCCGCCCGCGACCTTGCCGAACTTCTCGCGCAGTCCGTCCAGCACTGTGCCCAGCGACGGGTACTTGGCGGCGGTCAGCTCCCCGCCGTCACGGTCCAGCGCCTTGACGGGCGGGGTGCCGGACTCGCCGGTGACCAGCGTGTCGCCGTCCTTCAGGTCGGGGTGGACGACGGAGGCGTGCCAGTCGACCAGCGGCTTGCCGTCGCTCTTGCGCCGGACGACGGTGAGCGTGCTGTCGTACGCCAGCGGCTTGCTGATGCCCTTGTACGACACCGTGCCCTTCACGGAGAACGGGACCTTGGCGCCGGTGCGGGTGCCCACGGTGAGCGTGACGCCCTTGACGTGGGCGTCCTTGGTGTAGCCGGTGAGCAGCGAGGTGGCGGCGCTCGAATCGTCGGTGGCGGCCGCCGCCCGGGTGACCTTGCCCTGCTGCCAGCCGGTCAGGAAGCGTTCGGCGGTGGTGCGCACCTCGGTTGCGGAGAGCGGGCCGGTCTTCACCGTCTTGTGCTCGGAGGCGGAGTGCGTACGGTCGTCGGCCGACGCGCCGCCGCCGTACAGCGCGTAGACACCGAAACCGGCGCCGCCGACGACCACGGCGATCATCCCGCCGAGCATGGCGGGACTGGTCTTCCGTCGCTCGGCGACGCGTCTTCTCTTGCCCACTGCTCTTCGATCCTCCGCGAATCCCCGGTGTCCCCGATGCCCTCTTAGCCCTCACACTCCCCAACGACGGCATCCACACTAGAGCCCCTTCCGGCGTGGGTGATCTCAGCCACCCGTCCGTAGCAGGGTTGCGACAATCGGACCGGCCGCGTCGATGCCGTGGCCGCCGTCCTGGGTCATCGCAGCGGCCGCGATGTCGCCCCGGTAACCGGTGAACCAGCTGTTGGACTTCGCCTGCCCGTCGACCTCGGCGGAGCCGGTCTTCGCACCGATGCTGCCGCTCGGGCCGAGGCCGGACATCACGCCGGCCGCGGTGCCGCTGGTGGCGGTGCGGTTCATCATCGCCCGGAGCTGGGCGACCGTGGCCGGCGACAGGCCGCGGGCCGTGGCGATGTCCCGCCCGTCCAGCTTCGGGGACACGATGACCGGCTGCCGGAAGGTGCCCGTCATCGCGGTCGCGGTCACCGACGCCATGTTCAGCGGGCTCATCTGGACCTGGCCCTGCCCGATCATGTTGGCGGCCGTGTCGGGGCCGCCGGAGGCCGGGACCCGGCCGTCGAAGGACGGGATGCCGACCCTCCAGTCGTCCTGCCCGAGTCCGAACCGGTCCTGGGCCTCCTTGGTGAGGGAGTCCACCTTCACCGAGTCCGCGAACTTCACGAAGGCGGTGTTGCAGGAGCGGGCGAAGCTGTCGGAGAGGGTGGCGTGCTCGTCGGGGGCCAGGTCCTTGAGGTTGCTGAAGGTCTGGCTCTGCCAGGTCGCGGTGGGCGGGCACGGGGCCGGTCCGGTGGCCTTGGTGATGCCGTTGTCGATGAGGGTGGCGGCGCTGATGATCTTCATGGTGGAGCCGGGGGCCAGCTCGCCGAGGAAGGCGGCGTTGAAGCCGTCGTTCCGGTGGTTGGCGACCGCGAGCACCTCGCCGGTGCTGGGCTTGACGGCCACCACCGACGACTCGGCGTACTTCTGCACGGCCGTCTCGGCCGCCGCCTGGACGCCGGCGCTGAGTGTCGTCCGGAGCTTGCCCTCCTTGCCCTTGGCGAGGGTGAGGAGGGTGGTGTCGGCGGCGTTCTGGTCGGCGTGCTTGATCACCAGCTCGACGCCGGGCGTGCCGCCCGCCTTGTCGCCGTACCGGCCGCGCAGCTCGTCCAGGATCGGCCCGAGCGAGGGGTACTTCTCCTTCGTCAGCACCTTCCCGTCGCGGTCCACGGCCTCGATGGGCGGTGTCGCCGCGTCGCCCGTGACGAGCGTGTCGCCCTTGCGCAGCTCGGGGTGGACGACGGACGGCCGCCAGTCGACCAGCGGCCGGTGCGTGGTCTCGCCGCGTACCACCGTCAGCCGGCTCGCGTAGTCGAGGGCCTTGGACTTCCCGTCGTACGACACGGTCGCCTTCACCGTGAACGGCACGGTGTCCCCGCGCGCGGTGCCGGGCGTGATGCGGACCTCGGTGATGTGCGCGGTCTGCCCGTACGCCGTCAGCAGCGACTCGGCGTCCTCCGGGTAGTTCGTGTACGAGGCCGCGGTCGCCGCCCTCCCCTTCTCCCACGCCGCGAAGAACTTGGCGGTGGTGTCCTTCACCTCGCCCTTGTCCGGCGGCCCGGTCTTCACGGCCGCCGTCCCCCCGCCGTCGTGCAGCGCGGAGAGGACGTTGTACCCCGCGTACCCCGCCCCGCCCGCCAGCAGCACGACCACGCCGCCTATGACGGCGACCTTGACCCCCTTGCGCATCCCGCGCGCTCCTCCCCCGTTTCCGTTACTTCCCGTGCCCGCACTGTAAGTGGCATGAGGGGGTCCTGTGAGGAGAGTTTTCGGAACGGTGTCCGAACGGAGATCAGGGATGTGCCCGCATGTGGCTTAGACCCAGGTATCCAGCCACATACGTGAACGCCACTCGTCGAGCGGGATCGCCGTCCCCGTGTACAGCGGCCAGAAGTAGATGAAGTTCCAGGCGATCAGGAGGACCAGTACGCCCGCTCCCGTCGCGCCGATCACCCGGCGGGTGTCGGTGGATCTGGCGGGGCCGATGATCGCGCCGATCAGCATGGCCACCGCCAGGCAGAGGAAGGGGACGAAGACGACGGCGTAGAAAAGGAAGATCGTGCGCTGCTGGTACATGAACCAGGGGAGATAGCCGGCCGCGATGCCGCAGGCGATGGCGCCCGCGCGCCAGTCGCGGCGGAAGGCCCAGCGCCACAGGACGTAGAGGATGGCCAGGCAGGCCGTCCACCACAGCAGGGGCGTGCCGATGGCGAGGACCTCGCGGGCGCACTTCTGGCCCGCGTCGGCCGGGCAGCCGTCGGCGCCGGGGGAGGGGGACTCGTAGAAGTACGAGACCGGGCGGCCCAGGACGATCCAGCTCCACGGGTTGGACTGGTAGGTGTGCGGCGAGGACAGGCCGACGTGGAACTTGTAGACCTCGTGCTCGTAGTGCCACAGGCTGCGCAGCCAGTCGGGCAGGAAGGTCCAGCTGCCGCCCTTGCCGTCGGTGGCGGCCCAGTTGCGGAAGTAGCCGCCGGAGCCGTCGGCCGGGGAGAGGATCCAGCCGGTCCAGGAGACGAGGTACACGCCGATGGCCACCGGGACCGTGGCCAGGAAGGTGAGGCCGGTGTCGTACTTGAGGACGGCCCGGTAGGGGTGCCAGGCGCCGGCCACCTTGCGGGCGCCGACGTCCCACAACAGCGCCATCAGGCAGAAGGCGGCCAGGATGTACAGGCCGTTCCACTTGGTGCCGATCGCGAGGCCGAGCAGCACGCCGGCCGCCCAGCGCCAGGGGCGCCAGCCGAAGCGGAGGGTGTCGGCCACGTCGGCGTCCGGGCGCAGGCGGCCGTCGGCGTCGACGGGCAGCGCGGCAGCGAGCCGCTCGCGCGTTCGGTCCCGGTCGATGATCAGGCAGCCGAACGCGGCCAGCACGAAGAACATCAGCACGCCGTCGAGCAGCGAGGTCCGGCTCATCACGAAGTGCAGGCCGTCCACCGCCATCAGCCCCCCGGCCAGGCAGCCGAGGAACGTCGAGCGGAACATGCGGCGGCCGATGCGGCACAGCAGCAGGACCGAGAGCGTGCCGAGCAGCGCCGTCATGAAACGCCAGCCGAACGGGTCGAAGCCGAAGACCAGCTCACCGAGCCCGATGACGTACTTGCCGACCGGCGGATGCACCACGTACGCCGCGTCCGTCGGGACGGCGACGTGGCCGTTCGCCTGCACGATCAGGTCGTTGGCGTTCTTGTCCCAGTTGACCTCGAAGCCGCGGTGGACGAGCGCCCAGGCGTCCTTGGCGTAGTACGTCTCGTCGAATATCACCTTCTTCGGGCTGCCCAGGTTCCAGAACCGCATCAGGCCTGCCATCAGCGTCACCAGCACCGGACCGGCCCAGCCCGACCAGCGGCTGATGCGCGTGGCGATCTCCGGCACGCCCAGGGCCGCCCACAGACGGGGGCTGGGCTGGGCGTACGGCGGCACCAGCCGGTCGCGGAGATCGCTTGTCGGCCCCGCCGTGTAGCCGAATCGGCGCAGCCGCTGCTGCCACGCCGGCCGCTCGTCGTGCGGGGCCCGGCCCTGCCGGATGTCCGTGGAGGACGCGGTACTGGTCACCGCGCCATCGTAGGGAACCGTTCTGTGTGAGTCCCGTGCATGGGTGGTACAGGTCCGGATGCGTCCGCCTCCGCCGGCCCGCCGAAGCCCCGCCGGGCCGCCGAAAGCCCCGCCGGGCCCCTGAGAGGATGGCGGGGTGACTGGAACCCTTGTTTTGGCGGGCACCCCCATCGGCGACATCGCGGACGCGCCGCCCCGGCTGGCCGAGGAGCTGGCCGGCGCCGATGTCGTCGCCGCCGAGGACACGCGCCGGCTGCGCCGGCTGACCCAGGCCCTCGGCGTGACGCCCAAGGGGCGCGTGGTGTCGTACTTCGAGGGCAACGAGTCCGCCCGGACACCGGAGCTGGTCGAGGAACTCGTGCACGGCGCGCGGGTGCTGCTGGTGACGGACGCCGGGATGCCGTCGGTCTCCGACCCCGGGTACCGGCTGGTCGCCGCGGCCGTCGAGCGGGACGTCCGGGTCACCGCCGTCCCCGGGCCGTCGGCCGTGCTCACCGCGCTCGCCCTGTCGGGGCTGCCCGTGGACCGGTTCTGCTTCGAGGGCTTCCTGCCGAGGAAGGCGGGGGAGCGGCTCACCCGGCTGCGGGAGGTCGCCGAGGAGCGGCGCACGCTGGTGTACTTCGAGGCCCCGCACCGCCTCGACGACACCCTCGCCGCGATGGCCGAGGTCTTCGGCGGCGACCGGCGGGCCGCCGTCTGCCGCGAGCTGACCAAGACGTACGAGGAGGTGCGGCGCGGCCCGCTCGCCGAGCTGGCGGCCTGGGCGGCCGAGGGGGTGCGCGGCGAGATCACCGTCGTCGTCGAGGGGGCGCCCGAGCGTGGGCCCGAGGAGCTGGACGCCGCGGAACTGGTGCGCAGGGTCCGGGTCCGGGAGGAGGCCGGGGAGCGCCGCAAGGAGGCGATCGCGGCGGTCGCCGTGGAGGCCGGGATCCCCAAGCGCGAGGTGTTCGACGCGGTCGTGGCGGCGAAGCGCGCCGAAGGGGTGTGAGAGGGGGTGTGAAGGGGCTCACACCCCCTCTGAGCAGGCCTCTTCTCCCATGAGCGTGCGCCCCATGGGCGGGCAAAGCACTGCCGCCCAAGGCAAAGCGCAGACCCCGCCGCCGGGCCGGTTTGGCAAGCGACGTCCAAATCGCCTCCAACAGTCGACAGGCCCTGCTGCGTTCACGTCGGCGGAAGAGTCCACTGGTCGCAGGGACGCACCTGTCCCTCGCCCCCAAGGGGAGGAGCTGGCATGAGTGAGATCGCTGGGCAGACCGGCCCGCGCGGTACCGCGACCGCAGTCGTACACGAGTCGTATTCCTTCGCCTGCATGCGGTGCGGGCACGGCTGGGAACAGTCGTACGAGATAGAGCACCACATGGACGCCGACGGCCACGAGTTCGTCATATACGTGGCAGCCGGCCAGGTCGTGCCGTCGCCGCTGAGCCGGCCCGCGTGCCAGAACTGCGACGGCCACGTGGTGCGGATCATGCGGGCGGGCCAGGTCTCGTCGGTACGCGGCGCGACCGAGCGGCACCACGTACCGCAGGCCGGACCGGTCGAGGCGCCGAAGGTCCCCGCAGGGGCCGCGGAGGCCGCGGAGGCCGTGGTCAAGCAGGACCACCACTGGCACCTGTCCGATCTCCTCCATCACTTCCAGCGCAAGGCGAGCTGACCGGCAGGGCATGCCCCTTTCGTAGGATCGGGGCATGCCTTCGAACGCCTCCGCCGCGGGCGGCCAGCACGACAAGCACGACAAGGACGCAGCACCGCCGCTCCCGGAACCCCTCCGGGTGCCCGTCGCCGACTCCCACACCCACCTGGACATGCAGTCCGGCACGGTGGAGGAGGGCCTCGCGAAGGCCGCGTCGGTGGGGGTGACGACGGTCGTCCAGGTCGGCTGCGACATCAAGGGCTCACGGTGGGCCGCCGAGACGGCGGCGGCGTACGACGGCGTCCACGCGACGGTCGCCCTGCACCCGAACGAGGCCCCGCGCATCGTCCACGGAGACCCCGACGGCTGGTCGAGGCAGGGCGCGCGGGAGCCCGGCGGTGACACCGCGCTGGACGAGGCGCTCGCCGAGATCGACCGGCTGGCCGGGCTGCCGCAGGTCAAGGGCGTCGGCGAGACAGGCCTCGACTACTTCCGCACCGGCCCGGAGGGCAAGGCGGCCCAGGAGCGGTCCTTCCGCGCCCACATAGAGATCGCCAAGCGCCGGGGCAAGGCACTCGTCATCCACGACCGCGACGCCCACGCCGACGTCCTGCGGGTGCTGAAGGAGGAGGGCGCCCCCGAGCGCACCGTCTTCCACTGCTACTCCGGTGACGCGGAGATGGCCGAGATCTGCGCCCGCGAGGGCTACTACATGTCCTTCGCCGGCAACGTCACCTTCAAGAACGCCCAGAACCTCCGCGACGCCCTCGCCGTCGCCCCGCTGGAGCTGGTCCTCGTGGAGACCGACGCGCCCTTCCTGACGCCGGTGCCCTACCGCGGACGGCCCAACGCGCCCTACCTCGTGCCCGTCACCGTGCGCGCCATGGCCGCCGTGCGCGGCATCGACGAGGAGACCCTGGCGACGGCGCTGGGCGCGAACACGGCCCGCGCCTTCGACTACTGACCGCCAGTTCGACGGGTTTCGTCACTTCGAGGGGCGACCGTCCGTAGTCGCGTCGCTTTGGAGAGTGACGCCCGCTCCGCTAGGTTCTGGGGGCCCGATCCGGACCCATCTGGCCTCCTGGAGCGTGTCGGCGTGAGCAAGTCGCAGTACGAGACGTACGGCCCGTACGGCCATGACGCCTCCGTGCAAAGCGCGGAGACCCCGCCGTACACGATGTACGAGGACACCTACCGGCCCGCTTACGAAGCCGAGGCGTACTTCGTCACCGAGCCGGTGCTGCCGTTGCCGAGGCGGGTGGCGAGCGTGCCCGAGACGGTGGCCCCGGAGCCCGACGCGCCCGCCGCGGCCGTGGCGCCCGCCGGCATCGTGGAGCCTGCCGCGGCCGGCGGGCGGGCCGCGCGCCGGCGCAGGGCGCGCTCCGCCGAGCGCCCGGAGTCCGCAGCCGTGCGCCGGCTGCTGCCGCAGGCGCTGGTCGTCGCCTTCCTCGCGGGCGGCACCACCGCGTTCGTCGCCAAGGACAAGGCGATCGAGATGGACGTCGACGGCAGACCGCGCACCCTGCACACCTTCGCCGACGACGTGAGCGAACTGCTGGCCGAGGAAGGCGTGCCGGTCGGCGCGCACGACGTGGTGGTGCCCGCCCCGGGCGCGGCACTGACCAGCGGCGACGAGGTCGAGGTGCGTTACGGGCGTCCCGTACGGCTCACGCTCGACGGGCACCGGCGCGAGGTGTGGACGACGGCGCACACGGTGCGGGAGGCGCTCGAACAGCTGGGGGTGCGGCCGGAGGGCGCGTACCTGTCGACCTCGCTCACCCGGCCCATCGGACGGGCCGGGCTCGCGCTCGACGTGCGCACCGAACGCACTGTCACGATCATGGCGGACGGCCGCGCCCGCACCATCCGCACCAACGCGGCGACCGTGGGGGAGGCGGTGACGGAGGCCGGGATCACCCTGCACGGCCAGGACACCACCTCGGTGCCGCACGGCAGCTTCCCGCGCGACGGGCAGACGGTGACCGTGCTGAGGATCACCGGTGCCAAGGAGGTCCGCGAGGAGGCGATCCCCTTCGACGTACGGCGGACGGCCGACCCCTCCCTGTTCAAGGGCACCGAGGTCGTCGAGCGGGCCGGGCAGCCGGGACTCAGACGGGTCACCTACTTCCAGAGGACCGTGAACGGGGTCAAGCAGCAGCCGCGCCGGGAAGGGTCCGAGGTGGTGCGCACGCCCCTGACACAGCTGGTGAAGGTGGGTACCAAGGCGCATCCCCCGTCCGTGCAGGGCGCCGAACACCTCGACTGGAAGGGGCTCGCGGCCTGCGAGTCCGGGGGACGGCCCGAAGCGGTGGACTCCTCCGGCACCTACGGCGGCCTCTACCAGTTCGACACCCGCACCTGGCACAGCCTCGGCGGCACCGGCCGCCCCCAGGACGCCCCGGCCGCGGAACAGACCTACCGGGCGAAGAAGCTGTACGTACGGCGGGGGGCCGCTCCCTGGCCGCACTGCGGGACTCGGCTGCACGGGTGAAGGGCGCGGGCCGCGGCCCCGTACCCTTGTCGGGTGAGCAGCCCCACCCCTGACGCCCTCCTGGGCCCCGCCGACGTCCGTGAACTGGCGGCCGCCCTCGGAGTGCGCCCCACCAAGCAGCGCGGCCAGAACTTCGTGATCGACGCGAACACGGTCCGCCGTATCGTCCGCACCGCCGAGGTCCGCCCGGACGACCTGGTGGTCGAGGTCGGCCCGGGGCTCGGCTCCCTCACCCTCGCCCTGCTGGAGGTCGCCGACCGCGTCACCGCCGTCGAGATCGATGACGTCCTGGCCGCGGCCCTGCCCGCCACCATCACCGCCCGCATGCCCGAGCGCGCCGGCCGTTTCGCCCTGGTCCACTCCGACGCGATGCACGTCACCGAACTGCCGGGCCCCGCCCCGACCGCGCTGGTGGCGAACCTCCCGTACAACGTGGCCGTGCCGGTGCTGCTGCACATGCTGGACACCTTCCCGAGCATCGAGCGCACCCTCGTCATGGTCCAGTCGGAGGTCGCCGACCGCCTCGCCGCCGCGCCCGGCTCGAAGGTGTACGGCGTCCCGTCCGTGAAGGCGAACTGGTACGCCGAGGTCAAGCGGGCCGGCGCCATCGGCCGCACCGTCTTCTGGCCCGCGCCCAACGTCGACAGCGGCCTGGTCTCGCTCGTCCGCCGGGCCGAGCCGGTCAAGACCACGGCGTCGAAGAGGGAGGTCTTCGCGGTGGTCGACGCGGCGTTCGCACAGCGCCGCAAGACCCTGCGGGCCGCCCTCGCCGGATGGGCCGGGTCGGCGGCCGCGGCCGAGGCGGCCCTGGTCGCCGCCGGGGTCTCGCCGCAGGCACGCGGGGAGTCCCTGACCGTCGAGGAGTTCGCGCGTATCGCGGAAGCCGCGTCACCGCGGGGGGCGGCCCCCGCACCCCCGAACGAGGAGTCCGGTAAGTGAGCGTCACCGTACGCGTCCCCGCCAAGGTCAACGTCCAGCTGGCGGTGGGCGCCGCCCGCCCCGACGGCTACCACGACCTGGCCAACGTCTTCCTCGCGGTCGGCCTGTACGACGAGGTCACGGTCACCCCGGCCGAAGAGCTGCGGATCACCTGCGCCGGGCCGGACGCCGAGCAGGTCCCCCTGGATCGCACCAACCTCGCCGCGCGCGCGGCGCTCACCCTCGCCGAGCGCCGGGGCATCGAGCCCGCCGTGCACATCCACATCGCCAAGGACATCCCGGTCGCCGGAGGCATGGCGGGCGGCAGCGCGGACGGCGCGGGCGCGCTGGTCGCCTGCAACGCGCTGTGGGGGACAGGCGCCTCCCGCGCCGAGCTCCTCGCCATCTGCGCCGAGCTGGGCAGCGACGTGCCGTTCAGTCTGGTCGGCGGGGCGGCGCTCGGCACCGGGCGGGGCGAGCTGCTGACCGCGCTGGAGGTCGGCGGCACCTTCCACTGGGTGTTCGCGATGGCCGGCCGGGGGCTGTCGACCCCGGCCGTGTTCCGCGAGTTCGACCGGCTCGCCGAGGGCCGCGACATCCCCGAGCCCGTCGCCTCCGACGACCTGCTCGACGCCCTCGCCAAGGGCGACCCCGACGCGCTCGCCGCCGCCGTCTCCAACGACCTCCAGCCCGCCGCCCTCTCCCTCTTCCCCGAGCTCGCCGACACCCTCGCCGCGGGCCGCACGGCCGGCGCCCTCACCGCGCTGGTCTCGGGCTCGGGCCCCACGACGGCTTTCCTGGTCCGCGATCCCGAGGCGGCGACAGCGGTGGCCGAGGCGCTGCGGGCGTCCGGCACGTGCCGGACGGTGCGGATCGCGACGGCGCCCGCGCCGGGGGCGGCCGTGGTGTCAGCGGCGGCGGAGTAAACCGGCTGGACATAAAGGGGGGAAGACCTGATCACCGAGGAACTCGTCGCCGCGGTACGCCAAGGAGACGTGGACCGGGCCCGCAGACTGCTGGACACGGCCGATCCCGACACCGTCGACCCCGAGACGGGCCTGCCCCTGCTCTGTGCGGCCGTCGCGGCCTACGACGAGGAGATCGCCGGGGCGCTGGTGGACGCGGGAGCCGATCCACTGCGGCCGCTGCCGGACGGTTCCACCCCGCTGCTCCGGGCGGTCGACGGCGGCTCGGTGGAGATGGTGGACGAACTCCTCCACGACCCCGCCCGGGTCCCCGGCCCCGTGCGCGCCGAACTGATGGCGCGTGCCCGGCACTGGGCCGAGACCGGCGTGGAGGCCGAACTGCGCGTCCTCGCCGGCGAGGACGGGCCCGTGCGGCGGGAGAGGGTCATGGACCGCCGGGAGTACGCCTGGTACACCCGGCTCTCGCGTGGAGGACGGCTTCGGGGTGCCGGCGCCGGGGGCGACAGTGGTCTGACGGGCACTCTCTCAGAGCTCGTCGATGGCGGTCAGGTCGATGTCGATGCCGTACGGCACGGAGACCTTGACGCGGTCCCGCTGCATGCCCATGTGCACGTACGCGTGGGTGACCGGGTCGAGTTCGTAGACGTGGACCAGAGGGCCGCGACTGGTTCCGTCACGCTCGACGCGCCAGAAGTTGGGGATGCCCGCAGTGGCGTACTTCTGCGGCTTGGTCGTCCGGTCCCGGGATTCCGAGTCCGGGGACACGACCTCCACGGCCAGTACTACGTCCCGCGCCTCGTAGCTCGTCTGGTCCGGTCCGCTGACCGCATCGGCCAGGACCACGCTGACATCCGGCTCCGGGCCGTTGCGCCGGTCGAGGACGACGGTCATTTCCCGCTTCACCCTGAACTTTTCCGGCACGCTTCGTCGGAGGCCGCTCACCAGCAGGTCGATCACGTCTGCGTGGAAATTGCGCTGCGGACCCACGATGACGAGGCTCCCGTCGATCAGCTCGGTGTGCGGCGGGAGATCGGGCAGTGTGAACAGGTCGTCCACGGTGTAGCCGTCCTTGGGCGGCACGTGCCAGTGGCTGTGCTGCGACATGGACTCGGCGGTCATGGTTCCTCCCATGGACGGGATCCTGCTGCCTGTCCTCCAAGGTAGCGGCCGTATCGCGATCACGTCATCACAAAGAGTGACCGCCCCTCCACGCGCCGCCCCGCGTGCCGCAGGCCCTACGCTAGAAGGCTGACCCACGCGGCGGAGCCGCACGTCGATACAGTCCCGCCGGCAGGAGTGAAATGGCCGTCAACCTGGTCAATGTCGAGAACGTCAGCAAGGTGTACGGCACCCGTGCGCTGCTGGACGGTGTCTCGCTCGGCGTGTCCGAAGGGGACCGGATCGGGGTCGTCGGGCGCAACGGCGACGGCAAGACCACCCTCATCCGGATGCTCGCCAAGGTGGAGGAGGCCGACACCGGGCGGGTCACGCACTCCGGCGGGCTGCGGATCGGGGTGCTCACCCAGCACGACTCCCTCGACCCCGCGGCCACCGTCCGGCACGAGGTCATCGGTGACATGGCCGACCACGAGTGGGCCGGGAACTCCAAGGTCCGGGACGTGTTGACCGGGCTGTTCGGCGGGCTCGACCTGCCGGGCTTCCCGAAGGGGCTGGACACCGTCATCGGGCCGCTGTCGGGTGGCGAGCGGCGGCGGATCGCGCTGGCCAAGCTGCTCATCGAGGAGCAGGACCTGATCGTCCTCGACGAGCCCACCAACCACCTCGACGTCGAGGGCATCTCCTGGCTGGCCCGGCACCTGCGCGAGCGGCGCTCCGCGCTGGTGTGCGTCACCCACGACCGGTGGTTCCTCGACCAGGTGTGCACGCGCATGTGGGACGTCCAGCGGGGGGCCGTGTACGAGTACGAGGGCGGCTACTCCGACTACGTCTTCGCGCGGGCCGAGCGCGAGCGCATCGCGGCCACCGAGGAGACCAAGCGGCAGAACCTGGTCCGCAAGGAGCTGGCCTGGCTGCGGCGCGGGGCGCCCGCCCGTACGTCCAAGCCGCGCTTCCGCGTCGAGGCCGCCAACGAGCTCATCGCGGACGTGCCGCCGCCCCGGGACAGCAGCGAGCTGATGAAGTTCGCCTCCTCCCGGCTGGGGAAGACGGTGTTCGACCTGGAGGACATCACCGTCCAGGCCGGCCCCAAGGTGCTGCTCAAGCACGTCACCTGGCAGCTCGGACCGGGCGACCGGATCGGCCTGGTCGGCGTCAACGGCGCCGGGAAGACCTCCCTGCTGCGGGCCATGGCCGACGCGGCCCGCACGGAGGGCGAGACGCAGCCGGTGGGCGGGCGCATCGCCGTCGGCAGGACCGTCAAGCTCGCCTACCTCTCCCAGGAGGTCGGCGAACTCGACCCGAACCTGCGGGTCCTGGAAGCCGTGCAGCGGGTCCGCGAGCGCGTGGACCTCGGCAAGGGGCGGGAGATGACCGCCGGTCAGCTGTGCGAGACGTTCGGCTTCAACAAGGAGAAGCAGTGGACGCCCGTCGGGGACCTGTCCGGTGGTGAGCGGCGCCGGCTCCAGCTGCTGCGGCTGCTCATGGACGAGCCCAACGTCCTCTTCCTCGACGAGCCCACCAACGACCTCGACATCGAGACCCTCACCCAGCTCGAGGACGTCCTCGACGGCTGGCCCGGCTCGATGATCGTCATCTCCCACGACCGGTTCTTCGTCGAGCGCACCACCGACCGGGTGTACGCCCTCCTCGGCGACGGCACCCTGCGGATGCTGCCGCGCGGCATCGACGAGTACCTGGAGCGCCGGCAGCGCATGGAGGAGGCGGTCGCCGCCTCCGCCGCCGCCTCGGCACCCAAGCCGGCCGTCGCGGAGAAGAGCGCCGCCGACCAGCGCGTCGCCAAGAAGGAACTCCAGAAGATCGAGCGGCAGTTGGACCGCATCTCCGAGAAGGAGTCCAAGCTGCACGCCCAGATCGCGGACAACGCCACGGACTTCGCCAAGGTCGCCGAACTCGACGCCCAGCTGCGGGACTTGGCCTCAGAGCGCGAGGAACTGGAGCTTCGCTGGCTGGAACTCGCCGAGAACGCGTAGGCAGGGCGCGCGCCCGGTGAAGGGGCGTGCTGTGTTTTCCGGGGGGACACCCCCCCCAGACCCCCGCGCATTACGACGGCATCACGGGCCGGTCCTCCCTTGGGAACAGGGGTTGGTCCGGCCCGCTGCGCTGTAGGACCCGAGTGGTAGAAAGAGCGGTCTGAGAACTGGCTAAAAATCAGTGAACGAGGGGGAGACGCGCTGATGACCCAGCCGCCTGATCATCCACCGCAGCAGGGCGGTTTCGGCCCGCCGCAGGCCCCGCCGCCCCAGGGCGGATTCGGCGCCCCGATGCCCCCGCCACCGGCCCAGCCGCCTGCGCAGACCCCGCCCGCCGGACCGCCGCAGCCCCAGCCGGGATACGGCTATCCGCAGCAGCCCGGCCCCTACGCCCAGCCGGGCCCGTACGCGGCGCCCGGCACGCCCGGCCCGTACGGGCAGCCGCAGCAGCCGGGCCCGTACGGGCAGCAGCCCGGGTACGGCTACCCGCAGCAGCCGCAGTACCCCGGCGCGCCCGGCACCCCGCCGCCCGGTGGCCCGCGCGGCCCCTTCAAGGGCAAGCCCGCGCTCGTCATCGGGGCGGCGGTGGCGGCGCTGCTGGTCATCGGCGGCACCGTGTACGCGGTCGCCGGCGGTGACGACGGCGGCCAGAAGAAGCCGGTCGCGCAGAAGAGCGACGGCGGCAACTTCACCGCGACCGGCACCCCGGCCAACCCCGGTGACGGCAGCGGCGACGGCGGCTCGGACCCGAAGGACCTCAACGCGGGCCGCAAGCCCGGCGAGGCCAAGGTGCTCTGGTACAAGACGGCACCGGACGCGCCCCGTTCCGGCGCCGACGCGCCCGGCATGTGGATCACCGGCAAGACGGCGGTGAAGGCGGCCTACAAGCAGGTCTTCGCCTACAACGTGGGCGACGGCGACCCCACTTGGTCCCCCATCACCTTCCCGCAGAAGATCTGCGCGGTCACCCCGCGGAAGTCGGCCGACGACAAGGTCGTCGTGGCGTACATGAGCGGCACCAGCGACCGCGCCAAGTGCAACCAGCTCCAGCAGATCGACCTGAACACGGGCGAGAAGGGCTGGAGCGGCGAGGTCGCCGACGGCGGGCTGTTCGACAGCGCGATCAGCGTCGAACTGACCATCAGCGGCAAGACGCTGATGGTGGGCCGCTCCCAGTCGGGCACGGCGTACGACCTCGGCACCGGCAAGAAGCTGTACGACAAGAAGAAGTACGGCACCGACTGCTTCCCGACCGCGTTCGCGGGCGGCACCGACCGGCTGATCTCCGTCGCCTCCTGCGACGCCACCGGCAGCGACGAGCACGACGAGATCCAGTGGCTCGACCCGGCCACCGGCAAGGTCAAGTGGACCCAGAAGGTCAAGAAGGGCTGGAAGGTCGCGCGCACCTACTCCGTCAAGCCGCTCGTGGTCTATCTGACCAACGAGGACAAGAAGGCCTGGAACATCTCCACCTTCACCCCCGACGGCAGGTTCCGCTCCGAGGTCAAGGCCGACGAGAAGTTCGCCCCGAGCTGCGGCTGGGCCATCCTCGAACGTGACCTCCAGGGCTGCCAGGGCGTCGCGGCCGACGCCAACACCCTCTACCTGCCGACCGACACCACCAGCGGCGCCAACGAGATCGTCGCGATCAGCCTCACGACCGGCAAGGCGAAGTGGCGCGTGAAGTCCCCGACGGACGAGTCGATGGTCCCGGTCGAGGTCGAGGGCGGCAAGCTCGTCGCGTACGTGCACCCGTCGTACGACACGGGCGGCCAGGTCGTGTCGATCCCGACCGGCGGCTCCGGTCACAAGGCGACGAAGCTGCTTCAGAACCCCAGCGGCACCGCGGAGATCGAGGACGGCTTCTACGACGGCGCGGTGGCCTGGGTCGACGGGCGCTTCTACATCTCCTCCACCCGGCTGTCCGGGAACGACGACGCGAAGGAGAAGCTGATGCTCGCCTTCGGCAAGTGAGACCGGTTCCTCCGCCGCCTTCCGCTCCGCTCTCCGAGCTTTCTCCCGAGGTACATCAGCCATGACCCAGCCGCCGCCTCCGCCGCCGAACCAGCCCCCGCAGCAGGGCGGCTTCGGCCCGCCGCAGACCCCGCCGGCCGCCCAGACGCCTCCGCCGCCCCCGGCCCAGCAGCCGCAGACCCCGCCGGCCCCGCAGCCTCCTGCGCCGCAGCCCGGCTACGGCTATCCGCACGCGCCGCAGCCCCCGCAGCCCCCGCAGGGCTACGGTTACCCCGGCGGGCAGCCGAATCCGTACGCCCAGCCGCAGGCCCCGTACGCCCAGCCGCCGACCGCGTACGGCCAGCCCGGCTACGGCTACCCGGGCCAGCCGACCATGCCGATGCACCCGCAGCCCGGGCAGCCGGGCGGTGGCGGGCGCAAGGTGAACAGCTCGCTGGTCATCATCGTCTCGGCGCTGGTCGCGGTCGCGCTGATCATCGGCGGCGGGATCTGGTACGCGAAGTCCGGCGGTGCCGACAGCGGGAAGAAGGACACCGCGAGCTCCAGCGGCGGCACGGGCGGCAACGACGACAAGGGTGGCGGCACCGGCGGCACCTCGACCGGCGGCAAGGAGAAGGTGCCCGCCGACACCACCGCCACGCAGCTCTTCAAGATCCCGCTGCCCAAGGCGAACGACACCGTCTCCACCGCCGGCTCCTGGATCACCGACAAGGTGTACGCCAAGAGCGGCGTCGCCCAGATCATCGGCTACGACCCCGCCAAGGGCACCGAGCTGTGGACGATCAAGCTGCCCGGCCCGGTCTGCGCGGCCACGAACCACGTCACGTCCGACGGCCGGACGGCGATCGCCTTCCAGCCGAAGATGCCCGCGAAGGGCTCCTCCGAGGGGTGCAGCCAGATCGCCGCGATCGACCTCGACGCGGGCAAGAAACTGTGGACGAAGTCGGTCGACTCCGGTGACTACCCGATCAGCTTCGAGAACGTGACGGTCGCGCAGAACACCGTCGCCGTCGGCAGCACCAACGGGGGCGCCGCCTTCGACATCGCCTCCGGCAAGGTGCTGTGGCAGCCGAAGCCGGGCGACACCTGCTACGACGCCGGGTACGGCGGCGGCGAGAAGCTGGTGGCGGTGCGCAAGTGCGGCGAGTACGACAACCGCCAACTGCACATCCAGACCATCGACCCGAAGTCCGGGAAGGTGATCTCCGAGTACAAGATGACCCAGGGCATCGAGTACGCCAGCGTCGTCTCCACCGACCCGCTGGTGGTCGCCGCCGACGTCAGCGGCAGCGCGGGCGACGGCAGCGGCATCTCGGACTACTTCTCCATCGACAACAAGACCGGTGAGCTGCGCACCCGGATCTCCGCGCCGGCCGACTCCTTCGGCGGCCGCTGCGACGGCATCACCCGCATCGAGTACTGCAAGGAGATCGCCGTCGGCAACGACAAGCTGTACGTGCCGACCGAGGAACACGACGGCACCGGCCAGTACAGCAGGACCAACGAGATCGTCGCCTTCGACCTGGGCACCGGCAAGCAGACCGGCCAGCGCGCCGACGCCGGCGACGGCTACACGATCTCCCCGCTGCGCATGGACGGCGGCAACCTGCTCGCGTACAAGCGTCCGCCCTACAACAAGGGCGGGCAGATCGTCAGCATCGCCGGCGGCTCCTCCAAGGAGACCAAGCTGCTGGAGAACCCGGCCACCGAGTCGGTGCACGACGCGGAGACCGACATGCTGCCGGAGTACGCGGAGCTCCTCTACTCCCAGGGCCGCCTGTACATGTCGGCGATCTACGCGGACAGGTCGTCCTCCTCGGACAGCGAGAAGGACTTGGTCGTCGCGTTCGGCACCAAGAACTGATCACCCATCAGGCGCCGTCGATTGTTCGGAATGGCAGGAATTTCAGCGATCCGGGGCACTTCTCACCAGTAGGGGCAGCGCGACGTCGAACAAGCGTGTAGCTTCCGGGGGCATGAAGGGCGGGGTGCCGGGGGGCCCTCTGTCCAAGTGGACCGTGGGCATCCATAGTGGGGCATCCATGGGGGGGACTGGGGGGTTGCTCTATGGGAGTGCGGCTCATGGTGGTCGACGACCACCGATTGCTCGCGGAGGCGCTGGCATCGGCGCTGAAGCTGCGGGGACACCGGGTCCTCGCGGCGGCGGCACCGGCCGCGGGCGCGGCGGACCTGGTGATCAGCCGGGCGCCCGAGGTGTGCCTGCTGGGCACGGCGGCGCCCGCCGAGCCGGGGGCCTTCGACCCCGTGGTGAAGATCAAGCGGGAGCGCCCGCAGGTCGCGGTCCTGGTGCTGGGCCCGGTCCCGTCGCCGCGGGGCATCGCGGCGGCCTTCGCGGCGGGTGCCTCCGGCTACGTCCGGCATGACGAGCGCATCGAGGGTGTCGAGCGGGCGATCATGAAGGCCAGGTCCGGGGAGGCGGCCGTCGCCCCCCAGCTGTTGCAGGGCGCCTTCAGCGAGCTGCTCAACCCCGCCGCCCAGCCCGACGACGAGGGCCAGCGCCTCCTCCAGATGCTCACCCCGCGCGAGGTGGAGGTCCTGGTCCGGGTCGCCGACGGCGAGGACACCCGCCTGATCGCGGCCGGCATGGGCATCGCCCCGTCGACGGCCCGGACCCACGTCCAGCGGGTCCTGATGAAACTGGGCGTGGGCTCCCGCCTGGAGGCGGCGGCGCTGGCCGCGCGGACGGGGTTGCTGGACCGTGCGTCGGCCGGGCCGGAGTCGTAGCCCACCCGGCGCCCGCTCACTCGCGCTCGCCGTCCCGCCCCTCGTCCGGCAGGACAGGCGGAACCGGCGGAGGCGTGGGCCGCAGCTTCAGCCAGACCAGGAAGAACAACCCCAGCAGCAGCATCCCGATCCCGGTCCACAGGTTGATGTTGATGCCCTGCGCCTTGTCGATCTCGGCCTGGGAGTCGGTGATCCCGGCGATCGTCACGATGATCCCGTACAGCACGAACAGCCCGCCGATGATCCGCCGCAGGTCGAAGATCCGCGCGGCCGTCTCGGACTTCTGCTCCAGCTCGGTGACTTCCCGCTGGACGTCTTCCTCGGAGTACCAGGAGTGTTCGGACTCGGACATGGTCTCTCCATCCTCCCGCGATCAGAGTGAGAACGAGAAGGGGACGTAGCAGGCGGCGGCCAGAATCACCGCGCCCCAGCCCAGCAGCGCCGGCCGGCGGTACCAGGCGTCGTCCCCGGCGGCGGCCGGCTCGGCCATGCCCGGTGAGCTGGTGCCGTACACCAGCCCCTGGAGCTCGTGCTCCGGCTTCGGCCGGGTGAACAGCGACACCACGACCATGACCACCGCGCCGGCGACGAACCCGGCGATCGCGGAGACGAAGTTGGCGCCCTGGTCCGTGGGGATGCCGATGATGCCCTTCTTGTAGAACACGAAGTAGTTGACCATCGCGGTCACCGTCCCGGCGAGCAGACCCCAGAACCCGGACTTGGCGGACGCGCGCTTCCAGAACATGCCGACGATGAAGGCGACGAACATCGGCACGTTGAAGAAGGAGAACAGCGTCTGGAGGTACGCCATGATGTTGGAGAAGGACGACGCGAGGAACGCCGTTCCGATGGACGCCACCACGCCGACCGCCGTGATCAGCCGTCCGAAGCGCACGTAGTACTCGTCCTGGCGGTGCCGGACCACGTACCTGCCCCAGATGTCGTTGGTGAAGACGGTGTTGAAGGACGACACGTTGGCCGCCATGCCAGCCATGAAGGCGGCGAGCAGACCGGTCACGGCGATGCCGAGCACGCCGTTGGGCAGCAGCTGCTCCATCAGGTAGGGGATGGCGTCGTTGTACTGGAGGCCGGAGCCGGCCGTGCCGATCTTCGGCACCAGCGCCGCCGCGACCAGGCCCGGGATCATCACCAGGAAGACGATGAAGACCTTCGGGTACGCGGCGATCAGCGGGGTGCGCTGGGAGGCGGAGAGGTTCTTCGCGGACAGGGCGCGCTGCACCTCGGCGAAGTTCGTCGTCCAGTAGCCGAAGGACAGCACGAAGCCGAGGCCGAGGACGATGGTCAGCCAGTTGGCCCCCAGCGGGTTGGGGCTGCCGATGCCGGTGCCGCCCCAGGCGGTGGTGAAGTTGTGACCGTGCAGCGCGGTGAGCTTGTCGGTCAGGCCGCCCCAGCCGCCGACCTTCTTCAGCCCGAGGACGGTGATGGGGATGAGGGCCGCCAGGATCACGAAGAACTGGAGCACCTCGTTGTAGATGGCGGAGGACAGACCGCCGAGAGTGATGTAGGCGAGGACGAAGGCGCCTGCGACCACGATGGCCACCCACTGCGGCCAGCCCAGCAGGGCCTCGACGACGATCGCCAGGGCGTAGAGGTTCACCCCGGAGATCAGGATGGCCGCGAACGCGAACAGGATCGAACTGAGCAGGTGGGCCCCTTTGTCGAAGCGCAGCAGCAGGAACTCGGGCACCGAGCGGACCTTGCTGCCGTAGTAGAAGGGCATCATCACCAGGCCGAGGAAGACCATGGCGGGGATGGCGCCGATCCAGTACCAGTGGACGGTGTAGGCGCCGTACTGGGCGCTGTTGGCCGCCATGCCCAGGATCTCGGTGGCCGCCAGGTTCGCCGAGATGAAGGCGAGGCCGGTGATCCAGGCGGGCAGCGAGCGTCCGGAGAGGAAGAAGTCGAGGCTGGTCTTCACCGACCTGCGGGCGGCGAAACCGATGCCCAGGACGACGACGAAGTAGATCGCGAGGATCGTGTAGTCGAGCCAGTTGGTCGGGAGCCGTAGCTCCGCGGCCAGGTACATGGGGGTTCGCATGCGGCTTTCACCTTGCTTGGTGTTCTTTGTTTGATTGTGATGGTGACGGACGTGGGGGTTTGTGGTTTGATGTGTTCGGTTCTGTTTGGTGCCTTGCTGGGTGTACGGATGGAGAGTCGCGGTGAAGAAGACCTCGACCCGGTTGGCCGACGGTCGTGAGCTCATCTACTACGACCTGAAGGACGACGCGGTGCGCGACGCGGTGGACCGGCGCCCGCTGGACCGCACGGTCACCACTTCGGAGGTACGCCACGACCCGCTGCTCGGCGACGCGGTGGCGATCGCCTCGCACCGGCAGGGCCGCACCTACCACCCGCCGGCCGACGAGTGCCCCCTGTGCCCGTCGCACGGGGACCGGCTGAGCGAGATCCCCGACTCGTCGTACGACGTCGTCGTCTTCGAGAACCGTTTCCCCTCGCTGGCCGGCGACTCCGGCCGCTGCGAGGTCGTCTGCTTCACCTCCGACCACAACGCCTCCTTCGCCGACCTGACCGAGGAGCAGGCGCGACTGGTGCTGGACGCCTGGACCGACCGGACCTCCGAGCTGTCGCACCTCCCCTCGGTCGAGCAGGTGTTCTGCTTCGAGAACCGGGGACCCGAGATCGGGGTGACGCTCGGGCATCCGCACGGACAGATCTACGCGTACCCCTTCACCACCCCCCGCACCGCGCTCATGTTGCGTTCGCTCGCGACACACAAGGACGCCACCGGCGGGGAGAACCTCTTCGACGCCATCCTGGAGAGGGAACTCGCCGATGAGCGGGTCGTCCTTGAGGGTGAACACTGGGTGGCCTTCGTGCCGTACGCAGCGCACTGGCCGTACGAGATCCACCTGTACCCCAAGCGCCGCGTCCCCGATCTGCTCGCCCTGGACGAGGCGGCACGCTCAGAATTCCCCAAGGTTTATCTGGAACTCTTGAGGCGCTTCGACCGGATCTTCGGGGACGGTGAGCCTCCTACGCCGTACATCGCCGCCTGGCACCAGGCGCCGTTCGGGCAACTGGAGGACTTCGAGGGCGTCACACGGGACGACTTCGCGCTCCACCTCGAGCTTTTCACCATCCGCCGCACCTCCGGCAAGCTGAAGTTCCTCGCCGGTTCCGAATCCGGCATGAGCGTGTTCATCAACGACGTGCCGCCGGAGCGCGCGGCTCAGCGACTGCGAGAGGTAGCGAGTTCATGAGCGGGAAGTACCTGGTGACGGGCGGCGCGGGTTACGTCGGCAGCGTGGTCGCCCAGCACCTGCTGGAAGCCGGACACGAGGTCACCGTCCTGGACAACCTCAGCACCGGCTTCCGCGAGGGCGTGCCCGCCGGGGCCGCGTTCGTCGAGGGCGACATCCGCGACGCGGGCAAGTGGCTCGACTCCTCCTACGACGGCGTCCTGCACTTCGCCGCGTCCTCCCAGGTCGGCGAGTCGGTGGTGAAGCCGGAGAAGTACTGGGACAACAACGTCGGCGGCACCATGGCCCTGCTCGGCGCGATGCGCGAGGCGGGCGTGCGCAAGCTCGTCTTCTCCTCCACGGCCGCCACGTACGGCGAGCCGGAGCAGGTCCCGATCGTCGAGACCGCACCGACCAGGCCCACCAACCCCTACGGCGCCTCCAAGCTCGCCGTCGACCACATGATCACCGGCGAGGCGGCGGCCCACGGGCTCGGTGCCGTGTCGCTGCGCTACTTCAACGTGGCCGGCGCGTTCGGCGCGTACGGCGAGCGCCACGACCCCGAGTCGCACCTGATCCCCCTGGTCCTCCAGGTCGCGCAGGGCCGCCGCGAGTCGATCTCCGTCTTCGGCGACGACTACCCGACCCCGGACGGCACCTGCGTCCGCGACTACATCCACGTCGCGGACCTCGCCGAGGCCCACCTGCTGGCCCTGAAGGCCGCGCAGCCCGGCGAGCACCTGATCTGCAACCTCGGCAACGGCGAGGGCTTCTCCGTCCGCGAGGTCGTCGAGACCGTCCGCAAGGTCACCGGCCACCCGATCCCCGAGGTCGTGGCCCCCCGCCGGGGCGGCGACCCCGCGGTCCTGGTCGCCTCCGCCCAGGCCGCCCGCGAGCGCCTCGGCTGGCAGCCGACCCGCTCGGACCTCGCCGGTATCGTCGCCGACGCCTGGGAGTTCGCCCAGCACATCGCAAGGGAGCACTAGTGGGGGCACAGCAGGTCCGCGAGGACTTCGGCGCACTGTACGGAGCCGAACCGGAGGGCGTCTGGTCGGCGCCCGGCCGGGTCAACCTGATCGGCGAGCACACCGACTACAACGACGGCTTCGTCATGCCGTTCGCCCTGCCGCACGTGGCGACGGCCGCGGTCTCACGCCGCGGCGACGGCGTGCTGCGCCTGCACTCGGCGGACGTCGAGGGCGGTGTCGTGGAGCTCTCCCTGGACGCGCTCGCCCCGGAGAGCGACCGCGCGTGGACGGCGTACCCGGCGGGCGTGGTCTGGGCGCTGCGTGAGGCCGGCCACCCGGTCACCGGCGCCGACATCCACCTGTCCTCGACCGTCCCGACCGGCGCGGGCCTGTCCTCCTCGGCGGCCCTCGAGGTCGTCGTCGCCCTCGCCCTGAACGACCTGTACGAGCTCGGCCTCCAGCGCTGGCAGATGGCCCGCCTGTGCCAGCGCGCCGAGAACGTCTACGTCGGCGCGCCCACCGGCATCATGGACCAGACGGCGTCCGCGTGCTGCGAGGAGGGCCACGCCCTCTTCCTCGACACCCGCGACCTGTCCCAGCAGCAGATCCCCTTCGACCTCGCGGCCGAGGGCATGCGGCTGCTGGTCGTCGACACCCAGGTCAAGCACGCCCACAGCGGCGGTGAGTACGGCAAGCGGCGCGCGGGCTGCGAGAAGGGCGCGGCGTTGCTCGGCGTGGACGCCCTGCGGGACATCCCGTACGACGGACTCCACGAGGCCCTCGAACGGCTGGGCGACGAGGAGGAGGTGCGCCGCCTGGTGCGCCACGTCGTCAGCGAGGACCAGCGGGTCGACCGGGTCGTCGCCCTGCTGCGGGCCGGCGAGACGCGGGCGATCGGCCCGGTGCTGACCGAGGGCCACGCCTCCCTGCGGGACGACTTCCGCATCTCCTGCCCCGAGCTGGACCTGGTCGTCGACACCGCGCTGGCGAGCGGCGCCCTGGGCGCCCGGATGACCGGCGGCGGCTTCGGCGGCTCGGCGATCGTGCTCGCGGAGGCCGCCGACGTCGACACCATCGGCAAGGCCGTCGGGGAGGCCTTCGCGGCGGCCGGCTTCACGGCCCCCCGCGTGTTCGAGGCGGTACCGGCGGCGGGGGCGCGGCGGGTCGGCTGAGCCGGTCAGCCGAGGCGCTTCGTCAACGTGTACTCCGTGATCCCCGGCGGATAGCCGGGGATCACGCACACCACCTCGTAGCCCTGCCCGCGGTAGAAGTCCGGCGCCTGGAAGTCCCAGGTCTCCAGGCGGGCGCTGTGGCAGCCGCGGTCGGCGCGGGCGATCCGCTCGGCCTCCTTGAGCAGGTGGGAGCCCAGGCCCGCGCCGCGGTGCCGGGCGTCGACCCACAGGTACGTCACGTGCAGCCAGGTCGCCCAGGTGTGGCCGACCAGTCCGCCCGCGAGATCACCCGTCTCGTCCGACGCCCACACGTGCAGCGGACGCTCCCGTTCACCCGGGGTGCCGCGCAGGGCGGCGAGGACGGGCGAGGCGGCCGTGTTGGCGTCGCGCAGGCGGGAGCGGAGCAGATCATGTCGGGCCTTGTCGACTTCCGCCTCAATACGAAACATGCGGCACACCATAAACGCGCCGGACGGCCAGTTCTGCAAATAGCCTTCCGCCGCCCGCCCCGGTCCGTACCCTGATGTGCAGCACCGGTGGGGGCCGGTGCTGATCAGGGGGCGAGACACGCGGGTACGACGCCCGCGGTGGGGGTAGCAGTGTCCGCACGGCGGCGGCCGTGCGGTTGTGTTTCCGTCAACCGTGGGGTCGTACCCGCAAGGTCGTCGTTTCCCGGACCAGTGGGGGGTTTCAGTGGTTCGCATCCGAGTCCTGGTCGTCGACGACCACCGCATCTTCGCCGAGTCGCTCGCCGCCGCCCTGGCCGCCGAGCCCGACGTCGACGTCTCCGCCGCCGGCAGCGGCCCGGCCGCGCTGCGCTGCCTGGAGCGGGCGGCCGCCGAGGGCCGCCGCTACGACGTGCTGCTCGTCGACGCCGACCTGGGCGGCCATGTGCCCGGCATACGCCCGGCCGTACCGGTGCAGGACGGCGACGAGGAAGGCCTCGTCGACGGGATCTCGTTGGTCGCGGGCGTCCGGACGGCGCAGCCGGCGGTACGGACCGTGGTCCTCGCCGAGAAGGACGACCCGCGCCGGGCCGCCCTCGCGCTCCAGGCCGGCGCATCGGGCTGGGTCGCCAAGGACTGCTCGCTGTCCCGGCTGCTGAACGTCATCCGGGGTGTCCTGCGCGACGAGACGCATCTGCCGCCGGCCCTGCTCACCGGGGTCCTGCGGGAACTGACCGCCGCGCGCAAGCACCGCACCGAGAGCGAGCGGCTGGTGGAGTCCCTCACCCCGCGCGAGCGGGAGGTGCTGCGCTGCATGGTCGCGGGCCTCGGCCGCAAGGCGGTCGCCGAACGGCTGTTCCTGTCCCCGCACACCGTCCGCACCCACATGCAGAACGTCCTCGGCAAACTGGGCGTCCACTCCACCCTGGCGGCCGTCGCCCTGGCCCGGCGGGCCGGGGTGGGCCCGGCCGACCTAGCCGGGGATGTTGTCGAACGGGGCGGTCAGCTGGCGTAGCAGTCCGGCCAGTTCACTGCGCTGGGCGCTGGTCAGCTCCCCGAGGATCGCCCGTTCCTGGTCCAGCAGGCCCGCCAGCGACTGGTCCGCGCGGTCCCGGCCCTCGCCGGTCAGGCGGACCAGCACGCCCCGCCGGTCGCTCGGGTCGGGCAGCCGCTCCACCAGGCCCTTCTTGGCCAGCCGGTCGATGCGGTTGGTCATCGTGCCCGAGGTGACCAGGGTCTGGGTCAGCAACTGCCCCGGCGAGAGCTGATATGGCGTCCCCGCGCGCCTGAGCGCGGTCAGCACGTCGAACTCCCAGGGCTCAAGCTGGTGCTCGGCGAAGGCCAGCCGGCGCGCCCGGTCCAGGTGCCGGGCCAGTCTGCTGACCCGGCTGAGCACCTCGAGCGGTTCCACGTCGAGGTCCGGGCGCTCCCGGCGCCACGCAGCGACCAGCCGATCGACCTCGTCCTCCATGACGATCAGTGTAGTGGTTGTGTCGACATGAAGTCTCTTGATGTGAAGCCTCTTGACGTCAAGATACTTTGGTTGGGAAGGTGGAGGACATGACCACTCACGCCTGGGACCCCGCCCAGTACCTCCGGCACGCCGGCCACCGCGCCCGCCCCTTCGCCGACCTCCTCGCCCGCGTCCCCGACCTCCCCGGCGACCCGCCCCGCATCGCCGACCTCGGCTGCGGCCCCGGCAACGTCACCGCACTGCTCGCCGCACGCTGGCCCACCGCGCACATCACCGGTTACGACAACTCGCCCGAGATGCTCGACAAGGCCCACGTCGACCACGCGGGCCCCACGGCCGGCGGCCGCCTCGACTTCGCCCCCGCCGACGCCCGGACCTGGACGCCCGCCGAACCGCACGACCTGATCCTCAGCAACGCCACGCTCCAGTGGGTCCCGGGCCACGCCGAGCGCTTCGCCGACTGGATCGCGGCCCTGGGCCCCGGCGGCACCTTCGCCTTCCAGGTGCCCGGCAACTTCTCCGCCCCCAGCCACCGGCTGATGCGCTCCCTGGCCCACTCCGCCCGCTGGAAGGACCGCCTCGCGGACGTCCTGCGCCACGAGGACGCGGTGCTCGCGCCCGAGGCGTACCTGGACCGGCTGACCGGGCTGGGCTGTGCGGCGGACGTGTGGGAGACGACGTACATCCATCTGCTCCAGGGGGAGGACCCGGTCCTGGACTGGGTCAAGGGCACGGGCCTGCGGCCCGTGCTCACCGCGCTGGCCGACGAGCCCGAGGCGCGCGAGGACTTCCTGGCCGAGTACCGGGCGGCTCTGCGCGAGGCCTACCCGGCGGGCCCGCACGGCACGCCGTTCCCGTTCCGGCGGATCTTCGCGGTCGCCACGAAGGAGGCGTGATGCTCACTGCTGTGGACCACGTGCAGCTGGCGGCCCCGCCAGGGAGCGAGGACCTGCTGCGGGCGTACTACGTGGACGTCCTCGGCATGGCGGAGATCCCCAAGCCGCCGGTGCTCGCGGCGCGCGGGGGCTGCTGGTTCCAGGCGGGGGCCGTGCAGCTGCATCTGGGGATCGAGGCGGCCCCCGCCGGAGGCGGAAAATGTGGCTTTCATCCCGCGAAGAAGGCCCATCCTGGGCTGCGGGTGCGGGACATCGAGGCGTACGCGGCCCGGCTGGCGACGCTCGGAGCACCGGTGACCTGGGACGACAACCTGCCCGGCCACCGGCGCTTCTACTCCGAGGACCCGGTGGGGAACCGGCTGGAGTTCCTGGAGCCGGTCAGGCCGTCCGGCCCGGGTGCGTGATGAGGATGCGGACCACGTCGTCGTCGATCACGTAGAGGACGCGGTACACGCCCACGCGCAGGCGCCGGATGTTGGAGCCATATGCGGTGGAGTCGGTGGGGCGCGGTGTCTTGGCGAGGGTGTCGACGGTTTCGTAGACGGACGCGAGCCCGACGGGGTCGTCCTTGAGGAACCGCACGGCCTGGTTCGTGGCGCCGGGCTCCCAGATGATGCGGTAGGTCACGGACGCAGCCCCAGGATGCGTCCGACTTCCTCGTGGGGGATGCCCTCCCCCAGCGTGCCCTCAGCCTTGCGCCGCTGGTAGTCGGCGACGGCCAAGGCGTCTTCGAGATCCTCTATCACCTGGGGAGAGACGAGGAGCGCCGCGACGTGCCCGTGGTCGGTGAGGGCGATGGTCTCCCGGCTGTGAGCCGCACGGCGGACCAGGTCACCGAGCTGGGAACGGGCTGCGCTGATAGGGATCTCAGTCATGCCCCGCAAGATGCCACAAGATGCACCTTGTGGTCTATTGATGTCACCTCTTCGGGTGAACTCAGCTCTTCCGGTGCCCGATCAACCGCGGCTTCGGCTCCAGCCCGTCCAGCCCGTGCCACGCCAGATTCACCAGGTGCGCGGCCACCTCGGCCTTCTTCGGGCGGCGCACGTCCAGCCACCACTGCCCGGTCAGCGCGACCATGCCGACCAGGGCCTGCGCGTACAGCGGGGCCAGCTTCGGGTCGAAGCCGCGGGACTTGAACTCGCGGCCCAGGATGTCCTCCACCTGGGTGGCGATGTCGGAGATCAACGAGGCGAAGGAACCCGTGGACTGCGGGATGGGGGAGTCGCGGACCAGGATCCGGAAACCGTCCGTGTACTCCTCGATGTAGTCCAGCAACGCGAACGCGGCCTGCTCGCACAGTTCACGGGGATGCCCAGCGGTGAGGGAACTGGTCACCATGTCCAGCAGGCGCCGCATCTCGCGGTCCACCACCACCGCGTACAGCCCCTCCTTGCCGCCGAAATGCTCGTACACCACCGGCTTGGACACCCCGGCCTTCGCCGCGATCTCCTCCACCGACGTGCCCTCGAAACCTTTCGCCGCGAAGAGGGTGCGACCGATCTCCAGCAGCTGCTGGCGGCGCTCGGCACCGGTCATCCGGGTGCGACGCGCTCGCCGCGGCTTCTCATTGCTCGGGGTGCTGCTGGAGTCGGTCGCCACGGCGTCAATCATGCCGCCTCGGCCGTCTCCTTCCGGCGCCCGGAGCCGCCTTCCCGGGGGTTACGGCGCGAATCGATACGGGAGCGTGACGGCCAGCGCACGTCGTACGCCCAGCCCAACTTCTCGAACCAGCGGATGAACCGGGCGGAGGAGTCCAGCTGGCCCCGCTCCACACCGTGCCGCGCCGACGTCGGGTCGGCGTGGTGCAGGTTGTGCCAGGACTCGCCGCAGGACAGGACCGCCAGCCACCACACGTTCCCCGAACGGTCCCGGGACTTGAAGGGGCGCTTGCCGACCGCGTGACAGATCGAGTTGATCGACCACGTCACATGGTGCAGCAGGGCAACCCGGACGAGTGAACCCCAGAAGAAACCGGTGAACGCGCCCCACCACGACATGGTGGCCAGGCCGCCGATCAGCGGCGGCAGCGCCAGCGACACCACCGTCCACAGCACGAACTGGCGCGAGACCGCCCGGATCGCCGGGTCCTTGATCAGGTCCGGCGCGTACTTGTCCTGAGGCGTCTGCTCCTCATCGAACATCCAGGCGATGTGCGCCCACCACAGGCCCTTGATCAGCGCCGGCACCGTCTCCCCGAACCGCCACGGCGAATGCGGGTCACCCTCCGCGTCGGAGAACTTGTGGTGCTTGCGGTGGTCGGCCACCCAGCGGACCAGGGGACCCTCGACCGCCAGCGAACCCATGATCGCCAAAGCGATCCTCAACGGCCGCTTGGCCTTGAACGAACCATGCGTGAAGTACCGGTGGAAACCGATCGTGATGCCGTGGCAGCCCAGGAAGTAGAAGAAAACCAGCAGACCGAGGTCCAGCCAGCTCACCCCCCACCCCCACGCCAGCGGCACCGCCGCCAGCAGCGCCACGAACGGAACGGTGATGAAGAGGAGCAGCGTGATCTGCTCGATCGAACGCTTCTGCTCGCCGCCCAGCGTGGCGGAGGAACTCGGGCTGTCGGTCGGCTGCGGGGCGTCTTCCATCACATCGGAACTTGAGGTCATGCGCGTCCCCTGTGGGGTCGAGGGTCGAGACAGGTGCCGGTCGGAAGGGAACCAGCGGGACTCGAGCGGTACTTCCCTACGGTTCCGTAACCTACGGCGTCGTAAGTATGGCAGCGTGTCGACCGGCGGCAAGAGCCCAAGAGCCTGCGCGTCCCAGCGGACACCTATCCTTGGAGTCGGTCGGACAGCGCGGTCCGCTCTGTTTTCTTCCCGGATGCCCGGCCCGTATGCGGCGCCCGCCGCGCGGCAGACGGCCCAGACACACGGGTCCCCTCCCAGACGAGCTTCAACACTGCAAGGAGCCGCACCTGTGAGCAGTGCCGACGACCAGACCACCACGACCAGCACCGAGCTGCGCGCCGACATCCGGCGACTGGGTGACCTCCTCGGCGAGACCCTCGTCCGCCAGGAGGGCCCCGAACTGCTCGATCTCGTCGAGAGGGTCCGCCGCCTCACCCGCGAGGACGGCGAGGCCGCCGCCGAGCTGCTGCGCGGCACCGAACTGGAGACCGCGGCCAAGCTGGTCCGCGCCTTCTCCACCTACTTCCACCTCGCCAACGTCACCGAGCAGGTCCACCGCGGCCGCGAACTGCGCGCCAAGCGCGCCGCCGAAGGCGGCCTCCTCGCCCGCACCGCCGACCGCCTCAAGGACGCCGACCCCGAGCACGTCCGCGAATCGGTCACCCACCTGAACGTCCGCCCGGTGTTCACCGCACACCCCACCGAAGCCGCACGCCGGTCGGTCCTCAACAAGCTCCGGCGCATCGCCGCGCTCCTGGAAACCCCCGTCATCGACTCCGACCGCCGCCGCCACGACACCCGGCTGGCCGAGAACATCGACCTCGTCTGGCAGACCGACGAACTCCGCGTCGTCCGCCCCGAACCCGCCGACGAGGCCCGCAACGCCATCTACTACCTCGACGAACTCCACGCCGGCGCCGTCGGCGACGTCCTCGAGGACCTCACCGCCGAACTGGAACGGGTCGGGGTGAAGCTCCCCGACGACACCCGCCCCCTCACCTTCGGCACCTGGATCGGCGGCGACCGCGACGGCAACCCCAACGTCACCCCCCAGGTGACCTGGGACGTCCTCATCCTCCAGCACGAACACGGCATCAACGACGCCCTGGACACCGTCGACGAACTCCGCGGCCTGCTCTCCAACTCCATCCGCTACACCGGCGCCACCGAGGAACTCCTCGAATCCCTCCGGACCGACCTCGAACTCCTGCCCGAGATCAGCCCCCGCTACAAGCGCCTCAACGCCGAAGAGCCCTACCGTCTCAAGGCCACCTGCATCCGGCAGAAGCTCGCCAACACCAAGCAACGCCTCGCCAAGGGCACCCCCCACGAAGAGGGCCGCGACTACCTCGGCACCACCGAGCTCCTCCAGGACCTGCGGACCATCCAGACCTCACTGCGCGCACACCGCGGCGGCCTCTTCGCCGACGGCCGCCTCGCCCGCACCATCCGCACCCTCGCCGCCTTCGGCCTCCAGCTCGCCACCATGGACGTACGCGAACACGCCGACGCCCACCACCACGCCCTCGGCCAGCTCTTCGACCGCCTCGGCGAGGAATCCTGGCGCTACGCCGACATGCCCCGCGACTACCGCACCAAGCTCCTCGCCAAGGAACTCCGCTCCAGAAGGCCCCTCGCCCCCACCCCGGCCCCCGTCGACGCCGCCGGACAGAAGACCCTCGGCGTCTTCCAGACGGTCAAGAAGGCCCTCGAAGTCTTCGGCCCCGAAGTCATCGAGTCCTACATCATCTCCATGTGCCAGGGCGCCGACGACGTCTTCGCCGCCGCCGTCCTCGCCCGCGAAGCCGGCCTCCTCGACCTCCACGCCGGCTGGGCCAAGATCGGCATCGTCCCCCTCCTGGAGACCACCGACGAGCTCAAGGCCGCCGACACCATCCTCGAGGACATGCTCTCCGACCCCTCCTACCGCCGCCTCGTCGCCCTCCGCGGCGACGTCCAGGAGGTCATGCTCGGCTACAGCGACTCCTCCAAGTTCGGCGGCATCACCACCAGCCAGTGGGAGATCCACCGCGCCCAGCGCCGCCTCCGCGACGTCGCCCACCGCTACGGCGTACGCCTCCGCCTCTTCCACGGCCGCGGCGGCACCGTCGGCCGCGGCGGCGGCCCCAGCCACGACGCCATCCTCGCCCAGCCCTGGGGCACCCTCGAAGGGGAGATCAAGGTCACCGAACAGGGCGAGGTCATCTCCGACAAGTACCTCATCCCCTCCCTGGCCAGGGAGAACCTGGAACTGACGGTCGCCGCGACCCTGCAGGCCTCCGCCCTGCACACCGCACCCCGCCAGTCCGACGAGGCCCTCGCCCGCTGGGACGCCGCCATGGACGTCGCCTCCGACGCCGCCCACGCCGCCTACCGCCGCCTCGTCGAGGACCCGGACCTGCCGACGTACTTCCTCGCGTCGACGCCGGTGGACCAGCTCGCCGACCTGCACCTGGGCTCCCGGCCCTCCCGCCGCCCCGGCTCCGGCGTCTCGCTCGACGGCCTGCGCGCCATCCCCTGGGTCTTCGGCTGGACCCAGTCCCGGCAGATCGTCCCCGGCTGGTTCGGCGTCGGCTCCGGCCTCAAGGCCCTACGCGCCGCCGGCCTCGACACCGTGCTCGACGAGATGCACGAACAGTGGCACTTCTTCCGCAACTTCATCTCCAACGTCGAGATGACCCTCGCCAAGACCGACCTGCGCATCTCCCAGCACTACGTCGACACCCTCGTCCCCGACGAACTCAAGCACGTCTTCGACACCATCAAGGCCGAACACGAGCTCACCGTCACCGAAGTCCTCAAGATCACCGGCGAGAAGGAACTGCTCGACGCCACCCCCGTCCTCAAGCAGACCTTCGCCATCCGCGACGCCTACCTGGACCCCATCTCCTACCTCCAGGTCGCCCTCCTCAAGCGCCAGCGCGACGCCGCGACCGCCGGCGAACAGCCCGACCCGCTGCTCTCCCGCGCCCTGCTGCTGACCGTCAACGGCGTCGCCGCCGGCCTGCGCAACACCGGCTGACCCGCACAAAGACAGTGCCCCCGGGTTCACCCGAACCCGGGGGCACTTGTCGTTCCGTACATAAGGCGGAGAGGTCACACCGTCACGAACGCCGCCGTCAGCAGCCCGACCCCCGACCCCGCCAAAACCCAGGCCGCCCGCGTCCGCCGCAGACCACCCGCCACCACCACCGACGCCAGCAACAGCGCACCACCCAACGGCACCCACGCGTAAAGAATCCCCGCCGGCCCCGAACGCACCACCTCGTCCGTCCCCGGCTTCACCACCACGCTGTACACACCACCCCGGCGCACCGCCACCGTCTGAGCGATCACCACCCGACCCCGCGCCCTCGACCCCGAAGACACCGGCCGATACGACCCGGTACACGTCTCCTCACCACACGACGCCACCGTGATCGTGCCGTGCTCCCGCCCCTTCGCCAGCATCACGTGCTGCGCCGTACCCCACGACGCCCACACCCCCGCGATCAGGATCAGCGCCGTGACCGTCCCCATCGCAGCGACCCGACCGAACCGGAGCGCAACGGACGAGGCCTGACGAGAACGAGTGGCAGCGGCAGCAGGCATGGCGGGGATCATTGGCCATCCCCCTACGACCGGTCAACCTCCCCGGGCGACAAGTCAGGAGTTGTACGTACCCTGCGCCCGCTCCAACCCCTCGATCACCAGACACTCCACCGCGTCCGCCGCCCGGTCCACGAAGTAGTCCAACTCCTTCCGCTCGGCGGAGGAGAAATCCTTCAACACGAAATCGGCGACCTGCATCCGCCCCGGCGGCCGCCCGATCCCGAACCGCACCCGGTGATAGTCCGACCCCATCACCTTCGTCATCGACTTCAACCCGTTGTGCCCGTTGTCCCCGCCGCCCAGCTTCAGCCGCAACGTCCCGTAATCGATGTCCAGCTCGTCATGCACGGCCACGATGTTCGCCACCGGCACCTTGTAGAAGTCCCGCAACGCGTTCACCGGACCACCCGACAGATTCATGTACGACATCGGCTTCGCCAGAATCACCCGCCGGTTCGCCGGCCCCGGAGGACCGATCCGCCCCTCCACCACCTGCGCCTGCGCCTTGCCCGCACGCTTGAACCTCCCCCCGATCCGCTCGGCCAGCAGATCGGCCACCATGAAACCCACGTTGTGCCGGTTCATCGCGTACTCGGGCCCCGGATTACCGAGCCCCACGACGAGCCAGGGGGCGTTGGCGCCAGCGGTCACGTCTATGTCTCCTTGATACGCGCCAGCCGCTGCCCCCCACGGGAACAGCGGCTGACGAAACGATGATGAGAAACGAGGATCAGGCCTCGGCGACCTCTTCGCCCTCGGTCCCCTCGCCCTCCGGGGCCTCCTCGACCTGCGCGGCCAGGACCTGGAGAACGACCGCGTCCTCATCGACGGCCAGGGTCACACCGCTCGGCAGCGTGATGTCCTTGGCGTGGATCGAGGCACCGGCCGCCAGACCCTCCACCGACACCGTGACCGACTCGGGGATGTGCGTGGCCTCGGCCTCGACCGGCAGCGCGTTCAGGACGTGCTCCAGCAGGTTGCCACCCGGGGCCAGCTCGCCCTCGGCGTGCACCGGGATCTCGACGTTGACCTTCTCGCCGCGCTTCACCAGCAGCAGGTCCACGTGCTCCAGGAAGCCCTTGATCGGGTCACGCTGCACGGACTTCGGGATCGCCAGCTCGTTGGTCTTGCCGTCGATGTCCAGGGAGATCAGGACGTTCGGCGTACGCAGCGCCAGGAGCAGGTCGTGGCCCGGCAGGGTCAGGTGCAGCGGGTCGGAACCGTGGCCGTACAGCACACCGGGAACCTTGCTGTCACGGCGGATACGACGGGCGGCACCCTTGCCGAACTCGCTACGGGTCTCGGCGGTGATCTTCACCTCGGACATGTTCACTCCTCGTAGAACATAGGAAACGGACGTGGTCACCCGGCCACGAACGGCCTGCTACGAAGAGCGCGTCGATAACGGATCGCCGTACAGCCCCGAAAACGGGTACGGCCTCCCTCGCCGAGCAACTGAAGCAGTCTACTCGGCAAGGGAGGCCGTACCAAAAGGATCTTCAGCGAGCGCTAGTGAAGAAACCTCACTGCTCGTCGAACAGGCTCGTCACCGAACCGTCCTCGAACACCTCACGCACCGCACTCGCGATCGTCGGAGCGATCGACAACACCGTGATCTTGTCCAGCTCCCGGTTCAGCTCACCCGGCGTCGGCAGCGTGTTCGTGAACACGAACTCACTCACCCGCGAGTTCTTCAGCCGATCCGCCGCCGGCCCCGACAGCACACCATGCGTCGCCGTCACGATCACATCCTCCGCACCATGCGCGAACAGCGCGTCGGCGGCCGCACAGATGGTCCCACCCGTGTCGATCATGTCATCCACGAGGACACACACACGCCCCTTGACCTCACCCACGACCTCGTGGACGGTCACCTGGTTCGCCACGTCCTTGTCACGCCGCTTGTGCACGATGGCGAGCGGCGCACCGAGCCGGTCGCACCAACGATCCGCCACCCGCACACGGCCCGCGTCCGGGGAAACCACGGTCAGCTTGTTCCGGTCCACCTTCCCGCCCACGTAGTCCGCCAGCAGCGGAAGGGCGAACAGGTGGTCCACCGGCCCGTCGAAGAAGCCCTGGATCTGATCCGTGTGCAGATCCACCGTCAGGATGCGGTCCGCACCCGCCGTCTTCATCATGTCCGCGATCAGACGCGCCGAGATCGGTTCACGACCACGGTGCTTCTTGTCCTGCCGCGCGTAACCGTAGAACGGCACGATGACGGTGATGGAGCGGGCCGACGCACGCTTCAACGCGTCGATCATGATCAACTGCTCCATGATCCACTTGTTGATCGGAGCCGTGTGGCTCTGAATCAGGAAACAGTCCGCACCACGCGCCGACTCCTGATACCGCACATAGATCTCGCCATTCGCGAAGTCGAAGGCCTTCGTCGGGACAACCCCGACACCCAGCTGCTGGGCAACCTCCTCGGCAAGCTCGGGGTGGGCGCGGCCGGAGAAGAACATCAACTTCTTCTCGCCGGTCGTCTTGATCCCGGTCACAGCACTGTCTCCTCAGAGGTCTCTCAGCAGGTGGGGTGCAGGATGTGCACTTATCACGGTACGCCGTGTTTGACGCACCCGTTTCCGGTCAGCCCTCGCGCGACCCCTGCCCAGAAGCCGCCTCAGCCGCCTTCGCGGCCGCACTCCCCGGACGCTTACGAGCCACCCAACCCTCGATATTCCGCTGCTGACCACGGGCCACGGCCAGCGAACCGGGCGGCACATCCTTCGTGATCACGGACCCCGCGGCGGTGTACGCACCGTCCCCGACCGTGACAGGCGCCACAAACATGTTGTCCGAACCCGTCTTGCAGTGCGAACCGACGGTGGTGTGGTGCTTGCTCTCCCCGTCGTAGTTCACAAAGACACTCGCGGCACCGATGTTCGTGTGGTCACCGATCGTCGCGTCACCCACGTACGACAGATGCGGGACCTTCGTCCCCTCACCGATGGAAGAGTTCTTCGTCTCCACGTACGTCCCGATCTTGCCCTTCACGCCGAGCCGGGTCCCGGGACGGAGATAGGCGTACGGCCCCACGCTCGCCTGCGCACCGATGCGAGCCCCGTCGGACACGGTGTTGTCCACCCGGGCCCCGGCGCCGACGTGGGTGTCCTTCAGCCGGCTGTTCGGCCCGACCTCGGCGCCCTCGCCGAGGTGCGTCGATCCGTGGAGCTGCGTCCCCGGGTGGACGACGGCGTCCTGCTCGAAGGTGACCGTGACGTCCACCCAGGTGGTCGCCGGATCGATGACGGTCACACCGGCGAGCATCGCCCGCTCCAGCAACCGGTCGTTGAGGATGCGACGCGCCTCCGAGAGCTGCACGCGGTTGTTGATCCCGGCGATCTCACGGTGATCACCCGCGACGGAAGCCCCGACCCGGTGACCGGCCTCACGCAGGATCCCGAGCACGTCCGTCAGGTACTCCTCGCCCTGACTGTTGTTCGTCCGCACCTTCTTCAGCGCGTCGGCGAGCAGCTGCCCGTCGAAGGCGAAGACACCCGAGTTGATCTCCCGGATCTCCCGCTGGGCGGCGGTTGCGTCCTTGTGCTCGACGATCGCGGTGACGGCACCGGTGGCATCGTCACGGACGATGCGGCCGTATCCGGTGGCGTCGGGGACCTCGGCGGTCAGCACGGTGACGGCGTTGCCGTCGGCGTGGTGCGTCTCGGCGAGCCGCTGGAGGGTCTCGCCGGTGAGGAGGGGGGTGTCCCCGCAGACGACGACAACGGTTCCGTCGACCCCGCTGCCGAGCTCCTCCAGGCCCATCCGTACGGCGTGCCCGGTGCCCTTCTGCTTCTCCTGCACCGCCGTGCGCACGTTCGGGTCGACCTTGCCGAGGTGGGCGGTCACTTGCTCGCGGGCGTGCCCGACCACGACGACCAGGTTCTGGGGGTTCAACTCATCGGCGGCGGCCAGCACATGGCCCACCAGGGAACGGCCGCAGATCTCGTGCAGGACCTTCGGTGTGGCCGACTTCATACGGGTGCCCTCACCCGCTGCGAGAACGACGACGGCTGCCGGGCGAATGGCGCTCACGGGGTTGCCCTTCGGCTTTGGACGGGTGGGGACATCCGCAGGATACCGGGGCGTTTCTCGGGGGACATGAGAGCGGGCCCTGACGGTGAGGTCAGGGCCCGAACTGAAGTGTTGTGCACCGTAGCTCCCCCGCAAGGATTCGAACCTTGACCTGCCAAGACCAAAACTTGGTGTGCTGCCGGGTTACACCACGGGGGACAGCGCCTCAGACCTTACCGGAGTCGCGCGGTGGCGCCAGCAGCTATTGCCCTCCACCAGCCCTCGATGCGGCAGTAGAGTTCGGCTCCTTGCCGTACCCGGACGACAAGACAGCCGTGATAGTCATCGCCGATGTTCTTGCGGACGGTCTTGGGGTTGTGCTTCTTCAGCGTCGTCCGTTGCAGGGCGGACGTGTCGATCCCGACGAGGTCAGCCCAGTACCGCTCGGCGCCGACTACATCTGCGCTCTCGTGGATCATTACCCGGAACCCGAGGTGCTCACGGCCCACGCCCAGCAAGTCGAGCCAGGCGAGGAAGACCTGGATCACCGCAGGGTCGCTGTTGACGAAGGTGACCACCTCACGGCGTTGGTACGGCTTGCTCTTTTGCCCCTCAGCCCAGTAGAGCGCGACGCCAGCCATGAACAAGTCCCGGTCGCTGAGGTCGCCGACCTCCTCGGCTGCGCCGTCCTTGACCCGCTTGCGTTCCTCGTCCTGTGCATGGCGCAGGCGCGCCAGCCCAGCCTGCATGAGTTCACGATGCTCCTGCTGGGTGTAGCGAGGCTCCGGCTTCGGTAGATCCCGCACCCACAGCGACACCGAGCTCCTCGAACACCCCAGCTCCACCTCGATCTGGTCGTACGTCCACCCTTGCAGCCGCAGCTCCCGGGCCTTCGCTCGCAGGTCGTCCTTCGCGTTCGGCCGCTTCGTCCACTCCGGCGGCGGTTCCCCTTTCACCAACTGGTTGAGGATGTCGTTGTTGAAGATCTTCAGCTCGTCCCGGATCTGTCGAAGACTGAGCCCCGCCCGCCGCAAGGCGACCGCCCGCTCCCGCAACCCCTCGAAGTCCGCGTACTTGCCTGCTGAATGTGCCATAGGCATACCGTCCGGGCGGAATGCCCGCTTCCGGGCTCGAACGGGTGTGGTTCAGCAGTTCGAGGGATACCGGCCGGTTTCGCTGTTATTCGATTACGGAGTGTGGTGTAGGCCAGTCCGCGAAACTCACCGGAAAAAGCGCCACCCGCCGAACGTAGGCTGGACGCATGACCACGACGGGGGAAGAGCACGACACGGGCCCGACCGGCCCGTGGTGGTGGGCGAGGTGGCGCAGTGCGGTGCTCGACGGGAGTCTCGCGCTGGTGTCGGCTCTGGAGTGCGGCGCGGAGGGGATCCCGTTCGCGCGTGATGCCGGTATTCCGTTGGGCGTCGGCATTGTGTTCGGGTTGCTCACGGGTTCGGTGCTGCTGATTCGTCGCAGGTGGCCGATCGCGGTGGTGCTGGTGGCGATCGCGATCACGCCGGCCCAGATGGGTTTCCTGATGGGCATCGTGGGCCTGTACACGCTCGCCGCCTGCGAGCTGCCGCGTCGGATCATCGTGGCGCTGGCGGGGATGTCCCTGGTGGGGACGATGATCGTGACGTTCGTGCGGGTGCGGCAGGACATGGCGCGGGGGGATCTGACGCTGGGGGACTGGTTCGTCCCGTTCGCCGCGATCACGACCTCGCTCGGGCTGACGGCGCCCCCGGTTCTCCTCGGCCTGTACGTCGGTGCCCGGCGCCGGCTCATGGAGAGTCTGCGGGAGCGGGCGGACAGTCTGGAGCGGGAGCTTCAGCTGCTGGCCGAGCGGGCGGAGGAGCGGGCCGAGTGGGCGCGTGGCGAGGAGCGGACGCGGATCGCGCGGGAGATGCATGACGTGGTCGCGCACCGGGTGAGCCTGATGGTGGTGCACGCGGCCGCGTTGCAGGCGGTGGCGCGGAAGGATCCCGAGAAGGCGGCGCGGAACGCGGCGCTGGTGGGGGACATGGGGCGTCAGGCGTTGACCGAGTTGCGGGAGATGCTGGGGGTGCTGCGCTCGGGGGACGGTGTGGAACGGCGGGCCGTGCAGGCGCAGTTGGCGGCTGTGGATGTGGTTGCCGCGAAGGCTGCTTCCCGGGCCGTGGAGGAGGACGGGCCGTATCTGTCGGAGCTGGATGAGCTGGTGGGGCAGTCGGCCGCCGCGGGGATGGTGGTGGATCTGTCGGTGGAGGGGGATGCGCGGTCGTATGCGCGGGAGATCGAGCAGACGGCGTACCGCGTGGTGCAGGAGGCGTTGACGAACGTCCACAAGCATGCGGCGGGTGCAAAGACGTATGTGCGGCTCGCGCATCGGGTGTCGGAGATCGCGATGCAGGTGGAGAACGAGCCGCCGCCGGAGCTGGGGCCGGCGTCGGCGGTGGGGTTGCCGTCGGGTGGTAATGGGCTGGTGGGGATGCGGGAGCGGGTCGCGGCGCTGGGTGGGGTGTTCGTGTCGGGGCCGACGGATGCGGGGGGTTTCCGGGTGTCGGCGGTGATTCCGGCGGCGTGAGCCGCGGGGGCGGTGGGGTTCTGGGTGGTCAGCCGGCGGTGAGGCGTACCGGTGCTATGCCGGAGATGAGTGCTGTGAGGGCGTGGTCGATGTCGGGGCCGAGGTACCAGTCGCCGGTGTGGTCGAGGGCGTAGACGCGGCCTGCGGCGTCGACGGCGAGGAGGGAGTGGGTGTCGGTTTCCTCGCCGAGGGGGCAGACGTCGGTGTCGAGGGCGCGGCCGAGGTCGCCGAGGGTGCGGGCGTGGTGGACGCCGTGCAGTGGGTCGAGGTGGAGGGTCGCGGGGGCGATCTGGCGGCCGGGGCCGGTGGGGGTGATGTGGAGGCCGCCGAATTCGGCCCAGGCTTCGACGGCCGCTGGGAAGACGGTGTGGCGGTGGCCGGCGGGTGAGGTGTGGTCGCGGAGGGTGTCGGCCCAGTATTCGGCTTGTTTTATGTCCCAGCGTCCGGGTTGCCAGCCGGCGGTGCGCAGGGCGGCGTCGACGGGGACGGAGAAGCGTGATGGGGGTCCCCCGGGTCGAGCGGAGCCGAGACTGGGGGAGGAGGTGCGGTCGGCGTGCATCTGCCCTTCGTTCGTCGTGCTTGTACGGGATGGTGCGGGTGGTGGGTTCAGTCGTCGGTGGTGGGGTCGACGATGCGGACGCCGAAGTGGTCGCTGAGGGCGGTGCAGGCGCGGCAGGGGGTGGCGAAGCTGCCGTGGAGGGGGTCGCCGTCTTCGCGTATGCGGCGGGCGGTGAGTTTGGCTTGCTTGAGGGCTTTGCGTGCTTCGCCGTTGGTCATGGGTTTGCGGGCGGCGCGTCTGCTGCGCTCGGTGTCGGCGGCGGTGATGTGGCGTGAGATGAGGATGGTTTCGGCGCAGCGGCCGGTGAAGCGGTCGCGTTGGGCGCTGCTGAGGGTGTCGAGGAAGTCCTGGACGAGGGGGTGCAGCGGTGGGGTGTGGTCGCCGCGGGCGGCGGTGCCGGTGAGGGTGGTGCCGCGGACGGAGAGGGCGGCGGCGACGGTGGGCAGGATGCCGTCGCGGCGGTGCAGGAGGGTGGGGGCGGGAGGTGTCTCGGTGCTGCTCCAGCCGATGCGGGGGTCGCCCGCGTGTACGTCTCCACCGCCTCCGGCCTGCATGGTGTTCATGGTCCTCATTCCCTCCCGGGCTTCCCCCGAAGGACACAGAGTGCCAAATCGCGTGGCGGGTGCGGAAGCTGGGGCGGTGCGACACGCCCTGTTCGGGGTGGGCTGTCACGGTGGGGTGACGGCTGGTCACGGAAGTGGAGGGCCGGTGACCGGGGTCGGCGTACCGCATAGGCTGTCGGCATCCGCGATCGATTCCGCCGTACAGGCCTGAGAGAACGCCGCAGGGGGCTACCGCCATGACGACAGGTCGGCTCGGGCAGCAAGCCGCGCCGCCGAACGCGGCCTATGCCGGGCAGGTCGTGCATTTCCCGGATCCGGTCCGGGCGGCACGTCACCCGAGAGGGGTACGTGTCGACGAGCGCGGGTACCCCGATTTCTCGCCGTATGCGCGTGCGGTGGCGGAGGTCGCCGAGCCGCCGGAGGGTTTCGGTGTCGATGAGTTGCGGCTGACGGATTATGTGTCGGCGAATGCGGCGTTGGCGGCGGCGGGGCATGAGCTGTGGGACACGGTGCCGGATGTGGCGACGCCGCATGGCTGGACGTGGCATCACGTGGTGGGTTCGCGGCGGCTGGAGCTGGTTCCGGTCGAGGTGAAGGCGTTGCTGCGGCATCACGGTGGGGTGGCGACGGCTGGGGTGGACCATGGGAAGCGTGGGACGCGGCCGTTGCAGGAGACGCGTCCGGCGCATTTCGGTCTGCCGAAGTCGGGCGTGGCGGTGACGGAGTTGCAGGTGCAGGGGGTCGAGGAGGACCTGGGGTATCGGTTGCCGGGTGCTTATCGGTCGTTTTTGAAGGCGGCGGGTGGGTGTGCGCCGGTGGGGACGGCGTTGGTCGCCGAGTTGGGGTTGTTGGTGGATCAGCCGTTCTTCACGGTGCGTGATGAGGCGGCGGTCAATGACCTGGTGTATGTGAACAAGTGCTTGCGTGATCATCTGACGAAGGATTACCTGGGGGTGGCCTTTGTGCAGGGTGGTCTGCTGGCGGTGAAGGTGCGGGGGGAGCGGGCCGGTTCGGTGTGGTTCTGTGCGTATGACGACGCGCGGGACGTGGATCCGGCGTGGCCTCCGGCGGAGCGGGTGGAGCGTTTGCTGCTGCCGTGTGGTGACGACTTCGACGCCTTTCTGTCGCGGCTGGCGGGCAGTCCGCCGGAGTTGGAGACGGTGGCGAACCTGATGGTGGACGGCGGTTTCGCGCGTGCCGTTCCGGTTTCTTCCGTGGGGGAGTGAGCTTCGGCGATGGTGACGTTCGCGCAGGCGCAGGAGCGCGCGGAAGAGTGGATCAACGGGGACGTGCCGGTGTACCAGCATCGTGAGGTGCGGGTGCGGGAGTTCGGTCTCGGCTTCGTGGTGTGGGGTGAGGACCGTGCGGAGGGCCCGCGTTCGGACGCGGGCGGGCAGCGGCTGGTCATCGCCCGGGACAGTGGTGAGGCGACGTTGTGGCCGGCGTTGCCGGTGGGTGAGGTGATCCGCCGGTACGAGGAGGAGTACGGCCGTGAGGCCGAGGTGGCGGATGCGGTGCCGGCGCCTGCGGCGCGGGTGGATCTGAATCAGACGTCGTTCTTGTTGAGTCCGCCGGAGTGGTTGCAGGAGGCGGCGGACAAGCTGGGGATTCCGGATCGGCGGTCGCAGGGCGGCGAGTTGCCCCGGACGCAGGCGGGGGTGCCGGTTTCGGGGCCTGCCGGTGCTTCGGGTGCCGAGCCGTCGGGTGCCGAGCCGTCGGATGCGGTGCCCTCGGATGCGGTGCCGTCGGATGGTGTGCCGGGCAGTGGTGCGCCGTGGCCGGCCGCCGGGGCCGGTGAGCGGGGTGGCTCCGATGGGCCGGTGCCCGCCGGGGCGACGCCTTGGGCGGGTACGGACACCAATGGGGATGCGGGTGAGGACCGGTCCGTGCCGTTGCCGGCGACGGTGTTCGCGCCGCCGTTGAGCGAGTCCGGTGATGGTTCTCCGACTCCGCCGACTCCGCCGGACGCCAAGACGGCGCTGATGTCGGGGGGCAGTCAGCTGCCGCCGACGGCTGTCGCGCCGACGGCTGTCGCGCCGACGGCTGTCGCGCCGACGGCTGTCGCGCCGACGGCTGTCGCGCCGGCGGTGGACGGTCCGGGGGCTGCGGCTGCCGCGCCGGTTCCGGGGCCCGCGCAGGGGAGTACGCCGCCGCCCGTTCCGCCGGGTGCGCCGTCGTACGGCTATCCGCAGGCGCCGGGTGTGCCGCAGGGGAGTACGCCGCCTCCGCCGCCGACCGTGGGTGTGCCGCAGGGCAGCCCTCCGCCGCCTCCGCCTCCGCCGCCTGGTGGCCCGCAGGCTGCTCCCGGGTACGGCTATCCGCAGGCCCCGGGAGCACCGGCGGGTGTTCCGGGCGCGCCTCAGCCTCCGGTCGGTCCGGGGGGCCAGGGTGGTCCCGGTGGTCCCGGTGGTCCCGGTGGTCCCGGTGGCCCGGCTGGTCCGGGGCGGCCGTTGGCGCCGAACGCCGGGGACATCGCGGACGCCGCGACGAGCAAGGCCGCGCCTCCGCCGCGCCGGGCGCGCGGTGGGGCGGGTGCGCCGCCGCCTCCGCCGGGCGCTCCGGGGACGCCGGGTGCCGCGCCACCGCCTCCGCCGGGTGGGCCCGGGGCGCCGGGCGCGCCTGCGGGCGGGTATGTGCCGACGCAGATGGTGTCGGCGCTCGGTCAGGAGGGGCCCGCGGGTCCGCAGCCTCCGGCGGCCCCGGCTGCTCCCGGTGCGCCGGGCGGCCCTGCTCCGCAGAGGCCTCCGACGGGTGGTGGGCTTGGTGGGGTGCATCACGCGGAGACCGTGCTGGCCGCGCCCCCGGTGTCCGGGCCCGGCGCGCCTCCGCCGCCTCCCCCCGGTGTAGCGGCTGCCCCGCAGCCGATGCCGCCGGGCGCCATGCCGCCTCCCGGTGCCATGCCCCCGCCTGGTGCCATGCCGCCCCCTGGCGTCATGCCCCCGCCCGGTGCCACGCCGCCGCCAGGGCAGCCTCCGGCGTACGGCTACCCGCAGCAGCAGGGGCAGCCGATGGTCGGCCCGGGGTATCAGGCCGTGCTGCGCTATCGCGCGCAGGACGGCTCCGAGCAGCAGCTGATCCGGCGTTCGTCGCCGGGTACGCCGCATCCGGAGTGGCAGATCTTCCATGAGCTGCGTGCGATGAACGTGCCGCCGAACCAGGTGCTGGAGCTGCACACGGAGCTGGAGTCGTGCGAGCTGCCGGGCGCGTACTGTGCGCGGATGATCCGGGAGCAGTGGCCGCAGGCGCGGATCGCGAGCATCGCGCCGTACGGGACGGACCACGCGAGCCGGCAGCAGGGCATGCAGCAGTTGCTGGCGCACCAGGGCGAGTTGCACCAGGTGGCGGACGGTCCCGCGCGGCCGGCGCCGGTGCGGGCGCCGATTCCGCCGGTGCAGCCGGCGCCGCCGATTCCGCCGGAGGCGATCGCGCAGGAGCTGGCGGCGGCGTTCGGGCCGGGGGTCTTCCGGTTCGACCAGGGTGCGGTGTCGCGGCAGGGTGTGCCGCCGGTCGTGGCGCACACGCTGGTGGTGGCCGGGCTGCCGCTGGACATGGGTCCGTTCTTCTGGGCGCAGGCGCAGCCGGGGCGTCCGGTGCCGACGCTGGCGGAGCTGGCGGCGGAGCGTGGGGTGCAGCCGGCGCCGGACGCGGGGTCGTACCTGGTCATGGGTACGGACTTCGGCAAGGCGATCTGTGTGCAGTACGGGACGGCGAACATCGTCGCCGTGCCGGTGGAGGCCGGGCCGGGCGGTGGGCCCGTACCGCCGCAGTTCGTGAACTCGGGGCTGCCGGAGTTCGCGCGGTGTCTGGCGCTGCTGGGCCGGATGTGGCGGCTGCGGTTCGGTCTGAATCCGGAACAGGCGGGCCGCTGGACGGTCGATTTCCAGGCGCAGTTGGCCTCGCTGGACCCGGCGGCGCTGGGGTCGCCGGAGAGCTGGTGGTCGGTGCTGCTGGAGCAGATGTGGGACGGACTGCTGTAGCGCGGTTGTCATAGCGGTTTGTCGTAGTCGGTGGGGCCGGACCCGGGTGACCGGGGCCGGCCCCTTCGCGTGCTGCCAAAACCTGGCCGTGTTGTGTCTGCGGAGTGTCGCGTTATGAACACTTGCGTCCGATACATCAAGATATGCGCGAAATCATCATTTCGTGTGTGTCTGGCGGAGAGGGGTTCACAGGATGGGCAGTGCACCGGTGTCGCCGCACGGCTTCGTCTCCGTCCGGGGGCGCGGCTACCGGCCCGACCGGGTCGACGCGTTCGCGGAGGCGCTCTCGCGGGACCGGGACGCCGCCTGGGAGCGGGCCGCCCGGCTCACCGTGCTCGCCAAGGACATGGCGGCGGAGGTGACCCGGTTGCGCGAGACGATCGCGCAGCTCGCACCGCCGACGTACGAGTCGCTCGGCGAGAGCGCCCAGCGTCTCTTCCAGCTCGGGGTGGAAGAGGCGCATGCCGTACGGGAGTCCGCGCGGGACGCTGCGCGGGCTGAGCTGGCTCAGGCGCAGACGTACGCCGAGAGCGTGGGCCGGGCGGCCGAGGAGTATGCGGACGCGCTCGTCGGGGATGCCGAGGAGTGGGCCCGCCAGCGGCTCCTCGCGGCGCAGGCCGAGGCCGACGCCCTCCGGATCGGTACGCGGCGGGCGGTGAAGGAGGGCCGCAGTGAGGCCCTCGCGGCACTGCGGGAGGTACGGCAGCGGACCTCGGGGATGCTGGTCGAGCAGGCCCGGGAGCACGCCGAGCGGTGGGCGGCGGTGGAGCGGGAGGAGGTTGAGCGGTCGGCCGCGTTCGACGCGCTGCACGCCGAGCAGGTGGCCCGGGCGGAGGCCGCGGTGTCGGATGCGGAGCGGGAGCTCGTGGCGGCGAAGGAGGGGGAGGCGCCGGGACAGGAGGAGGCACGCGCGCGTGCGGCCGAGCTACTCGCCGAGGCCCGGGTGCGCGAGGACCTGATCGCCCGGGAGACGGAGCGGGTGCTGCGCGAGCACGGGGAGACGTGGGACGCCATGCAGGCACAGATGGACTACGTGCGCAGCAGCATCACGACATGGAAGGGGCGAGCGGCCGAGTAGCCGGCCCGGGCGCACGCCCCCGCGCGCACGCCGGGGCGGCGGGCCTCGCGCCGACTGGCACTGGGCTGAGGGCATCGCCCTGTCCGGTGCTCGGCCGGGTGCCTTGCCTCGGTTGGTGGGGGCTGTGTGTCCTGTCTCTGCGGGCGTCGGGCTGTGGGCGTCGCCCTGGGCGGGGCGGGGCCGCGCGCCCGGCCCCGCCCGGGCCCTTCCTTCGGCGCCGCGTCTACCGTCGCACCACCCCCGCCAGGATCCAGCCCTCCACCGCCTCGTACTGCCGTCGCTGCTCCTCGGCCTTGTGCCGGCCGCAGGCCACCGTGCCCAGCCAGCCGAAGGCGAAGCCGGCCGGGATGGAGACCAGGCCCGTGGTGGTGAACGGGAACCAGTTGAAGTCGGCGTCGGGGAAGGCGGCGACGGGTGAGCCGGAGACCAGGTTGGTGCCCGGCATGAGCAGCAGGACGGTGAGGGAGCCGCCGATCAGGGTGCACAGCAGGCCCGTTCGGGTGTAGCGGCGCCAGAAGAGGCTGTACACCAGGGCGGGGGCGATGGCGGAGGCCCCCAGGCAGAAGGAGAGGATCACCAGGGGTTGCAGGCTGTGATGCTGGACCAGGGTGGCCAGGAGGATCGCGGGGATGCCGATCGCCAGGGCCGAGAGCCGGGCCAGGGTCGTCTCGCGGGGAGCGGGCATCTCCTGCACGCGGGTGGCGAAGACGTCGTGGGCGAGGGAGTTGGCGCAGGCGAGGATCATCCCGGCGACGGAGGCCAGGAGGGTCAGGAAGATCGCGGACGTGACCGTGGTGAACAGCAGGGTCTCCGCGGTGGAGATGTCGGAGCCGAACGCGGCTCGCGCGCCCAGCAGGTAGGCGGTGTTGCCCTGCGGGTCGGCCCCCGCGATGGCCCTGCTGCCGACGAGCGCCGTCGCACCGACCGCCACGACCGTGATGACCAGCACGAACAGGGCCACGCAGGACACCGCCCAGGACATCGAGCGGCGGACCTGGCGGGCGCTGGAGGCGGTGTACATGCGCATGGTGATGTGCGGCAGGCAGGCGCCGCCGAGCACGATCGTCAGCTCGGACGTGATCATGTCCAGGCGGGGTGCGGCGCCGCCCGCGAACTGGAGGCCGGAGTGGAGGAAGGCCGGTCCGGCGCCGCTCTGCAGCGCGGCCTGGCCGAACAGGGCGCCGGGGTCCCAGTCGAAGCGGTGCAGGACGATCACGGCGATGACGGCGCCGGAGCCGAGCAGCATCACGATCTTCAGGATCTGGATGAGGGCGGTGCCCTTCATGCCGCCGATCGCCGCGTAGCTGATCATCAGGGCGCCGATGCCGACCACGCATCCGGTCTTCACCGACTCGTTGGAGAAGCCGAGCAGGAACGCCATCAGCTGCCCCGCGCCCGCGAGTTGGACCAGCATCAGCGGCAGCAGCGCGGCGATGGTGACCGCGCAGGCCGCGATCCGCGCGCTGCGTCCGGGCGTGCGGCGGGCCAGTGCGTCGCCCATGGTGAAGCGGCCGGCGTTGCGCAGGGGTTCGGCCAGCAGGAACATCAGCAGCATCAGCGACAGGGTCGTGCTCAGGGCCAGCACGATGCCGTCGTAGCCGCACAGGGCGATCACGCCGCCGGTGCCGAGCACGGTCGCCGCCGAGATGTAGTCGCCGGCGATGGCGAGGCCGTTGCGCAGCGGGGAGAGGGAGCCGTAGCCGGTGTAGAACTCGTCGAGGTCGTCGCGGTCCGGGCCGGTCATCACGCACAGCAGCAGGGTGATGGTGGCGACGGAGCAGAAGGCCACCAGCGACCACGCCTGCGCCGAGTCACTGAAGCCGGTCATCGTGCGGCCCCCCGCTTGGCGTCGAGTTCGGCCTGCTTGCGGATGCGGTCGGCGAGCGGGTCGACGCGGCGGCGTGCGGTGTGCTCGTAGAGGGCGATCGCCAGCCAGGTGACGGGCAGTTGGGCCAGGGCGAGGAGCAGGCCGGTGGGGATGCCGTCGACGGCGGGGGCCGTCATCAGGTCCGGCGCGAACGCCGACAGCAGCAGGAAGAGCGTGAAGTAGCCGAGCGCGGTGAGGGTGGCGGTGCGGCGCTGCCAGCGGTAGGCGCTGCGCAGGATCCGCAGATCGCTGTGGTGGCCGAGCGGTTCGCGCTGGGGTGCGCTGCGGGGGCGGTGGGGTTCGGGGGGTGGCGGCTGCCAGGGGTAGGTGAGGTGTGTGGGGTGATGTGTGGGGTGGCGCGGCGACGGGTCGTAGGACATCCCGTGCTCCTTGCGTGGCTCGGGTCCGTGGCGGCGGACCGCAGGGAGGTGGGGGGAGCGAGTGCGCACGCTACTCGCAGCTTTCCGGGGCGCGTGGGGTTTTGAGCAAACTGGACGGTCGGTATGCGCTTACTATGCGAAAACATGTCTGACCTCGGGTGTTACCGGCGTTAACTCACGTGCGTGCGACCGGAGTCGGACGCCCGGAGCCGGATGTCCGCCCGCAGGAGGGGCTCTTGTGCCCCTGCGGGACCAGGGGTACGTACCTCCCTGAGGCGATGTTGGGCCGTGAACCGCCGCCTACCGTCTGGGGCATGAGCAGATCTTCTGGATCCCATCGCTTAGCCACCGTCGCGGCCACCGCGGTCGCCCTGTCGCTGCCGGTCCTCGGCGCCGGCCCCGCGTCCGCCGCCCCGGCACCGGCCGCCGCCTCGTCGGCACACTCCAGCTCGGTCACCCACGCCGTCTCCGCCGCGCTGCCCCGCCCGACCGGCCCGCACGCAGTCGGCCGCAGCACGCTGCACCTCGTCGACACCCACCGCCCGGACCCCTGGGTGCCGTCCGCGGGCGCCCGGCAGCTGATGGTTTCGGTGTACTACCCGGCCCGGACCGGGACCCGCGGCCCGACTGCCCCGTACATGACCACCGAGGAGGCGCGTCTCCTGCTGGCCATGAAGGTCCCGGGCTCCACCGTGCCGCCCGAGACGATCAGCGGCCTGCGGACCTGGGCGCACCCCGGCGCGCGCCCGGCGCACGGCAGGTTCCCGCTGGTGGTGCTCTCACCGGGCTTCACGCTGCCGCGCGCCACGCTCACCGGTCTCGCCGAGGACCTCGCGAGCCGCGGGTACATCATCGCCCTCGTCGACCACCTGTACGAGACCGCCGGTACGACCCTGCCCGACGGCCGCACCGTGCCCTGCGCCATCTGCGACGAGCCCCCGGCGGGCGGGCCCGCGGCCATCGCCGAGAGCCGGGCCAAGGACGTCTCCTTCGTACTGGACCGGCTCACCGGCCGGCATCCCGCATGGCGGTACGCCCGCATGATCGACCCGAGGCGGACCGGCATGGCCGGGCACTCCATCGGCGGTGACGCCGCCGCCGCGACCATGGCCGCCGACGACCGGGTGCGGGCCGGGGTGAACATGGACGGCACCTTCTTCGCGCCGGTCCCCGAGGCCGGTCTGGACGGCCGCCCCTTCCTGCTCTTCAGCGAGACCACCGGCGTCGAGGACAAGACCTGGAACCAGGCCTGGGACCGCCTGGACGGCTGGAAACGCTGGCTGACGGTCACCGGATCCGACCACGGCACCTTCACCGACGCACCCCTGCTCGCGGAACTGCTCGGTGTCGCCGACCCGAAAGTGCTCTCCTCGGCGCGCTCGGAAGCGATCACGCGCGCGTACGTGGCCGCCTTCTTCGACCTGCACCTGAAAGGCATCCGGCAGCCGCTTCTCGACGGGCCGTCACCGCAGAACCCCGAGGTCTCCGTCCGGCTGCCCTGACCGGCCCGGCAGCGCTCACTCGCCGAGCACCGGAAAGCGCCGCGGCGCCAGCACCAGCAGCACCAGGAACGCCAGCGCCGCCGCGCCCGCCGCCCCCAGGTACACCGCGTGCACGGCGTCGGCGATCGCCCGCCGGGTGGCCTCGGGCGCCGTGCCCGCGTCGAGTGCCCTGGTCACGGAGTCCAGGTCGCCCGCGCCGCCCAGCCGGGCGGCCAGGACGCTGTTGGCCACCGCGCCGAACACCGAGGCCCCGACGGTCTGCCCGGTCTGGCGGCAGAAGAGCACCGACGCGGTGGTGGTGCCGCGCTCCGCCCAGCCGACCGTCGACTGCACCCCGACGATCAGCGGCAGCTGGAACAGGCCCAGCGCGCCGCCCAGCAGCAGCATCAGCAGCGCCGGCTGCCAGGCCCGGCCCGGGAAGGGCAGGAAAGGGAAGGCGAGCAGGATCAGCGTGGCCGAGCCGATGCCGAGCATCGCGGTGTCACGGAAGCCGATGCGCCGGTAGACGTGCTGACTGAGCGCCGCCGACACCGGCCAGCTGAGCGTCCACACCGACAGGACGAACCCGGCGGCCACCGGGGCGAGGCCGAGCACCGACTGCGCGTACGTCGGCAGGAACACCGCCGGCGCCACCATCAGCAGCCCCAGCGCGCCGAGTGCCAGGTTCACCGCCGCGATGGTCCGGCGCCGCCACACCCACCCGGGGATGATCGGCTCCGCCGCCCGCCGCTCCACCCACACCACGACCCCGACAAGGGCGAGTCCCGTGCCGAACAGGGCGAGCGACGGCGCCGACAGCCACGCCCAGGCCACCCCGCCCTGCACCAGTGCCGTCAGCAGGACACCGCCGCACGCGAACACCGCGAGCGCGCCCGCCCAGTCGATCCGGGGGCGGACCGCCGGATCGCGGGCCGGTTCGTGCAGGTGACGGACGATCAGCCAGAGTGCGGCGGCCCCTATGGGCAGGTTGACGAGGAAGATCCACCGCCAGTCCGCGTACCCGGCGAGCACCCCGCCGATCCCCGGCCCCGCGACCGCCGACACCGCCCACACCGTGGACAGCTTCGACTGGATCTTCGGGCGTTCCGCGAGCGGGTAGAGGTCGGCTGCCAGGGTCTGCACCGTGCCCTGCAACGCCCCGCCGCCCAGGCCCTGCACGATCCGGAACGCGATCAGCGCGGCCATGTTCCACGCGGCGGCGCACAGCAGCGAGCCGAGCAGGAAGAGGGACGCGCCGGCGACCAGGACCGGCTTGCGGCCGAAGGTGTCGGAGAGCTTGCCGTAGACGGGCAGGGTGACGGTCACGGCGAGCAGATAGCCGGAGAACAGCCAGGAGAAGACGGAGAAGCCGCCGAGGTCGCCGACGATCTGCGGCACGGCCGTGGAGACGATGGTGGAGTCCAGCGCGGCCAGTGCCATGGCGAGCATGAGGGCGGCGACGACCGCGCCCCGTCCGCGGGTCGCGGTGGGCCGTGCCGCGTCGTCGCGTATCGCGGGTGTCGTACCGCCCACCGGAAACCCCCAGACCCTTGCCCCTTGCACCTACCTGCCGGGGACAGCTTCCCACTTGACCCTCACGCGGCGGGAGGGTGCAGCCTGTCGGGGCCGCAGGGTGGAGCGGGACCCCGAGACCGGCTCCACCCGCGGGTGGACCGCCCCTAGGGGTTCCTCCGTACAACGGCTGGGGGAGGGTTCGTACCGCCGGAGGACGAGACGGCACCGCTGCCGTCCTTAACCTGGCTTTACGCCGTCGGGGGGCGGCTGACCGAACCGGCGGGGGTGGGGTTAACCCCCCTGGAAGAGGGGGCTTCGCACCAGCGCGCCGCGGCCCCGCCGGACGCGAGACTCATTGACGTACCCAGAACGACGAACCCAGCCCCACCGGCTCACCGGGGCCCATCCGCAGACTTGCCAACCGATATAGGAGACTTACCGTGACATCGGCTGTGACCATTCCCAGGCACGGGGGCACTGGAGGGCGTACGGCCGTTGCCGCGCGGGCGCGGCAGGTCGTGAAGGCGTACGGGTCGGGGGAGACCCGCGTCGTCGCCCTGGACCACGTCGACGTGGACATCGCCCGCGGCCAGTTCACCGCGATCATGGGCCCCTCGGGCTCCGGCAAGTCCACGCTGATGCACTGCCTGGCCGGGCTCGACACCGTGACGAGCGGTCAGATCTACCTGGACGAGACCGAGATCACCGGCCTGAAGGACAAGAAGCTCACCCAGCTGCGCCGGGACCGGATCGGGTTCATCTTCCAGGCGTTCAACCTGCTGCCGACGCTGAACGCGCTCGAGAACATCACGCTGCCCATGGACATCGCGGGCCGCAAGCCCGACCAGGCGTGGCTGGACCGGGTGGTGGAGACCGTCGGCCTCGCCGGGCGGCTCAAGCACCGGCCCACCCAGCTCTCCGGCGGCCAGCAGCAGCGCGTCGCCGTGGCCCGCGCCCTGGCCGCCCGCCCCGAGATCATCTTCGGGGACGAGCCGACCGGAAACCTCGACTCGCGCGCCGGCGCCGAAGTCCTCGGCTTCCTGCGCACGTCCGTGGACGAGCTGGGCCAGACCATCGTGATGGTCACCCACGACCCGGTGGCGGCGTCGTACGCGGACCGGGTGCTGTACCTCGCGGACGGCCGGATCGTCGACGAGATGCACCAGCCGACGGCCGATCAGGTCCTGGACCGCATGAAGGACTTCGACGCCCGGGGGCGTACGTCATGACCGTCCTGAAGACCTCGATGCGCAACTTCTTCGCGCACAAGGGCCGTATGGCGCTGTCGGCGATAGCGGTGCTGCTGTCGGTGGCGTTCGTGTGCGGCACGCTGGTGTTCACCGACACGATGAACACCACCTTCGACAAGCTGTTCCAGGCGACCTCCTCCGATGTGCAGGTCAGTGCCAAGGGCGCCTCCGACACCGGTGAGACGACCTCCGACAACGGCAAGCCTCCGGTGATGCCCGCCTCGGTGCTCGGCAAGGTCCGCAAGGTCCAGGGGGTCAAGGCTGCGGAGGGGACGGTGTTCTCCACCACGGCCACAGTCGTCGACGCCGACAAGGACGACCTCTCGCCCAGCAGCGGCGCGCCGACCATCGTCGGCAGCTGGAACGGCAACGACGCCCGCACCATGAAGATCACCTCCGGTACGGCGCCCAAGGGCCCGGGCCAGATCATGGTCGACGCCGACACCGCCGACAAGCACCACCTGAAGCTCGGCGACGAGATCGGTGTGATCACCACGGTCGGCACGCACACCGCCCGCATCTCCGGCATCGCCACCTTCACCGTCACCAACCCCGGCGCGGCGATCTTCTACTTCGACACCCGTACCGCCCAGCGGACGCTCGTCGGCGACACCGGCGTCTACACGAACGTCAACGTCACGGCGGTGAAGGGCGTCACCGACGCCCGGCTGAAGAAGAACGTGACGGCCGAACTCGGCGGCGGCTACAAGGTGCAGACCGCGAAGGAGGTCGCCGACGCCAACCAGAAGCAGGTCAAGGGCCTCCTGAACGTCATGAAGTACGCGATGCTCGGCTTCGCCGGGATCGCCTTCCTCGTCGGCATCTTCCTGATCATCAACACCTTCTCCATGCTGGTCGCACAGCGCACCCGGGAGATCGGTCTGATGCGGGCCATCGGCTCCTCCCGCAAGCAGGTCAACCGCTCGGTGCTGGCCGAGGCGCTGCTGCTGGGCGTGGTCGGGTCCGTGCTCGGTGTCGGTGCGGGCGTCGGCATCGCGGTCGGCCTGATGAAGCTCATGGGCACGATGGGCATGCACCTGTCCACGGACGATCTGACGGTCGCCTGGACGACCCCGGTGATCGGTCTGCTCCTCGGTGTCGTGGTCACCGTCCTGGCCGCCTACCTGCCCGCCCGCCGGGCCGGCAAGGTCTCCCCGATGGCCGCGCTGCGCGACGCGGGCACCCCGGCCGACGCCAAGGCCGGCTGGATACGTGCCCTGATCGGCGTCCTCCTCACCGGTGCCGGCGGCCTGAGCCTGTACGCGGCCGCCTCGGTCGACAAGGCCAAGGACGGCACCCCGTTCCTCGGCATGGGCATCGTGCTGACCCTGATCGGTTTCGTCGTCATCGGCCCGCTGCTCGCCGGCGGCCTGGTACGGGTGCTCAGCGCCGTACTGCTGCGGGTCTTCGGCCCCGTGGGGCGGATGGCCGAACGCAACGCCCTGCGCAACCCGCGCCGCACCGGCGCCACCGGCGCGGCCCTGATGATCGGCCTCGCGCTGGTCGCCTGCCTGTCGGTGGTCGGCTCCTCGATGGTGGCCTCCGCCACCGACCAGCTCGACAAGACCGTCGGTACGGACTTCATCATCCAGAACGACAAGGGCCAAAAGGTCGTCCCGCAGGCGGTGAAGGCCGTGAAGTCGACGCCGGGCCTGGCCCGGGTCACCGAGTACAGGACGGCCGTCGCCGACTACACCACCCCCGACGGCAAGACGCTCAAGGACACCGACATCACGGCGGCCGACCCGTCGTACGCGAGCGACCTGCACAAGAAGACCGTCGCCGGCGACCTCAAGGACGCCTACCTGCCCGACTCGATGTCCGTCCACGAGAAGTTCGCCAAGGCCCACGGCATCCACCTCGGCTCGAAGATCACCGTCGCCTTCAAGGACGGCTCCGCCGCCCACCTGACGGTCCGCGCGATCACCAGCAGCGACGACGTGATCGACCAGGGCGCCAAGTACACCTCCATCGCCACGCTCGCCAAGTACGTGCCGGCCGACAAGATGCCGCTCGACCAGCTGGTCTTCGCCACCGCCAAGGACGGCCGGCAGGCCGCCGCCTACAAGGCGCTCAAGTCCGCGCTGCACGGCTACCCGCAGTACAAGGTCCGCGACCAGACCGACTACAAGCAGAACCTGAAGGACCAGATCGGCCAGCTGCTGAACATGATCTACGGCCTGCTGGCACTGGCGATCATCGTGGCGGTCCTGGGCGTGGTGAACACCCTGGCCCTGTCGGTGGTGGAGCGCACCCGGGAGATCGGTCTGATGCGGGCCATCGGCCTCTCCCGCCGCCAGCTGCGCCGCATGATCCGTCTGGAGTCGGTGGTCATCGCCCTCTTCGGCGCCCTGCTCGGCCTCGGCCTCGGCATGGGCTGGGGAGCCACCGCCCAGAAACTGCTCGCCCTGGAGGGCCTGAAGGTCCTGGACATCCCCTGGCCGACCATCATCGCCGTCTTCGTCGGCTCGGCCTTCGTGGGACTGTTCGCGGCACTGGTGCCGGCGTTCCGGGCGGGCCGGATGAACGTACTGAACGCGATCGCGACCGACTAGCCATACCGGACGGGGGACACGGGGGCACGGGGGAGGCCCGGCGCCGAGAAGTCACGGGGGACTTCTCGGCGCCGGGTCGTTTCATGCGCGGAGGACGGGGACGTCGTACTTGGGGATCCAGGTGTCGCGGGTGATGAGGGTCAGGTCTTCGAGCTGGGCCTGGGCGATGAGCATGCGGTCGAAGGGGTCGCGGTGGTGCAAAGGGAGGTCTCCGGCCTGGATGCCGTGTTCACCACTGATCAGGAGCTGTCGCAGTCCGCACTCCCACGCGCGCCGGAGCAGGTCAGGAGGTCCTTCAAGCTTGCCGAGACGTCGTTTGACGGATAGCTCCCATGGCGTCACGGCGCTGACGTAGACCTCTGGTTCGGTATCGAGCAGCTCCTTGACTTCGGGCGGAAGCCGGTCGTCGGCGAGCAACCACCACAGGACGACGTGGGTGTCGGCCAGTAGCTTCACGTCGGGTCCTCCGGCAGCAGTCCGAAGGCTTCGACGAACCCTGGGTCGTCTGACATGTCGTCGAAGTCGTCGTGGATGACCACCTGGCCGCGCAGCGATCCGTAACCCGTGCGGTTGACCTTGGCCCGGAACGGCACGACCTTCGCTACGGGCTCCCCTGCCCGGCTGATGATGATCTCTTCGCCTGTCTCCACCAGTTGCAGTATCCGGGAGAAGTTCGTTTTGGCGTCGTGGACGTTGTACTGCCGCTGGGCGTGTTGCCTGCTCATGAAGACCTCCCGAACAGTGGACTAAACGGCGGGCTAGCCCCTGTGGCCACGGTAGCTCCCCGTCCCTCCACCGGGCCACCGCGTTCACTCCGCCGGGTGACAGGCTCCCGGCGTCGTACCCTGGGAACCCCCGGCCCGCCAAGCGTGTCGGGCCCGTCGTGTTGCCCGCCCCGGACGAAAGCCGCCCCCGAATGAGCCTGCACGGTCTGCTCGACGCCGTAGTCAAGGACCCCGCCCTCGCGGAAGCGATCAAGGCGGCCGCCGACGGCAACCGCATGCACGTCGACCTGGTCGGCCCCCCGGCGGGCCGCCCCTTCGCGATCGCCGCCCTGGCCCGCGACGCCGGCCGCCCGGTGCTGGCGGTCACGGCGACGGGACGGGAGGCCGAGGACCTGGCCGCCGCCCTGCGCACGCTGCTGCCCCCCGAGGGCGTCGTGGAGTACCCCTCCTGGGAGACGCTGCCCCACGAGCGGCTCAGCCCGCGCAGCGACACCGTCGGCCGTCGCCTCGCCGTCCTGCGCCGCCTGGCCCACCCCCGCCCCGACGACCCCGAGACCGGCCCGGTCTCCGTCGTCGTCGCCCCCGTACGGTCCGTGCTCCAGCCGCAGGTCAAGGGGCTCGGCGATCTCGAGCCGGTGGCCCTGCGGACCGGGCAGACCGCTGATCTGAACGCGATCGTGGAGGCCCTCGCGGCAGCCGCGTACACGCGCGTGGAGCTGGTGGAGAAGCGCGGCGAGTTCGCCGTGCGCGGCGGCATCCTCGATGTGTTCCCGCCCACCGAGGAACACCCCCTGCGCATCGAGTTCTGGGGCGACGACGTCGAGGAGATCCGCTACTTCAAGGTCGCCGACCAGCGGTCGCTGGAGGTCGCCGAGCACGGCCTGTGGGCAGCGCCGTGCCGTGAACTTCTGTTGACGGCAGACGTCCGCACACGCGCGCGTGCCCTCGCCGAACAGCACCCGGAGCTCGGCGAACTGCTCGGCAAGATCGCCGAGGGCATCGCGGTCGAGGGCATGGAGTCCCTGGCCCCGGTCCTGGTCGACGACATGGAGCTGCTGCTCGACGTACTGCCCAAGGGCGCCATGGCCGTCGTGTGCGACCCGGAGCGGGTACGCACGCGTGCCGCCGATCTCGTCGCCACCAGCCAGGAGTTCCTCCAGGCCTCCTGGGCGGCCACCGCCGGCGGCGGCAAGGCGCCCATCGACGTCGGCGCGGCCTCCCTGTGGCCCATCGCGGACGTCCGCGACCGCGCGCGCGAGCTGGACATGATGTGGTGGTCGGTCTCGCCGTTCGCCGCGGACGACGAGCTCGACGCGGACACGCTCAAGCTGGGCATGCACGCGCCCGAGACCTACCGCGGGGACACGGCACGGGCCCTCGCCGACACCAAGGGCTGGCTCGCCGACGGCTGGCGCACCGTCTTCGTCACCGAGGGCCACGGCCCGGCCGCCCGCACGGTGGAGGTGCTCGGCGGCGAGGGCATCGCCGCCCGCCTGGCCGTATCCGATGCGAAGACGGGCGACCTCGGCACGCTCAGCCCCTCCGTCGTGCACGTCGCCTGCGGCTCCATCGACTACGGCTTCGTCGACCCGGCGCTCAGACTCGCCGTCCTGACGGAGACCGACCTCACCGGCCAGAAGGCGGCCGGCCGGGACGGCACCCGCATGCCCGCCCGCCGCCGCAAGACCATCGACCCGCTCAGCCTGGAGACCGGCGACTACATCGTCCACGAGCAGCACGGCGTCGGCCGCTACATCGAGATGGTGCAGCGCACCGTCCAGGGCGCCACCCGCGAGTACCTGGTCGTCGAGTACGCCCCCGCCAAGCGCGGCCAGCCCGGCGACCGCCTGTACATCCCCACCGACCAGCTGGAGCAGATCACCAAGTACGTCGGCGGCGAGGCCCCCACCCTGCACCGGCTCGGCGGCGCCGACTGGACGAAGACCAAGGCCCGCGCGAAGAAGGCGGTCAAGGAGATCGCCGCCGACCTGATCAAGCTGTACAGCGCGCGCATGGCCGCCCCGGGGCACGCCTTCGGCGCGGACAGCCCCTGGCAGCGCGAGCTCGAGGACGCCTTCCCGTACGCCGAGACCCCCGACCAGCTCACCACCATCGCCGAGGTCAAGGACGACATGGAGAAGTCGGTCCCCATGGACCGGCTGATCTGCGGTGACGTCGGCTACGGCAAGACGGAGATCGCGGTCCGCGCCGCCTTCAAGGCCGTCCAGGACGGCAAGCAGGTCGCGGTCCTCGTCCCCACCACGCTGCTCGTGCAGCAGCACTTCGGGACGTTCTCCGAGCGCTACTCACAGTTCCCGGTGAACGTCCGCGCCCTGTCCCGCTTCCAGACCGACACCGAGGCCAAGGCCGTCCTGGAGGGGCTGCGCGAGGGCGCGGTCGACGTCGTCATCGGCACCCATCGGCTGTTCTCCTCGGAGACGAAGTTCAAGGACCTCGGCCTGGTCATCGTCGACGAGGAACAGCGCTTCGGCGTCGAGCACAAGGAGCAGCTGAAGAAGCTGCGGGCGAACGTGGATGTGCTGACCATGTCGGCCACACCCATTCCACGCACCCTGGAGATGGCGGTCACCGGCATCCGCGAGATGTCGACGATCACCACCCCGCCGGAGGAGCGGCACCCGGTGCTCACCTTCGTCGGCCCGTACGAGGAGAAGCAGATCGGCGCGGCCATCCGCCGTGAGCTGCTGCGCGAGGGCCAGGTCTTCTACATCCACAACCGGGTCGAGTCCATCGACCGGGCCGCCGCCAGACTCCGGGAGATCGTCCCCGAGGCGCGCATCGCCACCGCGCACGGCCAGATGTCGGAGTCGGCGCTGGAGCAGGTCGTCGTCGACTTCTGGGAGAAGAAGTTCGACGTGCTCGTCTCCACCACCATCGTCGAGTCGGGCATCGACATCTCCAACGCCAACACCCTGATCGTCGAACGAGGGGACAACTTCGGCCTCTCCCAGCTGCACCAGCTGCGCGGCCGGGTCGGCCGAGGGCGTGAGCGCGGGTACGCGTACTTCCTGTACCCGCCGGAGAAGCCCCTGACGGAGACCGCGCACGAGCGGCTCGCGACGATCGCCCAGCACACCGAGATGGGCGCCGGCATGTACGTCGCCATGAAGGACCTGGAGATCCGCGGCGCCGGAAACCTCCTCGGCGGCGAACAGTCCGGCCACATCGCCGGTGTCGGCTTCGACCTGTACGTCCGCATGGTCGGCGAGGCCGTCGCGGACTACCGGCGCCAGCTGGAGACCGGCGAGGTCCAGGAGGAGCCGCCGCTCGAGGTCAAGATCGAGCTGCCCGTCGACGCGCACGTCCCGCACGACTACGCGCCGGGCGAGCGGCTGCGCCTCCAGGCCTACCGGGCCATCGCCTCCGCCAACACCGAGGAGGACGTCAAGGCGGTACGGGAGGAACTCGTCGACCGGTGCGGCAAGCTGCCCGAGCCGGTGGAGAACCTGCTGCTGGTGGCCGGGCTGCGGATGCTCGCGCGCGCGTGCGGCGTCGGCGAGGTCGTGCTCCAGGGCAACAACATCCGCTTCGCCCCCGTGGAGCTGCGGGAGTCGCAGGAACTGCGGGTCAAGCGGCTGTACCCGGGGACGGTCATCAAGCCGGCCGTCCACCAGGTGCTGGTGCCGCGCCCCAAGACCGCGAAGGTGGGCGGCAAGCCGCTGGTCGGCCGGGAACTGCTGGGGTGGGTCGGGGAGTTCCTGGCCTCGATCCTGGGGTCCTGAGCAGGGGAGACACGTGCGGATCGGTGAACTGGCGAGGGCGACCGGGGCGACGCCCCGCGCTCTGCGGCACTACGAGCAGGCGGGGCTGATCACTTCGGAGCGCGCCGCCAACGGCTACCGCGAGTACGACGCCGGGGCGGTGGTCCGCGTCCGCAACATCCGGAATCTGCTGGACGCGGGACTCACCCTGGAGGACGTACGGGCGTTCCTGCCCTGTCTGGACGGGGACGTCACCGCCGGACCGGTCTCCTCGAAGGGCCTGCGGGTCGCGAGGGACCGGCTGGCCGTGATCGACGCCCGGATCGCGGCCCAACTGGCGGTGCGGGAACGGCTGGCGACGGCGCTGCGCGAGGTCACGTGACAACGCGCCGCCGTCCATCGGCGGGTCAGGTGACCACGGCGCCGCCGTCCATCGGCGGGTCAGGTGACCACGGCGCCGCCGTCCATCGGCGGGTCAGGTGACCACGGCGCCGCCGTCCACGGGCAGGATCACGCCGGTGATGAACGACGCCTGCGGCGAGGCCAGCCGGGTGATCGCCCAGGCGACCTCCTCGGGGCGGCCCACCCGGCCCAGTGGGGTGTGGTCGAGCTGCCACTTGCGGATGGCGGCGCGCTGTTCGGGCGTGTAGCCCGAGTGGTCGGCGATCGGCGTCTCGATGGCGCCGGGGGCCACAGCGACGACCCGGATCCCGAGCGGGGCGAGTTCCACCGCCCAGCTGCGGGTGGGGACTTCGAGGGCCGCCTTGCCCGCCGCGTACAGGGAGTTGCCGGGCCAGCCGCGCTGGCCGACGGACGTCGTCACGTTCACCACGACACCGCGGCTCTCCTCCAGCGCGGGAAGGGCGGCCTGGGTGAGCAGGACGGGGGCGAGGAGGTTCGTCGCGAGCTGGGGTTGCACGGAGGCGCGTGAATAGGTGCGCAGCGACTCGGTGTTCACGACGGCGGCGTTGTTGACCAGCACGTCGATGCGCCCATGGCGCTCGAGCGCGATGCGGACGACGGTCGCCGGGCCGTCCTCGGCGGTGATGTCGGCGGGGATGGTGGTGATCCCGGGGTGGCCGTCGGCGGTCTCGGCGAGGGGCGCGGGACGTCGGCCGACGGCCAGGACGTGCGCGCCCTCGGCGGCGAACGCGCGGGCGGTGGCGCGTCCGATGCCGGTGCCGGCGCCGGTGACCAGGACGGTGCGGGGGATGTCGTCGGGTTCGCTCGATGTGCGCGGGGCGCTCGGTTCGCTCATGCCGGGATCGTCGAACCCTGACGCCAGGGGCAGGGTCAAGCCCGGATCAGTGGGGTGCGGGGCGGAACAGCATCGCCGCCAGGGTGCTGAACACCTCCTCCGGGTTCCGGTCGCCGAGGGGGTCGTCGAGGTTGTGGCTGAGGAGCAGCGTGGCGAAGCCGTGGGCCAGTGACCACGCGGCGACACCGGCCAGGCGGGCGTCGGGGCCGCGGCCCCCGGGGGGCACGGTGGAGACGGCGTGCCGCAGGGCGTCGGCGGCGAGCGTGCGGGCGGTGGTGAGTTCCAGGTCGTCGGCGCGCAGCAGTCCGGGCGCGAACATCACCTGGAAGTGCGCCGGGTGCTCGCGCGCGAAGCGTACGTAGCGCACGCCCGCGTCCTTCAGATCGGCCGCCTCCCGCAGCGCGGCGGCCAGCAGCCCGTATCCCTCGGCCGCGATCGCGGTGAGCAGGCCGGTGCGGTCCTTGAAGTGGTGCGCGGGCGCCGCGTGCGAGACGCCGGCCCGGCGGGCGAGGTCGCGCAGGCTCAGCGCTGAGGGTCCGTCGGCGGCGATGACGTCGAGCGCGGCGGTGAGGACGGCGCGACGGAGGTCGCCGTGGTGGTACGGGCGGTGGGGGGAAGCGGTGCTGGGGCTCATGTCCAGCAGCGTACGCCTAATCTAGGCATTGACAAGTTCACGGGCGTGAGGCAATCTTGTCGGTGTCAAGTTGTGGGCCGGGCCGAGTGCGCTGAGGAGTCACGCATGTCTGAGCACGTCAGCGAGGACGGGGTCGAACTGTCCAGGGTGCGGCAGCTCTGGCACCTGCTGGAGCCGTTGCACGCGGTGCTGTACTACGCACCGGAGGCCTTCGAGGAGGCGGCCACGCTCGGATTCGCGACCGAGGAGCGCTGGCCGAGCTACTTCCCCTATCGCGCGGCCCCGTTGGGTGCGGTCGGCAGCGAACGGGTGGCCTCCGCCTTCTACAGCTTCAACCCCCGCATGGTCGCCGAGAACATCGACCCGGCGTGGAAGGTGGCGAGCCCGGAAGAGGTCCTGAGGGCCAGAACGGGGGCGATCGACCGGGCGTACCGCGCGTTGTTCGGCGACCGCGTCGACAGCCCCGAGCTGGCCGAGGCCGCCGCCCTCGCCCGGCGCGCGGCCGAGGCGGCGGACACCGCCGGCCGTCCGCTCGCCGCCGCCAACGCCGAACTGCCCTGGCCCGACGCCCCCCACCTACAGCTGTGGCACGCCGCGACGATCCTGCGCGAACACCGCGGCGACGGCCACCTCGCCGCCCTGCTCGTCGCCGGTCTCGACCCGGTCGAGGCGCTGGTGTCGTTCGCCGCGATAGGCGCCGCCTCCGCCGAACGCTTCGACAGCCGGGGCTGGAGCGCGGAGGAATGGGCGGCCGCACGCGAGCGCCTGACCGCCCGCGGCCTGGTGGACGCCGACGGTACGGCCACTCAGGCGGGCCGCGCCCTGCGCCACCGCGTCGAGCAGCACACCGACGAACTCGCCGCCGCCCCCTGGCGGATACTCGGCGCGTCCGCCACCGACCGCCTGGCCGATCTGCTCGGCGACTACTGGGTCGCGGTTCTCTCCTCGGGCCTGCTGCCGTCGGAGTCGACGCTGGGCATCGGCAAGGTCTGAGGAAAAGGGGGTCTTCAACTGCTGCTCTTCAAAGTCGAGTGAGTGAGCGTAACCATGTGTGAGTGAGTGTCGTTGTGAGAGCGTGAATCTCACGGAATGGGCGAAGACGCAGGGTGTGCATCCGCAGACCGCGTATCGCTGGTTCCGTGAGGGGACGCTGCCGGTACCGGCTCAGCGGGTCGGCCCGCGCACGATCCTCGTGAACGTCGGGGTCAGCGCCGCACCCGAGGCGATCGGCGGGCTGGGCCTGTATGCCCGTGTCTCCTCCCATGACCAGAAGACCGACCTGGAGCGGCAGGTCGCCCGGCTGTCCCAGTGGGCGGCGCGGGCCGGTCACCGGGTGGTGCGTGCGGAGGCGGAGATCGCATCCGGTTTGAACGGTGCCCGCCCCAAAGCCATGCGGCTGCTGGCCGATCCGGATGTGACCACGGTGGTGGTCGAGCATAAAGACCGGCTGGGCCGGATGAACACCGAACTTGTCGAAGCCGCCCTGTCCGCACATGGGCGCTTCCTCGTGGTCCTTGATGACGGCGAGGTCGAAGACGACCTGGTGCGCGACATGGTGGAGGTGCTGACCTCGTTCTGTGCTCGCCTGTACGGTCGCCGGTCGGCGAAGAACCGTGCCCGCAAGGCTTTGGAGGCCGCCGAGCATGGCTGACTCCGCATTGCGCACGATCGAGGCGCCGTTCGTTGCGGTGGGCCCGTCCGGGGTGGCGATCCGCACCAGCATCAAGGGCATGTCCCAGCGGGACCGTGAGGTGCTGCCGCTGGTGGGCGCACACCTGGGTTCGCTGGCTTCCGCAGACTTCAAGGCCCGTTGCCGGGCGGGTACCGATCACGACAGCGACCAGTGGGCGGAGCGCAAGCGAGCCCTGACCGAGGAGTCGTCCTCCCGCTGGGCCGGGAGTATCACGAAGGCCACCCATGACCAGTGGGGCCTCTCGCGCCGTGCCCAGCTCGCCGACATCCACAGCATGGAGGCCGGGGTGCGCACGATCGCGCACCGCCTGTCCCAGCCGTTCGGGGAGAAGGGCACGAAGCGTGCGCCGGGCGGCTACCGCACAAAGCAGGAGTGGTTCCGAAAGACCCGGCGCCTGCATGTGCTGGAAGACCGGCTGGAACGCGAGCGGTCCGACCGGGAGGCCGGTGTCGTGCGCGTGGTGCGGGGCGGGAAGCGACTGGCTCGCAACCGGCACAATCTGGAAGCCGCCCACCTCACCGAGTACGAGTGGCGCAGGCGCTGGGTTGCCGAACGCTGGTTCCTCCAGGCAGACGGGGAGTCTGGGAAGCGTTTCGGGAACGAAACCATCCGCGTCAGCTCCGACGGCGAGGTCGGCATCAAGCTCCCGACTCCGCTGGCTCACCTGGCCAACGCCCCGCGCGGCCGGTACGTGCTCGACGGCCGGATCGACTTCCGGCACCGCGGCGAAGAGTGGGCCGACCGCGTATCGGCGAACCGTGCTGTCGCCTACCGCATCCACCTGGACGTGGACCGGGGCCGCTGGTACCTCACCGCGTCCTGGACGATCCGCCCGATCCAGACCGTTCCCCTGGCCGTAGCCAGGGCGAACGGGCTCATCGGTGTGGACACCAACGCCGACCACTTCGCAGCGTGGCGTCTGGATGAGCACGGCAACCCTACGGGTGAGCCCCGCCGGTTCTCCTATGACCTCGACGGGCCGGCCACCTACCGGGACGCCCAGGTGAGGCACGCCCTCACACGCCTCCTTCACTGGGCACGGCGCGAAGACATCTCCATCGCGATCGAGGACCTGGACTTTGGCGCGGAGAAGACGCGGGAGAAGCACGGCCGCAGGAAGCGGTTCCACAAACTGATCTCCGGCATGCCCGTTGCCAAACTGCGGGCACGGCTCGTGTCCATGGCCGCCGAACTCGGCATCAGCATCGTCGTCGTCGACCCCGCCTACACCTCCCGCTGGGGCGCCGAGCACTGGCAGAAGCCCCTAAGCAGCAAGAACCGCAAGATCACCCGCCACGACGCCGCTGGCGTCGCGATCGGACGACGCGCTCTCGGGCACCGTGTCCGGCGACGGACGGCACCGCCCCCACGCGACCAGAGCGATCGTGTGGGGCATCGGACCGCCCAGGCCGGACACGGCACCCGGGGGCGTGAGGAAACCCGCCCCCGCATCCCCGGACCACGGACACGATCCGTGTCGCCGGACGCGGCGCGAACGCGGGTGACCAGTGCATCCACAACCGTTCGGGATACACCAGTTGACCAGGTTTGGGTCCAAGGCTCACTCCTGCTCACTGATTAGGAGCGGTACCAGGGCTGAGGGCAAGGGGCGCTTCACGCGCCTGCCGTCCTCCCCCGGGCGCTCTCCGCTTCGAATTCCCCGGCCGATACGGTGGGACCAGGAGTGGGTCCGTCCGTGCGAGGGCGGAACAAGGGGAGGCGAAGGGGGACGCACGTGACGCGTCTGAGGGGCGGGGCGGTCGGCGCCGCCGTCATCGTGCTCGCCGTGGCCGGGTGCACCGACCAGCTGACAGAGGGCAAGACCGGTTACTCCCGGGAGCGGTTGGGCACGGCCTGGGCCGACACCGGCTCCAACTCCGGTGACACCGGCGTCATCTCTGTGCTGCGCGGCGTGATCACGTGGCTTTCGCAGGTCGTGCCCGGGGTGGTGCGCTATGCGTAATGAGAGGCACATGGGACACGGCGGCGGAAAACGGCACGCCCTTCTGGCATCCGCCGCACTGCTGGCGACCGGATTCATGCTTGTCGGCTGCGAGGGTCTCACTCCACCCGCGGACGGCGGATCCTCCGGTTCCGGCGTGCCGACTGCCGGAAACGGTCGGGCTGTGAACCCGCTGGTCAATCCGGACGGAACGAGGCCTGGGTTGGCCGCGATCACCTCCAGCGCGGACAAGGCGAAGGCGCGGTCGTTGATCGAGAAAGTGGCTACGAAGGGGCGAGGCCCCAAGACGGGGTACGAGCGGGACAAGTTCGGCTACGCCTGGATGGACTCGGCGCCGGGCGGCATCCCCTTCGCTCACAACGGGTGTGACTCGCGAAACGATCTCTTGAAACGCGATGGTGAGAAAGTCCGCTTCCGGGCGGGCTCGGACTGCGTCGTCACCTCCATGACGCTGCATGACCCGTACACCGGGAAGGCGATCGAGTGGACCAAGTCCCGTGCGACGAAGGTCCAGATAGACCACGTCATGCCGCTGTCCTACGACTGGCAGATGGGTGCCTCACGCTGGGCCAAGGGCAAGCGGGAGGACATAGCCAATGATCCGCTCAACCTGATCCCGGTGGACGGACCGACCAACGGCGCGAAGAGCGACTCCGGTCCGGCGAGTTGGCTGCCTCCCAACAAGCAGATCCGCTGCGCATACTCGGTGCGCTTCGCCCAGGTGTCGCTGAAGTACGACCTTCCCGTGACGGTCGCCGACAAGCAGATGATGCTGGAGCAGTGCGGTGGCTGATGAAGGCGGACACAGCCGGCATCAGTCGCCGGCCGAGGGAGCCGTGGCGCTCGTGGAGGGCCGGTCCAGGACGGTCAGCTCGCGCCATTGCTCCCGCCACCGTGCCGCCTTGTCCTCCTAGACCGGCTGCGGAGCGAGCACTGGGTTCCGCGGGATGACGAGGGTCGCCCCGCACGCCCAGGGCCTCGGCCTGTCCGGCCGCATGCTGGCGGGGATGCGGGACAACGCTCCCAACGTGTGGATGAGGCACCGGCTGTGAGCGGCGCCGGAGCCGGGCTCAGCCGCCCAGCGCGTCCAGGTCGATGATCTTGCCGGTGGGCTTCTTCGTCGGCACCGGCTGGTCGAAGTCGCTGAAGTCGAGGTTCAGCGGCTCCTTGGCGGACGAGCCGTCGACCCGCAGCACGTACGGCTTGCCCTGGGTGGCGACGTAGATGGTGTAACGGTCCTTGCCGTCCTTCTCGTGCAGCACGATCGCGGGCGTGCCGTCGACGGTGGTCGTCTTGCCGCGGGTGGCGTCCGAGTTGCCGTCCTCGGCGCCGCCGAGCACCGAGTCCAGGTCGCAGAAGCTCGCGATGTCCTTGGCGTCCTGTCCCTTGGCGGCCATCTTGGTCCACTTACCGGCCAGCATCGCCACGGCCGCGTCGGTGTCCGCCTTGGACTCGCCCTTGCTCTGCGCGCGCAGGAACGCCTCGTCGTACTTCATGTAGACGGTGTCGCCGGTCTTGACCAGATCGGCCTTGCCCTGGCCGCCCATGCTCATCGTGCCGGCGCACTCGCCCTTCTTGTTCAGGGCCATGTCGATCCGGATGGTGCCGTCGGTGTCGTCGGCGACATCGCCCTTCATCCGCAGCGACGAGGCTCCGGTGGTGGCCTTCATCGCCCGGTCGGCGATCTCGCCACCGGACAGCCCGGCGAACGGGCCCTTCGGCTTGCTGTCCGCCTTGTCCTGCCCCGGCATGCAGCCGGTGAGTCCGACGGCGGTCGCGGCGGCGAGGCAGAGGGCGGCAAGTGCGGTGCGACGCATGGGAATTCCTTGGTGAGAGATGGTGAGTGATGCTGAGCGGGCGCGGGGCGGCGGGTGGCCGGCCGCCGCGCCCCTGTGCCGTCGTGGTGTGCTGGCCGGCGGCGGCCGGTTCAGCCGGCCTTCTTCCAGTCCCCGCAGCCGGTGGTCTTGAAGTAGGCGTCGGTGGCTTTGATGGTGACGACGGCCGTGCCGGTCACGTTGTTGTTGGCGATGATGGAGTCGAGGCCCTGCTCGGCGTCCTTGGTGCGCTCCCAGTAGCAGGAGTCGTCGGCATTGCCGGTGGACTTGTACGTCCCCGTAGCGAGGTCGGTGCCCACCTTGAACATGCCGCCGTTGCCGTCCGCCGTCGAGGCGGGTGAACCCTTCGCCTTAGGATCGACGGCCTCCCAGTCCTTGCAGCCGCTGGACTTGAACAGCTTGTCGGTGGCCTTGATGGTGACGTAACTGGTGCCGGTGACGTTGTCGTTGGCCAGCAGCGAGTCCGTCTCGCCCGAGGCGTCCTTGGCCCGCTCCCAGTAGCACATGTCGTCGGTGTTCCCGGTGGTGCGGTAGGTGCCGGGCTTGACGTCCTTGCCGACCTGGAAGTCGCCGTCCCCCTCGAACGCGACCTTCTTCGCGGCGGTCTGCGAGCTGCCCGAGTCCTTCTTGCTGCCGGGCTTGTGCCGGGCGGAGGCAGAGGATCCCTTGCTGCCGCTGCCGGAACCGCCAGCCTTGCCGTCGCTGTCGGCGTTCGCCGACACGACACCGATGACGACGACTCCCACGACAGCGCCCAGCGCGACCTTGCCTTTCATGCCCATGGCAACCCCCTCCCGACGCGGCGACCACCTCCGTCCGGCGGCCGCTCGTTCGCGGGGTCAATAAGACCAGAGCTTGTGAACCGAGTCAACACGGTTCACGTGGACGGTTGAGTACACGGTCGTGAATGCGTGGCTCATGTGAACGCCGCTATGCTCTGCTCACACATGGACGAGGGGAGCGGCGCGGGTGCAGGACAACGCGACAGAGGTGACCGCCGCCGGAATCGCACGGCTGGCCGGCGTCGGCCGCGCCGCCGTGAGCAACTGGCGCCGTCGGCACGCCGACTTCCCCAAGCCCGTCGGCGGCACCGAGACCAGCCCCTCCTTCGCCCTCGCCGAGGTCGAGGCCTGGCTGCGCAAGCAGGGCAAACTCGCCGAGGTCCCCCTGCGGGAACGCGTCTGGCAACAACTCGCCGGACACCCCGAAGGACCGGTCACCGCGCTGGTGCACGCCGGCTGCGTCCTGCTGCTCATCCACGAACGCCCCACCGTCTGGCTGGACGTGAGCGCCGGCTCCGACGCGCGCCTGGCCGCGATACTGCCCGACGCGCTGGAGCAGGTACTCGTACCGCGCTTCGGCGTGACGCGTGACCGGCGCGTTCACAAGCGGCGGAGCACAGGCGCGACAGTCGCTGTGAACACCCCGGGCGCGGCAGGCACCGCACCCGCCGTTCACACCCCACCCGATGTGAACACCCCGCAGTCTGTGAACAGCACCCCAGCCGTTCACATCCCCGCCGGCCCCGAACTACTCCCCTCCGCCCCCCTCCTGCGCGGCGCCGCCGAGCTCGCCGCCGAGCTGGGCGCACGGCAGACCTTCGAGTTCCTGCTGGGACGGCACCTGGACGCCAACCCCCGCCAGTACACCCTCACCCCCGCCGAACTCGCCCGTCTCATGGCCGAGCTCGCCGGCCCCGCCCGCACCGTGCTCGACCCGGCCTGCGGCACCGGCGCCCTCCTGCGCGCCGTCGACACCCGCCCCGACCACGAGCTGTACGCCCAGGACAGCGCCCCCGAACTCGCCGCGCTCACCGCACTGCGCATCGCGCTGCACGCGCGCGTGACGGTGCGCGCCGCCGTCGGCGACACCCTCCGCGCGGAGGCCTACCCCGAGCTGCGCGCCGACGCTGTCCTGTGCCATCCGCCGTTCAACGAACGCAACTGGGGACACGACGAACTCGCCTACGACCCCCGCTGGGAGTACGGCTTCCCGGCGCGCACCGAATCCGAGCTCGCCTGGGTGCAGCACGCGCTCGCCCGGCTCCGGGACGGCGGCACCGCCGTAGTGCTGATGCCGCCCGCCGCCGCCTCCCGCCGGTCCGGCCGCCGTATCCGCGCCGACCTGCTGCGCCGGGGCGCGCTGCGCGCCGTCGTCGCGCTGCCGGTGGGCGCGGCCCCGCCGTACAACATCCCCCTGCACCTGTGGGTGCTGCGCCGCCCGGACCGGACGCCCGCGCAGCCTCAGGTGCTGCTGGCCGACACCGGGCGGTACGCCACCGAGGGGCGCGGCGGGCCCGACTGGCAGGCCGTGCGGGACTCGGTCCTCGACGCCTGGCGTGCCTTCGAGCGCGAGGGAGGGTGCGAGGAACGGCCGGGGCTGGTCCGTTCGGTGCCGGTCATCGAACTCCTCGACGACGACGTGGACCTCGCCCCCGCCCGCCATCTCCCGCCGCCCGTCGCGGCCGACGGCGCGCAGCAGCTCACGGCCGTGCGCGAACGCCTCGGCGAGACCCTGCGCCTGACCGCCGACCTCACCCCGCCCCCGGCCGACTCCGCGGGGCCCGCACGCTGGCCGCTGACCACCATCGGTGAACTCGCACGCGGGGGCGCCCTGGTGATGCGCACGGGCGGAAGCGGCGGCCACACGCGCGTGCCCGTCCTCACCGACCACGACGTCCTGGCCGGCACCGCGCCCTCGGGAACGCTTCCCGAGAGCGACGAGGAGGCCGTGCTGACCGAACCGGGCGACGTCGTCGTCCCGGTGCTCGGCGGCGGCTCGGTGGCGCGCGTGATCGACGACACCATGGCGGGCGCCGCCCTGGGACGCAACCTCGTACTCCTGCGCCCCGATCCCACCGCGCTCGACCCGTGGTTCCTCGCCGGGTTCCTGCGCGGCACCGCCAACAACCGCCAGGCCAGCAGCTACGCGTCCACCGCCACCCGCCTCGATGTGCGCCGGCTCCAGCTGCCCCGGCTGCCGCTCGACGAACAACGGCGCTACGGCGGTCGCTTCCGGGCCCTCGACGAGTTCGAGCGGGCGCTCAGACACGCGGGCCGGCTCGGCGAGCAGCTCGTGCGCGGGATGTACGACGGCCTGACGGACGGCACGGTGGCGCCCGGCTGAGGTGACCGTGGAGCAAAGTGATCAGCACGACAACGGTTCGGTACAACCTGGGACCGCTTGTCCGTGTCGGCCTATACGCTCGAAACGACAACCGCACGCCCTCTTCAGGCAACAGGAGCAGCCATGCAAGGCCGCGGCTACGCACAGCCGGTGAAGCAGCCGCCCCACATCGGGTGGCTGGTCTTCCTGCGGGTGCTGTTCGTGGTGATCGCGATCTTCAGCATCGGTCTCCTGACCTCGGCGATGCTGTTGCGCCTGGCCGTAGTGACGCGCAAGTCGCTGGACTGGGGCCTGTTCGTGGCAGTGATCGCCGCCGACATCCTCAGCCTCGTACTGCTGGGCAGCGAACCAGGCGACGAGGTCCACACCGCCGGCGGCTACCTGGGCATCACCCTGCTCTTCGGCACACTGGTGGTCGCGATCGCGTACTACCTCGCGGCCGACATCCGCCATTTCCACCAGCTGCAACACGCCTACACCGCGCAGCCGGCCATGGCACCGGCGTACGGCTATGCGCAGCCGCCGTCGCCGTTCACCGCGACGCCCGTGCCGAGCGCGCCGCAGACCCCGCACACCCCGCCGCCGATGCCGCACACGCCGCTGCCCCAGCCGCCGATACCCACCCCGCCGCCGCCCCAGCGCCCGGCGCCCGCACGTATCGACCAGGTGCGCGCGGAGCTCGACGAACTGAGTGACTACCTGCGCAACCACGACGGCAACCACGAGGGCGGAAGGTGACCGTGGCGCAAGGACGCGTCGTCGCCGGCCGCTACGAGCTGTCCACGCTCATCGGGCAGGGCGGCATGGGCCAGGTGTGGACCGCATACGACCAGCGGCTCGACCGGCGCGTGGCAGTGAAGCTGCTGCGCCCCGACAAGGTGGCAGGGCAGGAGGCCGACGAGCTGCGCCGCCGGTTCGTGCGCGAGTGCCGGGTGACCGCGCAGGTCGACCACCCGGGACTGGTGACCGTGCACGACGCGGGCAGTGAGGGCGAGGAACTGTTCCTCGTCATGCAGTACGTCGACGGCGCCGACCTCTCCGACCACCTCGCCGAGCACGACCCGTACCCGTGGCAGTGGGCGGTGGCGGTCGCCGCGCAGCTGTGCGCCGTGCTCAGCGCTGTGCACGCGGTGCCGATCGTGCACCGCGACCTCAAGCCGCGCAACGTGATGGTGAAGCAGGACGGTACGGTCACCGTCCTCGACCTCGGTGTCGCCTCCGTCATGGACGCCGACACCACCCGCCTCACGCACACCGGCACGCCCATAGGCTCGCCCGCCTACATGGCGCCGGAGCAGGCGATGGGCGGCGCGGTCGGCCCGTACACCGACCTGTACGCGCTCGGTGTGCTGCTGCACGAACTGCTCAGCGGAAACGTCCCGTTCGCGGGCTCCACGGCGCTCGGTGTGCTCCACCGGCACCTGTACGAGCCGCCGCTGCCCGTGCGCCGGCTCCGCCCCGAGGTCCCCGAAGCCCTCGAAGCGCTGGTCCTGCGCCTGCTGGCCAAGGACCCGCAGCACCGGCCCGCCTCCGCGCAGGAGGTGTACGAGCATCTCGCGCTGCTCCTGCCCGCGCGCGGGACACCCACCGGAGCCCCGCTCGACCCGACGCGCCCCTTCCTGCGCCCGCACGCGCCCTGGCCGGACCGCGCACGCACGCCCGCGCCCCAGCCCGCCCCCGTCGCGCCCACCCCGCCCGTGACCGAGAAGCCCGACGTCGCCGCCGCCGTCGACGAGGTCAAACGCCTGCTCGGCGAGGGCCGCATCACGCAGGCGGTGGACATCCTCGGCGCGATCCTGCCCGCCGCGGCCGAACAGCACGGCGAGCACTCCCCGGTCGTCCGCACCCTGCGCAAGCAGTACGCGGCCACGCTCATGGACGACGGCCAGTACCGGCGCGCGCTGCCCGAACTGCGCCGCCTGGCCGACGAACGCGCCGCCGAGGCCGGCCAGGCCGACCCGCAGTCCCTGCGCTTCCGCTACGACGCCGCCCAGTGCCTGGAACAGCTCGGCGATCCCGCGGCCGCACTGGCCGAATACCGGGCGCTGCTGCCGTACTACGAGAACCAGTACGTCTCCGGCGACCCGCAGCTCGCCCACGACGTCCGCCGCCGCATCGGCCACCTGCTGCTCGCGCTCGGCGACCGGCCCGCCGCCCACGACACGCTCGCGCGTCTCGTGCTGGACGTGGAGCGCGTGCACGGCCCCGGGCACCCGCTGGCCGCCGAGATCAGGCGGACCCTTCAGTGGCTGGGACAGGTCCGTGGTTAGTCTTTGCCGTTGCCTGAGAGATCCTTGTGGTCTTCCTGGGGCGCAGTTTTCCGACCACAGGGACGGCGCGGGATAAGTTGCCGTCCGTTTTTGCCACGCAGTTCCCGGCGCGCAGTCTTCCGCGCGCAGTCTTCCGCACACCGTTTTCCGCACACCGTTTTCGCCACGCAGCACTACAAGGGGTGGGGTCCTCCATGTCGTCCAGCCATCGGCAGTCGAAGAAGCGCAGATACATCACGTGGGCCGTCGCCGGTGCCGCAGTCGTGGCCGGAGCGGGCATCGCCGCGCAAACCTCCATGGCGGCCACCACCTGGCCCGCGCAGAAGACGTACACCGGCCGCGCCTTCGACACCTGCGCCGCGCCCTCCCAGTCCGCGATGAAGGCCTGGCACACCGGGTTCTACGGCGCCGCCGCCGTCTACGTGGGCGGCAAGAACCGCGGCTGCGGCCAGCCCAACCTCACCGCCTCCTGGGTCAAGTACGTCAGCGGCCTCGGCTGGAAGCTCGTCCCGCTCTACGTCGGCGCCCAGCCGCCCTGCCAGTCCGGCTCCAACCCGGAGAAGCTGACCGCCTCCACCGCCGCCTCCCTGGGCGCCTCCGACGCCTCCGACGCCGTGGCCAAGGCCTCCGCGCTCGGCATGAAGGCGGGCAGCCCGATCTACCTGGACATGGAGGCGTACGACACCACGAACAAGTCGTGCAACGACGCCGTGCTGACGTATGTGCGCGCCTTCGACAAGGGCCTGCACGCCAAGACGTACCGCACCGGCTACTACGGCTTCACCAGCTCCAGCGCCAAGGCCATCGCCACCGCCACCGACAGGACGGACCTGCCCGGCAACCTCTGGTACGCGCTGTGGGACAAGCAGAACACCACGACCGCGGACTGGCCGTGGGGCTCCACCCAGTTCACGAACCACAGCCGCGCCCACCAGTACATGGTCAACAGCAAGGAGACGCACGGCGGCGTCACGATCACCGTCGACCGTGACGCGTGGGACGCGCCCGTGGCCATCACGGGCTGACCGGCACCCTCCCTGGGCACGCGGCGGTGCCCGAAGCCCGCGCGAATCGTTGGTCGAATGGGTTGGCCAGAGCTTGCCCACTGCCTACCATCGATCACCGCAAGACTTTGTGCACCGCCGCACAATCTCCCTTGGAGGTTCCCTTGCACCGCCGCCGTCGCACCGCGCTCGTCCTGTCCGCCGCGATCGCCGCCGCGGCCCCTCTGCTCACCGCCTGCGGAAACGATGCGCACCCCGGCGCTGCGGCCGTCGTCGGCGGCCGGCGGATCACCGTCGCCCAGCTGGAGAGCCGGGTGAACGAGGTGCGCCGGGCGCAGCAGGCCGCGGTGCCCGACGAGGCGCAGTACCAGCAGGTCCTGGCCTCCACCAGCAGTCTCACCCGCGACACCCTGCACAACATGGTCCTCGACCAGGTACTGCACCGCGCCGCGCGGGACCAGGGCATCACGGTCAACCGCAGGGAGATCCAGCAGATGCGCACCGGCCTGGAGCAGCAGGCGGGCGGGGCGAAGGGGCTGGAGACGACCTGGCTCCAGAAGTACGGCATCGCGCCCGCACGGCTCGACGACAATCTGCGCCTCCAGCTCGAAGCGCAGAAGCTCGCCACCCGGCTCGGCACCGACACCACCCAGCCCGCCTTCTGGAAGGCCCTGTCCACCGCGTCCGAGGAACTCCACGTCGACCTCAACCCGCGTTACGGCACCTGGGACGTGCAGAAGAGCAGCCGGGTCGACGCGAAGACGCCGTGGGTGCGGGAGGTCACGGCGAGCGGGACACAGGAGACGGCGTAGGCCTGGCGGGTCCACGCCCAGGTCCGAGTGCGGTCATACGATCCCACCGTCACCCCCACCCTGTGGACAACGCGCGAAGCCGCCGGCGGGTGTGCGTTACGTTCGAGGCGTGAACACCACCAGCCTCGAAGACGCCCAGGTACCGGGCCCGGACGCCGCCCCCGGCCGGATCGTCCTGCTCACCACCAGCCACCGTGTCGCGCCCGGCCTGCTGTCCTGGCCCGCCTGGCAGGCGCTTCGCGCCGCCGACCGCGTGCTGTGCGCGGACGGCGCCCATCCGCAGCTGCCCTATCTGCGCGAGGCCGGGATAGCCGTCGACGAGGCCGCCCCGACCGCCCAGGAACTCGTCGACGCCTGCGCCGGCGGGCACACCGTCGTGGTCGTGGCGACGGGCGAGGGCGAGCCGGCCCTCACGGACGGTCTGGCCCGCCTGGCCGGCACCGGCCGGGTGCCCATGCCGGAGCTGGAGCTGCTCCCCGCCTCCTACGACCTGCCCGGTGCCCGCCTCCTCGACCTCGTCCAGGTCATGGACCGCATCCGCGCCGAGTGCCCCTGGTCCTCCCGCCAGACCCACGAGGGCCTGGCGAAGTACGGCATCGAGGAGGCGTACGAACTCGTCGAGGCGATCGAGGCCGGCGACCGCGAGGAACTGCGGGAGGAACTGGGCGACGTCCTGCTCCAGGTCGTCTTCCACGCCCGCATAGCGGAGGAGGACGCCGACGCCCCCTTCTCCGTCGACGACGTGGCCGGCGGCATCGTCGCCAAGCTCATCCACCGCCACCCGCACGTCTTCGGCGACGCGACGGCCGAGACCCCCGAGGAGGTCAAGGAGCACTGGCTGCGGACCAAGGCGGTCGAGAAGCAGCGCACCTCCGTGACGGAGGGCATCCCCCTCGGCCAGCCCGGTCTCGCCCTCGCCGCGAAGCTCTCCTCCCGGGTACGCACCGCGGGCCTGGACGTGCCCCTGCCCCAGGGCGAGGGCATCGGCTACGACCTCCTGGCACTCGCGACGCGAGCCGAGGCGGAGGGTGTCGACCCGGAGGCGGCCCTGAGAGCGGCGGCCCGGGCCTACCGGGACGCGATACGGGCCGCCGAGGGCGTGGCGGGTCAGGGCCTGTCCGGCGGACGGCCATAGCCCCCGAGGCACGCGCCGAGAAGCCGGATACCGTCAAGGGGTGACCAACCAGCCCCACCCCCAGGCAGCCTCCGACGCGCCCGCCCCTGATCTGTTCACCTGGGAGTTCGCGAGCAACCCCTACCCGGCCTATGCCTGGCTTCGGGAGCACGCGCCCGTGCGGCGGACGAAGTTGCCCAGCGGGGTGGAGGCCTGGCTGGTCACCCGGTACGCCGACGCCAAGCAGGCGCTGGCCGACCCGCGGCTGTCGAAGAACCCGGCGCACCACGACGAGCCCGCGCACGCCAAGGGCAAGACGGGGATCCCGGGGGAGCGCAAGGCCGAGCTGATGACGCATCTGCTCAACATCGACCCGCCGGACCACACCCGGCTGCGCCGACTGGTCAGCAAGGCGTTCACGCCCCGCCGCGTCGCCGAGTTCGCGCCGCGCGTGCAGGAGCTGACGGACCACCTCATCGACGGGTTCGCCGCGAAGGGCTCCGCCGATCTCATCCACGAGTTCGCCTTCCCGCTCCCCATCTACGCCATCTGTGACATGCTCGGCGTCCCGCGCGAGGACCAGGACGACTTCCGGGACTGGGCGGGGATGATGATCCGCCACGGCGGAGGCCCGCGCGGCGGGGTCGCACGGTCGGTGAAGAAGATGCGGGGCTACCTCGCCGAGCTGATCCACAAGAAGCGTGAGGCGCTCCCGGCCGAACCGGCGCCGGGCGAGGACCTCATCTCCGGTCTCATCCGCGCCTCCGACCACGGTGAGCACCTCACCGAGAACGAGGCCGCCGCCATGGCGTTCATCCTTCTGTTCGCCGGGTTCGAGACGACTGTCAATCTCATCGGCAACGGCACGTACGCCCTCCTCACGCACCCCGGGCAGCGGCAGCGGCTTCAGGAGTCCCTCGCGCGCGGCGAACAGGACCTGCTGGAGACCGGCGTCGAGGAACTCCTGCGCTACGACGGCCCGGTGGAGCTCGCCACCTGGCGGTTCGCCACCCGGCCGCTCACCGTCGGCGGGCAGGACATCGCACCCGGCGACCCCGTGCTCGTCGTACTCGCCGCCGCGGACCGGGATCCCGAGCGGTTCGCCGACCCGGACGTCCTCGACCTCGGACGGCGTGACAATCAGCACGTCGGTTACGGCCACGGCATCCACTACTGCCTCGGCGCCCCGCTCGCCCGGCTGGAGGGCCAGACCGCGCTCGCCACCCTCCTCACCCGTCTTCCCGACCTCCGACTCGCGGTGGAACCAGCCGATTTGCGGTGGCGTGGGGGGCTCATCATGCGTGGACTGCGCACCTTGCCCGTGGAGTTCACGCCCGTCCGGTAATCGACTGGTAAGCGGCACGGCGGACGGCGCCCTCGCAAAAAAGTGACCAGCGTTCAACTCTGTGATCTTCACGTGATCTGCGCGGCATTAACTTGTGACAAGTGATCGTCTGCCGATACGTTCACTCGTCAGCGCGGCGCCTCACCGCAGCCGCCGCGCCGGTTACTGCTGTCTTGCGAAAGGTCACCGCATGCTCTCCGGGAACGGTCGCCACCGACGCCCCCGTCAGGCTCCGGCCCTCCTTGTCGCGGCCGGAGTGACCGGCTCCGCCATCGCGATCCCGTTGCTCGGCGCATCCGCGGCCAACGCGGCCGACGGGACCACGTGGGACAAGGTGGCCGAATGTGAGAGCGGCGGCTCGTGGAGCGCCGACACGGGTAACGGCTACTACGGCGGCCTCCAGATGTCCCAGGACGACTGGGACAAGTACGGCGGCCTCGACTACGCCTCCAGCCCGGACCAGGCCAGCCGCTCGCAGCAGATCGCGGTCGCCGAGAAGATCCTCGCCGACCAGGGCACCAAGCCCTGGGCCACCTGCGCCCTGCTCTCCGGCCTCACGTCGAACTCCGCTTCGGTGGACGTCGACACGGGCGTCGGGGGGTCCGGATCATCCGGTTCCGACGACTCCTCCCACTCGTCGAATTCATCCGATTCATCCGATTCCAAGGAATCCAAGGGGTCCGCGGATTCTTCGGGATCGTCGTCCGGTTCGTCGGGGTCGTCCGATTCCGGCTCCTCGTCGGACGCCTCGCCCTCGCCGGGCTTGGATGCCGATGCGGGCTCCAAGGGTGCGGACGATTCCGCCAAGACGGACAAGTCGACATCTTCCGGCTCCGGGAAGTCCCGGGGTAGCGGCGGCTCGTCCACGGCATCCCCCGAGGTCGACGACTCGGACAATTCATGGCAGACCGGGGGTTCCTGGAGCCTTGTGGACACCGGGGCGATCAGCAGCGGCCGTCACCGGGGTGACAGTGCGGACGAAAGCGTGACAAAGGGTCAGACCGCCACCACCTCCGGCCGGCACGCCGCGCGCGACTACACCGTCCGCGACGGTGACACCCTCGCCTCCATAGCCGACTCCCTTGACCTCGAGGGCGGGTGGCGGGCGCTCTACGCCGCGAACAAGGACGCCATCGGCACCGACCCGAACAACATCGCCCCCGGTCAGACCCTGGAACTCAGTGCCGAAACGGGTGCAAAGTAGCGGGAGTTGACGCCCCGTTTTGGGCTTGTTGTCCGCTTTGCTGAAAGTGTGGGATGAGTCTCAGAAGCCCTGATCGTCTTTGAAATTCCGCGGATCGCGTGTCTACGGTCGTGACCGCTCGCCAACGCGGGCCCCGGTCGTCGCAACGCCGAATCCTGCCAGCGGCTGCCCGGGAACAGTCGTCGCGTCAAGCGCCGTAGGCAGGAGCGGGGGACCCAAGGTAAGCGCCGGGCCCGGAGGTCGAAAGACCGCCGGGGACGGCTAGGGGTGAAGCCGCACCTCGCACGAGAACCACGCGAGGTGCGGCCGGGCAACTCAACCGGCCCGAACCCGACAGCTCACCTCGCAGGCGTCGGTGAGGGGATCGATCCATGCTGTTTTCCGGCAAGGGCAAGCACCGTCGTCCGTCCAAGGCCGTTCGCGCCATCGCTGTCGCCGGTGTCACCGGCGCCGCCGTCGCCGCCCCGCTGATGGCGGCCGGCAACGCCTCCGCCGCCACCGCCTCCGAGTGGGACGCGGTCGCCCAGTGCGAGTCCGGCGGCAACTGGTCCATCAACACCGGTAACGGCTACTACGGCGGTCTCCAGTTCTCCGCCTCCACCTGGGCCGCGTACGGCGGCACGCAGTACGCCCCCCAGGCCAACCAGGCCTCCAAGTCCCAGCAGATAGCCGTCGCCGAGAAGGTCCTCGCCGCGCAGGGCAAGGGTGCCTGGCCGGTCTGCGGCAAGGGCCTGTCCGGCGCCGCCTACACCGGTTCGAGCAGCGGCTCCTCGAACTCCTCCAACTCCTCGAGCTCTGCCGGCACCACCACCCGGTCGGCCGACCAGAAGGCCGCCTCCCGCTCCTCGGAGCGCCCGGCCGCCAAGAAGACCGTCACCACCCCGACCGGCAAGAAGGTCAAGAAGGGCGACGGCGAGTACAAGGTCGTCAAGGGGGACACCCTCAGCTCGATCGCCGAGAAGCACCACGTCGCCGGCGGCTGGCAGAAGCTGTTCCAGCTGAACAAGGACATCATCGACGACGCCAATGTCATCTACCCGGGCCAGCAGCTGCACCTGAAGTGACACCTGGCTGGTAGTACGACCACAGCGCCCTCATATCCGTGGCCTCCATGATGGAGGCCCCGTGAGGGTCACGCCCCCCGTCCCCCACGGGGCTCCCCGCTCCGGCGCGTGTTCCCCCGTACGCGCCGGGGCGGGGTCTTTTCTTTTCCTTCTGCTTCCCCTCCGCCTCTCGGTCTCTTTGCCTCCCGGCCCTTTGTTCCGTCGGCAAACAATGTGTACCGTCACCGTGTCCACGGGGCGGTCGGTCGGCTGCCGACGGCCCGGGGACGGTTAGGCTCTAGTCGCAAGGCACACCAGCCCCGCACTTTCAGCGTCACATCCAAGAAGGAGATGCTCGTGCCGTCCATCGACGTCGTCGTAGCCCGGGAAATCCTGGACTCCCGAGGCAATCCCACGGTCGAGGTCGAGGTCGGCCTCGACGACGGCAGCACGGGTCGTGCCGCCGTCCCGTCCGGCGCCTCCACCGGCGCCTTCGAGGCCATCGAGCTCCGCGACGGTGACCCCAACCGCTACCTGGGCAAGGGCGTCGAGAAGGCCGTCCTCGCCGTCATCGAGCAGATCGGCCCGGAGCTGGTCGGCTACGACGCCACCGAGCAGCGCCTGATCGACCAGGCGATGTTCGACCTGGACGCCACCGACAACAAGGGCTCCCTCGGCGCCAACGCCATCCTCGGCGTCTCGCTCGCCGTGGCCCACGCCGCCTCCGAGGCCAGCGACCTCCCCCTCTTCCGCTACCTGGGCGGCCCGAACGCGCACCTGCTGCCGGTGCCGATGATGAACATCCTGAACGGCGGCTCGCACGCCGACTCCAACGTGGACATCCAGGAGTTCATGATCGCCCCGATCGGCGCGGAGTCCTTCTCCGAGGCGCTGCGCTGGGGTGCCGAGGTCTACCACACCCTGAAGAAGGTCCTGAAGTCGAAGGGCCTGTCCACCGGCCTCGGTGACGAGGGCGGCTTCGCCCCGAACCTCGAGTCCAACCGCGCCGCCCTCGACCTCATCCTCGAGGCCGTCAAGCAGGCCGGCTACATCCCGGGCGAGCAGATCGCGCTCGCGCTCGACGTCGCCGCGTCCGAGTTCTACAAGGACGGCAAGTACGAGTTCGAGGGCAAGTCCCGCTCCGCCGCCGAGATGACTGAGTACTACGAGGAGCTCGTGGCGGCCTACCCCCTCGTCTCCATCGAGGACCCGCTGTTCGAGGACGACTGGGCCGGCTGGAAGGTCATCACCGACAAGCTCGGCGACAAGGTCCAGCTGGTCGGCGACGACCTGTTCGTCACCAACCCGGAGCGCCTGGCCCGCGGCATCGAGGAGGGCACCGCCAACGCCCTGCTCGTGAAGGTGAACCAGATCGGCTCGCTGACCGAGACCCTGGACGCCGTCGAGCTCGCCCAGCGCAACGGCTTCAAGTGCATGATGTCCCACCGCTCCGGCGAGACCGAGGACGTCACCATCGCCGACCTGGCCGTCGCCACCAACTGCGGCCAGATCAAGACCGGCGCCCCGGCCCGCTCCGAGCGCGTCGCCAAGTACAACCAGCTGCTGCGCATCGAGGAGATCCTCGACGACGCGGCGGTCTACGCCGGCCGCAGCGCGTTCCCGCGCTTCAGGGGCAACGCCGAGGTCTCCAAGGGCTGACCCCAACCGGTCAACCCCGAGTAAGGCCTAGCCAGTCGTACGTACGTCCCCGTACCCGGTCCCGTACCGTGTCCGGGGACGTACGCACGTAGGAAGCACCCAGGGGAGGCGGAGAGCCAGATGGCCGCGAAGGAACGGGACCGTTTCTCCACCGCGACCAGGATCCGGCTGCTCGGCGAGCAGACGGCGGCCCGGGTCTACCGCTCCCAGACCAAACGGCAGGCCCGCCGCTCCCGGCTCACCAGCCGGGCCGCGCTGCTCGCCCTCGTGGTGTGCACCCTGGTGGTGGCCCTGGCCTACCCGATGCGGCAGTACGTCTCCCAGCGCGCCCAGATCGCCGACCTTCAGCGGGAGAAGCAGCAGGCCAAGGAGCGGGTCGAAGAGCTGCGCGACCTCAAGGCGCGGTGGCAGGACGACACGTACGCCGAGCAGCAGATCCGGCGGCGGCTGCACTATGTGATGCCGGGGGAGACCGGATACGTCGTGATCGACCCGGGCGCGGCCAAGCAGGCGCGCGCCGACCTGGTGGCGGCCGACCGCCCCTGGTACGCGAACGTCTGGGACGGGGTCGACAAGTCCGACGCCTCCGACCAGTGAACCCACAGAGAGACTTTCGTACAGGCATGGAAACGCCCCCGCCCTCCACTCCCCGCACCGAGCCCACCGAGGCGGACGTCGAGGCCTTCAAGCAGCAGCTCGGGCGGCCCCCGCGCGGACTGCGCGCGATCGCGCACCGGTGCCCCTGCGGACAGCCGGACGTGGTGGAGACCGCCCCCCGGCTGCCGGACGGCACGCCCTTCCCGACGACGTACTACCTGACGTGCCCGCGCGCCGCCTCGGCGATCGGCACGCTGGAGGCGGACGGCGTCATGAAGGAGATGACCGAGCGGCTGGGGAGCGACCCCGAACTGGCCGCCGCCTACCGGGCCGCGCACGAGGACTACATCCGGCGCCGGGACGAGATCGAGGTCCTGGCAGGCTTCCCGAGCGCGGGCGGCATGCCGGACCGCGTGAAGTGCCTGCACGTCCTCGTGGCCCACTCGCTGGCCGCGGGACCGGGCGTGAACCCCCTCGGCGACGAGGCGATCGCCATGCTGCCCGAGTGGTGGCGCAAGGGGCCGTGCGTGCAGCCGCTCGAGGCGCCTGATCCGGCGGACGAGCACCCGGGTGAGGAGGGCGCGGTCTTCGACCCCGCCGAGGCCCGCAGCGGCTTCTTCGCCGACAAACCGCTCGTCGCGGAGGGCTTCTCCCGGGTCGCCGCCGTCGACTGCGGCACGAACTCCATCCGGCTGCTGGTCGCCGACGTCAACCCTGCCACCGGCGAGCTGCTGGAGCTGGACCGGCGTATGACGATCGTGCGGCTCGGCCAGGACGTGGACCGCACCGGCCGGCTGGCGCCCGAGGCGCTGGAGCGGACCTTCGCCGCGTGCCGCGAGTACGCGGACGTCATCCGTGAACTGGGCGCCGCGAAGGTGCGGTTCGTCGCCACCTCCGCCTCCCGGGACGCCGAGAACCGGGACGAGTTCGTGCGCGGGGTCGTGGACATCCTCGGGGTCGAGCCCGAGGTGATCTCCGGCGACCGGGAGGCCGAGTTCTCCTTCACCGGCGCGACGAAGGAGCTGACGGGGCGTGCGGACCTCGCCAGGCCCTTCCTGGTGGTGGACATCGGTGGCGGCTCCACCGAGTTCGTCGTCGGCGACGAGCAGGTACGCGCCGCGCGCTCCGTCGACATCGGCTGCGTGCGGATGACCGAGCGGCACCTGCTGCACGACGGCAAGGTGAGCGATCCGCCCACCGAGGAGCAGATCGCCGCGATGAGGGCGGACATCGAGACGGCCCTCGACCTCGCCGAGGAGACGGTCCCGCTGCGCGAGGCGCGCACGCTGGTCGGTCTTGCCGGGTCCGTCACCACCGTGTCGGCGATCGCGCAGGACCTGCCCGAGTACGACTCCGAGGCCATCCATCACTCTCGTGTGCCGCTGGACCGGGTCCGCGAGATCACGAGTGAGCTGCTCCGCTCGACCCATGCCGAGCGCGCGGCGATCCCCTCCATGCATCCGGGCCGGGTCGACGTGATCGGCGCCGGTGCCCTGATCCTGCTCGCGATCATGGAGCGGATCGGTGCCGAGGAGGTCGTCGTGAGTGAGCACGACATCCTCGACGGCATCGGATGGTCTTTGGCCTGACCGCCTACAGGTTGCGGTACACGTCCCGCCGGTCGCCCACCTTGACGACGAGGATGACGAGCTCACCATCGTTGACCTGGTAGGCGACCCTGTAGCTTCCGACCCTGAGCTGGTAGAGCCCGGACGGGCCGGTGAGCTTCTTGACGTCGGCGTCCTCGCGGTACGGGTCTTCGCCGAGCACGGTCAGCGCGGTCAGGATGCGCATCGCGTCGGGCCGGCTGATGGCCCGGAACTGCCGCTGCGCCGCTGTGGTGAACCGGAAGGCGTACTTCACGCCGCATCGCCGTCCTGCTCGGTGAACAGGTCTGCCAGCAATTCCGCCATCGTCACGGTGGGGCCGCCCTCGGCCAGGACCGCTTCGGCTTCGCGCGACAGCATGACGTCGGCCGCTTCCTCCAGTGCTTCGAAGTCTGCGATCGGGACTAGGGCTGCCACCGGAGCGCCGTTGCGCGTGATGACGGTCGGAACGCCTTCCTCGGCCCGGTTGATGTGATCGGCGAGGTGCGCGCGGGCTTCCCGTACGGTCACGGTGTTCTCAGTCATGAGAGCAGTGTACGCATCAGCGTGTACACGCGCGGCCCTGTCCGGGGAGTCGCGTTCGTGAGCGACGCTCGACGGCATCGCGTGGTCGGTGTCCTAGGTCTCTTTTGTTACCGGACGGTAGGCGCCGGGTGAGCAGGTCGGATAACGTTTGAGCGCGGTCGAGGGGCCTTCCGGGGCCCCTCGTTGACGCTCCGCCGGAAAAGTTCGTGAAGTTCTTCACAAGGAATTCGGCCCGTCAGAGGGATCCCAGAGGTTCCGTTGAGCCGTTCGGGGGTCCAACAGGCCTGGGAGTCCACTCAGGAGCACTTTGCGGGGCGGTGTCCGGTGAGGTTCCGCAAGGGGTGTTTCCGGGGGCTCACGGGGGGCGCCAGCAGGCGGAGAGGCAGCTCACGCGCCATTGACAACGGGTCGCGGCGGCGGCCGGTTCCCCTCCGCAATCATGACCTGCGTCACGCGGGTCGCGGAGGATAGCACAGGGCCGCGGCAACCTTGTGAAGGGGCGCACGAGCGACCCCCGAGGGGCGGGTGGATACTCGATGGCATGAGCACCACGGAGCGTCCCAGGATCCTCGTAGTAGGCGGTGGGTACGTAGGCCTGTACGCAGCTCGGCGCATCCAGAAGAAGATGCGCTACGGCGAGGCGACCGTCACGGTCGTCGACCCCCGGTCGTACATGACCTACCAGCCCTTCCTGCCCGAAGCCGCCGCCGGCAGCATCTCCCCTCGCCACGTCGTCGTCCCGCTGCGGCGCGTGCTGCCGAAGGCGGAGGTCCTCACCGGCCGGGTCACCACCATCGACCAGGACCGCAAGGTCGCCACGGTCGCCCCGCTGGTCGGCGAGGCGTACGAGCTGCCCTTCGACTACCTCGTCATCGCGCTCGGCGCGGTCTCCCGCACCTTCCCGATCCCCGGCCTCGCCGAGCAGGGCATCGGCATGAAGGGCATCGAGGAGTCCATCGGCCTGCGCAACCACGTCCTCGAGCAGCTCGACAAGGCCGACTCCACGACCGACGAGGAGATCCGCCGCAAGGCCCTCACGTTCGTCTTCATCGGCGGTGGCTTCGCGGGCGCGGAGACCATCGGCGAGGTCGAGGACATGGCCCGGGACGCGGCCAAGTACTACAAGAACGTGTCCCGCGAGGACATGCGCTTCGTCCTCGTCGACGCCGCCGACAAGATCCTCCCCGAGGTCGGCCCGAAGCTCGGCCAGTACGGCAAGGAGCACCTCGAGGGCCGCGGTGTCGAGGTCTACCTGTCCACCTCCATGGACTCCTGCGTCGACGGCCACGTCGTGCTCAAGAACGGCCTCGAGGTCGACTCCAACACCATCGTGTGGACCGCGGGCGTCAAGCCCAACCCGGCGCTCGGCCGCTACGGCCTCCCGCTCGGTCCGCGCGGCCACGTCGACTGCGAGCCCACGCTCCAGGTCAAGGGCACGGACTACATCTGGGCCGCCGGTGACAACGCCCAGGTGCCCGACCTCGTCGGCCGCAAGGCGGGCAACGAGAACGCCTGGTGCCCGCCGAACGCCCAGCACGCGCTGCGCCAGGCCAAGGTCCTCGGCGACAACGTGATCTCCGGTATGCGGGGCTTCCCGCAGAAGGACTACTCGCACGCCAACAAGGGCGCGGTGGCCGGTCTCGGCCTCCACAAGGGCGTGGCGATGATCGTCATGGGCAAGATGAAGATCAAGCTCAAGGGCCGTCTCGCCTGGTACATGCACCGCGGCTACCACGGTCTGGCGATGCCGACCTGGAACCGCAAGATCCGCATCTTCGCGGACTGGACGCTCGGCATGTTCCTCAAGCGCGAGGTCGTCTCCCTGGGCGCCATGGAGAACCCGCGCGAGGAGTTCTACGAGGCCGCCAAGCCGGCGCCGGTCGCCGCCGCGCAGAAGACCGAGGAGAAGGCCAAGGCCTCCTGACCTCCCCCGGTCGCCGAACCGACCGAAGGACCTCCCGCCATCCGTGGTGCGGGAGGTCCTTCGGCGTTCCCGGGTGCCCGGCGGTGCGGGTGCATGGCGTTCCGGGCGCTCTGTGTTGGGCGGAAAGGGTGTTTGCCCAGACGTAACACCATTGCGGGACTGTGTCGCGGGCAGGTGGATGTTTACGTGGGGGAGGACATTCCGGGGTTCGTCGTACGGAGGTGTGCGCCATGGCCGACGCCGCGTCGCGGCTCAAGAGCCTGCTCGAACAGATGCTGGGAGTCCCGCTCCCGGTGCGTATCCGCGGCTGGGACGGTTCGCAGGCGGGACCGCCCGGTGCACCGATGCTGGTCGTCCGTAATCGCCGCGCCGTGCGTCGGCTGCTGTTCAAGCCGGGCGAACTGGGCCTGGCCCGCGCCTGGGTGGCCGGCGATCTGGACGTCGAAGGGGATCTGTACGCCGTCCTGAAGGCGATGTCCGGCCTGGTCTGGGAGCGCGGGGAGGACGCCCGCACCCTCGCGCAGGCGCTGCGCGACCCCGAGGTCAGGGCCGCCGCCCGCGGGCTGTTCCGGCTCGCTGGACCCCCGATCCCGCCCGCGCCGCCCCGCGAGGAGGTCCGCCGGCGCGGCCATCTGCACACCAGGCGCAGCGACAGACGCGCCGTCAGCCACCACTACGACGTCGGCAACGACTTCTACGAGATCGTCCTCGGCCCCTCCATGGTGTACTCCTGCGCCTACTGGGAGGAGGCCGGCACCCTTGAGTCCGCGCAGCGCGACAAGCTGGAACTGGTCTGCCGCAAGCTCGCCCTGACACCCGGCCGGCGCCTGCTCGATGTCGGCTGCGGCTGGGGCTCGATGGCGATCCACGCGGCCCGTGAGCACGGCGTGAGCGTCGTCGGCGTCACCCTCTCCCAGGAGCAGGCCGCCTACGCCCGCAAGCGCATCGCCGACGAGGGGCTCACCGACCGGGTGGAGATCAGGGTGCAGGACTACCGGGACGTCACCGACGGCCCGTACGACGCGATCTCCTCCATCGGCATGGCCGAACACGTCGGCGCCGAGCGCTACCTGGAGTACGCCACGGCTTTGCACGCCCTGCTCAGGCCCGGGGGACGGCTCCTGAACCATCAGATCGCCCGCCGTCCGCACCGCGACGAGTCGGCGTACAACGTGAACGAGTTCATCGATGCCTACGTCTTCCCCGACGGCGAGCTCGCCCCCCTCGGCACCACGGTCACCCAGCTGGAGCGGGCCGGTTTCGAGGTCCGGGACGTGGAGTCGATCCGCGAGCACTACGCCCGCACCCTGCGCCGGTGGGTCACCAACCTGGAGGCCGACTGGCCGCACGCGGTCCGGCTCACCGGCCCCGGCCGCGCCCGCGTCTGGCAGCTGTACATGGCGGCCTCCGCTCTCGCCTTCGAAGACAACCGCATCGGCGTCAACCAGGTCCTCGCGGTACGCACCCCCGAGTCGGGCGAGTCGGGCCTGCCGCTGCGGTCCCGCACCTGGAACTGAACGCGCGAGGCCCCGTTCCCTGTCCGTGTCCGGAAGGGAACGGGGCCTCGGCTGCCGTGCGGGTTACTCCGACTTGATGGCGGTGAGCATGTTCAGCCGGGCCGCGCGCCTGGCCGGCCAGAGGGCCGCGAGGACGCCGACCGTGGCGGCCAGCAGCAGGAAGAAGGCGATCCGGCCCCACGGGACGACCAGTTCGTAGGTCGCCATCTTCGTGCCGAGGAGCTCACCGGCCGCCCAGCCGAAGAACACGCCCAGGCCGATGCCCAGCACCGCGCCGAAGAGGGAGATCACCAGGGACTCCAGGCGGACCATCCGCTTGACGGCCTTGCGGTCCAGGCCGATCGCGCGGAGCATGCCGATCTCCTGGGAGCGTTCGAAGACCGACATGGCCAGAGTGTTGATGACGCCGAGGACCGCCACGATCACGGCCATCGCCAGCAGGCCGTAGAGCATGTTCAGCATCAGAGTGAACATCTTCGCGATCGAGTCGGACAGGTCCTTCTTGTCCTGGATCTTGATCGCCGGGTTGTCTCCCAGCGCCTTCTCCAGCTTGTCCTTGGTCGCGTCGGACGCGCCGCCCGCCGCCTTGACCATGACCTGCATGTCGGCCGGGTCCGTCTGGTGCGGGGTCAGGGCCGTGTTGTCCAGCATGATGCCCTGGATCATCTCGTTGCCCTCGTACACCCCGGCGACCGTCAGCTTCTGCCGCTTGCCGTCCTCGTAGTGCACGGTGAAGCCCGAACCTGCCTTCCAGCCGTGGGACTTGGCGGTGTCCTTGTCGACGACGACCCGCGAGCCGCCCACCTCGAAGGAGCCGTCGTCGACCTTCAGGTCGGTCAGCCTGCCGATCGCCGGGCCGGTGACGCCGGTCAGGTACTCGGTCTGGCCGTCGATGCGGGAGGCCGCGTTGCGCAGCGGGCTGCTGGCGGTGACGCCGTCGGTGGCGGCGAGCTTCTCGGCCACGTCCGGGGAGAGTTCGTTGCCGTTGGCCATCGACACCACGTAGTCGGCACGGATCGCCGCGCTCGCCATCTTGTCGATCGACTTCTGGAGGCTGCCCGCCATCACCGTCATACCGGTGATCAGGGTCAGGCCGATCATCAGCGCGGAGGCCGTGGCGGCCGTACGGCGCGGGTTGCGCACCGAGTTCTGCCGGGCCAGCTTGCCGGAGACCCCGAACACGCGCAGCACCGGCGCGGCGGCCGCGATCAGCGGGCGGGACAGCAGCGGGGTCAGCACGAACACGCCGATGATCAGCAGTACGGCACCCAGACCCATGGGAGCCTGCGCCTTGTCGGCGTCCATCGACGTGGCCGCCAGGACCACCGCCACGCCGGCCGCCGAGAACAGGGCGCCGATCGTGTTGCGCAGCACCAGCGACTTGGTGGTCGCCTTCGCGTGCACCGCGCTCATCGCGGCCACCGGCGGGATCTTCGCGGCGCGCCGGCCCGGTAGCCAGGCGGCCAGCATGGTGATGACGATGCCCACCGCGAGGGCGGCGACGGCCGTGCTGGGCGTGATGACCAGCGGGCCGTCCGGGACGGTCGCGCCGAGCGAGTTCATCAGCGACCGCAGTCCGGCGCCGATGCCGATGCCGGCGGCCAGACCGGTCATGCCGGCGACCGTGCCCACCACGAACGCCTCGATGAGCACCGACCGGGTGACCTGGCGGCGGGAGGCGCCGACCGCGCGCAGCAGGGCCAGCTCCTTGGTGCGCTGGGCGACCAGCATGGTGAAGGTGTTGGCGATGATGAACGTGCCGACGAAGAGCGCGATGCCCGCGAAGACCAGCAGGCCCTGCTTCAGCCCGCTCATCTGGGACGAGATCAGTTCTGCCTGGGAGTCGGCGAGTTCCTTGCCGGTGGTGGTCTCCACGCGGTTCTTCGGCAGGGCCTGGTCCAGCGCGTCCTGAAGCGCCGTCTGGCTGGTGCCCGGCTTCGCCTTGACGTCGATCTCGTCGTACGTGCCCGGCTTGCCGAACAGCTTCTGCGCGGTCGCCGTGTCGAACAGGGCGAGGCTGCCGCCGGCGGCGACATTGCCGTCGTCGGTGGTGAAGACGCCGCTGATGACCGGGGTGAGTACGGGGCCGTCGACGGATATCCGCACCTTGTCGCCGACCTTGTAGCCGGCCCGCTCGGCGGTCCTGGAGTCGATCAGCACCTCGCCCTTGCCGCTCGGGGCGTGGCCGCTGACGAGCGGGTACCGGGCGTCCTTGGTGCCCCAGTAGTTCCCGCCCTCGGACTGCCAGCCGCCGCCGATCAGCTTGCCGTTCTTGTCGGCGATGGCGGTGAAGCCGGTGACGACGCCGGTCGCGGAGTCGGCCCCGGGGACCTTCGCGCTCCGGTCCAGCAGTGCCTGGGTCAGTTCGGGGGTCTTTCCGACGGTGTTGCCCTTGTCCGCCTGGCCCTCGGCCGTGACGGCGACGTCGACCTGATCGAAGCCCTTGGCGGAGCTCTTCTGGTAGGCGTCGGAGATGGTGTTGGTGAAGACCAGCGTCCCGGACACGAACGCCACGCCGAGCATGACGGCGAGCACGGTCATCAGGAGCCGGGCCTTGTGCGCGAATACGTTGCGCAGGGCGGTGCGGAACATCAGCTCGTGCGGCCCTTCGCGTCGAACTCGGGGGTCTGGGGGGGTCCCCCAGGAAGATGCCGCATCGTGTCGAGGACGGATTCCGCCGTGGGCCCGTACACCTCGTCCACGATCCGGCCGTCGGCCAGGAACACCACGCGGTCCGCGTACGCCGCGGCCACCGGGTCGTGAGTGACCATCACCACCGTCTGACCCAGCTCCCGCACCGAGTTGCGCAGGAAGCCCAGCACCTCGGCGCCGGAGCGGGAGTCGAGGTTTCCGGTGGGCTCGTCGCCGAAGATGATGTCGGGCTTGGAGGCCAGGGCGCGGGCGACGGCGACGCGCTGCTGCTGGCCGCCGGAGAGCTGGGCCGGCCGGTGGCTCAGCCGCCCGGACAGGCCGACCATCTGGATCACGCTGTCCAGCCACTGCTTGTCCGGCTTGCGGCCCGCGATGTCCATCGGGAGGGTGATGTTCTCCAGCGCCGTCAGGGTCGGCAGCAGGTTGAACGCCTGGAAGATGAACCCGATCTTGTCCCGGCGCAGCTTGGTCAGCTGCTTGTCCTTCAGGGAGCCCAGCTCGGTGTCGCCGATGCGCACGGACCCGGAGGAGAAGGTGTCCAGCCCGGCCACGCAGTGCATCAGTGTGGACTTGCCCGACCCGGACGGCCCCATGATCGCGGTGAACTCGGCCTGCCGGAAGTCGACGGAGACCTGGTCGAGGGCGACCACCCGGGTCTCACCCTGCCCGTAGATCTTCGACAGCTCCATGGCGCGCGCGGCCACGGTGGTGGTCCGGTCGGCGGTGGGTGTGGTGGTCACGGAAAGGTGCTCCTGTCAGGACGACGGCGTTGGTGGGGACGTGATCCATCGTCCCGGCCGGCTGCCGTCCTGGAGTCACCCGCTGTTCCGGTTCCGGGGGCCGACTGCGGTCGGACCGGGCGGCGTCATGTCATACCTGGGGATGACGGCCGACCCTGAGCCGAGGAGGGGGCGGGAAGGTCCGCGGGAGACCGGACAAGTTGTCGAGAACAGGTGGGGCCCCCTTGTTCGTACGGTGAAATTCCGTCATTCCGTGTACGCGCGCATCCACCACACGTAACGCTATTGGCAAGTGCGGATGGCGTGTGCAGGGGCCTGATGCTCCCTCAGACCTCAATAAAATAAGACAACATCGCACTGCCCTGCCGCTGTTCGGGGGATGCATCCCGATAGGGTCGGAACCTCGAAGCGGAGCCCATGGCCTGCCCGGATGGTGGAATGCAGACACGGCGAGCTTAAACCTCGCTGCCCCTCGCGGGCGTACCGGTTCAAGTCCGGTTCCGGGCACCTTCCATGTCTGCGGCGCGCCGACGCAGGCCTATGCCTCCTCACTCGTTCCCAGTGCGGCGCTGAGTACCGCGATGGCCTGGGCGATGGCCGCACGCGTGGCGTGGGTGTCGCTGAGCGGGTTGAGCATCATGAAGTCGTGGGTGATGCCGTCATAGCGGACCGTGGTGACGTCGACGCCCGCGGCACGGAGTCTGGCGGCGTACGCCTCGCCCTCGTCACGCAGGACGTCGGCCTCGTCGACGAGGACCAGGGCCGGCGGCAGGTCGGCGAGCTGGTCGAGGTCCGCCTTCAAGGGGGAGGCGGTGATCTCGTCGCGCTGCGCACGGTTCGGCGCGTAGGCGTCCCAGAACCATCGCATGGCCTCGGCGGTGAGGTAGTAACCCGTGGCGAAGTCGGAATAGGACTGGGTGTCCATGTCGGCGTCGGTGACCGGGTAGTACATCGACTGGTGGACGAAGCGGACGTCGCCGCGCTCCTTGGCCAGCAGGGTCAGTGCGGCGGTCATGTTGCCGCCGACCGAATCGCCCGCCACCGCGATGCGGCCCGGGTCGAGACCGTGAGCGGCTCCTTCGCGCACGATCCACTGGGCGGTTGCGTAGCCCTGCTCGATCGCCACGGGGTAGTGCGCCTCGGGTGAGCGGGCGTATTCGACGAACACCACAGCGGCCCGTGTCCCGTCGGCCAGTTCGCGCACCAGCCGGTCGTGGGTGTCCGCGTTGCCGAGGATCCAGCCCCCGCCGTGCATGTACAGGACCACCGGAAGGGGTGATGCGGCGTTCTGTGGCCGGACGATCCGGACACGGACGTCACCCACCTTGGCGGGAACCGTGATCCACTCCGCGTCGGCGGGAAGCTTGTCGATCGGCTCCGCCTGGATGTCGTCGAGCACCTTGCGGGCCTTCGCGGGACCCATCTCGTACAGGAACGGCGGCTTGGAGGTGGCATCGGCGAGCTGCTGGGAGGCAGGCTCCAGAACCAGGGAACCGGCGGGCAGGACGGCCATGACGATCTCCTCGGGGTAGTGGCGCGCTCGGTATGACAACAGCGTCACTCGCCCTGATGGTGATCGCATCTGCCGGGTCCCATGGCCCTGGTCGACGGCATGTCACCCTTCATAGACGGTCAGTACGGCCCCCCCGACCTCGATCCGCCGTCCCGCCCGCATACCGTTGCGGCGGAGTGTTTCCAGACAGGTGTGGAACAGGCCGAGTTCATCCGCGTCCAGGATGGCGGCGGCCAGGTCCAGCAGATCGGCGACCGCCTCCGCGGTGAGGACCTCGGGCAGGTCCCCGGACAGCAGGACCATCGATTCACCGGCGGGCCCCCGGACCACCGCCGTGGTCGTCCCACCATGCACGAACAACACATTCCCCCCAGAGAGCCCGTGGTCGTGCGGCTCCAGTGCCTCGGGCGTGACGAGAGACTAGCGGGGGATCTCGGTGGATTCGGGCGGTGTCGGATTCTTTTTCCGACTTGGTGGTGGAGCGACCGTCCGGTGTCATCGGACGGCCGGGCCGGCCGGGAGCCCGGTCACTTCTCGCGCGGGGAGCGGTCCAGCAGGGACTCCACCAGGGCGGCGACATGCCGGCGGTCGTCGGCCGACAGCTTCTGGACACTGGCGATGAGCAGGTCCACCTCGGGGTCGACGGCGGGAGGGGCCCCGCCGTCGTCGGCCGCGTTGGACGGGGCGCCGTAGACGTGGATGCCGCAGGCCTCCGCGGCGGCGCGGCGCACGGTGTCCAGGGGCAGCTCCAGTCCCTTGGCCAGGCCTTCGAGGGTGGCGGCCTGGGGCATCCGGACGACGCGGTCGGTGGTGGCCAGGTGGTGGACGGTGGAGCGGGGGACGCCGCCGCGGCGCGCCACGTCACCGTAGGACCAGCTCTTGCGGTCGAGGCGTTCCCGGATCAACTGCTGCAGTGCGTTGGCCACTGACGGTCACTTCCTGCTCGCCGCTCGGTTTGGGGCCTGGCTGTCCATGTCGGGGCCGATTCTACGGTCGGGGGTACGTACCGCCGAAAGGGTGCTTACCCGAATGGGTTGCGCGGAGGTGCCTCGAGGCCGTAGTGTCCAATCTCGTTGGACAACACGTCCGACCAAGTTGGACAGAGTCGGGGGGGAACCTGACTCGGTCCGACCGGAAATGTCTATCCCTGAGGGGGAATCGATCATGATGGACGCCCACGAGCTCGAGGCCGAGTCCGCGGAACTGCTGCCGGGTCGCGAGGCCCTCGGTCGTCTGAAGTTCAGCTTCGGCAAGACCGTGAACGTCACCAAGCACGTCGCGAACATCCACGCCGCCAACCAGTCCGCCGCCCTGAACGACCACTCCGCGTGGTCCGTGGCCGACTCCGGCGCCGCCCAGGCCATCAACGTCGCTCAGTGACGCGCACGCCCAGCTGAACTCCTGGGCGCCTGAGCACTCGTAACACCCGAACACCTGAGACACCTGAACGCCGGAAACACCTGAAAGGACATCCATCATGAGCATGGACATGAACGAGCTGGAGACCGAGTCCGCCGAGCTGCTGCCGGGTCGCGAGGCCCTCGGTCGTCTGAAGTTCAGCTTCGGCAAGACCGTGAACGTCACCAAGCACGTCGCGAACATCAACGCGCACAACGAGTCGGCCGCGCTCAACGACCACTCCTCGTGGTCGGCCGCCGAGTCCTCGGCCGCCCAGACGATCAACGTCACGCAGTAAGCGGCAGCACCGCTACGACGGGTACCGGGGGCGGACCGCGAGGTGGCGCGGGCCGCCCCCGGAACCGGACGGGGGGGGGGAGCGGTGAGTACGTGGGGGGAGATCACGGATGACGGTGCTCGGAGACGGGGTCCCGGCGCTGTACGACACGGGGCCGGTGCCCGGCCCCGGCGGCTGGCCGGTGACCTACGAGCAGGTGGCGACGGGCAGCCTGCCGGTCGTCGAGCCGCCGCCGCTGGTGCCGAGACTGAGCGCGGGACTGCGGTTGCACGGCGAGTACCAGGGATCGGGCTTCACCGACCCCAAGTACATCGCCCGTCGGGGGGACGGGCAGGTCGTGCAGCTGTCGCGGCTGCTGTATCTGGTGGCGTCGTCCGTCGACGGCGTGCGCGACGTCGAGGCCATCGCCCACCGGGTCAGCGCCCGGTTCGGCCGTGAGGTCAGCGGCGAGAACATCCGCTACCTGGTCGAGAAGAAGCTCGAGCCGCTCGGGCTGACGGTCCCCGAGGGCCAGGAGGACGACGAGGTCGAGGCCCCGCGCTCCGACCTGCTGCTCGCTCTCAAGGGCCACCGGGTCATCTTCAACGAGCGGCGCACCGCGAAGATCGCCCGGGCGTTCGCCTGGCTGCACCGGCCGGCCGCGGTCGTGCTCGTGCTGCTGGCGGCCGTGGCCATGGACGTCTGGCTGTTCGGCTTCTTCGGCGCGATCGAGCCGGTCCTGGAGGTCCTGGACCAGCCGGTGCTGATACTCGTCGTCTTCGTGCTCACGGTGGCCTCCCTCGTGTTCCACGAGTTCGGCCACGCCTCCGCATGCAGATACGGCGGCGCCAGACCGGGCTGCATCGGCTGCGGGCTGTTCCTCATCTGGCCGTCGATGTACACCGACGTCACCGACGTCTACCGGATCGGACGCGGCGGGCGGCTGCGCACCGATCTGGGCGGGGTGTACTTCAACGTCGTCTTCATGCTGGTCATGGCCGGGCTGTACTTCGCCACCGGGGCGCAGTTCCTGCTGGCCACGGTGTATCTCGGGCACTTCGAGATCCTGGAGCAGCTGATGCCGGCCGTCCGGCTGGACGGCTACTACATCCTGGGCGACCTCGCCGGCGTGCCGGACCTGTACGGCAAGATCAAGCCGATCCTGCTGAGCCTGGTGCCGGGGGCGAAGGGGCGGGCCGCCCGCCAGGAGGTCGCGGGGCTGAAGAAGTCCGCCCGCACGATCGTGGCCACCTGGGTGCTGACCATGGTGCCGCTGATCGTCGGCGAACTCGGGTACGCCCTGTGGAACCTGCCCCGGATCATCGCCACGATGACGCGGTCGCTGACCGAGCAACTCCTGGGCACCGGGTCGGCCTTCGTGCACGGGAGGATCCTCGAGGGCCTGGTCGGGGTCATCGGCTGCGTCATGCTGCTGTGCCCGATGGCCGGGGTCATCTATCTGTCGGTGAAGATGGGCGGCCGGATCCTGCGGGCCGCGAAGCGCTCCACCGAGGGCCGGCCGCGGCTGCGGGTGGCGTTCTGCGCGCTGGCGCTGGCCGGGCTGGCGGGGCTGAGCTACGCCTGGGTGTCCGGGATGACGCCGCAGCCGCTGCCGAAGAAGCCGCCGATCGCGCCGATCCTGCAACCCGGGGTGTCCACGCGGGAGCCGGAGCCGCGGGAGGTGTCCACGCCGGACGACGACAACCCTTCCGCTCCCTCGGGTGGTGGCTCCACGTCATCCTCGGGTGCGGCGGGCGCCGGGTCGGCGCGGCCGGGACACGGTCCGTCGGCCTCGGCATCGGGCAGCGCGTCGGTGTCGGCCTCGGCCTCCGTGTCCGGCAAGCCGAGCCGGAGCGCGTCCACGCAGAAGGCGGCACCGAGCGTCCCGGCCACCGAGGAGCCCGCACCCACCACCTCCGGCGGAGGGGGCGGGCCGACACCAGAGCCTTCACCCACCCCGTCGGAAAGCGTCACACCATCACCGACGGAGACCTCCACCCCGCCCCCGACCAGCGAGCCCTCCGCCCCACCGTCGACCTGAGCCGCGACAGCCGGCAGGGCATCGGCGCGGTAGCCAGCCGCGCCTGGGGCCGGGACCGCCACCGCCTGCCGGCGTCGGCCGGCCCGGCGGGGAGCCGGCGGGCGGCAGTCAACCGCCCGTCGACGCCGGCCGCGAACCGCGCGTTCGGCGGCAGCCCGGCCAGGGAGGGGGCCGGCGACGGCGGCCCACCGCCCGCGGCAGCCGGCCGCGAACCACGGGTCTGCGGCAGTCACCGTCCGTCCCTGCGGCAACCACCCCGGGACCGGTGGCAGCCAACCGCACCTGGGGCGGCAGCCAACCGCCCGCCGACGCCGGTCGCGCGCCCGTGGCAGCCACCACCCGCGGGTCGGCGGCGGCAGCCAACCGCCTGCCGGCAGCCGGCCGGGTGTCGGCGGCGGTAGCCCACCGCCCACCCGGAGGCGAGCCCACCGCCCAGCCGTGGCAGCCGCGGACCTGCGCCCATCGCAGCCACCGTCAGCGGCAGTCAGCCGGCCGGGTGCCGGCGCGGTAGCCGACTGCGCCTGGGGCGGCAGCCAACCGCCTGCCGGCAGCCGGCCGGGTGTCGGCGGCGGTAGCCCACCGCCCACCCGGGGGCGAGCCCACCGCCCGGCCGTGGCAGCCGCGGACCTGCGCCCATCGCAGCCACCGTCAGCGGCAGTCAGCCGGCCGGGTGCCGGCGCGGTAGCCGACTGCGCCTGGGGCGGAAGCCAACCGTCTGCCGGCAGTCAGCCGGGTGTCGGCGGCGGTAGCCCACCACCCACCTGGGGCGCGAGCCCACCGCCGGCCGCGCGCCTGCGGCAGCCGCCAACCGTACGTGTCCGATCCATCGCTGGAGATCCCATGAACAGCCACCGAAAGCCACGCTCCACCAGCAGCCCCATCACCCAACGGGCGGTCCGCATAGGTCTGTTCGCCGCCGGCATCGCCGGTGTGGCGACAGCGGTGCCGGCTCAGGCCGCGACGGCCGCGACGCAGTCGCACGTGGCCGTCGCGTCGGACCATGTGTTCAGTCATGCCGACCGGGCGCACCACACGCAGGCGAAGGACTCGTTCACCGTCCGCCAGTTCGGCGACGTGGACGCCACCGCCGTGCGCAACCAGGCCAACGCGGTCTCGGCGGGCTGCTCGGCCGACGCCCACTGCCGGTCGGTGGCGCTGTCCTTCCAGATCGTCACGGTCACGGGGGAGCAGACCCGGCTGAACGCCGTGAACCTCAGTGACGCGGCGAACAAGAAGTGCACCGGCTGTCAGACGCTGGCCGGCGCCTACCAGTTCGTCGTCTCCACGCCGACCCGGCTCACCCTCGACGACAACGCCCGGGGACGGCTCGCCGACATCCACCGCCGGCTGGACGAGCTGACCCGGTCCACGATTCCGGCAGCCGAGCTGAAGTCGAAGGTCGACAGTCTCGCCGCGGAGGTCACCGGTGTCCTCCACGACGCGGTGGCGCAGGCTCCCAAGGGCGACACGCAGCCCGACGTGACCCTGCACCGCCACCTCGACGGCTGGCCGGGCCACTGACCGAGCTCCGCCGTCACCCCCCACCCTCCGCCGGGCCCGCGCTTCCGACCGCGGGCCCCGCGGCCGGCGGTGCGGACGGCGGTGGGTTCGGCCCGCGACCACACCAATGTCATAACCGGTGGGCGAGCGGAGACTCG